>CAWJNN010000076.1:0-16941 GCA_963844115.1 uncultured Planctomycetales bacterium | reverse complement strand
AGCCGTACAACAACCTCGCCTGGCTGTTTGCCACTTCCAACAACCCCTTGTATCGCAGCCCCAAGCAGGCACTTCAGCATGCCAGGCGTGCAAACGAGTTGAGCGGCGGCGGTAACGCGGACGTTTTGGACACGCTGGCTGTCGCCTACGCCGCCACAGGAAACTTCGAGCAAGCCGTCACGACGGCAGAACAGGCGTTAGTCGCATACGGCAATGAAAGCAAGTCGGCGGAGCAAATCCGAATACGACTGGAGCTATTCAGAGCGGCGAAACCTTATCGCAAGGCCACTCAGTAAACCGTGTATTGCCTACGTCACAGCGAGCTACAGGGCGCGTCTCCCTCTTACGTTGTTGGGGCGGGCGAGGCGCGTGTCATTATTGCCGAGTTCGGTAACCCGAAGCATTGGCGAGAATCCGGGACACATCGCGTTTACTCACTACACACTTCGGACATATGATGGTTAATCTTGTGCACTCTATAAATTCTATAAACACTCCGCATGATCTATCGCCTGCCACACACCTCTTACGAATACGTTCCCATGCAACGAACCATTCGAAAACCGTGTATACTCAACGCGCCGGTCATCCTCTTTTTGCTGGGGGCCGTCATGTTCGGATCCAGCGTCTCCCTCGAGGTCGTTCGCCGAGGAGGACGCGCAACTGGAAAGGTGCCGACCCAGTCCAGCGAGAGGGACAAGACGATCTATTACTAGCACGGATCCTGAAGCAGCTCGGCGAAAAAGAAGAGGGACACTTTATTCTGGTATTGAAGAGATCAGCAGTCCGCTCGATCGCACCCACGACGCGTATTCCACCCAACGCCCGCAGATCTGGCAACAATTGGCGCGAAGTCGTCTACCAGGTTGAACTTATCGAAGGCCGCCAGGCGGCGGCGGAGTTCTTGCTGGCCTACGCCGCCTTTACGCAGAAACCGAACCGCGAAAAGCAAGCTATGACTGGAAGCTGGTCGGTCGTGCCGAAGACCCGACGGCGGCCAGGCAGGACTTCGAGAAGGCAAAAGCGACCGCCAATCAAAAAAGCGTCACGCACCGCCCCCGCACCGCAACGGGCATGACGTTTTTCTTCAAGGACGGCGCTGCCGAAGCCATTTCAGCGTAGGCCGAACAAGCCTTGATGATCTGTGGCCAGGACACGACGTTAGCGGCACCCATTCGCAAACGCCTGGAACTTTTCAAGCAAGACCTTCCTTTTCGGCAGGCTCCACCGTAGGTCGTGCGTCGAAAACGTCGCGCCGTCGCATTAGAACTGCACCCGCACCAGCGGGCGGACCACGATTGCCGCCAACATTGACACGATTAGAAATGTCAGCCACCAGGGGAAATTCAGGCCGAACAGGGGCGTCTCGCGTTGCTGGTCTATATAGCAGAGGTTGATACCCTGGACCGCCGAATCGCTGGCCAATCCTCCTTCGCCCGGATTCATCACGCGATCCCACCAACCTGAACCGGGAACTCGCCAATCGACGGCGCAAAAGGCCTGCTTGGCATGGGCCACCGTAACTCGTTTTTCACCACGCTCGTCGCCGAGTCGCCACTGGATCGTTGCCGGCTGTGACCCTTTCGCTCGGATTCTCCAATCGACCACATGTTCCTCGTCATCCCGGACAGGCAACGTCTCAATGATGATTTCGTCACTGGAACTAACTTCTAGATCCGCAACACGCGGCCAGGCACCATCCGAGAGTTGCATTTCCAAAACGGCACTTTCGCCAGGCACGATTGGCAAGTGCTCGTACCATCTCGCCATCTGAATCAGCAGCAAAACAAACGGCACAAACATGACCAAGGCCGGGGGAAGCGAATACCACAGCCGCAGACCCGTGTAACGGAAAAGTCGCCCCAGGCTGACAAAAATGTTTCCCAAGTCGTCCTTGAACAACTTGATCGCCAGGACCTGCGCCCGGCTTAAATCCGCCACGCGCCGCAGCTGCTGCTGTTGTGACGTAAAACGAAAGACGATGGCCATAACCACGCCGACCAGCACCGAGATAACGATCAGCACTACAATCGGCGGCCAAATGCTGACCAATGAAAAAAGGCTGTCGCTCACAGAAGTCAACGCCGCGTTGATAGTGTTGATCATATTCAGGAAGACATGTTCAGAAAAAAACTGCGCTCCAAATGTAGCTGGATTCGCAAGAATTCAGACCTTTCTGACAGGACTGACCAATCTGAATTTTTACAAATCCAGCTACAGACCCGTGCTGGTGCGACATCAAAACTTATGCGCCGGGTTTGGGTGGCAGCCGTCACTCGATGTAGCCGAGCCCGCGCAGCTGCTCCTCCGCCTGCTGTTGATCGATGTCCTGGTCGAGGCCCGACACTTCGCGCTCGAGTACATGCCGGACCAACTCGTCGATCGACGAATACCCCAATCGCTCGGCGGATTCGGCCAATCGCTCATAGAGCTGCTTATCGATTTTAATGGATTTCTTTGAGGAAAAAATCATGGCACTGTTTGTCATTGATGGAGCGCGGGGCTTCGACGTGATGGGGGCTTTGGTGGTCCCATTACGAGCCTACCCAAAACCCGCGGGAGACCTGCGGTCAAACTCAGTGGCTCGGTCAGGAGACCGGCCACAGCGCGGTTTTGGGATAGGTTCTAAGGACGTGTTTAACAGTCGAAATATCTGCAAAACTCGAACTAAGCTGAATCTGTAAATAATGATCGTCCTGACATTTGCGGAGGTTTGGTAATTCCAAACACGTCCAATATGGTCGGCGCCAAGTCGGAAATTGTAGGGTCAGTAATGTCAATTCGGCGGCTCGTCAGCAGCATCCCGGGGACCTGGTCGGCGGAAATTAAATGCGTGCCGCTCCAGCGATCCAGGTTGTCTTCCAGCAGTTCACCCGGCATGCCGCCCAATATCGTCCCCCAACTGGCACGATATCCGTCATTGTAGCCAATGATCAAGTCCGGCGCGAGCATCGGGTCGGCAGCCGGGTAAATGTCCTCGACCAGGTCGATGCGATCGATGACTGCCGTACCGTCTTCGTCGCGGACTTCCATCAGTTTGTCGCTGTATTTCCGCCAACAGACTGCGTTTCGACCGTTCTTGCACAACGCCGTATTTCTCACGGCCCGCGGCGTTCACGTAAAGCGCGTTCATGCCCAGCCCATAGGCCTTGATCCCCGACCAATCGATGCTGAACAATGACTCGTTCCGCTGACCGAAACCGAAATTCTGCGACTGGATATAATCGTTGTCGCGCAGCCAACTGTTCAAATTGAAGCCTCGCCGAAAGCTGGTAAAGCCATGGTCGGACATGACAATCAACGTGTCATCCTGGCCCATCGCCTCCAGGGCGTCGCCCACGAGTTTGTCGGTGTCGATGTACGCGTCCACGATCACCTCGGCATAGCGCTCAGCCTGCTTCGGATCGCGTCCCGGATGTCGTTCGTCCCGATCGCGCCAAAACATGTGCTGCACAAGATCCGTGGCACCAAAATAGAAAAACAAGCAGCCGGCTCGAAAATCCGCCAGCGCCTGACGGTACTGGGCGACACGTTCCTTCATGACCAGATCGCACTGAGCCAGGAATTCGTCCTCATTCAAAGCACCGTGAGTCAGAGACTTGGTGTCCTCGGGTATGCCAACCGTGCAGAAGCGTCCGTGTCGCGTGGCCATTTGGCGGCTGAAGTCAGCGGGCGAGCTGATCTCGTTCACCGGCGCCAAGGGATCAATATTGATTGGACTCACATACAGCTGAAAATCGGGATGGACCTGCTTCATATACAGTCGCACCATCCCCGTTACCGAAGTCGGGGCACCCGCCACGCTCAGCATCGCCGCCCCGGGAATGCCCGTAGAAAATTCAACGGGGATCCACTCGCTCCACTCGCCTCGGGCCAGCATGACGGTCGAACCCGACAGCGTGATCTTCGCGATGTCGCTGGACGGATCGCGCACGATATCCAGCGTCGCCGAAAGCATCGGCATCTCTTTAAGCCCTTCGGTATTCCGCAGAAAATTCGCCGGACCCTCCAGCTGGGTGCGGATGTTATTCTTGCCGCGCATGAACAGCCGCACAAACCGCCCGCCGCCTACGTTTTCTTCGCGATCGGGCCCATAAAAAGTAAATTCACCGTAGCCGCCCAATAGATCGGGCGTGCCCATGCCGCTGATGGCCCGAAATCGCCCCGGGCCCTCGGGCGCTTCCGTCGGATAGTTGGACGGCAAATAATAAATTTCCGTGTCGATACCGCGCCCGACCAGGTAGTCCCAGAACGCCGGCCCGCGACGCCGCATCTCGGTGGTGTCCCCTACCAGGGGCAACTGCCAGTTGCCCAAGGGAATCCTGCGGGGCAACTGCCAACCGCCCAGCGAAATTGGCTCCGTCGGAATCGCCTCGGCGGTCGAAAAGAAGGGACTGACCGGTGCGGCCGAATTGGGCGGATCGGGATGGCGGTGAATAAAGTCGAATATCTGGTGAACGCCGGGATCCGCGCCGCTGATGATGCTCGAAAACGCCACGGGAGTATGCGGCGGCGTGCTGGTGGCCCACCGCCGAAACGAGCCCATCGCGGCGAGGCGGGAATAATTGGGCAACTTACCCGCGTCCATCAAGGACCGCACGATTCGCGGGTCCATCCCGTCAAACGCCACAACGAACACACGTCTGCCGCCGCCACCGCCATCCGGCGAACGACCGCAAGACGGTAACAATGCCGCTCCCGTGCCGCAGGCGACCAGTTTTACAAAGTCACGTCGATGCATGGGGAAGCCTATAAAAAGTCCGATGTCACGACACGGCGACGTCGAGGATTCGTGCTAGGCGGTCAGGTTCGCTGACCGAAAAGAGCAAACGTAGCGGCGGGACGACGAGTTGCCGCAGGTCACCTTCGATTTTGGTGCCCTTCGATTCGGCATCGTTCGCCAGATGCCTGTCTGTGGCGTTGGCCGCGAGCGTGACCGCTTCTCGGTCCGACGCGTTGATCCAGATTTCGGCAAGTTGGTTCTGGGCCTCATCGTGCCAGACAACCGTGTAGCGGATCATCCCTGCTCCAGCGAGTCCAAGTGCTTCAGGACTTGCTCCGTCGTGTGCCACGGGCCATCAGATTCGAGTCGTTGTTTCGCCTCAGCAATTTCCTCGTCGCTCGGCGGTCGCGCCACGTATCCCACGAGGTTGCCTTGACCGTCGCGCAGCTCAACAGCATTCGATGCGCCTTTGACAACCTGAACCTGATCGTCGCTTAAAATAATTTGTGTCATCATCAACCCTCCCGCGCATCGACTACCACTATTATACGCACACTTAGCGATCACACCAGCATTGCAGGTCCACCATCGGTTTCATAACACGTCCCTGTCAGGCGGCACTGAAAAAATGGAATATTGGGGTATCGGAATGTCGGAGAATAGGAGTCGTCGATCAACACCCATCATTCGACCGTTCCATCATTCCACTCGTCCGTTTCCCTCTGTCTCCGCGGGCAACAACGACTTTCCGTCCATGTAAGCGGGCGTTTTCACGCCCAGCAGTTCCAGTGTCGTTGGCGCCAGATCGATGATATTCGCTTGCTGAGCGTTCAGTTTCAGGTTGCTAAAAATCACGCCGGGAACCAGCTTCGGATGGATGCAATGGTCGCCGCTCCACGCCTTCCTATTATCCGAAAATACGGCCGGCCCGCATTTGCCAACCGCAGATTCCCAAGCGACACGATATCCTACGTTGTAACCGATAATGATATCGGGGGCTGCGTCTACATACGGGCCACGATAGACATTCTCGCGGGCCACGGCTTCCTGGATGCCCACTTCGCCCCCTTCCGGATCTTTCAGGCCGGACAACGCCTGGCAAAGTTCACGAACTAAATCCTGCGTCTCCTGGCCGGCTGCGACGATGCCCTCCCCTTCGCGGCCCCGCTGGTTGATAAAGATCCCGGCCAGTCCGATGGAAAACGCCTTGGTGCGGGTCCAGTCGACGTCGACAAGGTAGACCTGGTTGGACGAGGCCGCGTCATTCTTCAGTTTCAAATAGCCGTTGGCTAACAACCAGGCGTTCAGATCCACGCCACGTCGGAAGGGCTTGAAGCCGTGATCGGACATCACGACCAGCGCCGTTTTTTCGTTAATCGTGTCCATCGTACGACCGACCAAACCGTCCATGCGCTGGTACATATCGCGGATCGTATGGCGATGTGCTTCGTTGATTTTCTCATCCGCGTCTCGCGCCGGGTGGCCGTCATCTTGAAAACGCCAGAACATATGCTGAATTCGATCCGGCGCATCAAAAACACAGGCAACCAGTCCCCGCCGCACTCGACGCAACGAGTCAAAGAACATCTCCTGTCGTTCTTCGTCGATGTCGTAGGCCATCTTCAAAAACGCATCTTCCGACATAACTCGCTCGGACAGCGACCAGGTATCTTCTGCCAATCCCAGGGTGGCGTATTTGCCAAGCTGCTTGGCCAGGTAGACCGAATAGACCCGCGGGTGAGAAATCGGCATCACGGGGCGATCTGGCGTGATCTCGATTGGCGTACAGTACATCTCGAACGGCGCTTCGTACCGTTTCAAATAGAAACGACACATGCCTCGGACCTTGATTCCCGGTGCCAGGCGAAAGGAAATCGTGATCCAGTCGGTGAACTCGTGAGGCGTTAGCGGGACACGGTTCGCGCCAAGGTGCAGGACCGCCTGTCCGCCCGCGGCTGCAGTGACCTTGAAGGGCACATCCACGCGATCGTGCGCCTTCTCGCAGCGGATTGTCGGGGCCGGGCAGCAACCCGCGCACCGATTTGCCGTTGCGCTGCACCGACATTCGTTCGCCGCCCACGTCGCCATCCCCCACTTCACCATTCATCGTGGGGCCGGTCTCTCCCTGTTCCGTGAAGTAAGCAAACGTGCCCTGCGTCCCGCGCAAATCGGGCACGCACATGGCGGAAAGCTGAACCCCGTGAAACTTGTCGGGCGGAAACGTAATCGGAACGCGCAGCACGGCGCTAAATACGCCAGCTTCTCCCAGCACGTTCCAGAAAGGTTTACTCTTACGCAAACCGGTGACGCGCGGTTGAGAAAGTGGAATTCGATATTTGCCAAGCGGAAACGAACGGCGCGGCGGACGAATCGCGACCGACGACATCCGGGGACGATAGTCCGCTGTACTGCGAGTCAGAAAGTCAAAGATATTGTGCTTGCCCGGATTGGCTCCCGTGCTGAACGAGGACCAGGCGACCGGTGAGAGCGGTGGCCAGGTCGTGCCAAGCCGTTCGTAGGTCCCCTGCTCTTTCAGTCGGGCCAGGTTCGGCAACAATCCTTCTTCAAGGTACTGGTCGACCAGCAGCGGATCGAGGCCGTCGAGTCCCAGAATGACGACCCGCCGTACCTTCGCATTCGCCAAAGCCTGGCGGCCCCGAATCGAACGCCAGACCCACCGTATCGGCCAGGTCATCAACGTCACCATCGCCGACAACATGGCGACCAGAACGGCCATGAAGGATCCAACGAGCGCGATTTCCGCGCCAGGCCCGATGTAGGCGTGAGTCTGCACCTGGCACGTGACTGGTTCGGTTGACCACCAAATCAGCCCCCCCACCGCTGCAAGCGTCAGAAGAATAATGTCTTCCCGACGTTTCTCACGGCGGAAAGAACGTTGTGAACGTGTTTGAAAATTACAAGAATTGTCCAGAAGGCCCGTACGATGGCCCTCCGAGGCCGTCGTTTTCCGTGGCGCCGAGTGCTGCGACGGCCTCGAGGGGCAATCGTTTGAATTCCCAAACACGGTCTGAGATCGCTTGACGTAGTCAGTAAGGCTGGAAGTCATGATGCGGGCGGAATTTCAGTCAGTATCCCGTGGAAGCCGTCACCGGTAACACTCTAGCCGACGGTCGTAGAACGGAACTTGTTCGGTTTCCGGATGGAGAAAAACGGGACAAGTACCGTTCTACCCTTCAGGCTCTCCGTTCGGCTATGGTCTTACGAATATTGTAGCGAATAGCCTGGTGCTTTGTGACAGCTAAGAATTCGGGTTATACGCATCAGCCGCCGGGCGTTAGCCCCGGTTTTCGTCGCACAAACGTGGGCCAATAGCTGACAAGAAAGGCACATCCGTGCCGTCATGAACCGTCGCTGCGTTGGCGATATCGCGTCGAATCAACAACATTCGCCATTGCCAATATATCGAGTTCGTCCGTCAGGAATTCAGCGACTCGTTTCGACTGCTGCATGGGATCCTCAATAACATCTCGATGATCGACATACAGTACGTCAAAGTTCGGCTGCCCGGCTAGCCAGTCTTCAATCTCGTTTAACTGCCGCTGAAAAATCGCGCTCAGTTCGTCCGCCGGCAATCCCGCTCCCCTTTCGCCGCGTCGGACCAGCATCACCTGCTGGGAAGCGACCACCTCGGACAGACGACGACGCATGAACAGGACGCGATACTGTCGTGTCGCCGGCAGATCCCGCAGCAGTAAATAGATAACTTTCACCGCCCGTCCGACTGCGGCGTCCAGCCAGCCGGAATCTTGCTTCGTCCGCTTCACCGCCTCTAGCTCGTAATACCCCGCCGAATTATCCTCATCTGGCCTGCGTAATTCATCGGTCATCACCGGCAACCCACCGGCAGCCAACATTTGCATCAGCATGGACGTACCGCTACGCGGCAACCCAGACACGATGGTTACGAATGGCAAGTCAGGCATAGCAGCTTTCCAGAATCGGTGGCTTTCCAGTATCGGTGGACTTCCCGAATCGGCTTTTCGAGCGCCGCCGGATTGTCGAAGTTTATCACGGCATCCACGGGTGGCAATCTTTCACAAACCACTACCTGAGTATTTGTCGGCCTATTTGCGCAAAGCGTTAAATGGCATGCGGGGTTTCGCTCAGATAGAAACAAGTTGACGCTATTAAGATTATCAGGTTTAATTACCGAGGGCTGTTCAAGTCAGTTTGTATCGCTTGATTTCCAAACATTCCTACCTGCGCAATACCTACCTCCCGATACACCGGAGTGGAGGTTGGTTTCTGCGAAATGTCCTTAATCACTGTACGCTTATTTCGTATAGTGGATGTCTTCGACGGCCAAGGCCAGTTGTGTTCGGATCCAGGGGGCCTGTTTGATTCTGACGGAGAGTGCTGTAATGTCGCCCTACTTAACACCCATTGACCTTCACGACCAACCCGCCATTCGATCCATGTGCACACGGGTCGAACCGATCAACAATAATCGACCGTGGGTTGATTCGGTTAATCGTAGCGACGGCTTTACCGTAATTGAACTGCCTGCGGTGAGCCACCGTAATCGCCGTGCGTTTACACTCGTCGAATTGCTGGTGGTGATCGGAATCGTTGTGATCCTGATCGCCCTGCTTTTACCGTCACTCCAGTCGGTCCGCCGTAATGGTCGATCCGTCCAGTGCCAGTCGCATTTAAAGAACCTCACCGAGACATTCAAGAAGATCCAAGCCAACCTTCCTGGCAAGATCCGCGCCGGAGACGGCAGCCTGGAGCAGTTTCTGAACGAATACCTGGAAGATGCCGAGAACGTCTGGAATTGCCCGGAAAATACCGATCTTGGACAGCCAAGCTATGGCTTCAACGATCGCATGCACCGGTTGGGAAGCCGCGACGCCAGCAAGATTCTAATCCTTGACTACGCAACAAATGTCGCCAAGGTTACTGGCCTGCCGTACAGCACGCCGCCTCAGGACCCCTGGTTCGATACGGTACGTCCTCGGCATTTTGGCAAGTTGAATGTGGCATTCTACGACGGACATGTCGAGAGCTTGTCGGCGGCAGACATCGATCCAGACGATTGTGACAACCAGATCAAATACTGGATGCCGACAATCGACCAGCGCCAGCTGCCCGCGTCCTGTCACAACGAAGCCGCTGCAAGCGACGGGACGACCGACGGAACCACGGATGGGACGACCGATGGAACGACGGACGGAACGACCGATGGCGGTGCCTCATGCCCGGATCTTTCCGGGATAACGATCAACGTCGACATTTTGCCCGTTAATCGGCTCATTGATGAAGGCGCCAGCCAAGTTTTTACAGTCTATCTTGACGAGCCGATCTCAACTGGAACCGTGACTGTCAACGTCGATACCCAGGACGGTACGGCAACCGGGGGTAGTGTGGACTACGACGACGTCAGCACGAGTGTGACATTCAGCCCGGGTGAAACCTCCAAGACCGTGACCGTCAATACTGTTGATGACAATCCTGGTGTCGACGATCCAGACGAGACCTTTGATGTTGTTCTCAGTAACTTGCAGTACGATGACGGGGGAGGTCCAACCGCATGTTCTGAACTGACGGTCGCGGCGGGTACGGCCACACTCACGCTCAACCAGCCCTCGGGTGGACCCGCATCGTCACAGTGCGAACCGGGGGTTATTATCGTCATTGATAATGACGCAGCGGTTTTTGCGCAGGGTAGCGGTAATGCCTGGCAAGCTTGGAATCCGGCGGGGACGTACGACATCCCAGTTCCAGGATCCAAGCGGTCAAAAGCTACCGGCGGAGTGAGTACCGCGAAATTCACGCCAGATATTACGGACCCTGGCAATTACGGTGTGTATTTTTGGTACCCGCAAAATGTCAGCGCTGGCTCACCCGCCGCCAAGGTTGTTGTTAATCACAAGAACGGACAATTCTCAACAACCGTGAACCAAAAACAAGATGGTTCTCTGTGGAATGTTTTTATTGGAACGTTTGAATTTGAAGCGGGCCAGATCGGCAATGTGATCATATCGACCCAGGGTGCAGACGTGACCGCCGGCAATTTTAACGATTGGGTCGCTGCGGATGCGGTCAAGTTAGTTTGTGCGGATAGCGGTAGCTCGAGCGGTCCGCATCCGCCAAACACTACGGGACCGCTGGACCCGTGCAATCCGCCAACGGACCCGACGGGTCAGACAGATCGAGGTTTAGCGTGGCTCGCCGCGCATCAATTCCGTGATGGTGTGGACGACGGCAATGGCGAATTGAGCAATGGCGAATGGAAATTTACACATGACACCCACCCCGATTGTCCCGGCGCTGCCGGGGGATGTGGCACCCCGGGTGCTATTGGCGACTATCCAGTTGGCGCGACCGGAATGGCTCTGCTTGCATTTTTGGGCGCGGGCCACACACCGTATAGCGGTACGTATAAGGAGAACGTATGTGAGGGAGTGAAGTATCTGATTTCGCGGCAGAATACCGCCGTTCCAGGCGACTACGCTGGAGGGTACGGTGCGTTTGATTACGACGGGTCAGGAAATAACCAGT
Organism: uncultured Planctomycetales bacterium; assembly: GCA_963844115.1. Classification (GTDB taxonomy): domain Bacteria; phylum Planctomycetota; class Planctomycetia; order Pirellulales; family UBA7805; genus CS4-C045. The sequence continues at coordinate 5,696 of CAWJNN010000076.1, read as the reverse complement.
ACAGCCATATGCTTGCCTTCTGGGCTTTGGCCGAGGCGTTGTTGCTGAGCACGGAAGCTCAAAGTGGCGGCTGCGCATCCGGTTGTAGCCTTCCGATAACGGATCTTGAAAACGCCGTCCAACTAGCTGTCGACTGGACTCAGAATGCCCAGGGCCTAAATGACGGAGGGTGGACTTATGACTATCACAATTTGACTAACTCGGGCAGAGGTGATAATTCACTCCAATTTTTCGCGACGGCAGGAATTCTCACCGCATACAAAGCGAGCAGGAATATCGACGATGACAAATTTAAGGACAACAGTAATCATCTCAATAACGCCGATACCGGCCGAACTTTCGTAATAGACACATATACGGGACGGAAAATATATTCAGAGTACCAATATGATTGGTTGGAAACATGGGTCAGCGGGAATTCTTCTGTAAAAAGGATGACAGTAAATGGATTGCTCTGCCGGACGATGCACGATAGATACAACACAGATTTCGATTATGGAAGCGTGTCGGCCGAACATTTGGCGATCCAGCAGTGGGCCAATGACGCAGCAACGGTGCCTTCCCTGGATGGCGATGTTTATTACAACAAACACGCCACGATGTTGATGTATCAGGTTGGTGGTGCACCGTGGGACGATTGGATCAGCATCCTGCATCCTCACTTAGCAGCGCAGCAGGTGAGTGGCGGCCACGCTGATGGCAGTTGGGATTTCGACACGCTCTCCGGAGGCGACCCAGCCAAAGATCTTAGAGACGTCAATGGTCAAGCTGGTCGTCTCTACAGTACAGTCTATGCCTTGTTGTGCCTCGAACCCGGGTTCTCCGGTTTGCGTTTGTTCGACGATTAACGTCCAAGTCGCCCATTCGATTTGAGTTTTCCCATCTGGAACTAGAGTTGAGCTGTTAATTGCGAACTGCCACTGGCAATCTGTCTAGAAGTACTTGTGCCCCGCTGGTCACCAGCGCATTGCTGTGTGTCCTTCCACTTGCCGGCTGCGGTCGCTCGACCGACCCGGAAGCCGGAAGTGCAAACATCTATGTGGACAAGTCCCACAGTAAATTGTCGGATGAAGATCTAGAGAGCATGCAGTTGCCCGCACGCGTCACCACTCTTGATTTGACGGGAAATGATATAACCGATGCTGGTGTAGCACGGCTGGCTGGCATGAAAGACCTTGAGCATCTTGAGCATTTAAAACTCGATAAAACGAAAGTGACGGCAGCGTGCATGGCGGATATCAAGAAGTTCCCCAACCTGTCATCCGTTTCGCTTGTTGGCACGCCATTCACGCTCGACCAGATGCGAGAACTATGGCTGTTTTTTGAGAGTCGCAAGCAGCCAGAGTAAGGCTGGCAATTCGGTCCGTCGTCGGGTAATGGGTGCACAAATTAGGAACGTTTGATTTTAGCGCGATGTCTTCCTACCTGCCAGTTCTACATCGGCGTACTTAACATCGGCGTATTTAACATCGAGTAGTGCGATATGATTCTGGTCGCTCCGGAAGCCGCAAGAACGGCTCGAATTGACGCTGGCGGCTACCGCACAGCGAATCGCCGTATCTTTTCCTTGGTGGCGATTGGCACGCATGTTCATCTCGGGATGCTCCAAGCAGGACTCAGTACCTCCTGTCGAACTGCCACCAGAGCAACCGGTGTCATCCGCGGATATCAACAGGATGTTGAGCGAAGGTGATGTCGCCAGCCAACAACTTGCCGCACAACTCGTTCGACTATCGCCACAATATGGCGGCCAGTTGAACATGGAACTCAATCTGGCGGACACGAATCTAACGGACGCGGAACTCAATTCGATAACACTTCCTGATAGCCTCACGCGAGTTGATTTGACACGTACAAAAATCACCGACGATGGCCTGGCCCATCTTGTCTCGGGCAGGAATATCGTTGAAGTAACGTTGACCAACACGCGCATCACCTCCAATGGCCTCGACCATTTGCGAGCCATGCCCAATCTTCAGAAGGTCAACCTACACGACACGGATGTACCTGCCATGGAGCAACTGGAGTTGCTCAGATTTCTCAAAGATCGTCCGCAGGAATAATCGGGCGGACCGATGCTGCGCTGCGAAAAATATGGGACAGAATTAGCAGGATAAACACGCCACCAACAGCGATTGGTGCGATTCAAGACTCAGCCGCCGACGGCCCGCCGAGGTTACCCGAATATCTGCCGGGCTGTTGTCGAATCTCCCATTACCGTAACGGGTCAATTCGGTTGACAATGCCGGCCGAATCGAATCTAATCTATCTCGTCAGGGCCTATGGGAGGCTTGCCGGGTCAGCGCGTTGCTCTTAGGCGGCCGAGTCTCCCGCGATTCAGATAATCGCAGCCAGGATCCGACACTCGAATGGTTGTAGCGCGGCTCGACCGTCTGCTACCTTTATTCGGGAATTGCAAAGTTCCTACCCATTGGATTCTGAGCGATTGACTGGGAGACGATAGAATTTTGTATTTCCATTTCCCGACCCCACTGAGATCAAACGATTTCGGCCATTCACACAACACAGGTCGATAATCGGTCGGCAGCTGACCAGTACCAACGGACCGCGACGGCTTTACGCTCGTCGAACTGCCTGCAGTGAGCCACCGTAAACGCCGTGCGTTTACACTCGTCGAACTCCTGGTGGTGATCGGAATTATTGTGATTCTGATCGCCCTGTTGTTACCGTCGCTGCAGACCGCGCGTCGCAATGCCCGGTCAGCGCAGTGCCAATCGAATTTAAGAAACCTCTGTGAATCGTTCAAAAAGGTCCAGGCCAATCTCCAGGGCAGGGTTCGCGCTGACGACAACAGCCTGAAACAGTTTCTGAACGAATACCTGGAAGACGCGGAATCAGTGTGGGACTGTCCTGAGAATACCAATCCGGGACAAGCCAGTTATGGCTTCAACGACCGACTGCATCGCTTGACAAGTCGCGACGCAAGTAAAGTCGTGGCGCTCGACTACGACAAGAACGTTGCCGAGGTGACCGGCTTGCCACACAACGACGAGTTTTTTAGTCAAGTCGCAACTCGTCATTTCGGCAAAGTCAACGTCGTCTTTTACGACGGGCACGTCGCGAGCTTTTCGGCCTCGGATATCGATCCGGACACCTGCGACAACCAGCTCAAGTATTGGATGCCAACCATTGACCAGAGTCAGCTGTCCACCGAATGTAACGCAACGTCGGGAGGCGGGGATGGCACGACAGATGGAACGACGGACGGAACCACCGATGGAACGACCGACGGAAGCACCGACGGGACGACCGACGGAACGCACCGACGGGACGACGGACGGTACTACCGACGGCACGACGGACGGCACGACGGACGGTTCGCCTTCTTATTGCACACCGGGGGTATCTGTCATCGTTGACGATGCCGACGCGGCCTTCACAGGTACTTGGACAAACGCCTCGTTTAACGGCGCTAAATGGCAAAACGCGGCAAAAAAGGCTAAACGCACGGACGGGGTTGATACCGCAAAATTTACGCCAGATATTACCGCAGCTGGCGATTACACGGTCTCAGTTTGGTGGCTCAATGACTCGCAACTTTCGACCTCGGCCAAAGTGGTGGTCAATTACGCAGGTGGACAACAGAGTGTCTTTACGGTCGACCAGGAAAGCGATGCCGCTACTTCATGGGTGTACGAATTAGGAACGTTTGCGTTTGACGCGGGCCAGACCGGCAATGTGGTAGTTTCGACGAACGGCGCTGGAAACACCCCCCATGACGACTGGGTGCTCGCTGATGGCGTCAAGTTCGAGTGTTACGATCCTAACACCGAAGAACCCTACACACTCGATCCATGTGATCGGCCAACAGACACAACTCCGCCACCGATCGCCGGCGGAGATGGTCAAATCGATCTGGCGTTGGATTGGCTTGCGGCGCACCAGCAGACCGATGGCCGATTTAGTTTTGCGCACGCGACCAACATTGCTGGTTGCAATTGTGGCAATCAGGGCATTGGCGACGCAGAACACGGAGCAACGGGCCTGGCACTGTTGAGTTTCCTGGGAATGGGACACAGTTACAACGTGCCGGGGCCGTACCAGGACAACGTTTGTCGAGCCATCAATTGGCTGTTGGCCGATAACCTCCAGGACACACCCAATCCCGTGCATAAAGCCGCCATCCCGAATTCCGTCCTTTTCGCCGAAATCGGTGGAGAGGCTGGTCGAGACGATACGCTTTACGCGCATTTTTTTGCCCAGTGGGCGTTGGGAGAAGCGCTTGTCGTAGGCAAACGGGCAACGGATAACGAATGCGAAGATTTGTCGCTTACGTGTGGGGTGGATGAGGCCGATCTTTTGCTAAAAGTGCAGCAGTCTTCCCTTTACACGGAAAAAGCAGGAGTCTGGGGAGGGATAGGATGGCGGTACTACCATGGTGGAGTAACCCAGGGGTCGCATCCGATAAGCAATTACCCGGGAGACACGTCACACATCCCGCACGCCCTGGCCGCACAGACTACCGCCATCATGGCCGGTGCCTACGATACATTCGCGGCTTTTACGAACGGCAGAGATTTCTTAAATACTATGCAAACGGATCTGGTGTTGGATCCGGACTACGGCGTCGATATTGGTAGCAGTTACAAATATCACTTTGGCGATCCCGCCTCCGGTTCCCATGAGTGCTGCCGGTTTGCTGGGTCGCAGGTATACCTATCAGGCTTCGCCTGACCCCGGCTACACGGGAGCACGGAAAGGTCATCCTGCGGTCGTGCAATTCTTGACCGGGAAAACCCCAAACACCGCATATCATGACATCTACACCAATAAGCACATTTCGCTGCTGGCATACATGGAAGGTAGTAGTTTCTGGGACCCCTGGTACGCTGTCATGTCTACTTACCTGCAAGCCAATCAGGAGACGGCGTTACACCAACACGGGAGTTGGTACCTTGAGGCCACCCCGCCTGTTCAACCACCTTTTCCAGATCCACCAGGTCCATTCGATCCGGATAATGCGGCGAGCCCAACATTCGGCTTGACCCAGGCAGAATACGATGCGTTACCCGAGATCGTTGCGTACTATGCCGCTTAATTCACCTGCTTACGCCACCTATCTTGAAGACTCCGCTGCGTTGGCAGCGGGAGCGGGGTCGTCGGGGCACAACTCCCAGGGCGGGCGATTGTTCTTTACGACGTTTTCCATCCTGTCGCTGTGTCCGGAAGACGGCGGCTTACGTGTTTTGGAGCAATAGGTCGTGCGTCCTACCTCAACATCGGGCACACATTATGAACTGTGAGTGTCGGACCCGTCAGTGGTGTATCTTTTGTGACAGTCGGTTCTGACAAATCTGATATTGACACATTTAATATTGAGTAGTGCGATTAGTATTGAGTAGTGCGATATGATTCTGGTCGATCCGGAATCCGTAAGAGCAGCTCGAATTTACGCCGACGGCCCCCCATGGCGAATTGCCATCTCGTTTTCTTGGTGTTTCTTTGCGGCACCTCCTTGTCGGCCTGCTCGAGTCATGACCCAGAACCGATCGACGTACCTGCGAAGCAAGCCGTGTCTTCGACGTATATCGATACGCTGTTAAATGAAGGTGGCGTCGCCAACCAACAACTTGCGGAACAACTGGTTCGACAATCGCGACCCTTTCGCGGCCAGTTGAACTTGGAACTTAATCTGGCGGGTACGAGGCTAACGGACGAACAATTCAGCGATACAT
>CAWJNN010000075.1:0-104179 GCA_963844115.1 uncultured Planctomycetales bacterium | reverse complement strand
TCGGAAAAACGGCCGTAGGCCGTGTATGAATTGATCTCCACAAAAAAAGGCTCTTCCATCATGCTGCGGTTTCCAAACAAGCCGCACAATGGAGGAGCCAAGGATGGCGAATTCGCAATGTCGTTGGGAATGTCCCGTTCAGTGGTAGGGAGTGGAGCGAGTGGTTGGCGGCTGGCCTGCACGCCCGCAATCGCTGGCGGTTGCCAGTGTTGCTGACCGGCATTTTGTTCGCCAGTGGACGTCGCACGGTGACCACCTGGCTCCGAGCCGCTGGCGTCAGCGACGACTTCGACGACTATTTACCTTCTTACCAGCGTTGGACGCAAGACCGAATCGATTGCTACGCAGGTTGTCGTACCGGTACTGCCGGACATTGCCCCTGCCAAAGCGTCTGCTGCTGGTGATCGACGATTCGCCTACCAAGCGGTATGGGCCGAAAGTCGAAGGGGCGGATGTCCATCACAACCCGACGCCCGGCCCGGCCGATCGGCCGGTTTGTCTGCGGCCATATTTGGGTCACGATTTCGCTGGCACTTCGGCATCCGGAGTGGGGAACGATTGGCCTGCCTCTTCGAGCGATGCTCTATGTTCGCAAGCGAACCATGGTGACGATTCCCAAGTCGCGCAGTTGGCAGCGGTTTGCCACCGAGCTGCCAACTGGCAGCCCGTTTGGTCGAGTGGATCGTTCCGCTGCTGAAACAAGCGGGAAAAACGGTCTGGATCGTTATCGACGGCGGCTACACCAAGCGGCCGTTCTTGCAGCGGGTCTTGAAGCTCGCCACCGTGGTCGTCGTGGGTCGCTTGCGCAAAGACGCGGCCTTGCGCGACTTGCCTCCGAAGCTGAAAAAAGGTCAACGTCGAGGTCGCGGCCGGCCGCGGAAGTATGGCAAGAATCGTCTCAGTCTGGCGAAACGAGCGGGGCACCGGCCGGCTGGCAAACCGTCGAATGCACAGTCTACGGCAAAGCGACGAGGAAAACCTACAAAACCTTTCTGGCAACCTACCCGCCGGTGGGAGCCGTCATTCGCGTCGTGCTGGTGAAGGAAGATCATGGCTGGTACGCCTTCTTCTGCACCGATCCGAATGCCAGCGTCAAGGAGAATCGTCGAAGCGTTTGCCGATCGCGCTACCATCGAACAGGATTTCCACGATGTGAAGGAAGTGTGGGGATCGGGCCAACAGCAAGTGCGTAACATCTGGAGCAACCTTGCCGTGTACAATCTAAATCTGTGGATGCATACGCTGGTCGAACTCTGGGCGTGGGACAGAAGTAGCAAGCAACTCGTCGACCGTAGCGACTCGCCGTGGGACGATGCCGAGCGGAGGCCTTCGCATGCCAACCGCCGCAAAGCACTGCGCCAGTGGATTCTGCAGAACGAATTATTGTCGATTAGGGCGGTTTGGTCGTTGCCACAAAAAATCATCAACCTCACCGAACGCATCATGACGTTGGCCGCCTAACTTAACCAAGGTTTCCGAAAGTGCAGTTACCTAAGGCATACGGATTTTGGTACTGGCGTGACGCCTACTAGCCGGACAAAATATAGGACGTCCATCCAGGCTGAACCGTAGTCTTATCTTGCCAACCGGGGGCACGTCATGGCAGTCTAGTCGCTACGTCTGCACCACTGACCGTCCACCAACTCCGCAGCCGCTGGAAGCCGCATAAGGAACGGTTCGAAGAACAGCAAGAAGACCAGAGCACCTCAATCCGTATTCACCGTGCATGCAGCTGGCTGGGCGTCGTCGAACGAATGGGCGAACGACCTGATTACGACCAGGCCTTGCTGAATCACTGGATCGCGTTCAACGCGCTGTACGGCCAGTGGGATATACAGAAGCAAGAGCCCATGGCTGACCGGCCCTCATGGCGTTCGTTCATGGACCGTATCCTCGCCCTAGACGCCGATGGCCAGCTTGCTGAAGTGCTGCAAGGTCAACGGGGACTCGTCATGAAGATGCTCGATGATGAGTACCTGAGCCAGTACTTCTGGGAAGAGCCAAGCCAGAAGCGGGCCAACCAATCTAAGAAGGCCAAGTTTAACGCCCAGACGTGGTATCACGAGGGAAACTGGACGCTGATTCTGGACCGGGTGCTGGAGCGTGTTTACCTGGTGCGTTGTCAGCTGGTCCATGGGGCGGCAACCCACGGCAGCAAACTAAACCGGACGGCAGTCCATCGGTGCTGTAGTCTGCTGGGGCGTCTGCTGCCGGCCATTCTCACGGTCATGATCGATCACGGCGCGGATGAGGATTGGGGGACGATGTGTTATCCGCCGTTGGGAACGATTAGCACTTCAAATACGCGGAGAAGTTTTCAGCCGAACAAGCCTCGCTAGCCGCTTGGAAACGATCAGCCATGAACGACGACACATGGGACCAAATCATTCGCATCAACTTTACCACGTTGATGGCGGAACACTTTGAAGCGTTGAAGGCGGGAATGACGGATCCCGTCATCGTGATGATCGACGTCCGTAAGGGCCAAGCCCGCAAGTTTGCATTGAATCATGCAGCCGTTGAAGCCGAGGAAGGGGCCATCGACGACCTGGCTGCCAAAGCAACCGGTGAAGCACAGGTCCCCATCTATCAGATCGCCATGGAACGGAGCGAGGTGGCAGACATGCTTTCGGACGTTGGGAATTTGGAACCAGTTGATCACCAGCGTGAATTCTGGGTCATGTGTCTGGAAGCAGACGACGCAGGAGTGCGCCGACTAAGTCGCTGGTCACCCGACTGCAATTAGTCGTAACGTGTAGGGTCCCATGTCGCTACTCTCCAAATCCCGCTTTGTCGCAGGCATCCAATGTCACAAGCGGCTCTATTTCGAGTGTCACCGGCGCGAATTGGCGGATCCAGTGGATGATGCTACCCAGGTGCGATTTGATATCGGGCACCAAGTGGGCGAACTTGCCCGTGGCTTACGTCCAGCAGGTGTCTTGATTGCAGAAGTTCATCTGCACCATAAGGAAGCGATGATCTCGACACAAAAGGCGTTAGAAGACCCCAGTGTACCTGCCTTGTACGAGGCAGCATTCGAGCATCAAGGCGTTGCAATCCGCGCAGACATCCTGGCCAAAACGGCGGACGGCCAATTTGACTTGATTGAAGTCAAATCCAGCACAAAGCTGAAGCCGCAATACGAACCGGATGTCGCAATCCAGCTCTGGGTCCTGGAAGGTTGTGGCCTGCCAATCCAAAGGGCCATGCTTGCGCACATCGATAATTCGTACGTCTACAAAGGTGGCGATTATGATCTGGATCGCCTCTTTTTATTCAACGATATCACGGCTGCTGTGCGTCAGAACATGCCGAGCTATCTTGCCCAACTGGACACGATGCGGGAAATGCTTGCTCAGGACGAAACACCGGAAATTGGTACCGGGCCGCACTGCAGCAAACCTTACCACTGTAATTACTGGGGCCACTGCCATGCCGATGAGCCACTTCATCCGATTGACGATCTGTACCGGTTGGGAGACAACCTCCGAGACGACCTGATCGCGTCAGGAATTGATTCGATCGATCAGATTCCTGCTGAATATCATGGGCTCTCGATGTTACAGCGCGGATGCGCGACTGCGTTTCAAGCGGTAGCTTCTTTTTAGATCCTGCCATCGAGCAGAAGCTGCGTGCGTGGGGGCGACCTCTATTTTTCTTGGATTTTGAAACGATCGCACCAGCATTGCCCAGGTATGTGAACACGCGACCATACGAGACAATCCCGTTTCAATGGTCACTACACAAACTGGACCGTGATGGGGCAGTCCAACACCACGAGTACCTGCACGACGGCACCGATGACCCGCGGCCGCAACTTGCACAGCAGCTGGTGGAGGCGGTCGGCGACCAGGGCGCCATCGTTCATTACACAGGCTACGAGGCGCGAGTGATCTCGGATTTGGCAGACGCCGTTCCTGACCAGGCCGCTGCGTTGATCGCGTTAAATGGCCGCCTCGTGGATTTTGCCCCCGAAATAAGGGAACACTACTATCACCCCGAGCAGCACGGTAGCTTCAGCCTCAAAACCGTCCTGCCGTCGGTATTGCCTGGCGAAGGTTACGCGGGACTAGATATTGCGGACGGCATCTCGGCATCTGTCGCATACGCCGAATTGCTGGATACCGAATTGTTGCCCGAGGCAGCGAGCCCAGCTGCGTGCGGACCTGCTGGCGTATTGCCAATATGATACCGAGGCGCTGCTGAAACTCTATCAAGTGCTCTATGGTGATGCGTAGCAAAATCCCCGATCTGGAAGATACGACAGAATGCAGTGAATCGAAGTGAAATGAATCGCCTGCAAGACCGACAACGCGGCTGCCTGGTGGGACTGGCCGTGGGTGACGTGCTGGTCGTGCGGACACCAGCCCACCCGCGTACGACTTCGCTCTCAATCACTATCTGATTCTGGCGAGCTTCCCTCGCGATCCCACATCTGCACGTATCCATCCAGCAATTCCGGCTGTTCCCAGTACTTGGGAACCATGCGGCAGTTGTAATCCACGAATCGCGCCGCCGCGTCGGCCTTCTCGTAGTGTTGAAGGCGTGAAGTGCCGTGCAGACCGCGTTGCGAACGATCGGATTCAGCTCCTTCATCTGATCGTCGGTGAGATACTGGCAGTGGAAGTCCTCCATCGCGTTGCGAACGACCATCGCGATGTAGCTTGCCAACTGCTGGTCTTCTTTCACGGGTCTGGGTGGTGTGTTCACGACAAGTCCTTGAGGATTTCGTCACGCGACGGGATGACCAGAAAAGGCCCCAATTCGATAGATTCACGATGCTTGATAGAATACCGCAACCGACAGCGACAAAGCCATTACTAGCGCTGGGCGAAAACGAATCGCCAGGACTGATCGTGAGCAGATCACCGCCGACGAGGTAGCACAGCGGCTGAAAGGACGAGAATGATGCTAACGTCCCGATTTGAAGAGGCGCTCAGCTACGCGTGCAACGCCCACGCCGGGCACATGCGAAAAGGGACTTCGATTCCCTACGTGTCGCATTTGCTGGGCGTCACCGGCCTGGCATTAGAGCATGGCGCGGACGAGGATACTGCCATCGCTGCACTGCTGCACGACGCCGTGGAGGATGCGGGTGGCCAGGACCGCGAAGACGATATCCGTACCAGGTTCGGCGACCGCGTCGCGAAGATAGTCCGGGACTGCACCGACACGGACGTCACGCCGAAACCGCCATGGCGCGAACGCAAAGAGGATTACATCAAACACCTGGCTCAGGCCTCGCCGGAGACCTTGCTGGTGTCCTGCTGCGATAAGCTGCACAACGCACGCTCGATCGTCGCGGACCTGCGGGAACTGGGCGATGACTTGTGGCCTCGGTTCAAAGGCGGAAAGGATGGGACGCTTTGGTATTACCGAACCTTGGTCAAAGAGTTTCAGCAGTACGACACTCCAAGCGGTTTGGTTGATGAGTTGGATAGAGTGGTGACGGAAATGGAGCAGTTGGCTCAGTAGGTCGGATGTTACATCTTGTTCGTCATTCAACATGGACAAGGCAATAGGAACATGGCAATAACCTTGTGGACACTGGCCTTGCATCCTCAACGTCCAGAAAGAAACTCGTCGGGCGAAAAGGTGCGTCCGTCAGCCTCGACGACATCGCCAGCCGCCAACTTTCGGCGTCGTCTTGTTTCGACCTCACCATTGACCGAAATCTCCCCGCCCTGAATCAACATTTTTGCCTGTCCACCTGTACCTGCAATTCCAGTTAGCTTCAGGAATTGATCCAAGCAAAGCGGTTTTTCTGAGTTGGCGTCTGGCATCGTCTTACTCTTTGTTGGTTTCATTCGATTCTACCGGCATCGTTGCGATTCCCTTTTGCCTGTGATTTAGGTCTGTGGAGCAGCGCAGTGGCGTGGTGCGTCAAAGAAGTTAATGGCCCACCGCCAATAGCGGGCCAGGGTGTCGCATGGGAACACTACTGCTTTCTCGCCTCGATGATGCTGACCTCGGTATCAGTCGGGACGATCCGTGTAAGCTCGAATCCCGCCTTGTCGAACAGAGTCCGGTACTCGTCTTCGGTCCTCTCTTTTCCACCTGGGATCAGCAGCATGACCAAATCAAGAAACTTGCCGCCGAACGGATCATTGCCGGGTGGAATGACGCTTTCGACGACCAGCAGCTTGCTGTCAGGCGACATTGCCCGATGGCAGTTGCGCAGGATTGTCAGTGACTTGTCATCATCCCAATCGTGGATGATGTGCCGCATCATGTAGGCGTCCGCACCTTGCGGCACCGCATCGAAGAAACTGCCTCCGACTAACTCGCAACGATCAGAAAGGCCCGCAGACTCGATTCGGTCCTTCGCTCGCTCGATCACATGAGGAAGATCGACAAGGATGCCCCTCATCTCTGTGTACTTGTTGAGAACATCTATGGTCTGTGATCCATTGCCGCCGCCGATGTCAGCGATAACACCGATTCCAGAGAAGTCGTAGGCGTCGAGAATTGCATTCGATTCACGACCGTGGATGCCGACCATCGCTGCGTCGAAAATGCGGGCCTTTTCGGGATGTTCGCCCAGGTAATCAAAGATCGGTTTGCCAAAGACCTTATCGAAGGCGATTTTTCCGGTCTGGATGCTGTATTCGATTTCCGACCAAGCACGAAACTGTTCGTCGCCCGACATCAATGCCAAGGCCCGCTTCGATCCCGGCACGTCGCTTTGCAACGGTTCAGCCAACGGCGTCAGCGAGAATTGACGTGGCTCGCCTTCGGCAAAGATTCCCTTGCTCGCCAACGCCCGCAACAGCCGGTACAAGGCATCGGCGTTGGTCGAAGTGGCCTTGGCCAGTTCATCGACCGACTTCGAGCCGTCTTTGAGATGGTCGGCAATGCCAAACTTGGCCGCAGCGTAAATCGCTTGCGAAATCCAGTATCCCGAAATCATCCCGTCAAGCTGCTGGTGTGGCGATGCTTTGCTCATTTTTCCCCTTCCTTGATTGTCTTGGACTTGGCCCGCCGCCGAATTGCTGCGGCGGACTTTCTTATCGTGTCACTTCCAACTCTATTCCGCCTGCGGGACAATGATCTCTTCGCCGCAGGCATCGCAGATGTAGGTGGCTTCTTCTTGCATGGAGGCGATTCTACCTGGGAGCAAGCGGCGGTAGAATACGTCGATCAGGTTCACCACAGATCAAAACAGTCTTTTTCGCAGCAAGGGACCATATCCAATGGCAACCTTCATCAGCACGGTTCAGTTTACCAACCAGGGTATGAAAGACATCAAATCTACCTGCAAGCGGGCGCACGCCGTTGAAGCCGCAGCGGACAAAATGGGGGTAAAGGTCAAGGACATCTATTGGACGCTTGGACCACATGATGGTGTCATCATCATGGACGCCCCCGATGAGGAGACAGCCACAGCCCTGATGCTCCAGATCGGATCACATGGCAATGTTCAGACCCAGACGGCTCGTGCATTTACGTCCGCAGAAATGGAAACGATTTTGGCGAAGGTGTGAATGCGAATGAAAGCCAGCACCACCTTTCGGCGGTGCTGGCTTTTCCTACCGATTTCAGATGCGGCACAGGCTCCGAACAAGGAAGCATTACAGCAGCGGTGGAAGAGGTTTCAAGAATGAAGAATGCTGATTTAGCGACAGGCCGCTACCGCCACTACAAGGGCAAGGAATACACAGTCATCGGTGTCGCCAAGCACAGCGAAACCGAGGAAGAACTCGTGGTCTACCGACAGGAGTATGGGAATCACAGCCTCTGGGTGCGTCCGTTGGCGATGTTTCAGGAGAAGGTAACGGTCGAGGAGAAGGAAGTGCCTAGGTTTCAGTTGTTGCGAACAGATGGAGAGCAACAATGACGGACGGCGAACATCAAATCGTCCCCGGCATTTCCATTTCTGCTTCAGGGCAGGCAACGGTTGACCCGTCGCTGACGAACGTGCTTTTCGATCTGGCGATCAAGCTCGAAGAGCCGACGAATCATCCCGTGGATGTGCAACACGTCCTGGCGGCTATCGTGTTGGCTGCTCGCAACGGGGAGCTTGCTCCAGACACACAGCTATCGTCCGACGATCAGGCGTTGAACGCAGTGTTGATCCCTCATGTGAAGGCGGTGTTTGCGAATTACGACGGCAAAGTTGGCACGGACGATTGAAATGAGCAAACTGCTTCCCCGGTGACGAATGGTGAACGTCGAGCTAAACTGAGGAGTTGCGTATTCGATAAATCGTCGCGCCTACTGCTGCTCACGGCCAAAGCTTGCTGTTGACGGTCGGTGTCTTTGAAACTCGCCTGAACTGGAAGATATCATGGGGCTGACCTCGATTACAATTCGCCGCTTCAAGCGACTGGAGGACTTTACTCTGGACCTTGAAGACGTAAACGTCCTCATCGGCGCAAACAACTCTGGCAAGAGTAGCGTTCTTCAAGCGATTCATTTCGCAGTTGCTGTCGCCCAGTCCGCCAAATTGCTAGGAGGCGTTGCTTGGCAGCAGGACACTTACCAGTTGTCTTTCAACCCATCTCAACTCTTGTATTCGCCCGTTGCTGACGTAATGACACTTGCCACAGGTGGCAACCTCGTCGAAGACCGCAATAAACGGGTCGAAGTTGCGTTTCACGCCAGCGATGGCAATTCCTGCACTGTTGCAGTACGGCGGGGTCGAAATCGAAATATCGCCGTGGCGATTGAAGGAAGGCAACTAGGTGAGCAGCTTCAAAATGTCCAGCAGCCATTCAGCATTTATGCGCCAGGACTGGCAGGCGTGCCAAGAGAAGAAATATACATGTCCCCTGGTCGAGTGCGAAGAGTCGTTGCCCGAGGAGACGCCAACCTTGTATTGCGAAATGTTTTGTTGATGCTCCACAAAGCGGGTCAGGATAGGTGGAGCCAATTTTCAGAAGACCTGCGAGAAGTGTTTTCGGACATATCGCTGGCCGTAAACTTCGAGGAAGATACCGACGAAATAATCGATGTCCGATTCAGCATAGCTGATGGGCCGCAGTTACCACTCGATGCTGCGGGAACGTCGATTCTACAGGCTACTCAATTGCTTGCATACGTGACCTTATTCAATCCAGCACTGCTTATCCTCGACGAGCCGGATTCTCATTTGCATCCAGACAATCAGCGTTCGCTGTGCAAACTCATCACGAAACTAGCAGCACAGCGACACTTTCAAGTCGTGTTAAGTACGCATTCTCGCCATGTCTTAGATGCCATGCGTGGAGGACCGAGGGTTACCTGGATAACGAAGGGTGAAATAGTTGTGCCGCCAGCGGACGAGTCGCCTGATTTGACGGCACTGTTGCTCGACCTCGGTGCCCTTGACTCTGTTGACTATTTTGCCGATGGAGAAATCACATTTCTGGTGGCGACGGAAGACGCAGACCCAGGTTTCGTCAAGCATATACTCTGGAGTTCGGGATTCAACGAAGATGAGACCGAAGTCGTCTCGTATTCAGGTTGCTCCAAAGTTGATGCGGCAATCGTGCTGGGTCGGTTTCTCAAGGAGAAAGCACCCAATGTACGAATGATCGTGCATCGAGACCGAGACTACCTTTCCGATGACGATGTGCAGGCGTTTGAGCAAGCACTAGGCAATCATGACATCACAGCATTCGTGACGGAGGGAAGCGACGTTGAAGGGTACTATGTAAATGCTGATCACTTGCATCACTGCAACCCAGGTGTTTCTCATGAGCGTATTCAGGAATTGCTTGATCAGGCGATAGCCGACAAGAAGGATAAGTCTATCGAGGCCATCGTTAACTTGCGAACTGAGGAAGCATTCCGAAAGCGTAACAAAGGAGGGGATGGACCAAATCATGGTCAGATCGCTGTCACCGCAAGTGCTGACTATGATGCCACCGCTCAAGCAATGATGCGAGGCAAGCTCGTTCTAAAAAGAATAAAGGCACTCATACAAGAGGAACAAGGAGCAAACGCTGTTGTGCTGATGTCTACGCCTCACCTTTCGGTTCCTCAGTTGGCGAATATTGCTAATCCGCCAGTGCCAGCGAACGATGGCGCAGCCGGGGATAATCCAGGAGGAGCGGCAGCCGCTGACGTACCTCAAGTCGCAAATGACAACGGAAACGATCAGGCTGATGGTGAATAGGACCGAACAGAATGAGCCAGATCCAGAGTCGCTTGGCGGCACGCTTGTCGAGGAATTTCAGGTGGTTGGTCCGTCCCCGACCTGCGGGCCTCGCCGTGTTGATGCAATCATATTGCCGAATGCCGAGAAGCGGCGAGTTCCTGTTGGTCAGCGCAAAAGCGACAGGATTGAAGACCAGGATGTAATCGTCGTACAGTCAAAAGCGAAACGCCTTGGAATGTATTTGATGGGGCAGGCGGTATTTTCTGCCCCGTTAATCAAGAGATTCAATCCACGATCAATTCGGTCGGTTGCGCTGTGTAAAAAGGATGACTCTGTTTTGCATCCCCTGCTGAACGCATTTCCCCACGTCGAAGTCGTTGTGATGGATGGTGTCGGCACCGAGGATGGACCGGATGACGACTGGCGAGAATCGGCTCCAGCATGCGTTCGCTGACGTGCCAGGTATGCAGCCCACTTATTCAAATGCAGGTGAACATTAAAGGAGACTGTGATGGAAGTTTTATTTTATCAAATCACAGATACGAACCTTCCAAAGGTCTTGGGGGGGCTTCTAGAAAAGTGTCTTGATCGCAAGTGGCGAGTCGTCGTCCAAGCTGGCAATGAAGAGGCCCGCGACATGCTAGACACTCGCCTGTGGACGTATCGTTCTGATAGCTTTTTACCACACGCAGCAAGCGGAGAGGCGACGACTCAGCCGATCTGGCTGACTACAGGTCAAGATAATCCCAACAATGCGTCAGTGCGTTTTATGGTGGATGGTGCCAATCCACCTGACCTTTCAGCTTACGAACGCGGGGTGTTCTTGTTCGATGGAAATAATCCTAGTTTCGTAGCACAGGCACGGAAGTCTTGGGAGTTGGAAAAGTCAGCGGGTCATCAGATTACTTGTTGGCAACAGGATGCCGATGGAAGATGGGTGGAGCGTGAATCAGTCTCGCAGGTAGAAAATCTAGACAACTAGAACGGTATCGGGGATGCGAGCAGCCAAACCAGACCAATCCCTGCGATGACCACACCAATAATGACCAAAGTCCAGCCGGGATGCTGCATTATTTCTTACTGGGGGCGGCAACAGTTAACGGCCAAGTCTGACCGGTTACCATTAGTGCTGTGGTTGCCAATTCTTTTCGCCTTACAGACGGGCCAGCGCCGCCACCGGGCAATCCACACCGGTATTACTTCAAGCTGTATGCCCTGGACACCGAACTCGATTTGGAGCCTGGTTTGGAAAAAGAGGCACTGTTGCGGGCCATGAAGGGCCACATCTTAGCGGAGGGTCGGCTCATGGGAACTTATCAAAGATAATCTCGGTCCTGCTCGAAAAAAGTGCTTGATCGGCGTGCGGGAGACGATAGAATACTTAGAGGAACCTTCGTTCCAGCGTGTTTTCCTTGCAGTGCCTGCCCTCTTTTTGGAGGTTGCCTATGCAAGAACCACCGTACATGTTTGTGAGGGAGCCTGCCTCCGATTTCTGAGGAGGCGTGTTCTGCTTGCCCTCGCTTTTCCACTCCGGCTTCGTCCTGCGTTTTCCGTAACTCTGCATCCCGCTCCATTACGTAGCGAAAGTGATGCGAGGTTGGTCCGGAATGGGCTTGGCTTGGACGAGCCGGGTGTGATTTGGGTGTGGTGGGCAGTACGGTTCCCTTGATGAGTCATGGGGCCCTCGCCCTCTCTTTGTGGCGAGGGCCTTTTTGCGTTACGGCTTCTGATCGACATCACCTATTACTCGATTTCGTTCCGTTTGCTCTTGGTCATCGCAATCAGGTGCCACATGCCAAGCGGAACTCCCAACGCAAACCCAAGCAAGGCAAGGAACCGGGTTCCCAATTGGTTGTCGAGCCACAATCCCGCCAATCCCGGCAGGATCATTTCCAGAGCGACGGCTGTGATCTTGGATACCCAATTCATCGCTTCTGCCATCCAAGAAAAGTCCGGGGCTAACGTCCGTAATTCTTGAACCACAAAGAGGGCATCCCGGTCTTCTTCGTGACGGGTCAATATCAGCGTGTGACTCCGCAACTCTTGCTCAAATTGACCAAGATGTTCTGCGATTGCTTGCTCGCTTTCTTCCTCGAACATCTCGGATATTCTGCCAACAAAGACTTCTCGTTTTCCGTCCCTGAACGGAAGCTCGTTTAGCTCTTCTCTGATGTGGTCGATGTCAAGCACAAACTCACTGCCAAGTCTTGCTGAATGATCCGCCGTCCTGCATGGCTCACTTCTTCTTCGACCGCTTCGCCTGAACCTTCTGCTTCTCCATCTTCTTACGAAGGTGGGAGAACTTTGTCGCTGGTTTACGTGGCGTTTGACGCTGCTTGTTGGACATTGTGATGGTACTCCTCGTAGCTCGATTCTACCGCCCTCGTTCCGAGGGCGGTAGAATGAACGCCCATCAACAGTTCGCCTGCGGTGAGGAGGTCGGACATCACCGAGCTAACATATGCCCGAAACCCTGAACGGATTCATCGAACGAGTCACCTACCACAACCCAGAGAACGGTTTTGCCGTGCTACGGGTGAAGGTCAAGGGACGGGAAGAACTTGTCTCCGTCGTCGGCAGCACCACTTCGGTCACAGCGGGCGAGCATGTCGAGGCGAGTGGTCGCTGGGTCATCGACCGGCAGCATGGGCAACAGTTCAAGGCCGATGAACTGAAAACCACGCATCCTGCTTCTGCCGAAGGCATTGAAAAATATCTTGCCTCCGGTGCAGTGCGCAGCATTGGCCCCAAGCTGGCAGCGAAGATCGTCTCGGTCTACAAGGAACGCACGCTCGACATTTTCGAGAACTCCTCCGACATGCTGCTGCACGTCAAAGGCATCGGTGCAGAGCGAATCAAGCGCATCCGCCAAAGCTGGCACGAGCAGAAGGAAGTCCGCAAGATCATGCTCTTCCTGACCGAGCATGGGATCACACCGGGACGGGCTGTCCGCATCTACCGTACCTACGGCCATGAAGCCATCGCCAAGATCAAGGAGAACCCGTATCAACTGGCCGACGACATCCGTGGCATCGGCTTCAAGACCGCCGACGAACTGGCAGCGAAGCTGGGCATCGACCGCAATAGTCCTTACCGGGCACGGGCAGCAGTGCAATACACATTGCAAGACCTCGCTTCCCAAGGGCATTGCGGCTACCCAGAGCCGGGCGTCGTGGAACATGCGATCAAACTGGTCGAGATCGAACAACAATTATTGAAGCAGCCGTGCAGACGGTAGTTCGTGATGGAAGCGTGATTCGTGAATCTGTCGAGGGTGAACCTTGGCTTTACCTTGCCAGCCTCTACCGGGCCGAAGTTGGATTGGCCCAGTCCGTTCACCGAATTGCCTCGGCAACGCCGCATCCTTTGCCACACATCGACGTAGAAAAAGCCATCGCCTGGGTCGAACAGCGGTTGGACATCCAGTTGGCCGCAGCGCAACAGGAGGCAATTCGGCAGGCTTGTCAGCACAAGATGCTGGTCATTACGGGTGGGCCAGGAGTCGGCAAGACGACGCTCGTCCGCAGCATCCTGGAAATCTTCTCTGCCAAGGAACTGAAATGCGTGCTGGCTGCACCAACAGGCCGGGCGGCCAAAGCGATTGGCCGAAACGACAGGACGCACGGCCAAGACAGTTCATCGGCTGCTGGAGTTTGATCCTGCCACCGGAGAGTTCAAACGGAATCAACAGCACCCGCTGACGGGCGACCTGTTCGTGTTGGATGAAACATCGATGGTGGATGTAGTTCTGGGCCACCAAGTCTTGCGGGCGATTCCGAGCGAAGCGTGCGTGATTTTGGTGGGCGACGTGGACCAGCTACCCTCGGTCGGCCCTGGCTCGGTGCTGGCGGACGTGATTGCATCGAATGTGGTTCCGGTCGTGCGACTGACCGAGATTTTCCGACAAGCCAGCGAGAGCAGGATCATTACTGCTGCCTACGCCATCAACCACGGTCGAATGCCCAATTTGTCGTCATCCGAATCCTTGACCGACTTTTACTTCGTCGAGTCCAACGAGCCGGAAGCGATCCAAGATATGATCGTTCGACTCGTCAAAGAACGGATACCATCTCGCTTTGGGGCCGATCCAAAGTCCGACATCCAAGTGCTGACGCCGATGAATCGTTCCCTCTTGGGTGCCAGGAACTTGAACCAAGTCTTGCAAGAGGCAATCAATCCAAGCGATGGCGATCCCGAAGTACAGCGGTTCGGCTGGACGTTTCGCATTGGTGATCGGGTAATCCAAACCGAAAACAATTACGACAAAGACGTGTTTAATGGCGACTTGGGAATCGTCGAAAAGATTAACCGCATTGAGCAAACGATGACGGTCAATTTTGAAGGTCGGCCCGTCGAATACGATTTTGGCGACCTGGACGAACTTTCCCTGGCCTACGTGCTGTCGATACACAAGAGCCAAGGGTCGGAGTTCCCTTGCGTGGTGATCCCGGTGCACACACAGCATTATCTGATGCTGCAACGAAATCTGCTCTACACGGCGGTCACGAGGGGCAAGAAGCTCGTGGTGCTGGTGGGAACCAAGAAGGCTCTGGGCATGGCCGTGCATCGGGTGGATACCAAGCAAAGGTACACGGCATTGCGGAATAGATTGGAGTTCGCGACGGCAGCCAGCGGGCTGTAATGCGCACATGAACAACGGCTTTACATGAATGAGCAGACCGGAGAAGGGACGCCTGACTCGGATCTGGCGAACTCAAAGTTAAAGACCGCCTGCGAATCGCTCATCGCGAGGGTCACCGCTCATTTCCGGGCTGATGATCTTGCACGTTGACAGTCACATACGACACGTTAGATTGCGCTATTCCTATTCTTGAAAGCGACGACCATGACTCAGATTCTTCTCTTGTCCGTCGTGTTCGCCGCTTCGCCTTCAAACGCCTGGCAGTCTTTTCGTGGAGCGGGTAACAGTATTTCGGACGCTCAAGACCTTCCGCTGAAGTGGAGTGACGATACCGGCGTTGCCTGGAAGGTCAAGCTGCCGGGCTACGGGCAATCGAGCCCCGTCATCTGGCACGACCGCGTGTTCGTTACCTCTGCGGACGGTTCCAACAAAGAGACGGCGATCGTTGCCTGCTTCGATTTGCGATCCGGTCGGCAGCTATGGACGACGGATTTCCGCAGTTCACAGACGGCCAAAGTCAGCAACTACGTCAGCCGGGCAGCCCCCACACCGACAGTTGACAAGGACCGCGTTTACGTGTTTTTCGAGACGGGCAACCTGGCCGCCTTAACGCACGACGGCCAGATCGTTTGGCAGCGCTCGCTGACAGACGATTACGGAAAGTTCCTCGGTAACCACGGTTTGGGAGGCTCGATCGCCATCACCGAAAACGCCCTGGTCGTACTGGTCGATCACGATGGCCCGTCCTACTTGCTTGCGGTCGATAAGGCGACGGGGAAGACGATCTGGAAGCAGGATCGCCCAAAGAGGGTCTCCTGGAGTTCACCGATCAGCGCGGGAGACGAAATCATTGTTAGTTCCAACGGGGTTTGCGAGGCGATCGACGCGAAAACCGGTAAGCAGCGCTGGATTGTCCAGGACATTGAAGGCAACACGGTGCCGTCTGCCACGGTTTCCGAGGAGTTTGTGGTCGTAGGCTCCAGCAAGGTCGGTTCAAACCTTGCCGTTCGGCGCGGCGGCAACAACGACGTGACTGATACCCATATCGCCTGGCGCAGCCGGGAGGCCACAGCGACATTCAGTTCGCCGCTGGTGTACCAGAGTCATGTCTACCTGGTAAACAAGGTCGGCGTGGCGTTTTGCTTGGATGCGAAAACCGGTGATACGGTTTGGAAGCAGCGGATCGGCGAATCCTGCTGGGCATCGCCATTGGGTGCCTGTGGCCGTATCTACTTCTTTGGTAAATCGGGTGCGACGACTGTCGTCGCGGCAGGAGACAGAGCTGACTATACTGACCAAGAATTCACTGCCCACGGAGGACCGCGTTTATGGGGTCGCTGCCGTGGAAGGCGCGTTTGTCATTCGCACCGGCAGCGAACTGATCTGCATTTCTAGTAACAAGAACAAAAAGGCCGAGGACACGATGCAAACTTCCGACGAGGTCAGACCAGGCAGTGAGGACTACGCAGCTCTACCCAAACCGATCACGAGCTTCGGAGCGGCGGTCCTGGGCGACAATATCTACGTGTACGGCGGTCACTACGGCAAAGCCCATCATTATTACGAGCAGGGCCAGTCGGGCGAGCTGTTGTGCCTGAATACCAAGGAGCCGGCCCAATGGAAAGTGGTCGCGACCGGTCCCCGGCTACAGGGGTTGGCGCTGGTTGCCCATCGAGACGTGCTGTATCGCATCGGCGGTTTTGAGGCCCGCAACCAGGAAGACGAAGAGCAGGATCTTTGGTCAGTCGCAGATTTTGTACGGTTCAGCCCTCAAACGGAAAAATGGGAAGACGTGACACCGATGCCATCGCCGCGTTCGTCGTTTGACGCGGCCATTATTGGCGACGTGCTCTACGTTGTTGGAGGGTGGTCCATGCAGGGCGACAAAGAGACCGTCTGGCATGACACGGCGTATTCAATCGACTTGGCGAAGGATTCAGCCCAATGGCAGGAACTAGCAAAGCCAGAATTTCAGCGTCGTGCGCTTTCTGTCGGGACATCCGACGGCAAGCTCTACGTTATTGGTGGCATGCAGGCCGATGGCAAGGTGACGCGAAGTACGGCCGTCTTCGATCCAGCCGTGGGCGTCTGGTCGGAAGGTCCTGAGTTACCTGGCGAGGATATGGAAGGTTTTGGTGCCGCCTGCTGCACATCGGGCGGCCGACTCCACGTCAGTACCAGTTCCGGCAAACTGTTGCGGCTTGCGAAAGATGGCCAAGCGTGGGAAGAATTGCGAACACTCGGCAGCGGCCGCTTCTTTCACCGTATGCTGCCAATCGGCGACGCACGGCTGATTTCGTTAGGAGGAGCCAACATGGAGACCGGCAAGTTTTCCGACAGCGAAGTGGTTGAATTACGTTGATGCAGGCTTTATCGCTGTTGGTATCGCTGCCATCAACTCACTCCACCCTCCGAATTATGCTCAACCAGGCAAACGGTCCGCCCTCATTGAATTGAATGACTTCCTGGTCCGGCCGTACCTCGAATCGGGATTCGTCAATCGACTCGACTTGCCAGCCTGGGGTCGAACGCGATGGGCCGGCTGGCTGCTGGTTCCGTACCTAGCCTGGGTGACGTTTGCGGCCGTACTGAACTTCGCGATCTGGCGGATGAATGTCTAATTGTAGCGTACGAGATATTCAAAGACGTCGGTGGGAGTCGAACCCACTTCAAGCTGCTTTGCAGGCAGCCGCCTGGCCGTCTGGCTCGACGTCATCAAGTGTCCTCGCCAGGAATCGAACCTGGTCCTCGACCTTCGCAGGGTCGCGTGCGGTCCGGCACACTCCGAGGATGTGTTGTCGCTTCAAGCACCCCGCCAGGGAATCGAACCCCGTCTTGCGGATTCGAAGACCGCCGTGCGTCCATCACACTCGCAAGGCATGTTGTCGAGTAGCCCGTCCAGGAGTTGAACCTGGTCCAACAGCTTCGGAAGCTGACATGCGTTCCGGCACACCCACGGGCCATGTTGAGTTCTCAGTATCCCGACCTGGAATCGAACCAGGACCAAGACCTTAGGAGGGTCTTGTGCGTCCGTTACACCATCGGGATGTATAGAGCCGACGACTGGATTCGCACCAGCATGATCCGGTTTACAAGACCGGCGCCTTTCTCAGTCGAGCCACGTCGGCACAAGCACGAGCGCGAGGAGTCGAACCCCGTCCGCCAGTTTTGGAGGCTGGCTGCTCTCCCAGGAGCACACTCGTGTAATTGAGCCTCCGGCGCCGTAGGACCGGAGCGACCCTTGTCAAATCTCCTACTTCTCCAGCTCGACGTTCCAGTACGCCTCGCTGACGAACTTCGACCAGCTTTCAATCCGCACGTCGTGTGCGGCGTAAAGCGGCTTCCACGTCGGCCGGACCGGCTCCTTGCGCAGCCGCATTCCGGCCTGCTGTCGGCGTGCGGTCGGCCTTGCGCTTGTTGCACGTCACAGCAAGCCAGCACGCAGTTGTCCCACCGTGGACTCACCGCCCTGGGCACGAGGCACGACGTGGTCGATCGTCAGTTCCTCGCTCCCCGGCTGGCGGCCGCAGTACTGGCAGGTGTAGTGGTCACGCTTGAAAATGTTCCGCCGGCTGAACGTGACGGCCGCGGTAGGGCAGCCGGTCGTACTCCGTCAGCGTGATCACCTCCGGCACGCGCAGCCGAAACCGCACTGCCTGGATGAACCGCTCGTCGTCGCGCGGACGCAGCTTCGACCAGTCGCTCCCAGGTCGTAACGTCTGGTAGTCGGTCGGGTCGACGACCCGCGCCGACTCGTTCCACAACAGCACCAGCGCCCGCGCCACCGTGGCGACGTTCACCGGCTGCCAGTTGCGGTTCAGCACCAGCGTCGGTCGTTGCAGTACGCTTCGCTACCATGATTCCCATTCCTTTCTCTGTTCCAAAGGGTGACCGACGGGAGTTGAACCCATACCTTCTGCTTCACAGGCAGACGTGCACAACCGCTACACCACGGACACCATAATGTTCGTTCAGCGGAAGGAGAGGGAGTCGAACCCGCAAGGCTTATCGCTCGACCGGCTTCCAACCGGGTCCCGTCGCCAATCGGGTTGCCCTTCCGTTTGTTCATTCAGTAGCCCGACCAGGATTCGAACCTGGAACACCTCGTTAGAAGCGAGGCATGATGTCCGTTTCACCATCGAGCCAGCAGTCAGCGGAAGGCAAGGGATTTGAACCCTCATCGACCCGTATGGTGCGCACGCGTTTAGCAAACCGGCCCGGCGAGCCGTATCCGGCTACCTTCCGTATTCTGTCAGTGGACCCACCGGGAATCGAACCCGGATTTCCGCCATGCCAGAGCGGTGTCGTCCCGTTGGACCATGAGCCCATTGTCAGTGGACCGCCGGGGAGTCGAACCCCGATTACCTGGGTGCAAGCCAAGTCGTCTTCCCGTTGGACCAGCAGCCCATTGTTCTCAAGAGGTCCGTCCGGGAATTGAACCCGGTCTTCCGTCCTTACCACGGACGTGTGCTGCCGAAACACCTACAGACCATTGCTTCAAGTGATCCCGGATGGAATCGAACCATCGCTCTCCTGCATGTCACGCAGGTGTCTTCGCCGTTGGACCACGGGATCGTTTCAGTGACCGAGGTGGGAGTCGAACCCACAAAATCGCCAGGCTCTCGACCTGACCGCTTTGCCTGTTTGCGTACTCGGTCATGTCAAGTGGCGGGTCCGGGGGTCGCACCCGGCAGTCCAGAGCTTATGAGGCTCCGACTGAGCACTGGCCCACCCGCGTCAAGTTGCAGGTCCCGGTATCGAGCCGGGCTCACCGGCCGTATGAAAGCCAGTTGGGCACCTGCCGCATCTGCAATGTTCAAGTAGCCAAGGGGAGAGTCGAACTCCCATGTCCGAGCGGACACGACGTTCTGAGCGTCGCGTGTATACCAGTTCCGCCACTTGGCCATGTTGTCAGTGACCCGTACGGGAATCGAACCCGTGTCGCGAGATTGAGGGGCTCGCATCCTGCCGCTAGACGAACGGGCCATGTTGTCAGTGGGTCGTGAAGGAGTTGAACCTCTCGTCGCCCGACCGCGGGTGGGTTACAGACAACTGGGCTACAGCCAATGCCCAGCCGACGCATGACCCATTTAAGTAGCACGGGTGGGAGTCGAACCCACAGACGATCACGAAGGTTTGAGCTTCGTCGCTTTGCCGGTTTGCGTACCGTGCCATGTTGTCAAGCGTCCCCGATGGGATTTGAACCCACGATCTCCTGCGTGACAGGGAGGCGAGCACTCCGGCTGCTCCACGAGGACGTATTGTTTTCGAGTAGCTCAGGTGGGATTCGAACCCACAGCATCCCTGGTTCTAAGCCAAGGTGGTCTGCCAATTGCCTACCGAGCCATGTGTCTTGCGTTAGTACCCAGAGCAGGAGTCGAACCTGCAAACGCTCGGGTTTAAGCCGAGCCGCTCTGCCGGTTGGCGTATCTGGGCATCGTCGAAGTAGTCCCGGATGGACTCGAACCATCGTTCGTCTCCTTGTAAGGGAGCTGCCTTCGCCGCTGGGCCACAGGACCATGTTGTTTGAGTGGACTCACCGGGAATTGCACCCGGATCTCCGGCTTGCGGAGCCGGCGTCTTCCTGTTGGACGATGAGCCCGTCGTTTCGCGAGCGGAAGCCGTGGGACTCGAACCCACAAGCGGCTTGCGCCGCCACCTGTTTTCAAGACAGGCTCCTCATCCAGCCGGATGACTTCCGTCTGTCAAGCTGCGGGAGTTGGAATCGAACCAACGGCCTCCTGGTTCAGAGCCAGGCGTCACTACCAACAGCAACTATCCCGCATCGTTCTTGTTTTCAACGACACACTCGTTCTACGCACGGTTCGCGTCGAGCTGCGGGGGCAGGAATCGAACCTGCGGACTCCTGGTTCAAAGCCAGGCATCACTACCAACAGCGACTACCCCGCATCGGAAGAGTGCCCTGCGGGAGTCGAACCCGCCTCGCCAGGTTGGAAGCCTGGAACCTTTGCCGCTCGGCCAAGGGCACGTTGTTATGCGAAGGCGGAAGGAGAGGGAGTCGAACCCTCAAGGCTGTGTCGCTCGCACCGGCTTTCGAGGCGGCTGCCGTCGCCAGTTGGCTTGCCCTTCCGTTCGTAAAGCTGCGGAGGCAGGAATCGAACCTGCGTCGGAGCGATTAACAGTCGCCTTCCCGTACCAGCACGGGACCCACCGCATCATTTCAGTCAGGACGGCTGGATTTGAACCAGCGATCTCGTGCTTCCGGAACACGCGGGATGCCAGACTTCCCCACGTCCTGAAGTTCAGAGCGCCCAGTGGGAGTCGAACCCACACTTCCGCCATGGCAAGGCAGTAGGCTGCCGCTACATCATGGGCGCTTGTCGTTTGCCAAATTGTCAAAGATCCAACAGAGCACCGGGTGGGAATCGAACCCACGTCGCCGCATTACGAGGGCGGTGTCTTGCCGCTAGACGACCAGTGCTTGTTGTCAGTGGGACCGGTGGGCACTCGAACCCACACTCGTCCGGTTAAGAGACCGGTGCATGCTGCCGCTGTCTGCCACAGTCCCAATTATTGTTTCAGTCGGCGCGGTGGGAGTTGAACCCACGGCCTGCGTCTTATAAGGACGCCGCTCTCACCGCTGAGCTACGCGCCAGCAGTCAGTGAGGCCGGTAGGATTTGAACCCACACCCACCTGATTAAAAGTCAGGGATGCTGCCGTTACACCACGACCCCAAAGTTGGTCTGGTGTATCCGTTTCAGCCGCCGGTAAATCGACATTGTGTTGCTCCTGTTGGTTCGCGTTTTCCGTTTCCAGTGGTAGCCCTGAGAATCGAACTCAGCGCGGCCCGGTTATCAGCCGAGTATGGGCAACCAGCCCTCGACTACCGTGCAAGTCGGGAAGCTGGGAGTCGAACCCAGATCTCGTGTTCCCAAAACACGCGGGATCGCCACTACCCTACTTCCCAATAGTTCTTTGTCAGTCAGAACGGGTCGCCGCGGCGACCGATCTCCTGGCCCCCGACCAGGCGCGATAACTAGGCTTCGCTACGTTCTGCTTCAAGTATCCCGTAGGGGAATCGAACCCCTATCTGCGGATTGAAAGCCCGCGATCCTGAACCGTTAGACGAACGGGGCGTCTGTAGTGTGCGCAACCGTTACGCACCAGTGGGCCGGGAGGCGCTCGAATCCTCGTATCCGGTTCTTCAGACCGGCGCCGACCAACGCAAGCGTCGGTGCCCGCGTCTCAGCTACCAGCCCAATAAAAAAACCCGATGTCGCTGTGACACCGGGTTAGTGTGATTCCAAACTGGAACGACCAAGTGTCACAAGCGCAAAGGCAGCGCGGACTGCTTATTTGTCGGTTGATAACCGGCAAACAGCCCTATGCCCCTGGGTTCGCAGGTGATACGTGGTCGCAAAAACATCATCGCTGAAAATCCGTTACTTTCGGAATTACCAAACCGCCTCTACCGGCTGTGTACGACCGACCCTTGCGGTCGCTAATCAGTTCGACGCAGCCCGCCCCAAAAAGGTTCGCTGGAAAAATGGCGACAGACTACCGCCGCCTGGAAATATATACGCAGAACGGGGCCAAATTATTCCCGCACCGCCATGGAAAACAGTTGAGCGGCTCCACCACAAACCGGCCAGCGTCCAGGTTGGGAGGAGGAACCCAGTGGCCGCCGTTATCGTGATTCTGGTGTACTGGGTGCCGTAAGACGCGTCAGCTCAGCATATTGATATATCGAGGCAGGGCTTCGCTGGGTGAAAGGATCGGTATGTCCTCGACCGCAACCAAGGATGTCAGATGTTTGTCGCTTGTGACCAGGACATCGGCGCCAGCGGCAATCGCCAGTGCGACCAGCTTGTCGTCATCGGCGTCTTCGGGCACAACGCGCGGCACGACGGCCGGCTCAACGGGCAAGCAACCGTCAATAAACTGTCGGAGTTGCTCGGTGTACGGTACGCCCGCCAAAGCCTGCTTGATCATGAGGTCGTATTCGTTTCGCAGGGCTTGGCTGAGGACGGCTTCGACGTTGCCATCAAGGCACGCTGTGACAATCTTACGGCTGGCCGACTGCGGAGCGCGTGCGGCGGCAATCAGTACGTTGGTATCGAGCACGACGCGGGGCATGGTTCCAGTGATCCTACCGAACGACATCGTACAGGAATAGAATAGCGCTGTTATCACAACGATGGCCATTCTACAACTGCTTTCTTAGTGGAGAGCTAACTGGCCTATCAGCGACCATCGGTGCCGCATGATCATCCACGTCGACATGGACGCCTTTTACGCCTCGGTCGAGGAACGCGATCGACCGGAGCTGAAGGGCAAGCCGGTGATAGTGGGGGGTACCGCCGATAAACGGGGCGTCGTTGCAGCCGCCAACTATATTGTCAGGCAATTCGGCGTCCACAGCGCCATGCCATCGGCGACTGCCCAGCGGCTTTGTCCCCAAGCCATCTTTCTGCCTTGCCGCCTGGACTACTACGCCGAAGTCTCCCGGCAGATACGCGACATCTTCCATCGCTTCACGCCGCTCGTCGAACCGTTGTCCCTCGATGAGGCGTTTCTGGACGTATCCGGCAGCAAAGCGCTGTTCGGGCCGGCGGAATCCATCGGGCACCAGATCAAGGACGCGATCAGCGAGGAGGTCGACTTGGTCGCGTCCGTGGGGATCGCTCCCAACAAGTTCCTGGCCAAGATCGCCAGCGACTTGGACAAGCCGGACGGTTTTGTCGTGGTCGATCCAGACGCTATTCAAGAGTTTCTGGACCCTTTGCCAGTGGGGCGCCTGTGGGGCGTTGGCCGCCGGGCTAGCAAGGTATTTGAGGGACTGGGCGTGCGAACGATCGGCCAACTGCGGCAGCTGCCAGTGGAGCTCCTTCAAAGCCATTTCGGCAGCCACGGTGAGCACCTGTGGAAGCTGGCGCAGGGCATCGACCATAGATCCGTGGTGCCCGACCGGGAGGCCAAATCGATATCACATGAGACGACGTTCGCGGCTGACATCGATGATCAGGAAATCCTGCGGAACTGGTTGCTGCAGCTGACCGAACAGGTCGCACGGCGATTGCGCCGGAACAGCCTCCAAGGGCGAACCGTTGAAATCAAGGTCCGGTTTGCGGACTTCAAGACGATCACCCGGTCCCGCAAGCTGCTGGAACCGAGCAGCAACACTCAGGATCTGTGGGAGGCTGTTGAAGACCTGTACAACACGCGGGTGCCGAGCGGGCATCCACCAGTGCGGCTGCTGGGGATGGGCGTCAGCGACATCGATCGATCGGGGGTGACGCAGGCCCAGCTCTTCGATTCGGATGCACGGGAAAAGCATGCCAGGGTCGACGAGGTGGGCGATCTGCTTCGCGAGCGGTTTGGCAGCCAAGCGTTGAGTCGCGGGAGTACGCTGGATCGCAAGAGGGATCGATCGAAGCGGTGCTGATGATGTCGGCTAGTGGTGCGCGGTGTCAGGTCTGTGCGTGTTACCGGCAATTTTTCACCTTGCGTTCTTCGGTCGCCCCCGACGTCGCGGGCCGGTCGACCGAGTTATGTGACGCTGAATCGTTCCAGGTGATCTGCCGACCTGTTTCGCGATCGCCTCAGGCGCAATATTCTCTTGATGAAGTTCGAGAATCCGTTCATGGGTTTTCCGGGATGTGTATGCTTGTGGCTGCGGTCGGAATGGCTCAGGGCCGGCTGCTGCGAACATGGGTTCGAGGTATTGCTCGACATCCCGCAGTGCGTGGAAAACTTTACCAAATGATCGTGACGTGTAGACGTCGTCAAGGTCGTCAGATTCCACTGGATGACCGTGACATAAGAACACGCCTTTGATTTCACCGTCAGAAAAGCGTTTTACCAGATCACCGCCCGTTTTGCGCAACATCTTAAAGGGTAGACGGGAGATTGACGTTTCGTCGACTTCAATGCGGTCGAGCAGCCGACGGAAAAGATTTGGAATCTGCTGACTCGCGTTCCCACTCTTCGTTGGTCTGTCGTACGGTGCGTCGTTACTGTTCAGCAGTAATCGCGATTGGCTTTTGTAATCAGGTTGTTTTTTCCGCCGCTGCAACGCCCACTCGATTCCCCGCACGGTATGCTCAAACAGTAGGAACTCTCCGTAAACGCCGGTCTTCCGACGAGGTCTCTTGATAAACGAGTCCTCTTTCGTCGATGTGAAGTTAAGGATTTCCTGATGACGTTTCGAGTGTGGAGTCCAGAGCCATAACTCTTCGACGCAAAGTGTCGCAGCCTCTGCTGCTCCGAAACCGCAATTCAGTCCAAGAAGAATCAACAATCTGTCCAGCGGAGTCCCGTATCTGTAGAGTTGAACAAGTTCATCTAGCGTAAATAGCTGCTCAGGCGTGACTTGGCGTCGTACCTCTCCGTCTAATGTTTCGATCTTGGTTCGTAGTTGGTCAAGATCGCCCGGCTTTGTCCAATCGAACTTGTCACATGCATGAAGCCATGTGAAGAATTTGCGCAGGGCTTTCACATAGTTCGATGCCGACGCGCGTGTGACACGCTTCTTCGTTGTCTCCTTTTGTTTGACCACTTTTCTGTATGGTCGTTTGCGCCAGTAGCGCAGCATTTGTTCAACTTGGTTCCGATCCAGACGGCCTAGAGGCAAATCGTTGTGATGAGAAAGCAGAGTCTCTACTTGCTTCTTTTGTGTGTGTCCCCATGGCGAGATGTTGGCTTCGGGGTGTTCATATTCTTCATCGAGCCAGTCGCTGTAAGCCCGCAGTGCCTCGTGCAATGTGGGGCCACCGTCGGGTCGTGGCGAACCTTGCACGAGTGCAAGAAATTGACTCCTAGCTTGTTGTTGTTGTTTCTCGACCCCTCCCTCGGCGTCGTCGTCCATCTGTTTCAGCGCACCGAGGATTTGGACTCCGAGGGCAGGTCCATATTCGCGCTCCGTGTAGATTGACAACATTGGAAACAAAATGCGAAGCGAGTGGACACGGTGGGCGTAATCGACATCTTCTTCACCGGGTGAACGCTTGATTTCGATGACGCGGTCCCCCTGGGCGACCAGCTTGGCAACGTCCAGCGAGTCCGGTGTCCACGAAGGATCTACTGGTTGCAGTTCCTCGACCCTCTCCCAGATCTGGCGGAGCAACAGATCGCGGCGTCTGGCCTCCTTTTCATCTGTGCCCAGGCGGAACTTGTGCTGATCCCGCTTCCCACCACTGGTGGTCTTCCAGCCGACCCGACAGTCGAACTGGCCGTCGGGACGTCGTTTCCAGGCTGCGCGAGTTCGGGTTGCCACGACTGACTCCAGCGAAATGAACGGTGATAAATTGCGACCTTATCGTACTTTTGGAAAGCTCTTATCGGACTTCTTATCGTACATTTTGGTAGATGTAGCCGATTTAGTGCCGCTCGAAGACTGAGATTCTAGCGATGTAAGCGCATAAGAAAAGGCCACTTGCGAACAGTTTTCGCAAGTGGCCCCGAGTGGAGGCGGCGGGAATCGAACCCGCGTCCCGTGATATTTCCATGAAAGCTTCTACGTGTGTAGTCGATTATTTGATTTTGCCCGACCGGTCTCCAATCGACAGGATCCCTGTCAGGCTAGTCAAGAACTTATTTAACTCAGAGCGTGCTCGACATGACTCTGAGCGGTCCGGATTTGGTGACCAACTTTTGGGCCTCTCCGACTAAAGCCCGCAGCCGGGGTCGCCTATCTCTAGGCGGCCAGTGCGAAGTTACCTTCGGCAAATAAAATAGGCGGTCAGCTTTTAACGTGGCCAACTGACCAACCACGACACGCCACTCTCACTTCTAACTACCCGGTCGAACCCAGTTCGCCCCCGAGAAAGATTGTGGACTGTGGACTATGGACTGTGGATGGGTCACATGACGGAAAGCTGGCTAACTCTAAGTCGCGTGGCCGATACGTCACACCAATAGCCACCGCCCGCTAACCGTGTCCTTGGTCCATTGTCCTGCAGTCCATTGTCCCACAGCCTATTATATCGGCCTGGCGGTGCTAGTTAAGGGAATAACTGCCAAATGATCACGGCGATTCCCAGCGGGATCAGCCAAACGGCAAACCAGCCGAGGTGGCCACGTCGGACAATTTTGATCAAGACCGATAGCGAAATCAGCCCGACAACGAACGCAACCGCTGTTCCGACGGCCAATACCGTCGGCGGCGTACCGCTCGTCTCTCCTTCCAGTACGCCTTTGAGTTCCCAAACCGCGGCGCCGGCAATTGCCGGAATTGCCAGCAAAAATGAGTATGTCGCCGCCGACTCTCGCCGTAATCCAGTCAGCATACCGGAAGCAATCGTCCAGCCACTTCGTGATAATCCCGGAAGAACGGCCGCTGCCTGGAAAAGGCCAATCCAAATGGCCTGGCGGTACGTAAGCTCCTGATACGTTTGCTTTCCATCGGAGTGGCGTCCGCTCCAGATTAACAACGCGCCCGTCTGTAGAAACATGAATCCTGCGACGAGAGGATTTTCTAGAAGAGGTTTGCAATACATTTTGAGGGGCACACCGACCAGTATGACGGGCAGGGTGCCCACGATAATCAATCCGATAACTCGACGGTCGTCCGTCAAAAGCTGCAGAATCCGGCGCCAGTAAAAACAGATGATGGCGCCCAGTGTGCCCGCGTGAAGCAGAATGTTGACTTCCACGACGTCGGGCAGCTTGGTTTTCTCCAATTGCTCGAATATCGAGGCGAGGACGACCAGATGGCCCGACGAACTGACGGGCAGGAATTCGGTGATACCCTGGACGATTCCCGAAATGATGATTTGAAGCAGGCTCATAAGGAAGTGAAAGAGCGTCGAGCGTCGAGAGCGTAAATTGGAACAGGGAAAATGGCAGAGCCAGGACAGGGTGCCAGTTTCCCATCGTAATCAAGACAGGAGCTGGATCATTGGTTCCGCCGTTGGGGTAGTACCACAATGGTCCTATAGCATTGATCTCACCGGAAATTGATCAACCGGGAAATTGATCAACGTGGGGCCAAGTATAGCCGGGCCGATCCACGGGGGATACATCTTCAGCTTAGTTCGAGTTCTCGGGCGGAAACGCGATGGGGTAGAGGTTAACACAGTTAGATTGCGACAAAGCCTTGCCCTTGGATTTCAATAATCGATTTGCCATAATCGATGATCCCACCTCGTAGTACCTTTCTTTCCCTTCGCACATTGGCTCGGTGCGTTTCGCGACCAGAAAATGTCATGTTCAGAAATTTAGATTTCGTCGCGCTCAATATATCGGGCCAACAAAGTGAGGCTCATCGAGCTATCGCTGTCGTTTGGCTTCAAAGGTTTCGACGTAGATATTTCCGATTTCGGTCGGCAAGTTGAACGCAAGGGGATCGATCACGTGCGCCGGTTACTGGTTAGCGCTAACATCCGGATCGGCAGCTTTCCTTTGCCCGTCGATTGGGATGCCGAGGAAGCGACCTTCGAAACGGAGCTGGCCGAACTCGCTCGACTGGCCGAACTGGCGGTGCAGATTGGATGTCCGCGATGTCTGGCGACCGTCGCCCCGGCGAATGATCATCGACCGTACGCCGAGAACGTCGATCGTTACCGGCGACGGTTCGGTCAAATTGGCGATGTTCTGAAAAGCCGTGGCATACGATTGGGGCTTGGCTTTCTCGCGCCCGTCTATCATCGTCGTGAGCACGCTTACGATTTTGTCCATACGTTCGATCAGCTATTGTTTTTCGTGAAGTCGATCGGCCATGATCACGTTGGTGTATGTCTTGACACCTGGCACTGGCACGTCGCCGGAGGCACCGTGGATCATATCAACGCCTTGAACAGCTCCGATATCGTGGCCGTGAATCTGGCCGATGCGGTGACAGCCGCCGGTAATGATGATGTCAACGAGACGAGTCGTTTACTGCCGGGCCACGTTTCGGAAGACGGTAACGGCAAGGTCGATTTTCCGTCGATATTGACGGCCGTCGCCAAGATAGGATTCGATGGTCCGCTGACCGTCAAACCGCATCCCTGTCAGTTCGAGGGGATCCCGCGCGACCAGATCGTCCGGAAGTGCAGCGAATCGATCGACGTCGTCTGGAACGCAGCCGGCTTGAATCGTCAGGGAAAACTAGTCACGAGCGGCGCCTAGTTGGGCGCCTAGTTGGGCGCCAAGTTAGCGGCAAAGTTCGACGCATAATTGGTGGCCTGGCGATCTGGTCCGTAACCCGTGGTTCGGGACGCTCGGACACACTCTGGGCGCGCCGGCACTCGACTCGTGCCGCACTTCAGCAGCCCCTGCTGAAGAACCGTCCACCGCGACCGGACCCGTCTGCTCGTGACGAATACGCCGCATGGGACACTTCCGACGGCTCGCAGCGATTCTATTGTCCCTGATAGTTGCGCGGGTCGGGTTTCTCCGTGTGTGACGCCTGAAACTGGTTCAAGACGTTCGATGAGCGCCCTGATAGCGTTTTGGCTGACGACTGTACTGGACCGCGACGATCTGAAGGATAGAAACCTACAGATGTGGTGCGCCATGCGCCACGGACGTTGTATGGACAATGACCTTGTACGGACACCGGGTCTTCGGGACGCCATGACGGATCGATGGGCATTCTTTGGTTTGCTGGTGACGGGCTGCATCTGCGGCACCGTCATTCTTTCCAGTGGCGCTATTTCCGGTGACACGATTTCCGGTGGCATCTTATCCAGCGGGCGACGG
The DNA here is from genome assembly GCA_963844115.1 of uncultured Planctomycetales bacterium. Taxonomy (GTDB): domain Bacteria; phylum Planctomycetota; class Planctomycetia; order Pirellulales; family UBA7805; genus CS4-C045. The sequence continues at coordinate 74,812 of CAWJNN010000075.1, read as the reverse complement.
CGCGACATTGTCGAGCCCGTGCGGAAACAGGATTCAGCCCAGCCAAACCGCGGTTCCAAGTCAGAAGCCATTCGGCTGGTCGCTCACAGCCAACGTTCCCAGCTCGCTGCAGCGGAACCCTCCATCCGCCGACTTCCACCGTTGACTGGCATCACGACAGCAGAGAGTTTCGAAACGAACCCGACAGAACCGTCGTTGATTGTGCCGGGCAACGCGGCGGTGCCCCTGGCGGCCCGGCCATTGGTCATTCCACCCCATAATTCCCAGCAGCCAGTCGACGCTGCGCTTGGATCGAGCGTCGCCGGTAGCTCGTCATCGACGATAGACCACGTGCAGCCAATTGCAGCAGTACCGATTTCCGCGCAGCGATCGATCTTGTCGAAGTCCGACGATCTGGCCTCCTCGGAGCAGGTCGCTTTCGACGAACAGGAGATGGCTGTTACCACGCAGCGGGCACACGGCCACATCCAAAACGGAATTGGTCTGGCCGCCCGTGGTGCCCTGTTTTCGGCCCGCAACGAATTCGTGCGCGCGTTGCGCGTGGTTGCCGACGCGCTGGATGCCAGGAACGGGACGGACGAGCATTCCACGGCGCTGCGACAAGGTTTGCGAGCACTGGATGAAGCGGAAGATTTTATGTCTGTTGCGGCCGAAAAGGAGCTGGATATCGATGTCACGACGGTTCTCTCCGGCCACCGGACGACCGTTTGCAATTCAACGGTTGGTGACTCATCTTCTGGAAATCCCACCGCAAAACAACGTCCATTTTCCGTCCGCGAGGCGCTGGACGCGTACTATCGACACGCCAATCAGTCGCTGGCGCAGAGCGCGGGCGGACTGCCCGTGGCGTCCGCCGCTTTGTTCGGCCTGGGGAAGGTTCATGCATCGCTGGCGAGTTTGCGAACCGAGGATCGCGCGATTCATGAATATCGCGCGACGGCGCTTTATCAATCGTCGCTGGCTGTCGACGGTCGCAATTCACTTGCCGCGAATGAACTAGGCGTATTGATGGCACGATACGGTCGACACGACTCGGCGGTCCAGTTGTTCCAGCAGAGCCTGGCGTATCAGAACGATCCAAACGTCTGGCGAAACCTTTCGGTAGCGATGAGCCATTTGGGGTATCGTGATCTGGCCCAAGAAGCTCTGCAGCGCGCTGGGCAAACGGGCCCGTCGCAGGCGAATCATTTACAAGGAGTTCAGTGGCTGGATAACAGCGCCTTCGCAGCGACCGCGCGATCGACGGATGTCGCTCGCCAACCGATCGGCGCGACGTCCAGCCCGTTGGTGCCGCCCCTGGCACGAATGCCCCAAACGAAGCCTGCCTCCCCGCGACACGCTTCCCCTCGACCTTGATGGTTCAAGCACTTCGACAGGACGCCATGAGCAGCAACATCTCGGCAAGATCCATCCCGATCGCTCCCACCACGAAGCTGGCCTGGCCCCATTCGGTGGCTGTGCTGTTGGCAATGTCACTAGGCCTTCTGTTCACAGCGCCAGCGACGGGTCAGATGTTAAGCTCTGCTTCGCCGCTGCCGATGGTTGGAATCGATAGTGCCGGCCATCATTATTCGCCAGCCACGCGCTGGCGCGATCGCGGCCCGATCTTCTGGCAAGCCTATGCACAAGGTGAATACGTCGGTGACGCGAGACTGGCCCATGTGGCGAAATACCGTCTGCGTGTCGACGATGAAATCGAGTTCATCTACCGGATCACGCGCGACAGGACATCGCGTCCGTACGAACTAAATGTTGGCGACGAAATCGAAGTTGAGTCATTCGCGGACGCCAAGATCAAGCGGCGAGTCATTATTCTGCCGGACGGTACGATATCGTTGGGGTTAGTCGGGCAAGTGCCGGCCGCTGGGAAGACCGTTAAGCAGCTAAGTGCCGAACTGAATCAGCAGTACGAAAAGTACTACAAGCAGCCTGCGATCACCGTCACGCCACTGAAGGTGAATACCAAGTTGGAAGACTTGCGAGCCACGGTGGATAGCCGAGCGGGTTCGGGTGGTCAGAACGTGCGAGTGCGTGTGACGCCTGACGGAACGCTGGCGCTTCCGGCCATCGGTAACGTTCCCGCGCAGGGGCTTTCGTTGGAAGAAATGAAACTCGAAATCGACGCTCGCTATGACAAAGAAGTCGAAGGCATCGAAGTCACCCCGGTACTCGCACAGCGAGCGCCCCGCTACGTTTATCTCCTGGGCGAAGTAGCGAATCCAGGTCGCCATCTGCTGGAGGGACCGACGACGGTCATGCAGTCGCTGGCGATGGCTGGCAGTTGGAAAGTTGGTGCCAATCTGCGACAGGTCGTCGTATTTCGACGCGGTTCCGATTGGCGACTGTTGGCAACCAAGCTGGATATCCGTGGTGCACTCTACGCCAATCGTCCAATTCCTGCCGACGAGATCTGGCTGAGCGACAGCGATGTCGTTGTCGTGCCCAAAAGCGATATTCAACAGTTCGACGAATGGGTTGAATTGGTCTTCACGCGCGGCATCTACGGCGTGTTTCCGGGCCAGGCAAACCGGGTCGACTTTGGCCGACAAGGCCGGCTCTGATGGAGTGACAGACGTAGAACGGAACAAGTTCCGTTCATCCTCGAAAGCATTTCCCAGCCGCAGCGCAACGCGCCAACACGACAAGTTCCGTTCTACGCCCATGGATCGCATGGACTCAAGAAGATCGCGCGGCAGCCACCGCCGCCCAGCTATGGTGCCAGCGGGAACTGAGGCGACCGCAGAGATAGTCGCCCAAAAAAGTCAACAGAACCATCGCGCCGCACCAGGGAATCGCCAGTTGGCGGAGCGGGTACAGATTCAACAGCGTGCTCGCCGCAGGCTTGGAACCCAAAGCCAATGCAAATGCACAGCCGTAAAGCGCGGCGGAGACAGCAAAAACAAGCATCAGCACCCATACCGTACTCCAATCGGGTAGCGAGACCATCCAGCCGATGTAAATGATCTGCGCAACGGCGATCAGCAACGCAATGATCTTCCACCAGGGAGCACCGTCCAGATCGAGATGACGTACGGCCGGCAAGGTGCCGAGGACCGCCGTCATCAACAAATAAACGGCTAACCAGCGAACACTGGTAACCTTGTTGCGGTCTGCACGATATCCGGCGTCTTCGATATTGTCGGCCGCATAAATTACCGTTTGCTTTCGTAATAACTGACCAACGATGTCACGGAGTTGGTCGATCGTGCGGGTTGCGACCGGCGGCGCCGTGACAACGGGCGGTGCCGGCCGGGCCTCGGGTACGACATCGCGGCGGTCGGCCGGCGGTTGTTCCAGTTGCGGATGTTCGGTATCGGCGAGGTCCTGTTGTGTCGGGTCGCTGCGGTCTTTTCGTACGGGAACGGCCGCCGCCGGTCGCGCCTTCGCCGTAGGTTTCGTTTGCGTTTTCGCCGCAGTTTTCGACGCAGGTTTTGACGCAGGTTTCGTTGTAGGATTCGTTGTAGGTTTCGTTTTCGGCACGATCACCGACCTTTGACATTCAGGGCAGCTTACGCGCTTGCCTTGATGGCTCCTGGAAACGGAGAAGGGATGACCGGCCGGGCAAATGACGGACAATTTCATGCCACCAGTCTGGAAGAATCTCGCAAGGTGGTCAAGCGACACCAGCGTAAGAAGTAACAAGGCCCAAACGGCCTACAACGCGGGCGCAATGACCGATCCAACGAATCGCGCGTGAATAGGTCAAAATAATTGGAGTTTGCCTCCCGCAGAACCCCTAGTCCCGGCGGCTGGGATCTACATCCCAAACGTCGATCGTGCCGCCCTCCGTTGCGCACGCCAGAACTCGACCCTTTCCGCCCAGGGAAATTCCTGTGATCGGCGCGGCGCCGGTTAGCAATTGGCCGAGTTCGGTTCCATCCGCCACGTCCCAAACACGTAATGAACCGTCGATTGAGCCTGAGACCAGACGGCGATCGCCCGATAGAAATGCGACGCCCGTTACGGCATCGGAATGGCCCTTTAGCTGACCAGCGCGGCGCCAGGTCGCGACCGTCCAGAGGCTGATCCTCCCGCCGTTGTCGCCGACCGCCAGATACGATCCTTGCGGCGAAAAACTGAGACTGCGGACCGCGGCGCCGTCTCCCTTATTGTGTTCTTGCATTTCACCTGCCGCCACGTTCCATAACGAGATCGATCCATCTTCGTGTCCGACCGTCAATAGCTGGCCGTCGGGTGAAAACGCAATTGCGGTCGGTTTGCGAATCTGTGGAAGGAATAACTTCGTCACGACACCGGTATCGACTCGCGATAACGCGATGGTTCGGCTCGCCGTGGCGAGCAGTTGACTGTCGGGTGAAAACGCGACGCAAGCTGCACCTCGCGCGCGCTGAGAAAGAATAGACCTGCGCTGGCCGTCCATCGGGTCCCAGATCCGTACGCCAAGACGCCCGGTTCCAGCCAACCAACTACCGTCGGGTGAATAGGTTAACTGGCGAACGCCATCCACGGCCTGGGAGAAGTTTTCAGTATGCCGCCGCGAGTTCCACGAGCGAAGGTTTTCGCCGACCGATACGATTGTCGTACCGTCGGGCGAAACGGTCAAACTACGGATAGCTGATTCTTCGGCTTGAAATTGGCTGAGGTGTGCCAGGCCATTGACTGGGGACGAATCGTCAGAAGCCGATCCGCGACCGACCGTTAATGGCGCAACATGATCCAGCCACGGTCGGATTTGAAGGTAATCATATTGCTCGTCCCACCGGGCAAGACCAACCGCAGTGCCTCCGGTCAACAGCAGCGACAGCAACGCCCAACGCCAGAGACGGCGCCGTTCGCGACGGGGCGGGGCGGCGGGTACGCGATAGTTACGTGTCGACTCTTGTCTGTGATTGAAGGCGGTTGTTTCGTGGTCTGGTCCGCCAACCGTTGACTTTTTGTGTTCCGCCAGCGGCGAGGCGGTCACGGTCTCCCGGCTCGGATCCAGCGTGTTCGCGCCGACCAATGCGGCCGGAGCAGAAATATCGATGGTTTCGTCCAGCGCTGAAGCCGCGCTCTTGGTATCCACCGGCGCGCACGATTCGATCGCCTGAATCACTTCTTGCATTGACGCGTAGCGATCGACGGGTCGCTTGGCGACCATTTTCTGGTAGAGCGCGTCCAACTCCTTCGATACGTCCGACCTTCTTGAGCGCAAACTTGGCACGGGTTGTTCGCGGTGGGCGATGATTTTTTTGACGATGCTGTCCGTCTCGTAGATTGCCCGGCCGGTCAACAGGCTGTAGAGCGTGCATCCGAGACCGTAAATGTCACTGCGCTCGTCTGCCTGGCGGGTGTCTTCGGCCTGTTCGGGCGACATGTAATCGACCGTCCCCATGATCTGGCCACTGGCCGTCAAGTCATCGGCCGTGTCAGCTTGTCGGGAAGACGTCGTGAAGCGTGCCAATCCCATATCAAGAACCTTGACCGTACCTTGTCGATCACGCAGCAGGTTGGATGGTTTGAGGTCTCGGTGGATGATGCCTTTCTGGTGAGCGTAGTGGACGCCCAGTGCGGCCTGGTGAACGGCCGAAACAGCTTCTTTCACGGGAAGCGGCCCTTGGTTGCGAACGATCGAACTCAGATCCTCGCCGTCCACGTGTTGCATTACCAGGTAAGGGCGGCCGTCGATGATTCCTGCATCGTGGGCGATGACGACGTTCGGGTGTTCCAGTTGCGCGAGGACCTCCATTTCGCGCTGGAATCGTTCGACACTGTCCGCCGAGTGGGATCGATCCAGTGGTAGAATCTTGATGGCGACATCGCGCTTCAAGTGTCGGTGTTTTGCGAGAAATACCTGTCCCATCCCGCCGGCACCTAGCGGTTTCACGAGCGTGTAATCGCCGATCAAGAGCGTGTCCAGCTGTCCGTCTCGGATTCTGGACGCCTGGTAGTTGCTAAGTCGTCCCGACGCAACGAGATGCTCGATCGAGTCGTCAGCGGTCGTTTCGTCGCCGAGGCGTCGTTGCAGATCATCGCAATCCTCCGCTGTGATGAACTTGGCAGCGACCAGGTCGGAGAGAAGTTGATTGAGCGTTGTCATGCGCGTACCGTCAGACGTGGACAAATTTGATTATAGTTCTTGCTGCCGACATAACGTTGCGTGTCGCGCCAAACGAAGCGACGGTTGCTCGCGCTCTCGGCAAAAATCGGGTACGACAGCGGGCCGGATTTTTCGGCAGAAATCAAGCGTGATTCGGGCACGAAATATTTTTAAAAATTTCTCGCGCGACCGGACTGAACGTGGCGGCACGCCCATTTTCCGAAAGCGCCTTTGGCGACAAGGACTTCGTGCGAAGGATCGCTTCAACGCTTGAACAATGCTAGCACCCACCGATTTCGGTAATCCCCAGCTGTACAATGACTTGCAGCAACTCAAAAAGCGTGATTGACGGCGGGAGTTTTCGGCTTAAAATCTCCTGCTTCCACCATCATGTTGTAGTCGACTAACGGACGTCTACAATATATTGGTGTTGGTGAGTGATTAGTTACTATGGGGGGCTTTCTTGTCTGTATTGCCCTCTAGAACCGGTAGCGGGCACCTTAAAGACCGAGTCGGCTTGGAGCAGATTTGGTATACTCTTGTATAGATAGTCAGGATGCCTATCCCTTAGCAGCGCGAAAGGATTCATGCGATGGCGACCGCAACAATGGACGTTTCAACCCGCAGTTTGTTTGATCAGCGGGACCGCGGTGACAAAATCGGGGGTCGTGGACTTCGATTTGATCCCGTTTTCTGTGATATCGAGATCGAAGATCCGTTTCAGACGGTCCAGTGGGAGCAGCGATCTGCGGAAATCCGCGGCGAATCGGGCGATTCTCTGTTCGAGCAGCATGACTGCGAGATTCCGGCTGGCTGGAGCCAGTTGGCAACCAATGTCGTTGTCAGCAAATATTTTTACGGCGAGGTTGGCACGGCCGAGCGCGAAAACAGCGTTCGCCAGCTGATTCATCGGGTAACTAGAACGATTGCCGATTGGGGCATCGAAGACGGATATTTCGCGTCGCCACAGGATGGTGAGACGTTTTATCGCGACCTGACGTGGCTATGCCTGCACCAGCACGGCGCGTTCAATTCGCCGGTCTGGTTCAACGTAGGACTATTCCACCAGTACAAAGTGGAAGGTTCGCAGTGCAATTGGCGTTGGAACCCGGAAATACGTGAGGCGTCTCAGCCCGAGAATCCGTACGAGTTCCCCCAGGCGTCGGCATGCTTCATCCAGAGTGTCAATGATGACATGGAAGCGATCATGCGGCTCGCTACCAGCGAGGCGATGCTGTTTAAGTTTGGCAGTGGAACCGGGACGGACCTGTCGACGCTACGTTCGCACCGCGAGAAGCTGTCGGGTGGTGGTAAACCATCCGGACCGCTCTCCTTTATGCGGGTCTACGATCAGATCGCAGCGGTCGTGAAGAGTGGTGGCAAGACACGGCGGGCGGCCAAGATGCAGTCGTTGAAGGTGTGGCACCCCGACATCATGGAATTCATCGACTGCAAGGCGAAGGAAGAAGCCAAGGCACGTGTCTTGATCGAAAAAGGTGGCTACGACCCCAACTTCAACGGTGAGGCCTATAGTTCGATCATGTTCCAAAACGCGAACCTCTCGGTTCGTGTCACGGACGACTACATGAACGCAGTCCTTGAGGATTGCGATTGGACAACGCGCTGGGTGACCAATCAGAGCGTGGCTGGGCCGACGTATGGCGCTCGCGAAATCATGCAGCGCATGGCCCAGAATGCCTGGCAATGTGGCGATCCGGGTGTGCAATACGACACGACCATTAACCGCTGGCACACCTGTCCGAATTCAGGTCGGATCAATGCCAGTAATCCGTGCAGCGAATACATGTTCCTGGACGATACGGCGTGCAACCTGGCTAGTATCAACCTGATGAAATTCGGCAAGGAAGACGGCTCGTTCGATACCGAACGGTTCGAACAGGCTTGTCGAGCATTCTTCGTGGCCCAGGAAATCCTGGTGGATCACGCCAGCTATCCGACGAAGACGATCGCCGAAAACAGCCACCGTTTTCGACCGTTAGGACTGGGCTATTCCAACTTGGGCAGCCTGCTGATGACATCCGGGCATCCCTACGATTCGGACGAGTCCTACGGAATATGTGGGGCGATCACGGCGCTGTTACACGGAGCTGGGAATCTGGCCAGCATCGAAATGGCGGCAGCGTTGGGTCCATTTGATGGTTACGAGACCAACCGCGACGCGATGTTGGGTGTGATGCGGATGCACCGCGATGCCGTCGAGAACGTCAACGGCGCCTGTCCAGACGCTTTGGTCGAAGCGGCACGTCAGCTTTGGGATCGGGTGCTTGAGCATGGCGAGCAGTTTGGATTTCGCAATGCCCAGGCGACGGTGCTGGCTCCGACCGGTACGATCAGCTTCCTGATGGACTGCGATACGACGGGAATCGAGCCGGATATCGCGTTGGTCAAGTACAAACAGTTGGCCGGCGGCGGCATGTTGAAGATCGTCAACCAGGCCGTTCCAGCGGCATTGACCAAGCTCGGTTATGACCAGCCCCAAATCGAATCGATCACGGCGTATATCGATCAGAACGATAAGATCGAAGGTGCTCCGGCGTTGAAGGACGAGGACTTGCCGGTCTTCGATTGTGCGTTCGAACCTCCGGGTGGCGGGCGTTCGATCGAATGGCGATCTCACGTCAGAATGATGGCTGCCGCTCAGCCTTTCCTCTCCGGCGCGATATCAAAAACGGTCAATATGCCGTCGACCATCACGGCGGACGAGGTCGCCGAGGCCTATACATGGGGCTGGCGATTGGGACTGAAAGCACTCGCGATCTATCGTGATGGCTCGAAGCAAAGTCAGCCATTGGCGACGTCGACCGAAGCAGATCGAGCGGATCAGAAGCTGAAGTCGGCTCCACGTCGTGATCGACTGCCCGATACACGCAACTCGATTACACACAAGTTCAGCATCGATGGCCACGAGGGATACTTGAACGTCGGGTTGTATGCGGACGGCCGACCGGGCGAAGTGTTTATCACGATGGCCAAGGAAGGCAGTACCATTGGCGGCCTGATGGACAGCTTTGGTACCGCGACCTCGATTTGTCTCCAGTACGGCGTGCCGCTGGAGGTCTTGATTAACAAGTTCTCGCATACCCGCTTCGATCCGATGGGCTTTACGAAGAACCCGGACGTGCGCTATGCGAAGAGCATTGTCGATTACATCTTTCGCTGGCTGGGGTGCCAGTTTATCCCAGGCTATCGGGAAGCGAATCTGGGTATCCACGTCGAAGAGGATTCGGCTGTCGGAAAAAACTCGGCGGGCGCATCCGGTTCGGGCAAGAAACCAGGATACAAAGAGGATGAGTCGGAATCGGCTACTCGGCCCGTCGCCAAGGAGGCCGGCGGGCAAACCAACGGTCACGGAACGACCGCGAAGGGCGAAAAGACCAACGGTCGTTCGCGCCATGAACATCGTGGCAATGGTTCCGATTCGCCGGGCTCAAATACCAATAGTTCGGAAGCCAATGTGCAAGCGAGGCAGGACCGTCTGGAACAGGCAGGGATGAGCGACGGCTCGCACTCGCTACGCAGCGATCAGTTTTCCAAGTTCCAGACCGACGCTCCCTTGTGTGGCGGTTGCGGAGCGATCTCGGTCCGCTGCGGAAATTGTTATCTGTGCTACAACTGCGGAAACAGCATGGGTTGTTCGTAAACAGGGTTGTCCTTAAACAATGGATTGACTGGCAACGAAGCCGACGAACAACCCGCTGAAAGAGAACACGGGCATCGTCCACCTTGGGCGGTGCCCGTTTTTTGTGTTGGGATACGGGGTGCGGGATTCGGGGTGCGGGGTGCGGGATACGGGGTGCGGGATACGGGGTGCGGGATTCGGGGTGCGGGATACGGGGTGCGGGATACGGGGTGCGGGATACGGGGTGCGGGATACGGGATACGGGGTGCGGGATACGGGATGCGGGGTGCGGGATTCGGGGTGCGGGATACGGGGTGCGGGATACGGGGTGCGGGATTCGGGTTACGAGATTCACCGTTTAATCGCAATCCCAGCGGGATGCACGCCTGTTTGCCGATCGGCCTGACGCATATCCCGGCACGCATAACGCACATCCCGCATCATGTTGCCGTGGCACATCGGTGCAATGGGCTTTGTGGCGAATTGGCAACGTGGCGCCGAAACGCATCCGGCGAGGTGGCGGCCGTAAGTCAAGTCGCACTAGGGGATTATTGCGAAACTGCGCCCGCTCCGCCCGTTCTGGCACGTCGACTGCATTACTGCTGAACCCATCACGCCGGACGCGTGGTTTTGAAGTCTACGTAGCTTCGTCTTCTGTTTTTTGTTTTTGCAACTTGATTTACTTCTACTGGAGAAAATGAAAATGGCGAAAGTAACTCTATTCACCGCCGCTCTGTGTCTGATCGCCTGTTCGGCCAACGCCGAAGGCATTTCCTCGACCACGTTGGACGACATGGGCCTTTCGGGCATCGAAATCATGTCCGACAGCGATGCCTTGGCCGTCCGCGGTTTGGGCTACACTCCGAAGATGCCCAAAATGGACAAGAAAGGCAACAAGCCTTGGGTAGCCGTCGGTGGTGCCAGCCTCGCGTACCTCAAGGACCACCACGGCGGAGCCGGTTCGGTTAACTTCTACCTGGCCGAAGGTAAGTACAACGCCCAAGGCGAGAACTTCTCGACAGCCAGCAAGGTCACGGAAAAGATCGATACCCACAGCGCCAACGGCAACGTGAGTGTTCAAAGCTGGAAGACGATCAAGACGATTAGCGCTGGTGGCTTCTCCGGCGCCTCCGCCTTCTAGTCTAGGAAAGGCTTAAACGCCAAAACCAACGTCTTGTCGCTCCGGCGGCAGGGCGTTTTTTTATGCGCACAAGGTTTTTTGCAGCTGGAAAAATTGAGGTTAGGCATTGCCGCATCCAACGGGCGAGGTTTTTTCTGGTTTTTCCGGATTTTCCAAGTGTTTGGGTATTGGCGCTTTTAGGACCTGAACTAGAGTGGAAATTTGTTGGCATTTCGCAACGTTTTGGTTTTTTCCTTTCGCAATCTGGGAGACGAGCAACGATGAAGAAGCAACTAATTGCAAGTTTAGGGGTAGTATGCCTGCTATCCGCAGGCGTCTTCGCTGGTGAAGGCATTCCAGCGAACATCTTGGACGACATGGGGCTGTCCGGAATTGAGATCCTGACCGATGGCGATGCTTTGGCCGTTCGCGGTCTGGGTGTTCCGAAGATGCGACCGAAAAGTAGTGTATCGGTCGGCGGCAGAAGCCATGCCAGCATTCCTGGAATCCAGCCACAGCCGACAACCCTCAACGGCAACGGTGGCGGAAGCGGAACCGCGAATTCTAGCAACTGGTATCGAGCCAACGGTACTTATTTCGCTGCCGGCGGAAATGAATCGCATGCCAGCCGTACAACGACGGACACGAAGATTCGCCGCTATAACGGCCATCGAGCAGTGCACAAGACGATTCACAAAGTTGAAGTCCGCGCCGGTGGCTACTCCTGGGGAGCTGCCTTCTAGGCGTAAATGTTCAGCGGCGTCCCAATGACGCCAAATCAAGTGCAAAAACGGCAAACGCCCTGTCGCCAATTGGTGACAGGGCGTTTTGCTGCGCTTGCGCTTCTACGGGGCCTTTGCTACCAAGTGAAACCTGTGGCGATCGAGAATCCAGTCAAGTTCATTCGCAATCCGTCCGCGTCGGCAAACGCCAGGGAATCAACAACCCCCCCTTCGTCGGCAAACGACGCTGAAACCGCATAACCCTGGCTGGCATCCCAGTATTGGTACTCGCCGGCAATGCGGAAGAATGCATTGGCGCACATCCATTTCAATTCGTAGTCCCATTGGATGCCCAGCTGGACTTCGCCAATAAACATGTCGTCAACCAGCGAGGCTGCCGCGGCGTTGTACGATGCTGCCGTGGCCGTCGGATCGATTAGGCTGGCACTCGTTTCGACGTCGACGTCGGTGTTTCCCCACAAGATGGCGGCACGCAGATTAAAGAAAAAGTGTGCGCAAGAGTTGTCGAACAGCGGTTTCCGCCCGCCCGTGGATAACGAGATCCCCGTTCCGTACGCAGCACGATTCGATCGCGCGGTGCCGGTCAGGATATCGTCCTCGACCCATGCGAACCCGGCGACCGACTGATCATGTTCCATGCGGGCGTGCCGTGGACCGAAACCAACGTACATCTTGGTAGAGTGAAAACAGAAGGTTCGACGTACTTCCAAGTCGATCGAATAGGCGTCGACCAGATTGCTCGAAAAGTACCCGGCATCGCTGCCTGGTAGCCCAGGCCCACCGTGCCCTGCCAGGAGGAACGGATCGTGCCCTTCATGTCCGGCAGTTATCCGAAAGAATCGACCAACGACTCCCCAATTCTCGCCCTGAATCCCCAACCATATTCGTGGAGCTGCAAACATCTCATCAAGGTCATCCACGACAAAGTTATGCGTAGCGGGAGTGAAGTAGTCGATGACATCGTAGCGGGTGTTGGCCGAGTTCATGTCCGGTGATAAGAATAGGACTTCCGTGCCGACCTCCCAGATCGGACTCGTCTTACAGGCTTCGGTGCACAAGGCACACCCACCGTCGCAGCCGCAATTGCTGTCGCAACTTCCATCACACCCACCCTCACACCCACAATCGCTGTCGCAGCCACCGTCACAAGGCCCATCGCAGCCACACCTATCGGCCGCCGGTGGAGGAGTTGAGTAAAGCGGTTGGACCGGAGGAGCCTCGCGCATGGGAGAAACCTCGCGTGTATCAGGAACGGGTGGCACGGGAACTTGTTCGAGATTCTGTGTAAGGGTCGCGACGGGGCTGGGTCCGACAAACGCTTGTTGGAATTGCTGCGGCGGAATGCCCATTACCGTTACCGCAGGAATCGGTCGGATCTGCTGTGCTTGAGCTGCAAGGCTTTGCAGCAATTGCGCGTTGTGCGGTAAGAAGTTCTGCGGCAAAACGTATTGGTATTGAGCCTGGGGAGCCGAGCCGGGGCCGGCACTGGTGATCGCCGTCGTTGGCGCAGGTTGCATATTGAAAAGCGCCCTGGCGATCTCGGCCGAGTTGTCCGTTGTAGTAGTCACTGGTTGAGCGGGCAGATTTGTGATCGCGGCCGCCTTCGCTGGCCGTAGCGGGTTCTCCGGGATCGTGTCCTCGGCATGACTCCTGACCGGCAGGATGATCATAGCGCAAAACAACAGGGTGCCTAGGACGCTAGCATTCAACCGTGCATCTTTTACCGATTTCATCGGATTCTCGTTCTCTGGGTGATACTAGTTATGTTCCGCAGCCAGGCTCGATGCTGTGCTGCCTCGACGATTCGGGATCACTATGACTGGGGCTTTCGGAAAACGTGACCGTACCGGAAAGACCCGCATGATCGGGGCGATCGGCATATCCGTCACGGTTTAACGATCGACGACTGCCACGCGGCGGGCCAGAGAATTCTTGGGTGGGCAGATAGTTCACTTAATCAGAAAACACCGCCAGGATTCTTCAGGATAGCCAGACTACGTAGTTTGACGCAAATGTTCGGCTAATCGTTAAGGCCTAATTGCCGATTCAGCCCTTTGCGAACCATTGCGAACGAATTGCCCAGTCAATTATCAAGATGAGGCACGGGTCCGACCGATTTACCGTTACAACCGCTACGGTTTACGCAAGCCGAAATCTGTAGCTGATCGGAGCAGAACAGCTAACAGGTACGGACTAGCAGAACGGCGAAATTACAACAGTTAACGCACCGTTCGTTCAAAGCAAGTTGCGTTGGGGATAATCAGAGGGCTTCTTTGTCTTTTTTGTCCCCAACGAGACCAATCCAGAGAAATGACTATGTACCGTCAGGGGGGTATTTGGCCGGGCGCGCTAACCAGGCACGCCGGACGAACGCTCGCTGGTTTTGTTGTCATCGCCTTGGCGGTCACAGCAGTGCTGGCGAGCGAGCGCAATCAAGTGCGCCTCTTCGGTCCGCCGCGGGTCACCCGTTTGCCGGTTATCGATAACGAACCGGGCCAGCAAGTCGTGCGGGCATCCGACGAAATCCCGCTTCCGCCACCGGGCGATTTTGCCGCTCCCTTCGGACCTCCGCCAATCGCAGGCGAATCCCCATTGAGAGTAGCGGCGCCGAACGCCGAATCCGCCCCAAATGGGTGGTCTTCAGCGACGGATTTGGCCGAACCGGGTCATCTAGCCAACGAGACGCCGCACCAAGCAGCACCCCATCAAGCAGCACCGCATCAAGCAGTGGAGACGAACGCACCCGATGGCTGTAACTGCGAACCGGGCGGCTGCACCTGTTCGCTGATCCCGAAAATACCGAATCTACCGAGCGAGAAAGATCTGCTGCGACCGTTTACGTTGACGAAGGACGGTAGCAACAGGGAGGTTCGATTTATACCAGAGAGCCTTCCACACAAGCTATCAGACGAACACCTTTCCAATTCCGCGTCGGCACTAATGCGACCGTTTACGATGACCAATAGCGGACCGGGCGCTGACGAAAAATCGGCAGTAGCGCCTGGTCTTCGCCGCGGAAAGGAATTTGCTCAGGCGCGACATCGGCGACGCAACATTCCTGGGATTCTTCAACCGTTCTATTTGAAAAGTGACGGTGATCTTCTCAACGGCTCGAATGATCGCGTTGTGCGATACATTCGCGGCATCCAGACTTCAGTTCATACCTGGCCAGAACAGCTGGCGGCGCCGTTCTATGCCGAAGATGGTGTCCATGTGGCCAGCAATGCCAGCGGCGTCGCGTTGGCCGCCTATCAGGAGGATCCCGAGCGATTGCCGACGCCCGAAGGCGTTTCAACGGCCGAACAAGTGCCGCCTGGGGCGAGCGACAAGGACGGTGAGAAGAAGGGTCTGGGAGGCGACCAAAAATTGGGCGAGGAACCAGAGGATAATTCCCTGCAATTTCTGCGCGTCCAAACAGTACTGCTAAAACCGGGCGAAGCGCAGTTTGACATTGGGGCTTTCTATTCGATTAGCGAAGACGATTTCCCCTTGTTTCTACCACCCGACGCTGTCGCGGATACGAGCACTCGGCTACGGCGAGTAGTTGTACCTCTGGAAATCCGCTATGGCCTGACAGAAAAGCTGCAGGGGTTCGTCAGCGTACCTTTTGGTTGGGCGAACGGCGAAGTCAGTTTCCCCGGCTTCGATCGTTTTGAGAACGTTGGTGGAATCGGCGATGTCCGAGGCGGCCTGACGTACTTGTTCCAGCAGGGGCAGGGCGAATGCCCGGACATTGTCGCCACGTTTTCGTTCTCGGCACCAACAGGTAGCGATAGTTTTGTCGCCACTCAGTCGCTCGGAAATCAGCCCAGCCTCGGAAACGGTTTCTGGACGCTTTCGGGCGATATTTTATTCATCAATAGTATTGATCCCCTGGTCTTCTTCTATGGGTTTGGGACGAGTCAGAGCATCGAGCGCGAATTTCACGGTGTTCGATTCGCGCCCGGCCAGGAGTGGCGATACAACTTCGGAGTTGGTTTCGCGGTGAACGAGCGTGTCACGTTGAGCACCGCGTTTCTCGGTGCTTATTTCACGGAAATCCACGCGAACGGTCGGCGCATCGAGGGGACGATCCAGGAACCGCTGTCATTGCGAGTTTCGGCCACGGTTGTTCATAACGAAACGCTACTGGAACCCTTTGTCGAAATCGGCATGACCAATGATGCGCCGGCGGGGACGTTTGGTTTGATCAAGACGTTTTAGGCGAGCGTCATTGGCAGACAATCATTAGGAGACAATGGTGCGGCAGCCCATTCTGAGCGACGGCTATCTTACGCTTACAATCATCCTGCTGGTTGCGTTCGCGCCTCAAATCTCCATGGCGGAACAGCGGGAACTGCCTGCCCCGATCCGTGACCCGGAACGGCGGACTAGCAAATACGTGCAGAACTGGGCGAAGCTGAAAGAGCGCAATGTCGTGATGCAACGGAGGGACTATTCGTGTGGCGCGGCGGCGCTGGCGACGCTTGCTCGTTACTATTGGGGCGACAACGTCGACGAAGAGTATTTTCTCGACGCCCTAGATGGCTTGCTGACCTTGGAGGAAGTCAAAGATCGTGTCAAGAACGGTCTCGCGATGAGCGACCTGCGAAAGGCGGCGGTCAAAACCGGTTATCAAGCCGTGGTGGGCAAAGTCAAGTTTCAGAAGTTGGCGGAAGCCAAGGTGCCGTTGATCGTTGGTATCACGGTCAACGAATACGACCATTTTGTTGTCTATCGTGGCACCGATTTTGAGTGGGTGTACCTCGCCGATCCGATTCGCGGCAATCTTCGCATCGGGGTCAAGGATTTCCTCGATCAGTGGCAAGAAAATGCAATTCTGGCGATTCACAAGCCGGGAAAGAAAGTTCGTGAAACTTCGCCCCTGACGGTGCGCGACGAGGAGAAGTCGTTGGGCGAACTGAACCGCCAGATCATTCGCACATTTCCCACGCGACGGCAATTGCTCCGCTAGGCCCGTAGTATGGAACTTGTTCCGTTTCGTGCATAACCGGGGCTAACGGAACAAGTTCCGTTCTACACTCGCGGCTTCCGCGAAGAAGTCGTCGAACAGTTGGCGATTCTGGCGAGCCAGCTGTTCGCATTCAGCCAACAGCGATTCACCATCGGGATATCGCAGTGCCTGCGCCAATTTCGCCACTTCATCGGTTGCGTCGGGCAGTGCGCCTCCCGTGGATGCGCTCATCAGCCGCAAGCGCCCCTCAATTCCACGCAACGTTCGATAACTCTCAGCGAGTTTCTGGAAATGGTCCTCCGTCATCAGCCGCTCCTCATGCAGAGCCGCCAGCGCGGCCAGCGTGTTCGGTTGGCGGACCGACGGGTACTTTTTCCCGTAGCGCAGCTGCAGCATTTGCGTGATGAACTCGATATCAACGATCCCGCCCGCCCCACGTTTGATGTCGCTCGATCCGGCAGATTCTTCCAACCGCCGCCGCATCGCGACCAGCGCTTCGGCATCGCCGGCTTGCCAGCCGGGGTCAAAAGCGGCTCGGGTTACCGCTTCCGCGGCGGCGGATCGGACCGGTTCATTGGCGACGACCACGCGCGCTCGACATAGTGCCAAGCGTTCCCACAACTGACCTTGGCCCTCTTTGAAGTAGTTGACGAATTCGCCGAGCGCCGTTGCGAGGGGAGCGCTGCGCCCTGAGGGTCGAAGGCGCGAGTCAATTTCATACAGTCGTCCATGGGGTCCGAGCTGGCTGGCGACGTTGGTAACTCGCCGTCCGAGCTCTCCGAAGAAATGACGGTTGGAGGTCGACTCCGCAGAACGTCGCGTCGCGCGCCGTTGTTGGGTGGAACCTTCGCCCTCGTAAAGGAAGACGATATCCAGATCGCTGCCATAACTAAGCTCACTCCCACCGAACTTGCCCATGGCCAGGAGGATCATTTCGCAAACGTGACCGGCGCGCGACCCTTCGTCGATGATCGGTTCCCCAAGACGCGATACGAGCTGTTGATATTCTTGTCGAGTTATCTGACGTAAACACGCCTCGGCGATATTCGATAGAGCGCCCGTTGTGGCATCAATCGTTTCCTTTCCCAAAACGTCACGAACGCCGACGCTTAGTTGATGCGCGTTGCGGAAACTGTGCAGAATCGGTTCGGTATCTTCCGCGGCTCGACAAAGATCGCCCAGCCAAGTCTCCAGCTCCTGCAGGGTCGGCAATTTGTCCAGCACCAGGCTATCCATCAGTTGGTCGATCATGCCTGGATTGCTGATCAGAATTCCGGAAAGGTACGGGCTGGTCGCACACAGATCGATATACAGTTCGAGGGTAGGAGGGTTGAAGCTGAATAACTCCCACAAGACGCCCTTGCCGCCCAGCGACTCGCTGACTTTGCAAAGCTGGGTCAGTGTCGAATCGGGATCGGGTCGCCGGGCGATCGCTTTCAGTAATGCTGGTGCGATGCTGGCGAGGAAGTGGCGACAGCGCCGGGTCGAGAGAAAGCGGATCGATTCTTGTGAAAGCTCGATCAGATTCCGATAGGCCTGATCAATATCTCGAAAACCGTACTGACCCAGCACGCGTTGGATATCACCCGCGGCGGGATCGGGATCCAAAACCAAATCAATCTCGGCCGAGGCAGGAGAGTCATCACGGAAGGCGTCATGCAGCAGGTGATCGAGAACCTTGCGATTCAGCTCGGTGATCCTCTCGTAATCCTTTGCAAAGGCGGCTCGTGCCGAAGGTTTCGTATCCGGCGCGAAACCCATCCGTACGGCCAGTCGCCCGAGCTCTTTTTCCTCGCGAGGTAGTTGATGCGTCTGTAAATCGAACATGATTTGCAAACGGTGTTCCAGTTTTCGTAAAAAGCGGTAGTTCTCCGACAGCACCGACCGCTCTTGATCCGTAAGGCAACCTGCTTCGGCCAGTTGGTTCATTGCTTCGAGCGTGTTGACACTACGGATGTCATGCACATCGCCACCGTTGAGCAGCTGCAGGAACTGAATGGCGAATTCGATATCGCGAATGCCACCACGGCCGTTCTTGACGTCGGAATGTTCCTCACCCGCACGCCGTGACCGTTGTTCGATCCGCCGTTTCAGCGCTTTAATGCCGGAGATATCGGCCAACCCGAGATAATTCCGGTAGATCCATGGTTCCAGCCGCTTAAGGAATCGCTGTCCAAACTGCAAATCACCGGCGACCGGACGTGCCTTCACGAATGCCTGGCGTTCCCAAGTTCTGCCGGCGACGTCATAGTACTGCAGGGCCTGTTCCATGCTGATCACCAGCGGACTCTGCGAACCGTTGGGACGCAAGCGAAGGTCGACTCGATAGGCCGAACCGAGCGGCGTTGTTTCGGTCAGCAATTTGACCGTCTCACGGACAACGCCGCTGAAGTACTCCAGGTTGGATTGCGAGCGATCGCCATCGGTCTCGCCATCGGAATCATAAATAAAGATCAGGTCAATATCGCTGGAGTAGTTCAATTCGAGCCCGCCGAGCTTGCCCATACCGAGGGCCACGAGATGGGCTTGTTGCCCGTCGGGCGTGCGCGGGTCACCGCGCTTCGCGGCCGCGCTGGCCAGGCAGAACTGCAGTGCCGCATCGAGAATCGCTTCGGCGAGGAACGAGATTTGCCGAGTGACAGTTTCCAGTCGCTGTTCTCGGATGAGATCGCCGAAGGCAATTCGCAACGTTTCGCGTTGCTTGAAACGGCGCAGCGCGGCGGCACAGTCGCGAGAATCCTTGAGCGATTCGACTTCGCTCCATATTTCATTGCACAAGGTGTCGCGAGCGACCGGTTGACCTTCCGTGATCCGCAACAGATCGAAGCTTTCGGGGTCTCGGATCAGCAGGTCACTCAAGTGCTGGCTGGTGGAAAAGATCTGCAGCAGGATTCTTAACGCCTCGGGATCCCGTTCGAATAGCGCGCCGAGACTGAGGGGGTTGCGGGTGGCGCTGACGAATCGAGCAAGATTGTTCAGCGCCATGTCGGGATGGCTGGTCAGCGGCAGCTGCTCACACAGCTGATCCGCCAGCGACACCATCAGGTCCACGGTCAAGCCGGCCGATGAGATGTCGACGAGATTCGCGTGACCGCGCGCTACTTCCTCGAGGCCAATCGAGCGCAACCAGTCGTCGGCTTGCGAAGCGTCTTCCAAATACACGCTTATTTGCTGAGTATCCATATGTATCGACAAAGACTTCCGAAGTTTGATAACAAACTTCGGAAGTCTACGAACGGACCGAAGTCCTAATACAAAAGGTGTTCAATGTTCGCTCGGTCCGAATCACGGTACGAGTTTACAAAAGCCGCGTAGCGTACTTGGGCTTCTTTAATGACGGCATCCGGCCAGACTTCCGAAGTTTGCCGGCAAACTTCGGAAGTCTGATTGGTGAATTCTCTCAACACAATGCTGGCTGTTGGGAGCGTGCCGTTTCGAAGGCCAACGTACTCAGGATAGCTGGAAAAGTCCCACGCCTCAGCAGATTGCACGAGTGTTGCGCGAACCGGATTAAGATGAATGTACCGAGACAAGTGCAGTAAGTAATTCTCTTTGTCAACGTGTTTCGCCTGGTAAGGGCCTTGAAATAAGTTGCCCTCACGATTGTTCCGACGATTAATAGACTTTGTGTAAGAAATGCCCAAACGTTGCATCCCGTTCGATAGATTCTCTGTGACCGGCACAGGATGAAATGGTAATGATTCGGCATCAAAACGTATGCCACGACAATGGCGTGTTCTGGCACAACATACTTGCGCAACCGCCGAAGAAAGTGCAGGTAATTTTCGCGTTCAAAGAAGATTCGGTTGCGATCGTGTCCACGGTTGTAAACATGGTAAAACTCGTTGGGGATCAGCGGCGTTGAGCGTCGAGGCAGGAGTTCGCCCCCGATGTTCGAGACTGGCTGCAGACTTCCGAAGTTTGATAACAAACTTCGGAAGTCTTAGTAACGACCTACGGCATACTTAGCGAATAGAGTTGCGGACCGACGTGATTGGTGACAATCTCGCCAAACAGCGTAAACGCGTTGGCGTCGTAGATCGTGACCGGCAGGAAGTTACCGATCTGGCGCTCGTTTCCTTCAAAGACGACAATCTGATCCCAATTGGTGCGCCCGGTCAACTGCATGATCGGACCGTCCTCGTCATTCTTTAGCCACGACTTGCTGGGGCCCTCAACCAATACGTCGTACGTCCTGCCCAGGGCATGCTGATTGTCTTCTTCGCTAATGCGGTTTTGGATTTCCAGCAGTTCGTTGTTGCGTCTTTTCTTGACCTCTTCCGGGATATCATCCGAATAGAGCTCGGCGCCCTTGGTTCCCGGTCGTTCGCTGTATTTAAAAATAAAACTGTTTTTGAACCGGCATTCGGCAACCAGATCCTTGGTCTTTTGGAAGTCGTCCTCGGTCTCGCCGCAAAAGCCGACGATAAAGTCGCTGGTGACGGTCGCATCCGGAATAGCTTCGCGAATCCGGGACATCATGTCGCGGTATTCTTCGACGGTGTATCCTCGCTTCATTCGCCGCAGTATCTCATTGGAACCGCTTTGAGCGGGCACGTGCAGATAGTGGGAACACTTGGGTAGCGTGCGCACCGCCTCCAGCAGATCGTCGGTCATGTCGCGAGGGAAGTTGGTCACGAACTTCAAGCGGTCCAGACCGTCGATGTCATGCAGCATCGATAGCAAATCAGAAAGGCGCGTTGTTCGTTGCCCGTCGTGATGCCGATAGCTGTTGACCGTCTGTCCCAGCAGGGTGATTTCGCGGCATCCTTCGTCGGCCAGTTGCCGTGCTTCGGCCACGATCTGTTGTGGAGCGCGGCCTTGTTCCGGACCGCGAACCTTGGGCACGATGCAATACGTGCAAAATTTGTCGCAGCCGATCTGAATGCGTAAATAGGCCTGGTACGGCGTCGGTCGCATTTCTGGACTGCGCAGAGGATCGTAGCTTTCGAAACTGCGCTCGATCGCGTCGCGGTCGTGCCCTTTACGGCCCAGGCTGACTTCCATTTGAGGGCCCGCACCGTCGCTGATTTTGTCGATCAGGTCCGGGATTTGATGTAGCTGGCCCGGACCGACGACCAGATCGACGTAGGGTGCCCGCTGAAAGACTAGTTCTTGGTGGTTCTGGGCCATGCAGCCGATCACACCGATGATCTTGTCGGGATTCTGTCGCTTGATAATTTTCAGCCGTCCCAGCGCACTATAGATCTTCTCTTCCGCATGTTCACGCACGCTGCACGTGTTGAACAGCATCATATCCGCGTTGCCCCGGCGGTCGGTAAGATCGTATCCCCGTTTGCGCAAAGTTGCCACGACAAGCTCGCTATCGAGCACATTCATCTGGCAGCCGACGGTTTCGATGTAGAGTTTTTTCGACATGGGGCGGAGGCTGGCAAGTCTTTGCGCTGGCGCGAGGGGTAGGGGTAGGGGTAGGGGTAGGGGTTAGTGTCTTATGGTATCACGGTCAGCGTCAGTTGGGCGAGGGGAGTTTAGCGTCTTCGCGTATTGGATACGCACACCGTGGAATAAATTGGCAGCTGGGCGTTGAGGTAATAAGTATGGGTAAACGGGCCAACTCGCCGCCGCCAGTAGACGACACGGATGACGAATTTGTGCGTTTCTTGGAATACGTCAGATTACATCCGTCCCGCGCCTTGGAGCGGAAAGCGCGACTCTATGCCGCCTATTTACATCGGTCCCGCAAGCCGCTCATCCAATTCAGTTTGCGCACGCTGTTCGTTAGCACCAGCGTACTCGCTTTTTTGATGGGATTGCATCAATTTGACGAGCCTCTTTTCTACTTTCTTGGTTTCCTAGTGGTAGTCGTGCCAATCATTGCCTGCGTATTGTATGCACCAATTGTCCGTCGTTGTTGCCATCCATCCTGCCACCTACTCGCAGCCGACAACTCGCTGCAGCAACCTGAGCCATACCAGATGTTCGATCGCACTGTTTTGCGCGTGGCCAAAGTCAAGAATGCTTAGCCGGTCCCGACCGGAGTTCCCAGCGTATCTCCCGGTCGAACCCTGTATCCCCGTAGGAACTCTTCGACAGATATTGAACGTTTGCCGGACGGTTGCAATTGCTGGATATCCAAGAGGCCGTCGCCGGTCGCGACGACCAGCTTGCGCTTTTCGACAACAACAACGGCACCGGGCGGTTCGTCCGTCGTCTCTTCCGGAACGCGGACCTTGTCGAGAATCATTCGCACCGGATCGTTATCCGGGCGCAACCAATTCGTGAACGTTTTGGGCCAGGGCTGCATCGCGCGAACCTGGTCGCGAATTTGCCTGGCGGATCGCGACCAGTCCACGATGCCGTCGCTTTTCGTTAACTTCGGCGCTCGTGTGACTTGTCGCTTGTCCTGCGAGATTTCCTTCAGGGTTCCGGCCTCCAATTGTTCGACGGCTGTGATGACCAGCCGCGCACCCGATTCAGCCAGCCGCGCTTCCAAGTCGACGGCCGTCTCCTCCGGGTCGATGTCAATCGTTTCTTGTGCCACACAGGGACCGCCGTCGATCTGGGGTGTCATGTGGATGACGGTGTTTCCTGTCTGGGTTTCGCTGTGATAAATGGCCCAGTTGATCGGGGCGGCGCCGCGGTATTTGGGCAGCAGCGACGCGTGCAGATTAAAACCGCCGTGTCGAGCCAGCCCCAGGATCTCGGAGTTGAGTAGCTGGCCATAGTCACAAACGATCAGAAGGTCGGGGGATGTCGAACGGAGGACTTCCTGTGCTTGCGCCGAATTGACGTCTTTCGGATCGTAAACGGTGGTGCCTTGCTGTTCGGCCAGTTCCCGCATGAGATTGGGAGGCAATTGTCGGCGCGAGCGTTTCGCCGTTTCCGGTCGCGTAAACAGCGCGGCCACGGCGTGATTCGTTTCGTACAACGCCCGAAATGTTGGCACCGCGTATCCGCCGGTGCCCATCATGATGATGTTCATTGTAAAGGCAAAAAAGAGGTTAGAGGTTAGAGAGTAGAGGTTAGATCATGGAAGAGGTCAGAGGTTAGAAAGTAGAGGTTAGATCATGGAAGAGGTCAGAGGTTAGAAAGTAGAGGTTAGGTCATGGAAGAGGTCAGAGGTTAGAAAGTAGAGGTGAGGTATTCAAGCCTTCACTAACCTCTAACCTCTAACCTCTCAACCCCAACCTCTACTCTCTAACCTCTCAACAGTACTCGGCCTCGATGCTGGCCAGGCGTTTGGCGATTTCTTCGTCTGGCGGTATCTCGCTGGCGCCGCGCCGCTGGGCGAATTGCGATTCGAATTCAGCGAGTTCCTCTTTGACATCGACGGCCGCGGTATCGCTCAGTCGATCAATAAACAGGACGCCATCCAGATGATCCGTTTCATGCTGAATGACGCGCGCGAGTAATCCGTCCAGTTCGCCTTGAAACATTTCACCGTTCATCGTGTAGGCCGTGACGGAAATTTCCGCGGGCCGACGCACCGGGGCGTAAACACCGGGCAAGCTCAAACAACCCTCTTCGGCTTCTTCGGAGCCTTTCGGTCGACTGACGACAGGGTTGATGAAGACCATTTCTTCGTCGGGGCCACGATCGCCGCCACCCAGATTGGCGACAAACAATCGGTAGGGCAAATCGACTTGATTGGCGGCGAGACCGATTCCTTGTGCGGCGTACATCAATTTGAACATTTCGTCCACGACATTGCGCAAGCCGGCATCGACGCGACGGATCGGTTTGCTTTGATGACGCAAAGTTGGGTGGGGGAATTGGACGATTTCCAAGGTCGAATCTCGTCGGATCTCAGCGCTCGACCGCAGTCTTACAGCTTTTGTTGAACAGGTTCCACATCGATCGGTCGTCGCACGCGACGGGGTGTGGCTGAGCGGCCGCGAAGCTGTCACCCGGGGTGCGGCTTACCGATCACCAACATCCTTGGGCAACTGGTGCCCCAATTTGTCTCGTTTCGTCGCCAGGTAGCGTTCGTTATGTTCGTGAATGGGTGGCATAATCGGAATCTGATCCACCACCTCCAAGTCGAATCCGCCATAAATGAAGGCGTCGGTTTTCTTGGGGTTGTTCGTGAGCAACCGCACCTGCGTCAGGCCCAAATCCTTGAGCAATTGGATGCCGACACCGTAGTCACGCGTATCGGCTTTGTATCCGAGCGCCAGATTGGCCTCGACCGTATCCAACCCCTCGTCTTGCAACTGGTATGCCTTGATTTTTTCGGTCAGGCCGATGCCGCGGCCTTCCTGTGGCAAATAGACCAGTACTCCCGCCCTCGTCGCCGATCATCTGCAGCGCCAAGTGAAGCTGGTCGCCGCAATCGCACCGCAGCGACTCCAGCAAGTCACCTGTCAAACAGGAGGAATGCAGACGTACCAATGGCGCCACCATCTTTTCCAAGTCGCCGATGACCAGCACCATCGGCTCCTGTACTTCGTATTTGACACCGTAGGCGATCATTCTTCCGTTGCCATAGCGGGTCGGAAGGTTGCATTCGGCTTGCCGGTACACCAGCTTTTCTCGAAGCCGTCGATGTCGAATTAATTCCTCGATCGACGTGATGCAAAGATTGTGCTGCTGTGCGAGTTTAAAAAGTTGATCCCGACTGGCCCGGTCACCGTTTTCATTCAGGATTTCGCATAACACCCCGGCCGGCGACAATCCGGCCATCCTGGTAATGTCGACGGCCGCCTCGGTGTGTCCGGCTCGGCGCAAGACTCCCCCTTCTTTGGCAATCAAGGGAAATACATGGCCCGGACGCACAAAGTCGGTGGGGGTACTGTGCGGATCAACGATTCCCCGAATCGTTGTAGCCTTTTCGATCGCGGTGATTCCTGTCTTGGACGAACGGTGGTCGACGGGAATCGTGAAGGAGGTCCCCAGTGGCGTCGTGTTGTCTTTGACCATCGGCGGCAGCTGCAATCGGTCGGCGACATCCGGCAGGATTGAGATACAAAATTGCCCGCCGGCCCGGATCATAAAATTCACGATTTCCGGTGTCGTCTTTTCCGCTGCGCAGATATAGTCGCCTTCGTTTTCTCGGTCCTCCGCGTCGACGACAATGACCACCAGGCCGCGGCGGATGGCCTCGACGGTTTCCTCGATGGTTGAAAATTTATCGCTCATACTGGTGTCGGCTGCGGGCTACGGGCTACGGACTTCTATCTTCTTCGTCGCATCAATACAGTATTATACGAACACGACCTCCCGTGAACAGGAATCAGCGATGTTAGCGCGAGAAGAACTGATTGAGCAGGCTCATTTCTTCCGCACGTTGCGTCAACGTGCTGCGCAGGCGATTCCGACCCAAGAGATATTGGCGACGATTAAGGAAGAGATTCTAGCGACAACGAAATTGCCCCTGGCGCTGGATTTCATGTTTGGCGAGCTGTTGATGCATGGAACCTTCGCGCCCGCCATGGGGCGTCTTGATCACTATTTCACGCCGTTCCAGACGTTTGTCATTGCGCAGGCGGAGGACGAACGTGGAAGATTTGACCTGAATGTCGGGCTGCGAATCCTGGAAACCGAGGCCGAATACCGGGCGGGTGAGCCGACGCGACAGGGTCTGTTCCTCTACCAATTCGAATCGATCTGCAGAAATCGGTTGAAATACGATCCCGGTCTGTTGGCCGTGGCCAACGATCCGGCGTTTGATGAACCGTGGAAGGAGTGGGTGTTGATGGTTCGACGGCAGGTTGGGCTGGTCGATTTGTGCGACATGATCTATGTCCGTAGCCAGCATTATCACAATCGGCGGCTGCTATCGGGCCACGCCGACCAACCCGAGGCCCCGGTCCTGTTTGGCGAGAAAGAGGGTCGGATTTCGCTGGCAAACCGGGGTCGAGACCCCGTTTTGTTGTTTGCCGCCCTCCACCGCCAACTCGGATACCCGGCCGTCCCAAAGCCCAAACCGGTCGACGAGACGCGCGATCTGGTCCCTTTATTGGCTCGCCGTGTGGAACGTCTCGAATCGAGATTGAAGCTGGTCGAGGAAGAGGCGAAGGGGGGCATTGATATCGAGCGTTTCTACGGTGGCCCTGATAATAAGCCGACGGGCTAGCTATCCATCGTCCCGGTCCACGAGCGGCCTGTCCACGAGCGGCCTGTCCACGGGCGGGCAGTCCACGGGCGGGCATGTCCACGGGCGGGCAGTCCACGGGCGGGCATTCCACGGGCGGGCTGTCCACCAGCGGCGATGCTGTCGCAGAGAAATCCGCGGCGATCGCTGTTCAATGTCGCGAGTCTTCGTGGTACACTTGCAGATGAAAACCCGTCTCGAGCCGTCGCGATTAGCTGGGCCTTTCGTCTGGCGGCGGCGAGTGAAGATTTTGTCCCGCAACACCACTTCGACAACACGCTGCATCACGCAAGCTGATACCGTGGATATCAAATTAAATATCTACTCTGATCCGGTGGAAATCGCCAAGGCAGATGAGGCTTTGGTGACCGCATCCGATACGACGGTCCGCGAAGTGTTTGCCACGTTGCAGTTGCATGACACCGGCAGCGTATTGATTTGCGACGACAACAAGCTCGTCGGAATTTTCACGGAACGAGACGCGCTGCGACTTGATGGCTGAGGATGCGGATTTGGATGTGCCAGTCCGGGATGTCATGAAGACCCCCGTGACGATTTCCCGCGACGCTCCGATCGCCGAAGCGATCCAAATGATGTCGTCCCGCGGTTATCGTCGCATGCCAATTGTCGATGATAACGGCAGTTTGGCTGGTATCATCAAAGTGTCAGGAATCTTGCATTACTTCGTGGACCACTTCCCTGAGACTGTACTCAACCTCCCTCCTGAACCGAATATGATTATGCCCGAAAGAGAAGGCGCATAACGAACCCGCCTCCCTGGCTCTTAGTTTCCCACCCTGGCCAGCCAATAAAAAATAGAAGAAGGAACCAAGCCGGACGATGGCTACTTCTACGACTCCCTCGGATTCTGAATCGACCTCGGACATAAAGTCTTCCAAGCCGCTCGTGCAACTCGACTCGGCGACCGTGCGATTCTGCGGCGACTCCGGCGACGGTATGCAATTGGCCGGAACGCAATTGACCAGTACGTCGGCCCTGATGGGCAATGACGTTGCGACGTTTCCCGACTTTCCGGCCGAGATCCGGGCTCCACGCGGAACGAAGGCTGGGGTCAGCGGTTTTCAGGTTCACTTTGCCTCGACCGATATCTTTACGCCTGGTGATCGAGTCGATGCGCTCGTGGCGATGAATCCGGCCGCGCTCGTGACGAACTTGGAGGATCTGGTCCCCGGCGGGGTGTTGATCGTCAATAAGGACTCGTTTGACGAAAAGGATCTCCTCAAAGCAGGCTATGAGACCAATCCGATCGAAGACGGCAGCCTGGACGGCTACAAGTTGTTCACTGCCGAAATGACCAAGTTGACGCGAAAGGGGGTCGAAGGTTTGGGGCTGAGCGTCAAAGAATCGGATCGGTGCAAGAACTTCTTCGCGATGGGACTGGTGTTTTGGTTGTACGACCGCCCGCTCGAACCGACGCTGCGCTATATCGCGGATAAGTTCGGCAAGCGGCCTGCCGTCGCCGATGCGAACACCCGTGCATTGAAGGCAGGCTTCAACTACGGCCTAACGACCGAAGCGCTACCCAGCCAGTACATGGTGCCGAAAGCCAAGCTGGAGCCCGGCACCTACCGCAATGTGATGGGAAATACCGCGTTGGCCTGGGGACTGTTGGCAGCTTCTCAATTAAGCGGTTGCGACTTGTTCCTCGGTACGTATCCGATTACGCCGGCCAGCGATATTTTGCACGAGTTGAGCAAACACAAGAATTTTGGTGTTCGAACGTTTCAAGCGGAAGACGAGATCGCCGCGGTCACCTCAGCGATTGGCGCCTCTTACGCTGGTGCGATGGGTGTCACGGCGTCCAGCGGACCCGGTATCGCGTTGAAGGGTGAAGCCATCGGGTTGGCGGTAATGACCGAACTGCCACTGCTGATCATCAGTGTCCAGCGAGGTGGTCCCAGCACTGGGTTGCCGACCAAAACGGAACAAGCCGACCTGTTGCAGACACTGTTCGGACGAAATGGCGAAAGCCCAGTACCCATCGTGGCGGCCAGCAGCCCCTCGGATTGTTTTGATGTCGCCCGGGAGGCCTGGCGTATCGCAGTCAAATACATGGTGCCCGTGTTCGTGCTGACCGACGGTTATATCGCAAACGGTTCCGAACCGTGGAAGATCCCCGACATCGACAGCCTGGCCAAGATCGAAGTTCACCACCCGGCAGGAACAGACAACGGCGACGCCTTCATGCCGTACGAGCGCGATGAAAATCTATCGCGACCCTGGGCAATACCGGGCACGCCTGGTTTGATGCACCGCATTGGCGGCTTGGAGAAACAGAACATTACCGGCAACGTGAGTTACGATCCTGACAATCACCAGGAAATGATTCTGCTGCGACAACAAAAAGTCGACAACATCGCGGATGATGTGCCTCTGCAGGAAGTTTACGGTCCAGAAAAAGGCGATCTGTTGGTGCTCAGCTGGGGAGGTACGTATGGCGCGTGTCGTACCGCCGTCACAGCGGTCCAGGAACAAGGAAAATCGGTGGGGCATGCACACCTGCGGTACTTGAATCCGCTGCCGAAAAACCTGGGCGAGATAATCGGCAACTTCAAAACGATCCTGATTCCGGAATTGAACTTGGGTCAGCTCAATATGGTGATCCGCGCGAAGTTCCTGGTCGCGACCGAAACCGTGAATAAGGTGAAGGGCAAACCGTTTACCGTGAGCGAGTTGGTCGAGAAAATCGAACAGTTTGTGTGAGCGGATCTGAAGGGGCCGGGAGTCTTTTTCGCCCGACCTCGTCAGACGTAGACAACAGATTTCCTGGCGAAAAAGACTCCCGACCCCCTGGGGTCACCTATAGAAAATAGACATGACGACCGAAACATCATTACCCGTGCTAACGGCAAGTGACTTTGCGAGCGACCAAGAGGTCCGTTGGTGTCCGGGGTGCGGCGACTACTCGATTTTGGCTCAGATGAAGAAAGTTCTTCCGACGCTGGGTGTCCCTCGCGAGCAAACGGTATTCATCTCCGGCATCGGCTGTTCCAGCCGGTTTCCGTACTACGTAAACACCTACGGTATCCACTCGATTCACGGGCGTGCGCCAGCCGTCGCGACCGGATTGAAGGTTGCGAATCCAGAACTGTTCGTATGGGTCATTACGGGCGACGGCGATGCGTTAAGTATCGGCGGAAATCATCTGATTCATGCGATTCGACGTAACCTCGATATCAACATCATCCTGTTTAACAACCAGATCTACGGGCTGACCAAAGGTCAGTACTCGCCCACCTCACCGTTGGGCAAGGTCACCAAGAGTACGCCCATGGGTGCCGTCGACAATCCGCTTCATCCGATCTCGGTCGCCATCGGTTGTGAGGCGACTTTTGTTGCGAGATCCATCGATGTCAACATCAAGCATCTAGGCATGGTGTTACGGCGAGCGGCCGAACACCGTGGTACGGCGTTTGTCGAGGTATACCAGAACTGCAATGTCTTTAACGACGGGGCGTTCGATTACGCCACCAACCGCGAGACCAAAGCGGACTGTGTTTTGGAACTAGAACATGGCAAACCGTTAATCTTCGGCAAGACGCGCAATAACGGCATTCGGTTGAACGGAATGGACCCGGAAGTGGTGGAGTTGGGTAAAGGTGTTACCGAAGATGACCTGTTGTTCCATGACGAGAAGGCGACGGAGCCAAGCCTGGCGTATCTGTTGAGTCGCATGCGTCACCCTGACTTCCCCGTCCCGATTGGCATTTTCCGCGCGGTCGATCGACCTCGCTATGAGGAAAGCGTGGATCAGCAAATTGCGGAGGCGCGAGAAGAAGGGGGATGGTGATTTGCGAACGTTGTTTAATTCCGGCGATACGTGGACCGTCGACTAATCGCCGTGCATGAAACGTTCAGCGGGCAGAGGGCGTTGATGGATCGTCGACGTAACGCCGGCATGATTGGCAGCTGAATTCACGAGGTATCACTTCGGCCAGCGGACCGGAATGGCCGCGAATTCAGCGAACGTTGAGTGGAAGCTCGCGTCAGGTCGAACGCGGCTCCGTTCCACGATGGAAGTGGACCGCGCGATTCAAGAGGGGGGGGTTGGTAGCTATGGTGACATGTCCCGAATGTGGGTTCGAAAACATTGAAGGCGTTGATCAGTGTGAAAGCTGTCAACAGTCGTTGACGTCGTTGAGCAAACATCAGCCGTCCACGAACTTGGAACAGGGGCTGATGAAAGACCCAATCAAAGTGCTGGAGCCGCGCACCCCCGTTTCGGTGAAACCCGACGAGCCCGTCGGGCAGGTTTTGGATCTGTTAATCGCCAAGGGAATAGGATGCGTGTTGGTCGTCGAGGACGAGACGCTGGTCGGGATTTTTAGCGAGCGCGATGCGCTGCTGCGTCTGAATATCAATGCAACCGAGTTGCGGGATCGACCCATTCGTGAATTTATGACGGAGACACCGGGTACGTTAGAGATGAATGACAAGATTGCGTTTGCCGTTCACAAGATGGCGCTCGGGGGATACCGTCACGTACCCATCCTCACGGCCGGTCGTCCCACGGGCATTATCTCTATTCGCGACATCCTGCGCTATGCCACCGAGAAGTTGCAAACGGCCGAGGCGACAGGCTCTTGATCGCACGCGCGATCCGCTCGCCCGTCGACATGTCTCATCACGGTCGCATATCTCATCACGGTCGATTGTCTGACGGGCCGAGAACTTAATTTTCAACCGCCCAGCGACGCGATCCTATTGCGTCGACCGTCGACGGCGCCACGGCGAGTTGCCCATGTTCCGGCTTTGGCGGATAATGAGGCGACTTACGTGAACGGGAAGATGCATGGTCGCGCTACGCCAGATTGATACGACCGTCGGTGTCGTTACGCCGGAGAACGTTGCGTTCGAATATCGAGTCGCGGGACCCTTTCGCCGTAGTATTGCCTACCTTCTGGATCTAATGGTCCGTCTCGCTTTGGCGGCGGCAATCGCGCTGATTGTCAACGCTAGCTTCAGCTACGTCGGCCTGGCAGGATTTGGCTGGGCGGTTACCATGATCACGTTGTTCATCCTGATGTGGTTTTACGGGCCACTCATGGAGACCTATTGGAACGGACAAACGATCGGAAAAAGGTTGCTTCGCTTGCGTGTGTTGACGGTCGAGGGTCAGCCGATCAATGGCTTGCAGGCGACGGCCCGCAACCTGTTGCGTTTCATAGATGCCCAGCCGATCTTTTTCATGGTCTTCGTTCCGACCTATCTGTTGGGCGTCGCGGCGGCGATGTGCAATCGACGATTTCAGCGGTTGGGCGATCTGGCGTCCGGCACGATGGTGGTCATCGAAGAACGGTCTTGGGCCTACGGCCTGGTCCGAATCGAGGACCCGGCGATGGTGCAGCTGGCCGGCGAACTACCGCCCAAATACGACGTGTCGCGTTCGCTAGGGCAGGCGCTGGCGGCCTACGTCGAGCGTCGCCGTTATTTCTCGCCGGCGCGACGAGCCGATATATCGAGGCACGTTGGTGAGCCGCTGCGGGTGCGGTTTGGCTTACCGCCGCAGACCAGCCATGACCTGTTGCTGTGTGCGCTCTACTTTCGCACGTTTGTAACAGATCGGGATCGCGATCCGTACGATACGGGGCTGTCAGCCAGGTTATCCCCAGACCCGTCTTCTGCCATCTCACCCTCTGTCGGTATCACGTCGTGAGCTTAAGACTTGTGAAGGCTTTGGATTTGTGAAAGTCTCGGATCTGCTACTATCGCGACGTAAAAACTGGCAACAGCTGGACAAGCTGTCCGAACAGTTAGAGTCCAAACGAAAGAAGAAGATGGGCGCCGAGGCAATGACGCGGTTTGCCACCTTATACCGAGCCACGTGCGCCGATCTCGCACTGGCCGAATCGTATCAGCTTCCACCGAATACGGTGCAGTATCTGCACCAGCTTGTTGGCGCGCGCACAACCAACTCTATCCGAGTCGCCAGTTCAATTTGAGCTCCTGGCGAAACGAGCTGCTGCACGGCGTTCCTCAGCGGCTGTTAAACGACCCAATTTTGTGGGCCACCTTCGCGCTGTTTTGGGGCGTGTTCCTGTTGTCGATGTTCCTTGCGGCCGAAATGCAGTTGCCGGGTAGCGCGGGTCCGGCCGTGCGAAACTACGCTGAGATGCTGCTTGGCGACGACACCTTGCAACAATGTCAAGACAACTTCAGCCAACCGCTGGCGGGACGTGATCCGAATGAGAGCGTCATGATGGCCGCATTCTATATCTTTCATAACACCGGGATTGGATTGAAGTGCTTTGCGGGCGGATTGCTATTTGGTATCGGCGGCGTATTTATAACGACATTTAACGCCGCGTATCTGGGTGCCGTCTTCGGTTTCATGTTGCGCGTGCCTCAGCGCGATAACTTCTTTGAATTCGTCACGGCGCACGGGCCGTTCGAGTTGACTGCGATCGTGCTTTCAGCCGCGGCTGGAATGCGATTGGGTTTTTCGATGATTGATACCAGGGATCGAACGCGAATCGATGCGCTGCGTGACGGATTGCGGCAGGCGATGCCAACCGTCGGTACCGCGATGGTACTCTTTTTCCTGGCGGCGCTGATCGAAGGATTTATTTCGCCGGCGGATTTGCCGTACCGCGTGAAAGCCGGCGTCGCCGTGCTAAGCAGTGGTCTGTTGATATTCTATTTCGTTATGCTGGGCTGGCCGCGAGGTGAGGTCGATGCAGCTGGATAAGACGATCATTGCGATTCGCGAGCGAGATATCCTGGATATCTTGGATGTCACGATGCATGTTATTGCCAAATGTCTGCGCCCACTGCTAGTTACGTTTCTTGTGGGTGTTGCGCCGATCTGGTTGTTGCAGCACTACATGATCGGTGGTTTTGATCTGGCGGCGTTGGACGAAGGCGTCTGGTTTGACGAAGGCCAGTGGCGAATTTCGACCGTTGTAACGATCATCGCTTGCGTTGTCTTCCTGGGTCCCTTGGCGGCAGTGCCTACGACGCTCTATCTGGGCCAGGCTTTATTCCTGGAACGACCCTCTGCCGCCCGCATTTTCACCGACGCCTTGAGGGCGCTGCCTCAATTGTTCTGCCTGCAGGTCATCTTGCGCGGAATTCTAATGTTCCCGACGCTGGCCATCGTGCCTTACGCCGTTTGGCCCTATTTGAATGAGATTGTATTGCTCGAGCGAAATCCGCTTTTCGGTCGTCGCAAGACCATCACGACGATGAAACGGAGTAGCTCTTTGCATGGATCAAGTCTTGGTGAATTGTTAGGACGATGGATGACCAGCATCATCTTTGCGGCTGTGATGGCCGGGTTCTTGTTTCTGGCAATGTGGTGGACTCGATGTTGGCTGGTCGGAAATCTTGACCTGCCGAGAAGGACATTCGTACTTTGCGCCGAGGTATCAATCTGGGCGACGTTCTGTTACTTCACCGTGGTTCGTTTTCTGTGCTACCTGGATTTGCGGATCCGTCGTGAAGGGTGGGAAGTCGAATTGAAAATGCGGGCGGAAGGAATCCGGTTGTCAGGGCAGTTGGTGTAGGGGTGCTTGGCGGTCCGGGGCGCCGGAAATGTGAGGTCGCCAAGAAGATCGTTAACAAGTAGTGGTCAACCAAGAGCTAATCGCGTGATCATTGAAGCGGAATGCCAAATCGAGAATCCGATGCGCCGTCACCGCCGGTTGTTAGCCGCGGTCCTGGCGCTGTTGGTCGCCGTCGCATCCGCCGGTGTCGGCGCGGCGGATGAGGAAGCGGTGGAGACGGGTCGTGAGGCCCTGAGGTCCGAAGGGTTTCCCTGGTACGACAGTTCGATCGATGACGTACGACGAATTACCCCCACGGCACCCAGGACGACGCAGGGAAACACGGGAAACAGCGGATGGGATTTTTTCGTCGATGGCGATTGGCTAACGCCCTTGGCCTGGATCGGGATCACGACCTTGCTGGGAATCCTTGGTTTCTTTTTGATTCGTGCGTACCTGATACGCGAACGCAGCAGGGCGATCGATGAGGGTAGCCGTTCGCAAGAGAGCGTGGCCGATGTTGTCGATCGGGTCGAGCAGTTGCCGGTCCAGGTTCGGCGACCTGCGTCGGATTTCTTGACGGCGGCTCGTGATTTGTATCAACAAGGCAACTATAGTGAAGCGATTATCTACCTTTACAGTCACTTGTTGTTGCAGTTGGATAAGCGTGATCTGATTCGGCTGACGAAAGGAAAGACGAATCGACAGTATATGCGGGAAGTCCGACGTTGGAGCGATTTGCGTGGACTGGTCGAAACCGCCATGGTCTTGTTTGAGGACGCGTTCTTTGGCAAACGCAAGTTGGAACGCGATCGGTTCGAGGCAGTCTGGAACCGGTTGAAAGAATTCGAGATGCTCGTCGAACAAGCGTCGGCAAGTTAACACCGTTCCCATCAATTGAAATCTATGACGATTCAACCCTGCAATTTGAAGTCGATGATCGCAGCCTTGGTGTTGGGCGGTTTGACGCTGCTGTGCGGTTGCCGTGACGAAGAAATTTCGACCGAATATGGTCGCCGCACGGGTGTTCGGCCGAAGGAAAGCGTCAACGGGACCACCGTTCTGGGCGATCTATTTACCCAGGCAGGTCACAGTGTTCGCTCGAAGCAGATGTTGACGAACCAGTTAAGAGAGTATGCCAAGGTGATTATCTGGGCGCCGGATGATTTTGCACCACCGTCGCCTGAAACGATTGACTGGCTTGAC
Organism: uncultured Planctomycetales bacterium; assembly: GCA_963844115.1. GTDB lineage: Bacteria > Planctomycetota > Planctomycetia > Pirellulales > UBA7805 > CS4-C045. The sequence continues at coordinate 39,550 of CAWJNN010000075.1, read as the reverse complement.
AGATGGCTTTCGCAGGGAGGACGGACGCTGATTTACATTGGCCGCGATTTCGATGCGGCGCCAGGCTATTACCAGAAGGTCCTACCCGGCGCGCCGGCCGCTCAGGTCGCAGAGTTGAAGCGCAGGCAAGCGGAAGTTTCGTTGCATCACCAAACAAATCGCAGTTCGCTGCCGAACAAATCGGAGTGTAGCTGGTTTACCATCGACAACACCAGGAAGTTGAGTGCGGTGTCCCAGTTTGCCGGACCCTGGAGCGACGGCTTGGACGCCAGTAAGGTTGAAATCGAGCTGCAGAGCCGATTACGACCGAAACGTTATGCCTGCAGTGTCCGTCAACGAACTGCAGGTAACTACGAAGACGGCGAGGCCACTTGGGCCGAGGACGTGAACGAGGAGAATTTGTGGGAGGACGAGGAAGGAGACGACGACGGTGCCGAGAACCGTGCCGAGAACCGTGCCGAGAACCGTGCCGAGAACGGTGACGACGACGAGGACAAGTCGGCAGACACAGGGCTACTCCAGCCACAAGACAGCGGTGTTCTCTTGCGATCGGGCCCGGACATCCTGATCAGCCGTCAGGAATGCGAGGGATCGAACCAAAGCGAAATCATACTTGTCGCCAATGGTTCTTTTCTGTTGAACCTGCCCATGGTTAATCATCAGCACCGTGCGCTGGGCGCGAGATTGGTCGATCATTTCGAGACTTCGGAAATGGTCGTGTTCCTTGAAAGTGGCAGGGGCGGCCCGAAAATCGTCGATAAGGAACCTTCGTTAAGCATCCCCAGCGGTTTGATGTTATTCTCTCAGCGACCACTGGATGTAATTCTGTTTCACCTGGTGGCCCTGGGGATCATACTTTCAGTCGCTCGATGGCCGATTTTCGGCAGGCCGCACAAACCTGCAAAACCGCAGGTGTCCGATTTCGGTAAGCATGTTGATGCACTCGGCGACCTCCTGCAACAGACTGGCAATCGGGAGTTCGCCGAGCAGATGTTGTCACACTATCGACAAAAATCATCAGAGTTAAACGGATAGCTACGGTGTGTTCCGACGGTGTATGGCGACGCCGATTGGTCGTCGCAGTCGGGATGTGCTGAGAGAGAAAGAGAATCGATGACGGATTTATCAACCCCAGGCGGTCTCCCGGATCATGCCCAACTGCCGATCGAGTTCCGTTGCCAGACGTGCGGACGATTATTGAGTATCAACCGATCGGCCGCGGGCCAGAGTGTGAAGTGTCCCGATTGCAACGGCGTGATGCGGGCGCCCGGTCTGGGCGAGAACCAGCGCCTTGATTCGACCGAGCCTGCGCGGATCGAAGCGACTCCAGCGGCCGCACGAAGCGATGCCGCCGCCGTTTTGTCGTCGGATGGTCAGCCGGCGAAGAACGCCGAAGCTTCACAGGTTCAATCCCCGCCGTCGGCGCGTGTTCGGCGGACGAAGGAGTTGTACGATCGCGTCGTTGAACAGATTCGCAAAATCTACATCGGGCAGGACGAACTGGTCGAAGGGACGTTGTGCGCGCTCTTTTCCGGCGGCCATGTTCTGATCGAAAGTGTGCCTGGCCTGGGCAAGACGCTGCTCGTTTGTGCCTTGGGCAAGGTCTTGGGATGCAAGTTTGGGCGGATCCAGTTCACCGCCGATCTGATGCCTTCGGATCTGACCGGTGCGCCCATCTTCAATATGAAGTCGCAAGATTTCGAATTTCGTGCGGGACCGGTATTCACGCAGTTGTTGTTGGCGGACGAGATCAACCGTTCACCCGCCAAGACCCACGCGGCCCTGTTGGAAATCATGCAGGAGTATCAAGTGACCGTCGACCGAGTCCGTCATAAGATCGAGCGGCCGTTCCTGGTGATGGCGACGCAAAACCCAATCGAATCGGAAGGTACCTATAACTTGCCAGAGGCCCAGCTGGATCGCTTCATGTTCAAGATCGTCGCGGAATATCCCAGCGAACCGGAAGAAGCCGCCGTGTTGAAAATGCATCGCGCGCAAATTGATTTGCAAAAACATCTGGAAGCCAACATCGAGGTCGTTACGAATCCGGAGGAGATCTTGCAGGTCACCGACCACTGCCGGGAGACGATTGTCGACGATCGTTTGTTGGACTACATCAACAGCCTGGTGCGCCTGACACGCGTGTGGCCGCAGTTTCATATGGGCGCTTCGCCTCGAGCGGGCATTTCGTTGTTGCACGGAGCGCGGACGCTGGCGGCCTTTCGCGGTCGCGACTACGCCGTTCCGGATGATGTTGTCGACATAGCATTGCCTGCCTTACGTCATCGGGTCATGTTGACGGCGGAAGCAGAAGTGGAAGGACACGATGTCGACGAGCTCTTGCGCAACCTGATGCGTAGCGTCGAGGTGCCGCGACTTTGATTACCTTATCGTTGCTGGTGCTGTTCCTGTTGGTATTGGCCGGGTTGGCCAGGTATTTCAAGGCCTATCCACATCGACCACTGATCTATCTGATCGCGCTGCCTGCAATCCTGTCCGTGCTGTTGGTCATGTTGGGAGAACATCGTGTACCAGCCCTGGTGCTGCCCGTGTTGGGGCACGACTTCCATATACCTTGGCCGCTGATTCCCGTGGACATTCTGGTCGTCGGCATCGCCGTCATCGATCTTTTGACGTTGCCGCGTGTGGCTGATTTCGCCGCCGAACGACACGTTGGACATATAGCGTCCATTGCCAAGAACCATCGAGCGACGCTGACGGTGAGTAATCTGTTGAACCGTGAGATGCTGGCTTGGATCCGCGATGACGTCGATCAGGACCTGAACCCCCAACCCAAGGACTTCATCGTCGCCTTGAAACCGCGAAGTCGGTCCGTATTACAGTACATCATGCGACCGCAAACGCGCGGCGCCTATATGCTGGAGCGGATCTATGTTCGTGTGCGCAGCCGATGGGGGCTGTGGCAGCGCATACTGCAATACGATCAGAGTAGTCGCGTTCACGTGTATCCCGATCTGAAGCAACTCTCCGAATACGCGGTCCTGGCGCGCACCAATCGGCTTAGCCAGATCGGTGTCCGTCGTACTCGTCGAGTCGGTCAGGATCATGAATTCGAACGTCTGCGAGACTATTTGCGGGACGACAATTTCAAGCACATCGACTGGCGTGCAACGGTGCGCCGCAACAAGATGACCGTGAAGGATTTTCAGTCAAGCCAGTCTCAGCGCGTCCTATTTCTGGTCGACTGCGGAAGGATGATGGCGAACGAGGCGAACGGCCTGAGCCTGCTCGATCACGCGTTCAATTCGATGCTGATGCTGAGCTACGTCGCTGCGCCAAGGTGATTCGGTAGGACTATTGTGTTTTTCGGATGAAATCTCCAGCTATGTCCCCCCGCGAGGCGGCGGAAGCCAGATGAACCGGTTGTTGCATGCCTGCTACGACCGTTTCCCGCGGTTGGTCGAATCACGTTACGACCAGGCTTTTCTATATCTCGCCGCGCACTGTCGCAAGCGAGCGTTGGTGATATTGATCAGCAACTTGATTGACGAGGTAAACGCAAACCAGATCGAGCAGTATTTGGGATCGTTGGTTGGCCGCCACTTACCGCTGGGCGTGTTGCTGAAGGACCACCATTTGTTCGACGCGGTCGAGGGAGATCCGGTTGCCGAGCAGGATGTGTACCGGGCAGGTGCCGCAGCATCGATTCTGAACTGGCGCCTGCAGGTATTGCGGGACCTGCAAAGCAAGGGTGTTCTTGCACTGGATGTATTTCCAGAGGAGATGACGGTGCCGCTGGTCAACCGTTATCTGCAGGTCAAGGCGCGGCACCTGTTGTAGAAGCGTTTACGTCGTCGCTAGTTGTAGCTACGACGAACCTCGTCGATTTCTTTCAGGACCGGTCCAAGAGCCGATTTTCCGAGGGCAATCTTTTGCGCTTCGTCCAACAGCTCCTGCGCCTTGTCGATCTGTTTGACTTCGACGTAATCCTTGGCGATCGCGACCAGAGTACTGGCCCTTTGGTAATCGCTGTCGTCGACCGACCGGCCAACTTCAACCGCCTCGAGAAAGGTCTTCATCCCCGCCTCTTTGTCGTCTAACGATTTAATCTGCTCGCGAGCAACCTGCGACAGCCGTCGGGCTTTTTCGCTGGTCTTCTCTTGTGAGTCGGCAACGGCCTTGGCGAGCTGCATCATTCGTTCTGCTTCCTCGGCGTTCTCAAGCCTCTTGTACGCAATCGTCATCCACCCCAGCATCTCGACGCGGAATTGAGAATCGTTGATTTCTTCGGAGGCGGTTTCGGCGTCCTTCAAGTCCCTTCCGGCGTCCGATTCTTCACCGATTTTGATCTTCAACAGCGCCAGATCGACCAGGTACTCGGTCTTCGACGCGACGTCTTCGACCTGTTTCAGAGCAACTTCAGCACGTTCGTAGGCGTCCTTACAACCTCGCCTGTCGCCGTTGTCGTTTTGCGCCGGCAAGATCGATATGAGCACGTGTTCGCTCGGCCGCCAGACGGTCGATATCGATCGCGTCGGCAGCCTCGGTCGCATGACGCAAACATTCCTTTGCACCGGTGGAATCAGATAGCTTACGGAACTCTTCCGAGATGTCGACCAGTTTCTTAAAGCGGTCGACAGGATCTTCAATCTTTAGCGCGATAGTGACTTGTTCTTGCGGCGTCTTGCTTGACCGGCCACCATCCTTACAGCCACCACACAAAAGCACTGCCAAAAGCAGAAAACTGCCCGTCAAGAAAATCCCGCGCATGCCTCGTCCACCTTCCTCTGTTCGAACGACCGATAACTTGTCTGTTCCTGAAGTATACCTATTCGCCTTGCCGCAGGCGATGTGCAGGACGGCGAATCAAAATTGGAATTCGATTTGATTCAGGCGCGACTCGGTTTCCGCCATCAACGCCTGTTCGTCCGCCTGTTCGTCCACCTGATACGTGACGGAGAAACGCAAATACGCCCCTGCATCGTCCCAGGGGACGGTGCAGATCGAATGTTCGGTAATGAGATACTGGCTCGCCACTTCTGCCGATTCGAACGTCGGACCCCCCACGACGCCCTTCGGAGCCGGCGTATATAGAAAGTACGTCCCACCCGGCATTTCACAGCGAAAGCCACAGCGGCTCAGCATGTCGACCAGCAGTGACAGTCGACGCTGGTACTTCTGCCGTACACGTCGAGGGATTTCCTGATTGTCGAGCGCCGTGGCAGCTGCCTTCTGGATGGCCATGAACTGTCCCGAATCGGTGTTGTCTTTCACGTCGGCAAAGGCCTGCACAATTCGTTGATGGCCACAGACCCAACCCATCCGCCAGCCGATCATGTCAAAACCCTTGGAAAGCGAATGAACTTCGACGCCCACGTCCTTGGCCCCTGGAAGTGACAGAAAGCTGAGCGGCTGTTGGTCATAGCTGAGCATGATGTGGGCGGCGTCTTGCACGACGACAACCTGACGTTGCTGGCAAAAATCGATAACCTTTTGATAAAACGCCGTGGTCGCAGTTTTTCCCGTCGGGCTATTCGGATAATTCAGTACCAGCAGCTTTGCCGACTTGCAGATGTCGGCCGGGATGGCATCCAGGTCCGGCAAGAAATCGTTCTCGGCCAGCAAAGGCAGCGCGTAGACGTTGCCGCCGAAATATTTGCTATAGGTTCCGGCCACGGGGTAACCGGGCACGGTCATCAAGGTGACGTCACCAGGATTGATAAATGCAGCGGGTAGGATTGCCAGTGCCGGTTTTGAGCCGATCGAGTGGTTAATTTCTGTCGTGGGATCCAGCGTGACGTCGAAATTTCGCGTCATGAAGCGAGCCACCGCCTCCTTGAACTCCGGAATCCCGTTGTCCGCGTAGCCGCGATTCTCCGGCTTGTTGAGCTCCTTGGCCATCGCGCAGCGAACCGACTCGTCCGCCATTTCATCGTTCTCGCCGATACCAAAATCAATCAACCTGCGCTCCGGGTGATCCGAAAGGGCCTTGCGCTTAGCCCGCTTGATCTTCTCAAATTTGTAGATCTCGGTGCCTTTACCGTAGGACGCACCGCCGATCCGGTCGGCAAACATCTGTTGAAAATAGGGATCACTCATTGAAGACAACGCCGGTTCGGGCCCTTTATTGAAGTTTGGAGTCGCAAAAGTTGGAGTACCGCCTTTAACTCGGATCAAGCTTTACGCGGATCAAGCCGCCTGAAGGCGGTACTCCAACATGCGACGATATTCATTGATTGCCTAGAGTACCGGACAATTCGTTCGGATTGAAGAGGTGGCAATATTCGATGAGTAGGAAATGACGCGCGAAGATGCTTCCCCTAAGATAATGGCAGACCTTCAATCAGACAGAGTCCATGTGGCCATGACAGCAACCAAACCACGGCGAATTGCTTCGCTGGTATCAAGTGCCACGGAAATCCTGTGTGCACTGGGGCTGGGCCATCGGCTGGTTGCGGTGAGCCACGAATGCGATTATCCGCCGGAGGTGGCGACAAAACGTCGAATTACGCGGACACACGTTGACGATTCGGTCAGCAGCCGACAGATCGACGATCAGGTACGAGAGGCGAGTCACCGGGCGCACCTCTGTACAGCATCGACGAAGCGGCCCTGTCCGAATGCGCACCCGACCTGATTGTGACACAGCAGCAATGTGACGTGTGTGCCGTAAACTACGACGAAGTGGTTGAGGCCGTTAATCGTTTGGACACCGATCGGAGCATACCCGTTGTTGCCGTCAATCCTGTGTCGCTGAACGACGTGCTGGAAGACATTCTAAAGATCGGCCGTGCGACCGAAAGCGTCGCGGAGGCTCAGGAACTGGTTCATTCCCTGCGAGGTCGCATCTCGGACGTGGGCCAGCGAACCGCCGCGCTTTCGGCAAGCGACAGGCCACGGACGATCATCATCGAATGGATCGAGCCGTTAATGCTTGCGGCCAATTGGGTGCCGGAGATTTTACAGCTGGCAGGAGGAGACTGCCCACTGGTCCATGGCGGACAGCACAGCCTCTACGTAGACTGGCAGGCTGTTGTCGAGTTCGATCCGCAGTGCGTCATTATCAGCCCATGTGGTTTTGATCTGACCAGGACGCTGCGCGAGGTGCGTAGTTTGTCTGACGTAACCGGGTGGTCACAGTTAAGCGCCGTCCGCAACGGCCGAGTGTTTGCACTCGATGGAAATGCGTACGTCAGCCGCAGCGGGCCGCGACTTGTGGATACATTGGAAATTCTCGGTCACCTATTACACCCCGGCCTATTTGCGGTACCGTCGGCGATCGAAAGTCCCGGCGAAGCGTGGCGTATGGTATGATCCGTGTGCGCGACCTCGTTTAACGCGGATCATATTACATTTTGTGTGGCCAAGCCCCTATAATTGAAGGTCCATCAGCGGCCAGGCAACAACCCGCCCCAAGGAACAACGAGATGAATGAAAACAGCGAACAGCGGCAACCATGTCCCGACTGCGGAGAACTCGACGGCGTTAATCGTCGCCAGTTTCTACAAGTGGCCACGGCGACTGTTGCCGCAGGTGCCATGCAGTCGGGTGTTTTCGCCGCGGATCCTGCGAACGTGTCGGCAACGACTGCTGTGGAGGCGAATCCGATAGCAGCTGAGACGATCGTCAAGCGCCTCTACGAGACACTCTCCGACAAACAGAAAAAGGAAATCTGTTTCGGCTGGGATTTCCAACAGGATCAGCGAGGACTGCTGCGGACGTATATTTCGAATAACTGGAACGTCACGAAGCCGTATGTTGCCAGCGACTTCTACACAGGCGAGCAGCAGGCGTTGGTTCGTGACATTTTTGAAGGAATGATCCAGCCCGACTGGCATCAGCAAATTGATAAACAGTTACAGGATGATGCCGGCGGTTTCGGTAAGCGGCAATCGATCGCCCTATTTGGCCGTCCGGGAGAAGGGAATTTCGAGTTCGTGATGACGGGCCGCCATATGACATTACGCTGCGACGGTAACTCAGCCGATCACGTCGCTTTTGGCGGACCGATTTTCTACGGGCACGCCGCGCAAGGATTCAATGAAGCGCCGGACCATCCGGGTAACGTGTTTTGGCCGCAAGCGGTGGCCGCGAACAATGTTTACAAGATGCTGGACGGTCGGCAGCGTAAGCTGGCGCTGGTTGCCAAGTCGCCCAGCGAGAGTGCCGTGGCTTTTCGACAAGCGGACCAGCAGCGCCCGGGAATTCCCGTGACCGAGCTATCGCAAGACCAGAAGGAACACGTGCAGAAGGTCCTGGACAAGCTGATCGAGCCATACCGCCAGGATGATCGTGACGAGGTTTTAAAATGTCTCAAAGCGAAGGGCGGCTTGGATAGCTGTTCGTTGGCTTTCTACAGCGATCCGGACATCGGAAACGACGGAGTTTGGGACAACTGGCGACTGGAGGGTCCTGCCTTCGTCTGGTACTTCCGCGGTGAGCCTCACGTCCACGTGTGGGTTAATGTGGCCAGCAGTGCTGATGTCAAGTTGAATGCGTGAAGTGGAGCGTCATTAGGTTGAGCAGAAATCAGCGACGGGTGCGATGAACACTCGTTGGATATTTGCGAAGCCAGCTGCGCACGCGACGGGCGGGTCGAAAGCGGAAGGAGGCAGCGATGTTCTGGTTCAAATTCCAGAGATATCTCGCAGCGGCTCTCGCCATGACTATGTTGCACCCGGTACTCGCCAGCGCGCAACGCGAGGATAAGGGCAAGGGGGGTGTGGATGTCACCCAGGTCGGCAAATGGCCGACCGACGTGATCGTTTTCAAGGGTCGAGACGGCGATCTCGTCACGATCGAAGGGCTGATTCGTAACCACGACGACCAAAGGGTCGAGATCTTGCAGGTCGGTCGCGATCCGAGGCGGCGCATGTACTTGCTGGTGCGCTGGATTCCTCGCGACCGAATTCAATCGACGGTTTTAATTAACGACGCCGAGCGCCGTGAATTGAAAAAACGTATCTTTGCGTTTCGCAAAAGGACGAAAATTTCCGCCGATTTGCGCGACCAGATCGAACTGAAACCGTATCTTCGCGAAGGAACGGAGTATCAACACTACGTGGGCCCTTGGTTTACGTTGGATAGTACCGCCGACGAGCCTCTGACACGTGAAGCGATCGTTCGCGTCGAACAGATGGTCGCCGGATTTCGGACGTTTATTCGGCCTCGCAAGGAGCCGCGCCACCCGCCACGTTTCGTGCTGTTGAATACACCGCAGCAGTACGAGCAATATCAGCAGCAAGCTGGAGTGAATCTTCAGCATTCCGCTTTTTTTGATCCTCACCGCAACGAGATTGTGGCCGGCGGCGAACTCGCAGCGCTCAACGAAGCGATTAAGGAGGTGACTCGCCATCACAAGGAGCTGCAGCAGGAATACCTGCGGCTTGAGAGGGAACTCGAGTCGCGACTAACGGAATTAACCGCGGCGATGACAGCTGCCGGCAAGAATCGCAAGAAAATCACGCAAGTGCGAATCGCTGCAAGAGTCGAGTTGGATAAAAAGATAAAGCCTCAGCGGATCAAGATACGCATGGCGGAAAGGGCTAACGAGGTGGCGATGCAAAGAAAGTTTCGGGTTCTTTACCATGAGGCTTTTCACGGTTATCTGGAAAACTATGTGTTTGATAAGACAAAGCACAATGTACCTCGCTGGATCAATGAGGGCCTCGCGCAGGTCTTCGAGAACGGCATGCTGGATGCGGGCACACTTCGCTTGGATACCCCGGATCCGTTCCTGCTAGAGGCCCTCCAGCGAGAATTGAAAGCCGAAGATCCGCTTTCATTGGTCGCGGTGTTGACCGCGCCCGAGGAACAATTTCTTGTTCAGCACGCGGATGTCGCGCGGCGCACGAAGGGGCTGTACCTTTTCTCGTGGGGCCTCGCCTACTACCTGATGTTCGATCTGAAAGTCCTCGACAGCGAAGCGTTAGACCAGTATCTATCAACCAACGGTCGAGCGGCGCATCCGGTCGTGCGATTCGAATCATTCGTTGGGATGACAATGGAAGCGTTCGAAGCCGAATGGCGCGAGGCAATATTGGGGTACGGCACGTAAGGTCCGGCGACGATCAGCGTGCCTCGCTTTTCGACCCGACCTGCTCAATCGCCTGGATCAAGCGGTGCTGGATGTCATCAAGCCTAGACGCGGAGTCCAATTTCTGGCCGTTACGCTCGGTCACATAGAAGACGTCGACGACCTGGTCCAGGTGGGTACCAATCTTGGCGGTTTTGATGGACAGTTCGAGTTCGAAGAGCTCGCGCGTGATGGCGTACAGCAGCCCAGTGCGATTCGGAGCGAAGATTTCTAGAATCGTTGCGTCCTTGGATGTCGCATTGTCGTACAACACACGAGTCGGCATGGGTGACAGCGTCGACGCGTTCTTGCGATTGGCATCCCAGATCTTGCGGAATCGAGGCTGCCTGGCATCGCTGCTCTTTAACGTCTTGACCAGGATCTCGGAAATGCGGTTGATCCGGGCGTCTTCCGATACGCTGCCGTATTCCGGATCGACGACGTGGAAGCGATCGATGATAAGACCTTGCTCGAGCGTATTGATTTGGGCCGAAAGGATATCAAAGCCTTCTCCCGTCAAGGCACCGGTCAGTTTGTGGAATATTCCGGAGGTTATTGACTCGTACGCACACACAACGAATTCGAGAATCCCCTGATCACCAACCGTCGATCCCCAGGCCACGGCGTCGTCTCGCGTCAGATCGCAAGCGAGGGACAGCGTTGATGCAATTGTTTTTGGCGGTGTGCCTCGCAAATAGGCCGCCGGGAGGGCCGCGATTTGTGCTAGCAACCACTTTCGCCTTGGATGATCGAACACACAGGCGGCCACATTGCGTCGGCAGCGATCGATTTCTTCCCGGTCGCTCATGATGGGGTCTTCACGGGAAAGGTGTTGCATCGTGCGCTGGAACAACTGCGTCAACAATTCGATCTTCCAGTCGTTCAGGACTCCGGGCCCGACGGAGGCCAGATCGGCAGCCGACATGACGTACAACATCTGAAGTGTTTCCGGCGATCCGATCTCTAATGCCAGTTGAAGCACGACCTGTTGATCGTCGATGTCGCGCCACAAAGCGAGATGCGTCATCAGCAGATGTTTGTGGACCAAAAGCGCCAGGGTTTCTTGTTGGCGCTCCGTCAGTCCCAGGCGATCGGCAGTTTCCAGAGCGATCCTTCGCCCAACCTCACTATGGTCTTCGGGATATCCTTTACCAACGTCGTGAAGCAGCAGCGCCAGATGCAAGATGTGTTTGTTGGCTATCGATTTGTAAACCTTTCCCAGCGGTCCATCGTCTTGAGCGAACTCGGTTGCGCACTGGACGGCTCGCAGGCAGTGTTCGTCGACCGTGTACTTGTGGTATTCGTTGAACTGCAGCAATCCCCGGGCGCGATGGAATTCCGGGATGAACTTTTCCAGCACCTCCAGCTCGTGCAGACGATTCAGAATCCGAAACAATTGCGGCGGCCTTGAAAGGAGCGCCATGAAGCGGGTGGCCGCTTCGGGAGGCACCTGATCGGGTGCCGTGGCGGCTGCTTCGCGTACGGCTTCCCACGTGTCGTGCCCGATCCGCTTGTCATACAGCGTTGCCAGTTCCGCCAGTCGCAGCACTTCGATCAAGTCGCAACGAAGTTTTTCCATCCCACTCGGCGTCGCGACGATGAAGTACGGACCGACGCGATAATCCCGTTCGACCCGGTGGCTTAGTAGCGACCCGACGAAGCCTTGCACGCGCGAACGACGATAGGCGTTTGCCAGAAATCGTGCCGAAATGTAACGGACGGTACGTGTATAGCGAAAATATTCCCGCATGAATTGCTCGACCGCTTGCAGTCCTTCCACGTTGCGGAACCCGTACAGTTCGGCGAGCCGGACCTGTTCCGCGCGATCCAAACGGTCTTGCGGAGATTTGGCGTGGAAGTGCAGTTCGTTGCGGATCTTCAACAGGAATTCGGTGGCAGCGCGTAGACGGTCCCGTTCCTCCTGGCCCAGTACGCCCGCCAGGTACAGCCCGTCCGGGTCCGTTATGCCGTAGCAACAGAAGCCGATCCATCGAACCAGCTGGATGTCGCGCAGTCCGCCACGCGAACGTTTCACATTCGGTTCCAGCAAGTAGATGGTTTCACCATATTGTCGTCGTTCACTACGGCGTTCGGCATCCATTGCGGGCAACACCGACCGGCGCCGCCGGGCAGCGAATTTGCGCAGCCGTTGCCGCATCCGGCGTGTCAACTCTTCGTTCCCCGCCAGATGGCGAGAATCGGTCAAGGAGGTCAGCGTCTGGGGATCTTGTCGCGCAAGCGATAGGGTTTCCCTGGGGGTCCGGATGCTTTGTCCCAGGATAAGCCGCGTGTCGCAGATATCACGCACCAATCTTTCCGCCAGTGCGATGATCTGGTTCCTGACCCGCGGATTGTACATCACCATCAGGTCGATGTCGCTGTAGGGAGCAAGTTCCCGTCTTCCATAACCGCCGTGAGCGACCAGCGCCACGTTCTGTTCTACTAGCTGGCGGGATTCCGAATCCTTGTCGCTGAACAGGTCGTGCAGCGCCTGCTGAAACAAGTCGACGATCACCGAGTCTGCAAGCTCAGTGAACTGCGCACAGACGTGAATGCCGTGCGAGCCCATATCGTGTTGCTTACGCAGGAGCTGGCGACCGAGATCGATGCGGTCCTTCGCGACGATCACGGCTGGTCGCAAGTTGGTGCCGGATGTCATGAGGAATCAGGGAATGCAGGGAACGGTGAATATTACAAGAATAGGGTTTTCGTCGAGCGGTCGTCGAGCATGATTTTGGGATCGATTCGCGCAAAAACGACGGGCGCTCTGGATTGCATCCTTGCAAACCGACAGCGCCCGCCGTCAATTATAAGCGGTTTGGACGGACGGATCAGAGCGCCGATTCGCCCGTTTCTCCCGTTCGAATGCGGATTGTATCCGACAAATCCGCCACGAAAATCTTGCCATCACCGATCTGGCCGGTCTGTGCACTTCGCAAAATCGTATCGATCACCGTCTGCAGGTCGCTGTCGGAAACGACGACTTCCAGTTTTACTTTCGGCACGAAATCGACCGCGTACTCGGTGCCGCGATACATTTCCGTGTGGCCTTTCTGGCGTCCGAATCCACGGACTTCCGTAATGGTCATTCCGGCAATTCCCTGCTCGGAGAGCGCGTTCTTCACGTCTTCGAGTTTGAAATGTCGAATGATCGCTTCCACCTTTTTCATTGCATGCTCCTCGTACGCAGCAGCGTGTTAAACAAAGATGTATCCTTCTTCACCATGTTGCGTGTAGTCCAGACCTTGGACCTCCTCCTCCTGGGAAACTCGCAGTCCCATCGTGACGTCCAGGACCTTGAGAATGATAAATGTTGCCACAAGCGAAAAGACCCATGTCACTGCGACCGCGACAAGCTGACCAATGAAAATGCGAGACTCACCATCGATCAAGCCCAGAGGTCGGCCGCCGTCAACGTCCCAACAGGCACGGGTCGCAAAAACTCCGGTGAGGATTGCGCCCAGCGTACCGCCAATACCGTGCACACCGAACGCGTCCAGCGAGTCGTCGTAACCGAAAGTACTCTTCACCGTGCTGCAGGCGAAATAGCAGATGACGCCACCCGCGGCACCGAAAATCAGTGCCGGCATGGGATTCACGAAACCGGCAGCAGGTGTGATACACACCAGGCCGGCGACCGCACCCGAAGCAGTGCCCAATATGCTCGGCTTGCCACGCGTAATCCATTCCATCAACGCCCATGCGACCGCGCCGGCGGCGGCGGAGAAGTGGGTCGTGCAGAACGCGCTGGACGTCAAATGATCCGATGCCAATTCACTGCCAGCGTTGAAGCCGAACCAACCCACCCACAACATTGCGGCACCCAGAGCCGTGTAGGTCAGATTATGCGGACGCATGTCTTCGTGCCCGAATCCAAGTCGTTTTCCGATTAGGAGAGCGCAGACCAATGCCGACACTCCCGAACTGATATGCACGACCGTGCCGCCAGCGAAGTCTAACGCTCCGCCAGCTAAACCATTCCCCGTAGCACCCGTGGCAACGAAACCGAGGATGCCCCCGTCCCAAACCCAGTGGCACAAAGGACAATAGACAAACGTGCCCCATAGGACCATAAACACCACCATCGTGCTGAACTTCATCCGTTCGGCGAACGCTCCGCATATCAGTGCGGGCGTAATGATGAAGAACATGCCCTGGAAAAGCATGTGCGTCAGCAGTGGAATTCGGTAGTTCTCTTCCGCGGCGAACATTGGTTCGATGGGGGTGTTGGTGGATTCGTCCCATCCACGCGAAACATTGTCCATCAACAAATACTCACCATTTCCGATCCATTTGCCATCACCGCCAAATGCCAAACTGTACCCGTACAGCGCCCACAAGACGGTCATCAATCCCATTAAGAAAAGACACTGCATCATCACGCCGACGACATTTTTTTTGCGAACCAGGCCACTATAGAATAGAGCCAAACCGGGTGCCGTCATGAAGAGGACCAATGCGCAACACGTAAGCATCCAGGCATTGTGACCGGCGAGCGCCGCTTCATCGGCCTTGGCGTTAACCGATTCCAACGTCGGCTCGTCAGACGATTCGCCAGACTCTTCCCCACCGTCGCTACTAACTTCCATCACGTCGGTATCACCGGGCCGTTCGTCGTCGGACTGCGCCTGCGCCGAGGTGCTAATCCAAATTAGACTTGCAGCCAAACAAACCAAAAATACGGTCACTCTGCGCAATATCATCGATTAACCCCCGCCTTCAGCGTGCGTAATTTATTGTTTAGAAAGAGTGCGGATTGACGTCCGCATTCGCCCGCCTGAGAAATCTTCGCGTCGCAATATCGCGGATCTTGCCAACCAGCCGCGGACCGGTTGTGCCTGTGCAGGACCGTGAAACGATGGCTAACAACCTAACCGTCTTGTGGCAGGGCGTAAAGGTAGTGGTAAGGTATTTTTCCTCAAAAAACCGGCTCGATATCGGCGCAGCTTGATCATTCGGTGTCGGGCATCCAGGGCACATCCCCTGCGCCAGATTCGTGGTTGGCGACACGGGCCAGTACGAATAGCAGGTCGCCCAGCCGGTTGAGATAAATTCCCAGTGCGGCGGTGTCTTTTCGATCCGATTCGTGTTGCTTCAGTCCCACGACGCAACGTTCCGCTCGACGACAAACCGTGCGAGCCAAGTGTAGTTGGCTGGCAAGTCGCGATCCGGCGGGTAGGATGAATTGCGTGAGGGCGGGTAACTGCTGTTCGAAATGGTCCATCTCCGTTTCCAGCGACCGGGTCTGGCGCCTGGTGACGGCGATTTGTTCGGGCGGGACCTCCAACGGCGTTGCCAGGCGACTGCCCGCGTCGAATAACTCGTTCTGAATCCGCTGCAGGATTCGATCCACCTCGTCGTTGGGATCGGCACCACGAGCGACCCCCAACGTCGCATTCAACTCGTCAACGGTCCCATACGCCTCGATCCGGATGTCGTTTTTGGCGACCCGCTGACCCCCAATCAGGCCGGTTTGCCCGTCGTCGCCCGTCTTGGTGTAGATTTTGGCCATAATTATCGATCGCTTGATGTGGGGTGCGTGCCAACTGGCTGATGACACTCTATAATGCGGTATCCCACCAGACTACCCTCCCTAGCGCATCTTACGGTCGAACCAGGATGCCAGGCCGATCGAGCGGACGCCCCTAGGCGGCCCGATCGGTGGCCGATGGCAACAATCGACCGAACCGCGAATCGCCGGTGTCCGGTGCGGATCCCCGATGTCGTCTTGCTTGTGTCGTAGCGATTAGGCGGCACGGATAACTGTTGAAATGGTCAGGATCGCGTCCGTGACTTCACCTCAGCCACAAGCATCCTTGGAATATCAGCCGGGTCGGATCGCCGAAGTGCTAGAGTTTCTCAAGCGAACACGCAGCGAATTGCGAGAATTACGGATGGTTCGCGTTTGGGCGGATCGTCTCCAGGTGTTCGACGTGAACCAGGATTTCTTTGAAATCCAAGGTCTCGGATATCCGGACGACGACGTCGTCAAAGCACTTGACGTGATCAGCGCGGCGTACAAACGGGAAACCATTCACGATCTGCAGGGCAGTGACTACAAGGAATTCAAAACGGGTCGTCGTTACCCTTGGGCAGCCGACCGTGTGATGTAAACGTGTAATGTAAAAAACGGCGGCCCATTAGCCGAGCAAACGACAGAAGAATAACGCAATCAGGAAGCGAATCAACGTCGCAGGAAGCAGCAACTACATTCGATCATCTGAAATATCTGCTACCGCGAGGAACCAACACATGAAGCGACTGCTGAACACATTCATCATCCTGGGATTCATCTACTGCGCATCCCAACCGGTCTCGGCCGATGACGCGAAGGCCGATAAGCCAGCGGAGGCAACGAGCAATGGCAAGAGCAATGGCAACGGCCAGGCGACGGCAACTTTCACGGTGGAAAAGAAACCGATGAAGATTGAGGTTCAGGTCGATGGTGTCTTCGAGGCCACCGAGACGCGCGAAGTTGCCGTGAAAACGGACGAATGGAGCCAGCTGACGGTGGAATGGGCCGTCGATCATGGTACCCGCGTCAAGAAAGGCGATCCATTGCTGCGTTTCGATACACGCGAGTTCGACATCGCCCTGGCCGACAAGGAAGCCGATCTGGAATTGGCCAAGCTGGCGCTGCAGAACGCCGAATCGGCGCTGGAGTTGAAGGAGAAATCGGTACCGGAATCGTTGGCTGCGGCGCGACGTGCCGCCAACGAATCGGCCGAGAATCTGGCACGATTTCGCAAGTCGGCTCGAGCCGACATGATTCGCGATGCCGAAGAGTCGCTGCGATCGGCGGAACGTTCGCTTTCGTATCAGCTTGAGGAGTTAAAGCAGCTGGAGCGGATGTACAAGGCGGATGACTTAACCGAAGAAACCGAAGAAATTGTATTGGTGCGTGCTCGGCACCGCGTCGAGGCCTTTGAGTACAACTTGGAAAAGGCGAAAAAGTCCAAAGAGCGTTTTGACAGCCTGGGCCTCCCGCGTCTTACGGCAGATATCGAGCAGGCAGCCACCAACGCCAAACTCGCGCTGCAACAGGCCGAGGATACGATGCCGGCTTCGTTGGTTGAAGCGAGGTTGGGACTGGAAAAACTGCAGACCAACTTTCGCCGCAGCAAAGAGAAATTGTCTCGCCTGCGACGAGACGGAGACGAGCTGACCGTGGTCGCTCCCAGCGATGGAGTCGTCTACTATGGCCAGGCCGTCTTGGGTGCATGGCCCAGCGCGTCGGGCGTAGCGACGACGTTGCAGCCCGGCGCCCTCGTCAAGCCGAAACAGGTCGTGATGACGATCGTCAAGAATGAAGACCTGTTTGTCAGATCCGCCATCGACGAAAAACAATTGCATCAAGTCAACCGGGGTGCTGTCACGACGATATCTCCGACGGCCTATCCCAAATTGAAACTAAAGGGACGGCTCGACCGTCTTTCCTCGATTCCGATCGCACCCGGCAAGTTTGAGGCGATCTGTGATGTTGACGTACCCAAGACGGTTCAAGCCGGCATGGCATGCAAGATGGCGATTCTCGTTGCGGAAAAACCAGACGCGATCATGGTTCCGGCCACCGCCGTCAAAGTCAATGACGACGGGGACAAAGGGTATGTCTACGTTGTCGACGGTGACGACAAGCGGAAGCAAGACGTTCGCATTGGTCATCGTCACGACCAGCAGCTGGAAATTCTTAGCGGCTTGGGCGTCGGCGACAAAGTGCTGACGAAGAACACCGATTGACCTTTGGATAAAGTAGGCCGGAACAAGTCCCGGCGCGCCGGGACTTGGTCCGGCCTACATGACTTATGGGACGCACGACTCTGATGAACGCCTTTCGAATTCCCACAACGCTTTTTGCTCTATGCCTGTTCGGCGCTTTGACGAAAACCGCCTGGACCGAGGAAGCGGTCAAATCGGGTGCTGAGGGGGTCAATAAGGAGTTCCCGATTCCGCGCCGAAGCGATGGATCCGCCCGCCCCAGAAGAGCTGGAGAAATCAATCCAACGCGGCATCGATTTTCTGCTCAAGATCCAGATCAAGCAGGGTGCTTGGGGAAGTGCTCGCCAGACCAGAGGGCTGGATGTCTATGCCCCCGTCCCTGGTGCGCACCACGGTTTTCGTGCCGGCGCAACAGCCCTGTGTCTAATGGCTTTGATGGAAAGTGGCGACGACCGTCCGGAAGTCCAGGAGGCAATCGATCGCGGGGAAGCATGGTGGCTGAAAGATGGATTGCATGTCCGTCGAGCGGACGAGGATGCGATGTACAACATCTGGGCGCACACCTATGGACTGCGAGCGCTCCTGCAGTTGCAAAAGCGAGCGGGTGACGAAGACGGCCCCCACCAAGAGAAAATCGCCGAGATTAAGGACGCGATTGACCTGCAGATCGATCTGCTGAATCGTTACGAATCGGTCAACGGGGGTTGGGGTTACTATGACTTTGGTGCTCATACTCAAAAGCCCGCCAGCATGCCGACCAGCTTTACCACAGCGACCTGCCTGATTGCACTCAAAGAGGCCCGCGACGCCGGCTTCGAGGTCGACGAAAAACTATTTACTCGCGGTAAATCAGTCCTCAACCACCAGCGCAAGGTGGACTTCAGCTACCTTTACAGCGCTAACCATTGGTGGTGGCCTCAGTATCAAATCAATCGACCCGCGGGAAGCCTCGGTCGCAGCCAGGTCTGTAATCTCGCCTTACGCCGCCTCGGACAAGAGAATGTGACCGAACAAGTCCTGATCGATTGGCTTGATCGGCTCTTTGCCCGCAATCTATGGTTGGACATCGGCCGCAAGCGGCCGATCCCGCACGAGTCGCATTTCGCGATCGCGGGCTACTTCTATTACTACGCTCATTACTACGCCGCGCTGTGCATGGACGAGTTACCGCCTGAAAAGCGGCCGCGGTTTCAAGCGTTCATGGCTCACAAGCTAATGTCGCTGCAAGAGCGTGACGGCGACTGGTGGGACTTTCCGTTGTACGACTACCACCGCCAGTACGGAACGGCCTATGCGATCATGTCACTGATCCGCTGCCGAGCCGATCGGAAGGTCGTGGGCGACGCATTATAGCTGGTCGCGAACGTCGCCCCGTGATTCACCATGTCTGCCCCGACGGGGGTTTGCGAGGCTACGCGTCATCGTCACGGAAGCGATTTGGCTTCAGCTCGATACTATCCAGAAGTTTCTGAACGCCTTGCTCCATCGATCGCGTTAACTCAGCGGCTACCGCCTTGCCTTTCCGCTCACGGGGCACCTCAATCGGCGCGCCAAAGACGATCGTTGCTCGACGGCGTCCGCGGATCGATGCACTGTAAACGTCCAGTACGTCCTCCTCAAATTTGTCCAACGTTTCGGCCATCCGCTCGATTGTTGGATTCTCGACAACGTAGTCGCCCGGATAACTAAACAATTGGACGACCAGGAAAAGGTCATCGAGGTCATGTTCGAATGGACCGCGCCGTTGGTGGCCGTCGGGCAGGTCGGCCAGCTCCCGCAGGGCGTGTCGACGCAGTTCTTTGACGCGTTCGGGAATCGCGTTCGATTTTGGCGTCACAGCATATCGTTGTTCGAGGATGGTCAAGATATGATCGGCAAGTGCCGTCGTGCGGTCCGGCAAGGCTCCGGCACAGGTATGTCCCAGGTACTCCAGTTCCTTCAGCGCCATGGCTCCTTCGGCGAAGCGGTAGATCCGCTGGGGCAGTGGAAGGTCCGTTCTCGGGCGCCAGAAAATCTCCTGTTCTAAACGATCCATTAGCGCCAGCAGGTTGTCGGTTGGATCTTCGACGTATTCGTATTTGATACCGCACGGTACACAAACCACATCACGATCTGCTCGCTTGGCAGCGGACAGTGCCACGGCCGCCGCCCCTTCGCGGAACGGTGTGACGCGTTCGTTGATATGGTAGACCTCGCCTTCGGGGAAGATGACCAGCGGGTTATGTCGTTTCTGCAGAATGTCGGTCGCCTGGCGAAAGGCCTTGAGATCGGTGCCTTCGCGATCGATGCTAAAACACCCATGGGCTTGTAACATCCACTGCCCTAGGCGCTTTCGTTGGAAGAATACCTGCCAGGCAGTCATGAAAAAGAACGGCACCCCGATCTCGTCGGCTGCCTGGTACATGACGTGAGCATCGGCATGGCCGGAATGGTTTGGCGAGATGAGCACTCCATGCCCCGCCGCGATACTGCCACGTAAATGGTGCAGGTCACGAACCTGGATTTCGATCAGCTTCTGCTCCCGCAGCTGCATCCGCTTGCGGAGCGGTCGCAATACGTTGACCCAAAACGGATGCAGCTTGGGAGGCCACCAACGGGGCGGAATCTGCTGGGCGTAGCGATTCATAGCCGCATGGTAATCGAACACTTCGACCAAACCCAGCCATGATAGCACCGCGTGCATCATCTCTCTTTTGTTGCGCTCTCTCAATCTGTATTATGTGCGCACCGCCAGCATCCGACAGGCGGTCTGCGCTCGTAGTTGCGCCGTTAGGCGGCGTCTGAGTATATGTAGGTGCGCTCGGCGCAGGTCTCCCGCGCTCGGCGCAGGTCTCCTGCGCTCGGCGCAGGTCTCCTGCGCTCGGCGCAGGTCTCCTGACCTCGCCGATGCCTGACCGCAGGTCTCCCCGATCGCGAGAAACTTGAACGTTTTGGGAGACCTTCGGTCCTGGATGTGCGGGGTCGGGAGACCCGCGCACAGCGTGGTCCGCTGGATGTGCGGGGTCGGGAGACCCGCGCACAGCGTGGTCCGCTGGATGTGCGGGGTCGGGAGACCCTGCGCACAGCGCGTTGTGTGAAGTCAACTAAGAACTTGATAAATCAGGTTACTACGAACTAGCCGAAAATGTCTGACTACCGAGTAGAACGCGATTCAATGGGTGAAGTCCAGGTGCCGTCTCGGGCCTATTATGGCGCTCAAACGCAGCGCGCGGTTGAGAACTTCCCGATATCGCATTGGACCCTCGCCCCGGCAATGATCCACGCCATGGGACAGGTCAAGTACGCGGCCGCAGTGGCGAATCGGGATCTGGGCAAGCTCACCGGTAGTGGCAAGAGGCCGCTAAATGACCAGCAAGTTGACGCGTTGCTCGCGGCTTGTTGTGAAGTCAGCGATGGCCAGCTGGACGATCAGTTTCCGATCGACGTATTTCAGACGGGATCGGGTACCTCCAGCAACATGAATGTCAACGAAGTGATCAGCAATCGCGCTATCGAGATCAACGGCGGTGATCGGTTCGGTTCGGACAAACCGATCCACCCCAATGACCATGTGAACATGGGGCAGAGCACGAACGATACGTTTCCGACCGCGATTCATGTCGCGGTGGCCTTGGAGATCGGCCGGCACTTGATCCCTGCACTGGAGCGTTTCCACGACGTCCTGGCCGACCATGCCGGGCAATGGGATCGCGTCATCAAGATTGGCCGCACCCATCTGGCGGACGCGACGCCTCTGCGGTTGGGGCAGGAGATCGGCGGGTTTGCGCGGCAGATCAAATTGTCAGTCGACCGGGCCTACAACGCGATCGATCCTGTTTTAGAACTTCCAGTAGGCGGTACGGCGGTGGGTAGCGGCATCAATACGCACCCGGAATTTGGCCGCCGCGTGGCGAAAGTGCTGGAAGAAAAAAACGAGGTTCCGTTTGTGGAAGCGGCGAACCACTTCGAAGCGAACGCCCAACGGGACGGATTGGTTGAATGCCACGGCCAATTGCGAGCGATTGCCGTCACGTTGATGAACGTCTCGAACAATATCCGGTGGCTCGGTTCCGGACCGCGGTGCGGGTTCTACGAGCTGAAGTTGCCCGATTTGCAGCCTGGCAGTTCGATCATGCCGGGAAAAGTGAATCCCGTGATGTGCGAAAGCATGATGCAGGTCGCGGCACGCGTCATGGGGAACGATCAGACCGTGGCCATTTGTGGTGCCACCGGCGGGCAGTTTCAGCTGAATATCATGATGCCCGTAATGGGCCACACGACGCTGGAGAGCGTTGCCATCCTGGCTCAAGTGACCGAGGCATTCGTCCAGAATTGCGCAAGGTATGGAAGCCAACGTCGAGGCCTGTGAAGCGGCGGTCGAACAAAGTCTCTCGATGGTTACCAGCCTGAACCCCTATATCGGATACGAAAAAGCAGCGGCGCTGGCGAAGGAAGCATTCAAGACGGGCAAGACAATTCGTGAGTTGTGCCGCGAGCAGCAGGTGTTGCCCGACGATCAGCTGGACGAGGCGTTGGATCCCATGCGAATGACAGAGCCACAAGAATAGCCGCAACTTCCAGCAACATCGAAAAGAGAAGGAGATCGGATCGATGCCGCCTAAACGAATTATCGTTCTGTGCTTGCTATGGATCTGCCTCGTCCCGCGCTCGTCGGCAGAGGAGATTGCCGCCGAAGGGCCGACGCAGCCAGGTCGTCAATCTGCCAAGCCACAGGATCTGATCAAATCGGCGTACGTGAAGTCAAGGAAGGCGAAGAACCCTCGTGACTACTCCGAGATTGTCTATCTGCTGGAACTGCGCGCTGCGAAGCGAATCGCTGACGCCGTCGCATCGGAAATACGCCGAAGATCTGAAAGGTTGGTCGCATAATCGGTTGGGCGAGGCACTGGTCGAACGGGGACGCGAAGCGGCAGCGCTGGGCCAGTTCGATTTGGCCGTCCAGCTGAACGGCGAGCATTGGAAGGTGCGCCACAATCGGGGCGTCAGTTATGCAATTGCCAGGCGGCATGCGGAGGCGATGGCCGATTTCAATGAGGTTGTGCGTATTCGTCCGGAATTCGCCAACGGCTGGTTCAACCGCGGCGAGGTATTTAAAGATCTCGGTGACCTGGACGGTGCCGTTTCCGACTTCTCGGAGGCGATTCGTCGGGCGCCGACCGATGGGGGGTTCTACCAGGCCCGTGGCGCTGTACTGGCAAGCCTCGGAAAGAATAGCCTCGCTTTGGAGGACTTGAATCGTGCGCTGCAATTGGATCCGGGTCTCGTCTCGGCCTTTGTTGCTCGTGGTGATGTGCTGGTCCAATCGGGGGAATATGCCGATGCCGTCAGGAACTATCGTTCCGCACTGCAGTCGGACCAAAAGTTCGGACCCGCCTATCGCAGTCTCGCCTGGCTGATGGCGACGTGCCCAGTCGAGCATTTTCGCGACGGGTCTCGATCGGTGGCGGCCGCGGAGAAAGTGCTTTCGTTGCTAGGGGAGAACGATTACCGTAGTCTGGAGGTATTGGCTGCGGCTCAGGCGAATGTGGGTAACTTCAAGGAGGCGGTGGCTCTCCAGTCACGAGCCGTTGAGGCGGCCGCCCAGTCGCTTACTCAGGACCAGCTGGTACCCACGCGGGCCCGACTCATCGCCTACGGGCAAGGCAATCCTTACCGCGAGGAACGTGTTGCGGCCCGTCCGAATTCCGTTTCCCGTTAAGTCTGCGGTGCCGAGAGATGAACTTCGACATTGTCTATTTGGGTGCACTCGCCCTTGTCGGGTACTTCTTCTGGGCGTGGCT
Source organism: uncultured Planctomycetales bacterium (assembly GCA_963844115.1). Lineage (GTDB taxonomy): Bacteria > Planctomycetota > Planctomycetia > Pirellulales > UBA7805 > CS4-C045. The sequence continues at coordinate 16,018 of CAWJNN010000075.1, read as the reverse complement.
GCAGGACTATCGGCAGAATGTCCGCACGCTGGCCAAGATCGGCGATGATCAGCAGCCCGGTACCGGGGCGCAAGACGTAGCAACCGAGCATACCTTAGTCCAGGTTCGCGCCGAGCTGGAGGAAGGAACGATGCCAGGGGCGACGCCGGTGGCGCTGTCCGTCGTCGTGATTGCCGTGCTGGTCAGCCTGTTCATCCTGGCGGTCGAGGTCGCCGGTGAGTACCGGTTGGGTGTCGTCGACGAACAAAGCGAGATGAACATATTGTTTTGCTTTTATTCCGTGCTGGGTGCGGCGTTCGTGGAAGAGCTGATTTTTCGGGGATTCTTGTACGTTGACAAAGGGTCGCGTGCTGCCCTGATCGGTAGCATCATCGCCGTCTCCTTCCTGTTTGCGATTCTTCACCAGCACCTGTGGAGCTTTGTGCCCGACGAGAAACTCCCATTGTGGCAGTTCTACAAGTGTTTTCAGTGGGAGCTGGGCAGCAAACCGATATTCAGTACGGCAATTCTGTTCGTAAATTCGCTCTGGTTTTACTACGTCCGGTTCATGCCCTTGAATCGCTACCGGTCGCTAATCCCCTGTGTCGCTGCCCACATGGCCAGCAATCTGGGCGTCGTGCTGGTCAAGGCGTTACAGGGCAAGGTCATCCTGGGCCTGTCCTAGGCTGCTAGCAAAGTGCCGACCCGCTGCCAGACGCTGTCCGAACCGATCGACTAGCGGCCCCCCGGAAGTCTGGGGTAACCACAAAGCGTCCCGCCGTGTCTTGCCGTAGCCTTAACATCGTGCCATTTCCGACAAAACCTTCGATTTCAGCTAGCCATAAGGACGAAAAGGACATAATATAGAAAGTCCCGCCACCCACCCGACCTGGGAGGGGCTTACCGCCGGACAAGGATGCCGAGCGGGTAAATTTCCCACAATTCGTGGTTTTGGAAGTGGAATGATTGGCGCTGGACGTCAGCGTCGCGCCTTAAAGGTGTTGAGAGGCTGAGATGACCGTCGCAAAAATGAGAAACATTGGTATTTCGGCCCATATCGACTCAGGTAAAACGACCCTGAGCGAGCGGATGTTGTTCTATGCGGGCCGCATCCACCGTATCCAGGAGGTCCACGGCGACGACGGTGGCGCCACGATGGATCACATGGATCTGGAACGGGAGCGTGGTATCACGATCACAAGCGCCGCGACGTCGGTCGAATGGAAAGATCACGTGATTAACCTGATCGACACTCCCGGCCACGTCGATTTTACGGTCGAAGTCGAACGCAGTTTGCGCGTCCTGGACGGCGCGATTCTGGTGCTTTGCGCGGTCGGTGGTGTTCAGGCCCAGTCGCTGACCGTCGATCGGCAAATGAAACGTTATCACGTGCCTCGATTGGCGTTTATTAACAAAATGGACCGCACTGGTGCGAACCCTCAACAGGTTGTGCGGCAGGTCCGAGACAAGTTGCATTGTGATGCTTTTCTGATGCAACTGCCGATCGGCACCGAAGAGGATTTCAAAGGTGTCGTCGATCTGGTGACGATGAAAGCTCTCTACTACGACGGTGAGAATGGCGAGACCGTCCGCGAAGAGAGTATTCCTGAGCAATTGACCGAACAAGCCACTGAAGCCAGGCAGCAAATGCTGGAATCGCTGTCGATGTACAGTGACCAGTTGATGGAGCTTTTGCTGGCCGAGGAAGAGGTTCCGGTCGACGTGATCTACGACGTGCTACGTGATGCGGTGCAGTCTCTCGATTGTACGCCAGTCTTCTTGGGAACCGCGTTCCGAAACAAGGGTGTACAGACCTTGCTGGATGCCGTCATCCGTTATCTGCCTTCCCCCATGGATCGCGTAAAAACGGCAATGGCCCACGACAATCCGGAGGAAATCATTACCCTGAAAGTGGATCCGAAGGCGACCTTTGTGGGTATGGCGTTCAAGCTGGTTGATGATCCGTACGGTCAATTGAACTTCATGCGTATCTACCAGGGAACCGCTGAAAAAGGTCAGCAGTACTACAACCAAAGGACCGGCGCCAAGCAACGGTTCAGCCGAATTTTGCGCATACATGCTGACAAGCGTGAAGAGATCGATAAAGCCACGGCCGGCGATATTGTGGCCGTCATGGGTGTCGACGCGGCCAGTGGCGATACGTACGCCGGTGAACCGAAGCTGTGCACGCTGGAGAGTATCTTCGTGCCGCTGCCGGTGATTAAAGTGGCGATCCGCACGTCCAGCAACGAGGCCGGCGATCGACTGGGCAAGGCGTTAGCTCGTTTTCGGAAGGAAGATCCGACGTTCGCTGTCAGCACCGACGACGAGACGGGCGAGACGGTGCTGGCTGGCATGGGCGAATTGCACCTGGAGATCTATCTGGAACGCATTCGTCGCGAATACAACGTCGAAGTTGTCGTTGGTGCGCCGAAGGTCAGTTATCGCGAAGCGCCCTCAGTACGCGTCGACTACAACTATCGTCACAAGAAACAGACCGGCGGTTCCGGCCAGTTGCGCACATTGTGGGATTCATCGAACCGCTACCAGAGGACGCAGAAGAGGAATTCGAATTCGAAGAATCGATTGTGGGTGGTCGCATTCCCAAGCCATACATTGCCGGCGCTCTGAAGGGATTTCGCGCGGCAATGGTCAAGGGACCGATCGCCGAATTCCCCGTTGTTAGTACCAAGATTGGCTTGACGGATGGCTCGTTTCACGACGTCGACAGTAGTGACATGGCGTTTCAGACCTGCGCGAAGAACTGTTTCCGTGAGACGTTCATGAAGACCAAGCCTGTGCTGCTCGAACCCGTGATGAAAATGGAAGTCGAAGTGCCGGCTGAATACCAGGGACCGGTGGCTGGTGAGCTGACCAGCCGCCGCGGAATTATCGTCGGCACCGACCTTGAAGGTCCAACGGCCGTCATTGAAGCCCACGTACCGTTGGCGGAAACATTCGGCGTATTCGACCGACCTGCGCAGCATGACGCAGGGACAGGGCACTTTTTCGATGGAGTTCTTGTGCTATCGGCGAGTACCGGCCCACGTGCAGGAGGCCGTTCTTGCCGAGAAGAGAGCGGAAAAGGAAGCCAGGCACCTCGTCGGGGCGAAATAGAGCGCGACAGGCAGGAGAACGGAACTTGTTCCGTTTACGTGCCGCCCGTTTGCGTGTCGATATCGTGAAACGGAACAAGTTCCGTTCTATATTTTCAGACGCGACTTTAGCCTTCCATTCCGCTGGCGAAGCGGTTGGCATGTCGTGCAGAAGAACGTGGCGCGTTGCGCCTGGACAATACGCTCAATTGTCTTCTTGCCGCACTGCGGACAAGGTTTTCCCACTCGATCGTAGACGCGGTGGTAGTTCTGGTAGCCGCCCTGTTTGTTCAGCGCGTTTCGATAGGTCCCGTCCGACAACGTCGATCCTTCGTAGCGGATCGCTTTGCGCAGGACTGAACGCGTTGCGTCGACCAGCCGTTTCCACTGGCTTTCGTTCAACTGATCACAGCGCCGCCGCGGGTGAATGCCGGCGACATGCAGGATCTCGGCAGCATACAGATTGCCGATTCCGGCCACGCAGCGCTGGTCCAGCAAGGCAACCTTGATTTCCCGGCGACTACTCTGCAGGTTCGATTTCAGCTGAGCGGCCGTAATCGCTAACGCATCCGGTCCGAGTTTGTCCGATCCAAAGGCCGCATCACGCTGTTCGGCATTCATCAGCCGAACCGATCCTAGTCCACGCCGATCCCAATACATGAGTTCTTCGGGTGATAGCTGATCGCCGAATTGAAAGCCAAGCCGGAGGTGTTCTCGGTTCGGTGGCTCGGCCACCAACACGATTCCTGTCATGCGTGGCTCGAAGACCAGCGAATCTTCGGTGTCTAGATGAACCAGCACTCGTTTGCCTGCTCGGCCGGTCCCTACGATCCGCTGTCCGACGAGCCGTCGTCGCATGGTGGCCAGCGCTGGGGAGATCACGATTGGCTTCAATCGGCAACGAGGCTTTGTTACACCCGCGATGCGGCGACCGATACAGCCATCCAGGCCGCGGCGCATCGTTTCGACTTCGGGAAGTTCTGGCATCGTTCGTGGTTCCTTGTTGGAGTCCCGCCTTTAGGCGGCAGGATAGCCGCTGGTTTGTTGAGCGTACCATCAGGGTCGATCATCTGAGACGGCGCTGCCGCGAGGGGGTCGGGCGTGGGGTGTTCAGTTTGGTTAGGACTAGATCAATTGCGTTGGACCAGTTTTTGTACCGGCCCCGATAATGCCGAAGGCATGGCGCTGGGCTATCATAGCGCCGTCCCTTCGGGACTGGGACAAAAATGAGCCCTCGTGAAAACCTCAATTACGTCACAAAATCAACCAAACTGAACACCCCACTCCCGACCCCTTGCTGATCTTCCCGGCAATTCGCGTCGCGGGATCCTGCTATTCGGCTAAACGCTGCGCCTACTGCCGCCTAAAGACGGAACTACGAACATCAGGCAGCGGGGCGGAACGTTTCGCCGGTTACCGACTCGTTCTCGATCAACATGCGCAGTAGCTCGGTGGTCTTCGAAGTAGCGCCTCGGCTGGACGCGACCAACTCGGCGGCTCGCTGTCCCTGCCGGGTAGCCGCCTGGGGGTCTTGCAGGCAGTCGCGGACGAATTTCTGCAACATCTGCTGGTCTTGCACGACCATCGCAGCCTGGTGAGCCAGCAGCGCCTGAACGACGTCGCGGAAGTTTTGGGTGTTGGGGCCAAAGCAGACTGCGACTCCGTACGCAGCCGGTTCGATCATGTTCTGACCACCGCGCGACCCGAGGCTTCCACCAACGAAGCCGATGTTCGCAGTGCCCCACCAGGCGCCGAGTTCGCCGACCGTGTCGACCAGTAAGATCCGAGCGTTGGGCGGGTCGAGCGGTCGATCAGCCAGCTGCGTTCGCCTCTGCCACGGCTGGCGCGAAGCGTCCAGCAACCGCGCGACTTCTTCGAAGCGCTCGGGATGTCGGGGAACCAGCACCAAGTGTAACTGGGGAAACTGGTCTGCGAGCTGGGAAAATACTTCTACCGCCGCCGCCTCTTCGCCGCGTTGCGTACTACCCGCCAGGAATACGACGTCGCCATCGGAAAGTCCAGCCAGGGCACGTAAGGATTCAGTTTTCGGATTGCGGCGATCCGTATTGGCGCCGTCAAACTTGATGGACCCCGTGATGTTGACGGTCTGCGACGACGCACCGAGCTTCAGAAAACGATCAGCATACTGTTCATTTTGGACGGCGATCGTATCAATGCGTCGCAGCATGCGGCCGACCAACGGACGAATCCAGCGATAACCTCGAAAACTCTTGTCGCTGATCCGGCCATTGATCACGGCAACCTTCGCACCGTGTCGACTCGCGGCGCGGATCAGGTTAGGCCAGAGTTCTAGCTCGCTCAACACCAGCAAATCCGGCCGCACGCGCTTCATCGCCTCCGTTGTGGACCAGGTAAAATCGAGTGGACAATAGAAGACCAGGTGCTGCGGAAACTTTTCATGAGCCAACGCAAAACCGGTCTTTGTGGTCGTCGAAATCACGCATTGCCAGTCCGGTTGGTCGCGATGCAACCGCTGAATGAGCGAACCGAGCAGCTGGACTTCACCGACACTAACGGCATGAAACCAGATGCAGGTTTGGTTGCCCTGTCGGACGGTAACGTGCCCCAAGAACTTCGCCGCCCACCCTTCACGGTACTTTCCTTTCCGGATTGCCGCGAGCAATAGAAAGGGGGACAGAGCGATCAGCAGCAAGATATAAATGCCGTTCAGAAAATAGCCGCTCATGATGACATCCTTGTCTTGTTCGTAGTTCCGCCTTTAGGCGGTTTGAGCGTCTTCAATGGGATGGCCGCCTGAAGGCGGAACTACAAACTAAAGCAGTGCGGCCGCTACGCCGCCGCCACCTTTCTTCATGCAGCAGTTTTTGTACTTCTTGCCGCTGCCGCACGGGCAGGGGGCGTTGCGCCCGACACGTTCACCTTTGTTTCGGATCGGTTCCAGTCTTTCCGACCCTTCGCTTCCGTCGAAAGCCTCTTGATCGCTCGCCACCAATTCGCTGGCTGATTTGGCTGCTTCGTGGGTGGCGGCTGTCTCGACCCAGGTCGAACTCACGAAACCCTCATCCAGTTGTTCCATGCGGAAGACCAGGTCGGTGACTCGTTCATCGACGGAATTCCACATGGCTTCATAAATCCGCATGCCCTCGCGCTTGTATTCGACCTTCGGATCGACCTGAGCGTACCCGCGCAGCCCGACGCTGCCCCGCAGGTGGTCCATGGCCAGCAAGTGATCTTTCCAGGCGGTATCGAGGATCTGTAACGCCAGCGAACGTTCCATGCGACGGATTTCAGGAAAAAAGTGATCCTGAAACGCCATGGACAATTCGTGGTGCAGTTGATCGACATCCATCTGCGAAATACGTTCAACGTCAAGGTTCGCAGCCAGGTGTTCTTTCGCCCAACCGGCGATTTGCGAATAGGTATACGCAGGCGTTAGTGCCACCTTGCCCGCGTTGTCCGCCGGGAATAGTTCCGCAAAACGCTGTTCCAGATCTGCGCGTACCTCCTTGCTGCGATCGTAGTTCTTGCGGCTCTGTTCGATCAGAACGGATTGGATTTCATCGCGCTGTTTGTTGCGCAGATCCTCCAGGTCCAGTTCGACACCAAAGCGCTCGCGAGCCCAGTCGGCCAACTGGCCGCGATCGAATCGCTTGCCACTTACGTCGCGGCGCGTGAAGTGAACCAGGCCGGCCATCACCGGGAATTCGATCTCACGCTGGTTATACATTTCAATCGCCTCGTCCACGACACGCTGTTTGAATTCGTGGGGTTCGAGGCTACGGAATTCGTCGATCGGCAGATCAAGTGCGAATTTATAGCGGATCCAGTTGAGCGCTGTGTTCAATCCGAATTCTTTGTCCAGATAGGCAGCTCCGGCGCTGAGGTCGGTCTTTTCCAACGAGTCGCGCACCAATTCGAGAATGGTTTCGTCCAGCTTGTCTCGCCCTATTTTTCGCAGGTCGCGATCGCGCAGCGAAAGGTGCCAGCGGCTGTTGGCAAACTTGGCCAGCGCTTCCCAGTTCCAATCTTCAGAATCCTCCTGATCGGGCAGGTTCTCGTCGATCGCGTCCAGCAGCTGCGAATGTGCCATTCGGAATGCTTCACTTTTGGCGTACGCCTCCGCAGATTGGAAGTCGAGATCCTTGAAGTCACGGCCGTCGAACTCCACGCCCAGTTGACCTCCGACCCCGACGGCGAAGGAGTCGGTGCCAAAGTCGGGATCCAGGTACCGGTCCAAATGCTGATCGGTCTGGCGATCGATCATTTCGACGATCAGGTCACGGCAATTGACGCCATTCAGGATATTCTGGCGATATCGATAGACCCGCTTGCGCTGCTCGTCCATGACTTCGTCATATTCCAACAGGTTTTTGCGGACTTCGAAGTTGCGTTCCTCGACTTTTTTCTGGGCACCTTCGATGCGGCGGGAAACCATCTTGCTTTCGATGGCCTCGCCTTCCTGCATCCCCAGTCGCGTCAGCATGTTCTTAACCCACTCGCCCGCGAAGATCCGCATCAGGTCATCTTCCAGGGAGAGATAAAAGCGGCTGCTGCCCGGGTCACCTTGTCGACCGCTACGGCCGCGTAACTGGAGGTCGATGCGACGCGCCTCATGCCGCTCGGTCCCGATAATATGCAAGCCGCCCAGATCTTTGACTTGTTGGGCGGCTTCCGGCATTTTTTCATCCACGCGAATCTGTTCGACCAGAGCCTCCCATTCGTCCTGGGGCACGTCCAGCCGCGTCTCGTATTTGTCCTGCAGAAGGGCCCAGGCCATGGTTTCGGGATTGCCACCTAGCACTATGTCGGTGCCGCGGCCCGCCATGTTGGTGGCAATGGTGACCGAGCCAGGACGCCCCGCCTGGGCTACGATCTCGGCCTCGCGCTTGTGTTGTTTGGCGTTCAGCACTTCGTGCTTGATGCCACGCTTTTCCAAGTGATGCGAGATCCGCTCGCTCTTTTCAATGGAGACAGTTCCCACCAGAATCGGCCGTCCGCCGCGTTGAATACGTGCTACTTTGTCCAGAGAGATTGTTTCCTGGTTCTTCTTCTCGGAAGGACGGAAAACCACCGTCTCGTTGGTCTGTCGGTCGATGGTTCCCACCAGTTGGTCACCGTCCTTCATGGTCAGCGTGTCATACTTGACTAGCTGTTCGATTTCGTCGGCGATGGCGCCGAACTTCTCGCGATCGCTGCGGTAGATGACGTCGGGATATTCAATCCGCTGCATTGCTTTGTTGGTGGGGACGGCGACGACATCCAGCTCGTAGATTTTCCAGAACTCACCCGCCTCGGTCATGGCTGTACCGGTCATGCCGGACAGCTTTTCATAGAGCTTGAAATAGTTTTGGAGGGTAATGGTGGCGAGCGTTTGCGTCTCCTCTTTAATCTTCACGCCTTCCTTGGCTTCGACCGCCTGGTGCAGGCCGTCGCTCCACTGTCGCCCCTCCATTAAGCGGCCTGTGAATTCGTCGACAATGATGATTTTCCCGTCTTTAATGACGTAATTCACGTCGCATTTGTACAGGAAGTGAGCCTTCAGCGCGTTGTCAATCAGATGGGGCCAGTCCATATTGCCGGCCGTATAAAAGCTCTCGACCCCCGCCAGACGCTCGGCCTCACGGATCCCCTCGTCCGTCATATGGACCGAGTGTTCTTTCTCGTTAACAACGAAATGGGTCTCTTTTTTCAGCTGTCGCGCAATCCGATCGGCTTCGCTATACCGCCGCGCGTCGTCATGGGCGGGCCCGGAGATGATCAACGGCGTCCGCGCCTCGTCGATCAGAATATTATCGACTTCGTCGATGATCGCGAACTTCAACGTACCCTGCACTTGCTGGCTGCTCTTCGGAAACCGATCGTCGCTGTGGGCGGCAAGCTTCATATTGTCGCGCAGGTAATCGAAGCCGAATTCGTTGTTGGTGCCGTAGGTGATGTCGCATGCATAAGCTTCCTGGCGGCGCTTGGTTCCCTCCGAACCTTGCATATCGCTTTGGATGGTGCCGACCTTCAGGCCCAGGTTCATGTACAGCGGCGCCATCCATTCCATGTCACGACGAGCGAGGTAGTCGTTGACCGTGACGACGTGCACGAGCCGGCGAGGGCGTTGAGATAGGCGGGCAGGGTGGCGACCAGCGTTTTTCCTTCGCCGGTGACCATTTCGGCGATCGATCCGCTATGCAGGATCATGCCACCGATCAGCTGGACGTCGTAATGACGCATATTCAGGTAACGTACACCTGCCTCGCGACAGATGGCGAACGCCTCGACAAGCAAATCGTCCAGGGTCTCGCCTGCAGCCAACCGTCTGCGAAACTCAGCTGTCTGCTGTTTGAGTTCTTCACGACTCATCGCCTGGAATTTCGGTTCCAAAGCGTTGATGGCGGCGACTTGAGAATCGAATTTCTTGATCAGCCGCGAATTGGAAGACCCGAAGACGGATGTGACGAACCGCTCGAATCCCTTAAGGACACTGCCGAACAAGATTGACAGAATTTCCCAGATGCGTTCTATAGCGTCCATCGTATTGGCGATTGAGCGTCGTCGAAGTTGAGGTCGAGTTAAATAAGAAGAAAGCGGCTCATGCATGGCCGCCCGGGCGATAGTCGAGCGGTCTAAATCCGCGCAACGTGTTCCACCAAGGAAGTTTATAGCGATGTGGAAGTATGGTCAACTACGATTTGCCCTACCTCCAGGCGGATTGTCGCGGTCAACGAAGGCCGGGCGCCAGCACAAATGGGTTTCGTGTCTCGCTGGGACCATCATCGGGTATGCGTTCGTCGCTAGAATGGCAGCGGAGCTACAGCGTTGAGCAAGCCAATTCGAACGATCGAATTCCCGGATGAGTTGATTTTCCTGGGGACAGGCACATCGGTCGGCGTACCCGCGATTGGCTGCGGTTGCTCGGTTTGTACCAGTGACGATCCCCGCAATTCGCGCACGCGTACTAGCGTGGTGATGGGTTTGCCTGAGGGCAATCTGTTGGTCGACACGACGCCCGATATGCGTCAGCAATTGTTGCGTGAAGGAATTGGGATCATTCACGCCGCCGTCTTTACGCACGATCACAGTGATCATTTGATGGGTCTGGACGATGTGCGTTTGTTCCCTTTCTATCTCGGTCATCCGTTTCCACTCTATTGCGAAGTGAACGTGGAACAGCGGATTCGCAAATGTTTTGACTACGCCTTTTCGGACGCCCAGAAGACGCACGAAGGTGCGCGGCCCGACCTGGCATTCCACGAAATCTCGATGAAACCGTTTCAAGTATTGGGCGCGGAAGTCATTCCGCTACGGTTGCAGCACGGTCACTTCGATGTATTGGGGTTTCGCGTTGGAAAGGTCGCTTACTGCACCGATACGAATGCAATACCCGAATCAAGCTGGCCGTTGTTGGAGAATCTGGACGTCCTGATCCTGGATACCCTGCGCGATCGACCGCATCCGACGCATTTCAGCCTGAGCGAGGCCCTGGCAGTGATCGAACAGTTGCAGCCCCGCCGCGCGTTGCTGACGCACCTATCGCATGAGTTAGACCATGCCGCAACGTCCAGCAAACTTCCGCGCGGAGTGGAGGTCGCCTACGATGGACTGCGCCTGCCGCTGAACCTGGCGCAGGGTTAGATAGCAAGCTTCACGTTAGAATTCGAGCTTAACGCGGTTGAACGGATGCGGCGAGGCGTCCACCCTGGAGTAGTTTGGTATAGTCGACGGCGATATTGAGCGTCTCATCGTTGTAGAAGTTTCGCTCAAAGACCGGCTTGTCCTTTTCGCCATCGTCTTCACCCAGGCCTTCACGAATTTTTTCCTCTTCGTCCTCAAGGGCTCCACGTTCGGCAAAGAATGCCACTTCGTTCAATGAAATCTTCTTTCTTGCCTTTTGCGCTTTGTATTTGTCGATGCGCTTTAACAGCTTCTTAAAGTCGTCGGACTCCGACTGCCGCTGTACGGATAGGCGCGCAACTGATCGACCATCGCCGGATCGATTTGATTGGCCGTCTCCAAGGGAGCCGCTTCGACCTGGTCAAACTTCATCGCGTAATCGAGGTCGCTTTCCGCAACATCCAGGTGAGTGGTAATGGATGGCAGTTCAACGTCTGACAAAACACCACTATTCTGGGTGCTGAATCCATTCGGCCGGTAGAACTGTTGCATGGTGATTTTCAGGGCACCCATTTCAGGGGCTTTGGGACTACGGAAGAGCTGCCGACCCAGATCCATCAGGGTTTGCACCGTTCCTTTGCCGTGCGTGTGGTGATCACCGACGACGATGCCGCGACGATAATCCTTGATAGCACCGGCGAAAATCTCGCTCGCACTAGCACTGAATTTGCTTACCAGCACAACCAGCGGGCCGCTCCAGGCGGTTCCGGCATCCATGTCATCGTAGTGCTGAACCCGCCCGTCCGCGTCCTTGACCTGAACGATCGGTCCCTTGTCGATAAACAAACCGGACAAATTGATCGCTTCGGTTAGCGACCCTCCACCGTTTCTGCGCAAGTCCAACACGACGGAATCGACACCGCTTCGCTGAAAGTCACGCAGAAGTAATTTCACGTCTTGCGTTGTACTCTTGAAGTCTGGTTGGCCCAGACGCGCAGCTTCCATATCCATGTAGAAGCTTGGCAAATCAATAACGCCGATCTTGTAGGGCGTGCCATCGGGCTTGTTACCGACCTCAATGATCTCGGACCGCGCTTCACTATCCTTCAATTCGATTTTCGCTCGAGTGATTTCATAGACTTTCGGTTCGCCGCCTCCCTCGGGAGTAACCTGCAGGCGGACCACGGTGCCGCGCTTGCCGCGAATCTGCTTGACGACATCGTTCAATCGCATTCCAACCACGTCTTGGATCGGGCCATCTCTCCCTTGACCGACGCCAATGATCTGGTCTTCTGGCTGGAGGCTACCTTCCTTGTCGGCCGCGCCGCCGGCGATGATCTTGCTTACCACGGTAATGCCGTCTTCCAGCATCAGCGCGGCACCAATTCCTTCCAGTTGAAGTCGCATGCTGATATTGAAATTTTCTAGCGTGCCGGGCGACATGTAGGATGTGTGCGGATCGTAGCTGGTCGCCAATGCCGAAAGGAACGTCTCGATAAGTTCTTCCCCGTCGGTCTGGTGTTTGTTCTGTGTGTACGTCCGGTAGCGACGAGCGAGTTTTTCGCGGGCTTCTTTCGGTTCGGTCTTCGCGGCCTTTTGGATCAGAAGATCGTATTTGATGCGCAGACGCCAACGGTCTTTGGCCTCCGCCGCGTCCTGCGGATACGCCATGTCATCGAAGTTCGTGTCCAGGAACTCGTCGACGGTGAAATCGTGCTCCTCCTCCAGCAACTGCGAGACGTCTTTCATTCGCTCGTCCAATCGCTTGAGGTAGACCTTGAAGACATCGAAGGCGAACTTGACGTGCCCCTGTTTGACCAGATCGTCCAACGAGTTCCGCCACCGCGAGAAATGATCGATGTCGGCCTGGGTGAAATACAGCTTCATCGGGTCGAGCGCATCGAGATAACTCTTCAGGCAACGTTGGGAAATTTCGTCATCCAGATTGCGTCGGGAAAGATGATCCTGGTTCAAAAACGAGGTGACGGCAAGCGTCACGCGGCGGTCCTGATCGGATGGTCCTTCCACGTCAGCTAACGCGGCTTTCACGACCAGCGCCGTTGAGACGAGGCCGATCATCGATAGCATGACCAGGGTCGAGCGGCTGATTCTCGGATTGCGCGAAGGGGACAGCGGCTTCATAACGAAATTCCTTTGTTGGACTGAAATAATCTGGCAGGTCACTCGAATGAGCTAACTATTTCTCTCAAAAGGAGTTATTCCAGCTGTTCGATGATATACGGAAGGCGAATCAGAAACAAGATCGACGTTGTCACTTGAGCGTAACGCTTGCAAGGACGTCTAGGCAGGAATTCGTCCTTCCCGTCATCTGCCGGCTGCGGAAACCGACCCGCTTGCATCGATACGGTACAATAAGGGCGAGGCAACTGGAATACATTAGTAGGCAACGTGCACATCTATCTTACGATGACCGTGGGCAGCCAACCCGGCTCGGTTTTTCGCCTCCAACCTAACGAGGAGAACCGAATCGGGAGAGGCTTGGAGTGTAGTGTCGTTTTGACCGATCCGCTTTGTTCGCGAGTCCACGCAACGATCCTGCGACAAGGCAACGGGAGTGGCGCCTGGGTGCTTCGCGATGCCGGCAGCCGGAACGGCTCGCACGTTAACGAACAGAAGGTTGAGGAGGCGACGCTGAACGACGGGTGTCGCATCCGCGTCGGCTCAACGGAATTCGCATTCAGCATTTCCGAACAGGCGCCTGGCGCCGGCGACGATGGTCAGCCAAACCGGACCCAGACCGTTGTGAAAGACCAGGCGGTTAATCCTGAAAGCGACGGTCTCCTGGCCGTGCATGCCCTGCGCGATGTCCAGCAAGCCAAAGAGCTCCTGGTGTTGTATCAGCTGAGTATCAAGTTGCTGGGGACGACGGATCCGGAGGCCGTTATTCGAATCTCGCTGGAGTTGACCCGTGAGCAGATAGGCGCGACGGTCGTCGGATTCCTGTGGGTTAACGAGTCGGGTCATTTGGTCCCCAAGTTGGTCATGCCAGACGATGCGCCCCTGGATGGTCAGCTGAGCGAAATGCTGACGGAACTAGTTTGCAAACAGCGTCACGCGGTCTGGATTGCCAACCAACGGGAATCCAATTCGTCGGAAAGCCTAGAGAACTACGCGGACGCGCTGTGTGTTCCCTTGATTCACCGCGGCGCATTGCGCGGTGCGATTCATGCTTATCGCGAACAGAGCCATTTCCGCCAAAGCGATTTCGATTTCATCGTTTCGGTTGCGAACATCATGGGAGCGGCCTTGGTGCGGGCGCGGCACCAGACGAGTGTGGAAGTCGATTTGCAGCAGCTGGCCGCCAAGTCGCCGGGCTACGACGAAATGGTGGGTGAGTGCCCGGAAATGATGCAACTAAAGTCCAAAATCCAGCGGCTCGCCATGGCAACCGGTTGCGTGCTGATTCGCGGAGAGAGTGGAACGGGGAAGGAACTGGTTGCCAGAGCCATTCAACGAACCAGTCCACGTGCCGATCAACCGTTCTTGTCGGTGAATTGCGCGGCCATACCGCGCGAGCTGATCGAAAGCCAATTGTTCGGCCATAAGGCAGGCGCGTTTACCGGGGCCGATCGCGATCATGTCGGCTACTTTCAACAAGCGGATCTTGGGACGCTGATGTTGGACGAAGTGGGCGAATTACCGCTGGAAGGGCAGGCCAAACTGTTGCGAATCCTGGAAGGTCATCCCTTCTTGCCGGTCGGAAGTGCGACGGAGGTATCGGTGGACGTACGCGTTATCGCGGCCACCAACCAGGATCTGGAGTCGTATGCTCGCGAAAAGAAGTTTCGTGAGGATCTCTATTACCGGCTCAGCGTATTTGAACTCACCGTGCCACCGTTGCGCGATCGCGGTAGCGATATCGGGCTGTTGATCGATTCCCTGCTGGATCATTACCGTCGCGAACATGGCCGGCAGAAGCTGGGCATTTCGCAAGAGGCTCGCCAAAAGCTGCTCTCCTATACGTGGCCCGGCAACGTCCGGCAATTACGTAACGTGATCGATAGTGCCGTCGTCCTGGCCGATGGAGATCAGATCCAGGTTGGTGACTTGGGATTGCGAGATACAATCGGCGATCCGATGGAATCGTTGAAGATCACTGACTGGGAGCAGAAATTGATCGTCGAAGCGCTCCGCCGCTCAGGCGGAAACATGGTCGAGGCGGCCAAGCTGCTGGGGATCGGGCGAGCGACGTTGTATCGTAAGCTGGATGAATACGAAATTCCGCGGTGATTTTTGGGACTGCTGGAACGTTGGAACGTTGGAATGCTGGAATGCTGGAATGCTGGAATGCTGGAATGCTGGCGCGGTGGATGACGCAGCTAGCGAACCCTTCCATTGCCTTCCCTCCATTATTCCATTATTCCATTCCTCCAGTCCTCCAGTCCTCCAGTCCTCCAGTCCTCCAGTCCTCCAACACCGCTGACCCTGGCGTCGTAAGCACCGTGGCCAAACCGACACAAGATTTCAACAAGTACCCGCTGTACAGTCCGCGGTTCTGGCATGGAATGCGAACAGGTGCCTTTTTACGCTTGTTAAGTCGCCATCGATTTCGCATTCATCCACGGTGTTGGGGGATGGCGGTGCTGCTGGTGCCATGCACGTTTTTCAACTCTGCGCTCTACCGGATCCAGCAGTGGCGGCACGGACGACGGATCAACGAGGCCGTAATTGACCAACCACCCGTTTTCATCATCGGACATTGGCGCAGTGGTACAACGTTGATGCACGAGCTAATGGTCTGCGACGATCGTTTTACCTTTCCCAACACGTATGAATGCTTTGCGCCGCACCATTTTGTGATTTCCGAATGGATCCTGCCGCGATTGCTGTCTTTTACGGTGCCGGCCAAACGTCCGATGGACAACATGGAAGCGGGATTCGATCGACCGCAGGAGGATGAATTTGCGCTTTGCGCTATGGGTGCACCCACACCCTATTCACGGTTGGCGTTTCCCAACGATCCGTACGACTATTCCGAGTTCATTGATGCGGATGCCATGTCGGAACAGGATCGACAGAAGTTCACCGACACGCTGTCGTGGTTCTTGAAATCATTGCACGTGCATCGAGGCAAGCGAATCATTTTGAAGTCGCCACCACACACGGGGCGCATTGGCTTGCTGGCCAAGATGTTTCCGGGTGCCCGCTTCGTGCACATGGTGCGGCATCCGTATTCACTGTTTCCTTCAACGCGACGCACCTGGCAGGCGCTAGATGCGGCACAATCTTTTCAGATCCCACACCACAAGAATCTGGACAACTACGTTTTCAATGGCCTCAATACCATGTATGATGCCTTCGAACGCCAGAAGGCGGAAATCGATCCCCGGCACATCTGC
>CAWJNN010000074.1:0-5913 GCA_963844115.1 uncultured Planctomycetales bacterium | reverse complement strand
GGCGAATTTGATGGACTCGTATTTGGGTAACTCGGCGATGGCGAGGTGGGGTACGGCGAGGATTGAGCTTCCGGATAGGGTGACGAGTCCGTCGTTGTGCGGGCTGGGTATCCGGATGCCCCTAAGCCAGGGTATGCCGGTCCGCCAGCGCCACTGCCGGTGCTGTAGGAGTTGCCAGGATAACCACTATTCGAATCGGGACTGGGATAGCCTGACCCGGCGGCCAACCGCGCGGTTGCGGTGCTGTCGGAATTGGCCCCTGGATACGAAGCGGTCGCGGAGGGAATTCCGGAGTTGTACGGTGATCCCGCCAAGTTGCTTGCTGCAGTGGGTGGTTCATTGTCGGCGGACCGCCACCAGTCCCATCGCGGCATGCTGAGCCCGCCGTGACAGCCGCAGAAGGCCGTAGCAAAAAAACCAACGATCACCGATTTTGCGATGGTGTTACGCATCGAAAGTGTTTCCTTGACGGGGAATTAAATTGGACGGACTTTTCTTGTTTCGACTACTACAACCCACAAACTTTTCTTGAATGGAAAAGTTTGCTGCAATGGGTAAGTGAGCCAGCGGCCACGTTTTAGGGGTTGGGATTATAGGCGGGACGATTTGACGGTCAACGTCAGATTGGCATGCGTTGCCAGCAACGGTGGCACAAGCCGAAGGCCCGCCGCGCAAGCCATCAGGCCGTTCCGGATGAAAATCCTACGGGTCGATGACAGGAAAGGTTCGGCCGCCTGGCGATTCGTCGTTGAGCGGCAAGCCGGGCACATCGCGTAGCTGGGTCGGGGCTGCGTGCTGGACCGCGGCGGGTCACGACCGGTTCGAGGCGTCCACCGCGTCGCGCGTGACCAACACCCGCATTCCGTCAGCCGCTGCCGATCGGTGATTGGCGTTGCGGGTAGACGTTGCGGTTAAAAAAGGAACCTGGCGTGTCTTCAAGGCTTGATTGTGGGGATCACTGGCTCCGCCGTTTGGACGCTCGCGCCGGGTTTTGCCAACGAACCTTGGCTAGCGCCAAAACGGCTAATCCCTGTTCTTCCTCTTCGCCGCGGAGACGGGCTAGCGAGCTACCGCCGTTATTGGCGGCGGCGGCGAGAAGAACCGGCGAAGATCCGGCGGCGCTTGTCGTGTCTTTTAGCCCTTTGCCGCAGCGAAGCGGTTAGCGACTTCGTCCCAGTTGATCACGTTGAAGAAGGCGCTGACATAGTCGGGTCGCCGATTCTGATAGTTCAAATAGTAAGCGTGCTCCCAGACGTCGAGGCCCAGGATCGGTTGGCAAGGGCAGTCGACCAGGTCCGCCATCAACGGCGTATCCTGGTTCGGCGTCGAACAGACGCACAGCTTTCCACCCGTGCCAACTCCCAGCCATGCCCAACCGCTGCCAAAACGCGTGGCAGCGGCGTTGGAAAACGTCTCTTTGAACTTGTCAATTCCACCCAGATCCGAGTCGATCGCCGCGGCAAGGTCGCCGCCGGGCTGGCCGCCGGCCCCTGGACCCATCACCGACCAGAACAATGAATGGTTGGCGTGACCGCCACCGTTGTTGCGGACGGCACCGCGCTTGTCTTCCGGCACCGCAGACAGGTTAGCGACCAAATCTTCGATACTTTTGTTATCGAGATCGGTACCGGCGATGGCAGCGTTCACTTTGTCGATATACGCCTGATGATGTTTGGTATGGTGAATTTCCATGGTTCGCGCGTCGATATGCGGTTCCAGGGCGTCGTAGGCATAGGGGAGTTCGGGTAATGAAAAGGCCATGGTATTCTCCTTGTAGCGGGATGCGGGTAAGCGGGATGCGGGATGCGGGATGCGGGATGCGGGATACGGGATACGGGATGCGGGATGCGGGATACGGGATGCGGGATGCGGGATGCGGGATATTGGATGCGAGATACAGAGTTGTTGTCCGGTTAAGCGCGCTAGCATACCGCATGAAATTTGAACTGCCAAGCGGCCTCAGTGGTCTGCGGGCACTGCAGTGGCAGGCGTGAGGGTGAAGCGAATGCGCACCGATTGGCGTGAGAGATTGAACGAAGGAGTCGGCCGCAACGATTCCATTGTTCGTCGGAGTGCTCGCCACGGCGAGCGCTGCTAAGTTCTGAAGGCGGTACGCTAACTCAGACTTTTGAAGTCGATGCCCCTGACTCGGGGGCCTGGCTCGGGGGCCTGACTCGGGGGCCTGACTCGGGGGCCTGACTAGGGGGCGCCGGCCAGCGAATTCTTGAATTCGTCGCGTGCTTTCTCCAGGGCCTCGGGCAGTTTGTCTACCAACTTGCCGCCGGCCTGGGCGAAGTCCGCCTTTCCGCCGCCACTGCCGCCGACGACGGTTGCGACGTTGCGAACCCAGTTGCCGGCGTGCAGCCCTTGTTGCTCCAATTCCGAACTGATCCCCGCGACCAGCAGAACTTTGTCGTTTCCGACAGTACTAGCCAACAGGACCGCCACTGGAGAAGACTTGCGACGAAGTTGATCGATAAGACTTCGCATTTGACCGGCGTTTGCACCAGGTACTTCCCTGACGATCAACCTGGTGTCGCCAAATTCAATCGCAGTCTCCAAGAGGGACTCGAGGGAGACCGCTTGGGACGAATCCGCCGATGCGAGTTGAGCCACCACTATCTGCTGGTCTTTTTGCAGGGCCGCGACGCGCCCGGTAGGTCGCTGGGCGCAACTTTCAAAGCGGCAGTCGTTCGCTGAGCCAGGATCTTTGCGGGCCGATCGTCCGAGGCAACTTTGGACAGGTCAAGTGGGGGGGGCAGGGGGGCGGCATCACCGCTTCCACCGCCAGTCCGTTTTTTTAGATCGCGCACGTATTGTGCCAGCGCCGTGACCGCGGCAGGTACCTGTGCCACCTGCACGTCTAGTTGCGAGGCAAGATCGTCCATCAAGCGCTCTGTTTCGGCCACGTGCTGTCGAGCGCGCTGGCCGGTGAGCGCAATGATGCGACGCGTTCCGGCAGCGACACTTTCCTCCGATATAATCTCGAAGCCGTCGACGTCAGACGTCTTGTCTACGTGCGTTCCACCACATAACTCTTTGCTAAAGTCGCCCATCGAGACCAAGCGGACGGGATCCGGGTACTTTTCGCCGAACAACATCATGGCCCCAGTGGCACGGGCCTCGGCCAGCGGAAGGATTTCGGCTTTGACCGATGACGCGCTGCTGATTTTCTGATCCACATCTTTCGCGATCGCCGCTAACTGCTCGTCCGTCACGGCGGCCGGATTGGCGAAATCGAAACGCAGCCAATCATCGTCCACTTTGGATCCCTGCTGTTGAGCGTGCGTGCCGAGGTGCTTCTGTAGTGCGTGGTGAAGGAGGTGGGTTGCCGAGTGGGCGCGGCGGATAGCCCGTCGACGATCCGCGTCCACTTTTGCCTTCACGTCGGCCCCCGCTCGCAGTTCACCTTCCACCAGATGCCCGAAGTGAAGAATCAGACCGCCGTCTCGCTGGGTGTCCGTGACGCGGAAGCGAAAATCTTCGCCCACGATTTCGCCGGTATCGCCAACCTGGCCGCCCGATTCACCGTAGAACGGAGAACGGTCCAGCAGCACGCGCACCACCGCGTCGTGACCGACCTCATTGAAATGATCACAAAGTTGATCTTGAGCCACGATGAATTTCAGACACGCGGTCGTTTCTGTAGTGTCATAGCCGACAAATTGGACTTCGTGCATCACTTTCTTGATCGCATCGATCGGTCCATGGCTACCCATGACTGAGTGCTTGACTTTGCCGGACGTGACGCCGTGTTGCTCCATCGCTTGATCGAAGCCATCCCAATCAAACGCCAGGTTATTTTCGGCCGCCATGATCTCAAACACTTCGGGCGGCACGCCGAATGTCTGGTACAGATCGGCCGCCTCCGCGCCATCGACCATATTGCGGTTGGCCGTTTTCATATCGGCGAAAATACGTTCGATCCGCGCTAACCCGGCGTCGATGGTGGAAAAGAAGTTTTCTTCCTCGCCCTTGATTACATCCGACACGCGCTGAACGGTTTCCGCCAGTTCAGGATAGGCGGCTTTCATCGCTTCCACGACGGCGGGCACGATCGCGAACAGAAAGGGCTCGCGTCGACCCAGCTGATGGCCGTCCAGCACGGCGCGGCGGACCAGGCGTCGCACCACGTATTTCTCTTTCTGCGATCCCGGATAGACGTTTTCATGGACGGCCATTGTGCAGGCCCGGATGTGATCCGTGATGCGGCGGAGACGGCGTCCGTCCTCCGAATTGAATATGTACTTCGTACCGCACGTTTCGGCGGCCGCCTCGACGATCGGGCGCAGGATATCGATGTGGAAGTTGGTTTCAACGCCTTGCAGCGTTGCCGCCGTACGTTCGAGCCCCATGCCGGTATCGATGTTCTTGCTGGGCAGCTGGCGCAGATTGTCGGGTGGATCGCCGACGCGATTAAACTGAGTAAAGACGAGGTTCCAGATTTCGACGGACATGCCCTGGTTGTCGTGATAAAAGATTTCGCTGCACGGTCCGCAGACGCCGTCCGGCCCCTGGCTGGGTGCGCTGGCGGGCCAGAAGTTTTCGTCTTCATCGAGTCGTTCGATTTGCGCAGAGGACAAGCCGATATCGTTAGCCCAGATGTCGGCAGCTTCGTTGTCATCCTTATAAACGCTAACACTCAGCCGGGTGGGGTCGATCGCCAGCCACTTTTTGTCCGTCAGAAATTCCCATGCCCAATGGATTGCGTCCCTCTTGAAATAATCTCCGAAGCTGAAGTTGCCCAACATCTCGAAGAAGGTATGGTGATACGCGGTGCGACCTACGTTTTCGATATCGCCGGTACGCAGGCATTTCTGGCAGGTCGTGGCTCGCGTGAAGTCCAACTTGACCTTGCCCAAAAAATGATCTTTGAACTGGTTCATTCCCGCCGGCGTGAACAAGACGGACGGGTCCCAGGTGGGCACCAGCACGTCGGATGCACAGCGGGTGTGGCCTTTGCCTTGAAAGAAGCTTAAGTACTTCTCGCGCAGTTCGTCGGTCTTCATGGAAATCGCGCGCGAGCGCAGTCGAGGAATGATGGAGTTAGAAACGGACCATCATAGCTGCTTGTCAGGTAAGCGGCCAGACGAGCCTCGTGAAACCGGGCGTTGTTTCGGAGGGACTATCCGCCGTCAGCGGTCGGTTGCGGAACAACGACGCTGTCCGCTTCGGGTTCGATACTCAATCGAACCGGCCCCTTGCGATTTTCAACGGCTCGTAAGAAATGAACTGGCGAATTGACGGCAACGCCGTCGACATGAGTGATCCGACGACCGACTTCTAACCCGGTGCTCGCCGCTGCCGTGTCCGATAGTATCTCGGTCACCGTGACGCCTGGTTCGATACGCGCGTCGGCGTAGAGGGGCTGAAAAGCCGCCGTGTATTCGACACGAATCCCGCGCCAGGCCGTGCGGGGCCGAGTAACAATCCGTTTGCCCTCGATATATTTTTTCGTCAGGTGCACCGTTTCAACGCGCGGACGCGGCTCAAAGTCGGAAGTACGGAGCACGCGAAAACGGATTGGGTTGTCGGGTGCAAGTTGACTAACAGCCAGCATCACGTCCGTGACGGTGAGGATCGGCTGCCCATTGATGTGCGTGATAACGTCATCGCGATCCAGTCTTCCTTCCGAGGGTCCGCCGGCAATCACGCGGGCGATTTGTACGCCGGTCTCTCCAGCGGTGCGCTGGTACGAGGGTAAATCGTCAAGGCCGACACCCAGAAATCCATACTCGACTTCGCGACCTTCCTTTAATTCCTTGAGCACTCGTAAAAACGTCTTATCGACGGCGATCGCGTATCCCGCGGACTTTTCATAACCCGACAGGGCGGCCATCGAGGTCGTGAGACCAACCATTTCTCCCTTGAGATTCAGCAAAGCCCCGCCGCTGGTGCCCAGATTTAGTTTCG
>CAWJNN010000073.1:0-82888 GCA_963844115.1 uncultured Planctomycetales bacterium | reverse complement strand
GTTGATGTCGCGCGGCATACGCAGCCGTCACGTCAGGGCTAGTCCCGAGGATCTACTGCCCTGTCCCAGCCATCAACGTCCGATGCTTATGTTCCCGAGGTAGATCCTTGGGACAAGCCCAAGGATGACGGCTGAATGGCACTCACGAGGCCCGGTGTCGGGTCCGGCAGTTTCATTTCGCGACAACACCATACTCTGCGTTCTCGATTTCGCTCAGCAGCGCATCATCGATCTCGCTGACATGGAGCACCTGCACCTCACGCCGCTTCAGACGGTTGAAATGCTCGAGTTCGTCAGGGCTGATGTAAGCACCCACGACGCGGTTGTGGGACGTGACCTCGATCACCCCCGCCTTGTGGACCGCCTCCCGAACACGCCCGAAATGGCGCGCAAAATCCGAAGCGGGGATCTGAATGTTTGAGCCCATGACTGTTATCCCTAAATCCTAATATCCCTAATATCGCTAATATTGCGCAATTTGCGTAATTTGTCAAACCGGGAAGGGGCAGACCGGTCCGAGAAGGTCGGTGGGTTTGGGTCGAGCGTTAAGGCCGCACAACAGTTGCAGCCGTCATCCTCGGGCTTGTCTCGAGGATCTACTGCCGCATCCTCACTATCAACGTCCGATGCTGGTCACCCCAATGCGGATCCTCGGGACAAGCCCTGACATGATGATCGGTGGGGTTTGGAATAACTACAACGCCTGTCGGATCCTCAAGCATCCGCCGAAAGCCAGTGCCAGACAATCAGCCTCTCACGCCCGCTTCGTCAGCGGAAACCGTTCCTTCAGCAGCCGCACCACGCTGTCAGGGGTCATCGGTGCCCCAAACAGGTAGCTTTGGCCGAACTGGCAGCCGAGGCGGCCGAGTTCCATGGCGTCTTCGTCGCTTTCGATGCCTTCGGCGATCACGTCCATGCCGAGGTCCTTGGCCATGCCGATGACGGAGCGCAGCAGGATGGCGCGGCGTTCGCCGTCGCCGCCGAGCAGGGCCTTGTCGAGCTTGATGGTGTCGAAGGGGAATTTGGCGAGGTAGGAGAGCGAGGAATAGCCGGTGCCGAAATCGGTGAGCGCGAGGCCGATTTCGCTTTGCTTCAGGCGCTCCAGCACCAGGCGGGACTGTTCCGGGTTTTCCATCACCATGGTTTCGCCGAGTTCCAGCTTCAGCCGTTCCGGCGGGCACTGGGTGCGGGTCAGCACGGTCTTCACGTCGGTGCAGAGTTCGTTGTTGAGCAGCTGGCCGCTGAGGATGTTGATCGAGACGAAGACGGGCACGTCGCCGGTCTGGGTCTGCCAGGCCATGAGGTCGAGGGCGGCGCGTTCCAGTGCAAAGGCATTCAGCGCGCCGCTGAGGCCGCCGTTTTCAGCCGCGGTGACGAATTCGCCAAGCGGCACCTGGCCGCGCTTGGGGTGATCCCACTGCAGCATGGCCTCGAAGCCGGCGATCTCGGCGTCGGACAGGCGGATGACGGGCTGGTAGGCGAGCGTCAGCTCCTTGCGCTCCATGGCGCGGCGAAGATCCGCTTCGAGCTGCATCTTGTCCGAGCCAAGGCTGCGGAAGGAGGGCTGGAAGGGCTCGACCCGGTTTCCGCCCGCCTTCTTGGCGCGGTACATGGCGAGTTCCGCATCGTTGGAGAGGCCGGCCGGCGTTTCCTGCTGGTCCACCCAGCTGGCAAGGCCGATGGAGGCCGTCAGCACCACTTCGCGGTTGGCGAAATTCAGCGGTACGGAAATGGCGCGGCTGACCGCATCGGCAAAATCGGCGACCTTGGCGGGGTTGGTCTCAGACACCAGCGTCAGGCCGAACTGGTCGCCCGAAAGCCGCGCCAGCGTGTCCTGCGGCTTCAGGAGACGGCGCAACCGGCGGGTGAGCGCGATCAGGATATTGTCGCCCGCCGCAATGCCCAGCGCATCGTTGACCAGCCGGTAGCGGTCGATGTCGATGATCATCACGGTCGGGCGCACGGCTTCGTCGTTCTGGGCGAGCGCCAGCATGGTTTCCAGCCGGTCGAGGAAGATCTGGCGGTTCGGCAGGCCGGTCAGGTTGTCGGAGAGCGCATCGTTCATCAGCCGGTCGATGGAATTGCGGTGCTCGGTGACATCGATGATCGTGCCGACGCAGCGGATGATTTCGCCGTTGGAGCCGAGCACAGGCCGGGCGCGGATGGCCAGCCAATGGTAGTGACCGTCTTCGGCGCGGATGCGGAATTCATGGGCCAGACGCCCGCGGCGGTGTTCCAGCAGCACGTCCAGCGTGGCGCGGAAGCGGTCGCGGTCGTCGGGATGCAGCCTCGGCAGCCAGTTGCGCACCGCGCCATGCATGGCGCCTGCGGGCAGGCCGAGCTTCACCGAGATGTCGGGGATCGTCACCACGCGGTCGCGGGCCACGTCCCAATCCCAGACCGTATCGCCGGAGCCGGTGAGCGCCAGCGACTGGCGTTCCAGATCGGAAAACAGGCCCTGTTGAAGCGCGCCGCCGGCAAAGGCGTGCTGCATGACGGTGAAGCCGATGAGCAGCACGATCAGCACGAGACCGCCGCCGAGCGCGGGCTGTACCACGTCGTTATCCAGCTGGCCGGTCACGGTCATCCAGGCGCCGAAGAGCCAGACGAGGATCAGCACCCAGGCGGGGACGAGCAGGATTGCCCGGTCATACCGGTTGAAGCCGAGATAGATGATCAGCACGATGCCGGCCGCTGCCGTCATGGCATAGGAGAGGCGTGCGACGCCTGAGGCAATCGAGGGATCGTAGATCGCGACGCCGAAGAGCAGGCCAAGGCCGAGCACCCAGGCAAAGGTGGCATAGCCGAGGTTCACGTGCCATCGGCTGAGGTTGAGATAGGTGAAGAGGAAGATGACGAGGCCCGCCGCCAGCGCCACTTCCGTCGAGGCGCGCCATATTCGCTGGTCGCTCGAGGTCAGCGTAATCAGCTTTTCGAGGAAGCCGAAATCGACGCAGATATAGCCGAGCACGGCCCAGGCGAGTGCGGCGGTGGCGGGCAGCATGGAGGTGCCCTTGACCACGAAGAGGATCGTCAGGAAAACCGCCAGCAGGCCTGCGATGCCGAGCACGATGCCGCGATAGAGCGTGAAGGCGTTGACCGTATCCTTGTAGGCGTCAGGCTCCCAGAGATAGATCTGCGGCAGGCCGGGCGAGGCAAGCTCGGCGGCGAAGGTGACGACCGAGCCTGGGTTCAGCGTGATGCGGAAGACGTCAGCCTCGGCGCTCGGCTGGCGGTCCAGCGCAAAGCCTTCGGACGGGGTGATGGCGATGATGCGCTGCGAGCCGAGATCCGGCCAGAAGACCTTGGAATTGACGAGGCGATAGTGCGGCGCGACGATGAGGCGTTCGATCTGCTCGTCCGTCACATTGGCGAGCGCAAACACCGCCCAGTCGCCCTGGTGGTTGCCGGGGCTGGCCTCGACGGCGAAGCGGCGGCGGATGCCATCCGCGCCATCCGCTGCGGTCACCGTCAGCTTGTCACCCTGGTTGTTGTAGATCTCGGTGGTGGCGGTGAGGTTCAGCGCGGTATCTTCACGCGATATCTTGACGGGTTCGGCGGCAACGGCAGGTGCTGCGAGAGAAGCCAGGAACAGAGGCAGTGCGATGAGGAGGAGTGCGGCCCGGCGCACGAAAGACGTCAAGGACACGGGCATCTTGAGTGTCATGAGGTCTTCTGAATTCCTGTCCTTGTCGCTTGCCAGAAGGGAAAACATCAGATGATCGCGCCACTGGCCGTTGATCTTCAGATAATCCCTGAGGAAGCCTTCGTGTTGAAATCCGGCCTTTTCAAGGAGCCGGACGCTTCGCCTGTTCTCCGCAATACAGGCTGCCTCGATGCGGTGCAACTCAAGTGGGCCGAAGATGTAGGGGATGACAAGGTCCAGCGCGCCGGCCATATGGCCCTGCCCCGCATGGCGCTCGCCCATCCAGTAGCCGATCATGCAGCTCTGCGCGACGCCGCGGCGGATGAGGCCGATGGTTATGCCGCCGAGCAGCTGCTCGTCCTCCCGGTCGAAGAGGAAGAGCGCGATCGACTGGCCGGAGATATATTCCTGTTCATAGCGGTTCAGCCGGGCGCGAAAGGCGCTGCCGGACAGTTCGTCCACCCGCCACTTGGGTTCCCAGGGCTGCAGGAACTCCCGGCTCTGGCCGCGCAGCTCCGCCCAGGCGCGGTAATCGCCGGCACGCGGCATGCGCAGCTGGTGGCGATCGCTTGTAAGATCCACCGCCCCGCTCTGCCGTGAGAAAAACCGGAATACCGATCGCGTCATGCACCGCTCCGCCCATACCGCATGGGCAAGTGGGCCGCACCTTGTCGATGGCGGCCCGCAAACCGAAGCGGTCAAGTCCCCCTGCTATATCCGGCCAAGGTTTACCCTCGGCCAGTCCCCGTCAAGGCGGCGGGGGCACCAGCGGACAGCGAAGCAACAATTTTTTCCATCGGCGCCAGTTGATCCAGCGGTCCGATGGCAGAAAGGGTCGGCTTGGTGTCGAAGAACAGGCGGCCGGCAAGGTCCGTCAGTCGTTCCGTGGTGATGCCGGCCAGGCGTTCCATCATCTCGTTGTTCGGGATGATGCGGCCATAGAGCATCATGTGGCGGGCAATCTGGCCGGCGCGGGCGGCAGGGCTTTCCTGGCCCATCAGCAGCTGCGCGCGGATCTGGGCGCGGGCGCGGTCGATTTCCTGCTGGTCGACCCGCTCCGAGATCTTGCGCAGCTCGTCGATGATGACCGGCACCAGTTCCGGCAGGTTCTCGCCGCCGGTTGCGGCGTGAATGCCGAAGATGCCCGTATCGGAAAAGCCCCAGTGGAAGGCATAGACCGAATAACAGAGGCCACGGATTTCACGCACTTCCTGGAAGAGGCGCGAGGACATGCCACCGCCGAGGATGTTGGCGAGGATCTGCGAACAGTAGAAGTCCCGCATGTGATAGGCCTTGCCCTCGAAGCCGAGCAGCACCTGCGTGTCCATGAGATCGCGGGTTTCGCGCGTTTCACCGCCCGTATAGCGCGCCACGTCCATGACCGGCTGGACGACCGGTTTGGTCGGGAGCGAGGCAAAGCGGGTCTCGACCTCTCGCACGAAGGCCTCGTGATCCACGGCGCCGGCAGCGATGACGAACATGCGGTCGGTCGTGTAATTGCGGGCGAGATAGTGGCGGATCTGGTCCGGGGTGAAGGACATCACCGTTTCCGGCGTGCCGAGGATCGAACGGCCGATGGTCTGGTCGCGGAAGGCGACCTCGGAGAAGCGGTCGAAGACCACGTCATCGGGCGTGTCGTCGGCAGCGCCGATTTCCTGCAGGATGACGTTCTTTTCGCGGCCCAGCTCCTCTTCGTCGAAAACGCTTTCGGTGAGGATGTCGGCGAGGATATCCACCGCCAGCGGCACATGGTCCTTCAGCACGCGGGCGTAATAGGAGGTGGTCTCGGTCGAGGTGGCGGCATTGACTTCGCCGCCGACATTCTCGATTTCCTCGGCGATCTGCCGGGCCGAGCGGCGCGAGGTGCCCTTGAACGCCATATGCTCGAGCAGATGGGCTATGCCATGCTCTTCGCGCGTTTCGTTGCGTGAGCCCGACTTGATCCAGACCCCGAGAGCGACGCTCTCCAGATGCGGCATGTTTTCAGTCACCACAGTCAGGCCGGATGGTAGTCGGGTACACTCAACGTTCATCATCTGTCTTTCCGTGTTCCCGACTGCCGTCACGCCTGAGCCGCGCGGGCGTGGGAACCTATGAAGTTTTCAACCGCCTTGAGATCTGCCTCCAGAACCTCAAAGCGCTCTTTTCTGTCCATCAGATCGCCGAGCCAGAGCGGCAGCGCCGGATCTGTCCCCGTGGCCTCCAGAACGGCCTTGGGGAACTTCGCCGGGTGCGCGGTGGCGAGCGTAATCATGGGACTATTGGATTTTTCGTTCGCCTTGGCAACAAAAACTCCAACGGCGGTGTGCGGATCGAGCAGATAGCCGGTGTCGGCGAGCGTCTGCCGCATGGTTTCCGCCACCTGCTTTTCGCTGGCACGGCCCGCCTTGAACTCGCGGCGAATGGCCTTCAACGCCTCGGGCGCGATCTCGAAAGAGCCGGATTGCTTGAGGTTTTCCATCAGGCCGCGCACGGCAGAGGAATCGCGACCATAGGCTTCAAAAAGCAGCCGTTCGAAGTTGGAGGAAATCGCGATGTCCATGGAGGGGGTCGTGGTCGCCTTGACCGGCTTCATTTCGTAACGCCCGGTGCGGCAGCGTGCGGGCCAGGATGTCGTTTTCGTTGGTGGCGATCACCAGACGGTCGATGGGCAGGCCCATTTCTTCGCGACGATAGCCGGCGAAGATATCGCCGAAATTGCCCGTCGGCACGGTGAAGGACATCTTGCGGTCCGGCGCGCCGAGCGACACGGCGGTGGTGAAGTAATAGACCACCTGCGCCATGATGCGCGCCCAGTTGATGGAGTTGACGCCCGACAGGCGCACCCTGTCGCGGAAGGGCGCATCGTTGAACATGCCCTTCACCAGGTTCTGGCAATCGTCGAAATTGCCCTTCGACCGCCATGGCATGGACGTTCTTGTCGGTCGAGGTGGTCATCTGGCGCTGCTGCACCGGCGAGACCTTGCCTTCCGGGAAGAGGATGAAGATGTCGGTGCGGTCGCGGCCGGCAAAGGCATCGATGGCCGCGCCGCCCGTATCGCCGGATGTTGCGCCGACGATGGTGGCGCGCTCGCCGCGCTTTTCCAGCACATAGTCCATCAGCCGGCCGATCAGCTGCATCGCCACATCCTTGAAGGCGAGCGTGGTGCCGTGGAAAAGCTCGAGGATGAAGGCATTCGGCCCGGTCTGCACCAGCGGTGCGACGGCGGGGTGGCGGAAGGTGGCATAGGCTTCCACGATCATCGCCTTGAAATCGTCAGCCGGAATTTCGCCGCCGGTGAAGCGGTAGAGGATTTCAAAGGCGGCATCCTGGTAGCTGAGGCCACGCAGGGCCCGGATCTCCCGCTTCGTCAGGACCGGCCAGGTCCGCGGCACATAGAGGCCGCCGTCGCTCGCAAGACCGGCGAGAAGGGCATCGGAAAAGCCAAGTGCAGGCGCTTCGCCACGGGTCGAAATATAGTCCACAGCCGGTATCCTCGAAATCAGTTGTCAGAAGCAGCCCCAAGCTTAGACGCAAGCCTCTGCCGCCGTTTTGTCTCTTTGCGCCAAAAACAGGGGGCGACTTTCGTTCCTGCGCAACTTCCGCGCCGAAGCGCCCTGATGCTGCCCTGTGACAGTTCTCCGAAAGATCCGGACATGCCGCCTGTCTCGACCCTTTTCCAGGCCGAGGCGAAATCTGCCCAAAACCCAACGCCCCCAATCGATTTTTATCCGCGCCGCTGATATAGAGCATCCGCAAGGGGCATGGAAAGGCCTCGTTTTTCGAAAAGTTTCCGGCTTGCTGGGTCCGGAGCGTATCAGGGAGTACCAGGAGATGATGGGCAAGGTTCAAGGGAATACACTCACTGCTGCGGCCATGGGTGCCGCTCTGATGCTGCTCGCCGGGTGCCAGACCGCGCCAAAGGCGCCTGGCGTTTCCACCGTGGCTGCCCCGAGCCCCGGCCGAGACAGCTGCCCCGCCCGCCGGTGCAGAGCCGCCCGTCATCACCGGAAATTGCCCGCAAATCTCGCTGCGCGACGGCACGGCCTATCTGCGCAAATATGCCAAGGGTGCGAAGGATGATCCGGCAAAGCTGATCGTGCAGGCCTCGCTTGCCGACACCACCCGTCAGTGCGGCCTGACCAACGGCCAGTTCACGCTGACCGTGCAGGCGCAGGGCCGGCTGGTGTCTGGCCCGATGGGCAAGGCCGGCAGCTATCCCCTGCCCGTGCGCGTGGCGGTGCTGGATGGCGACCAGACCATCTATACCAACCTCGTGAAGTTCGACGCCACCCTGCCGACGGGCCAGAGCTCGTCGCAGTTCCTCTTCTCGAAGAACGATATCGTCATCCCCGGCGGCGTCAGCGCAACCGCGCGCATCTATCTGGGCTTCGATGAAGGTCCCTACAACACAAAGTAAACCTTGACGCCCGCGCCACGCGCGCGGGCCCATGGTGTCTGCAGGAGAGAGCAGGGTTTCGCTCGGCGTCGGTTTGGATCAGGGTTCCCAGGTGGTGAAGTGTCGGTCGCGTGTTTTTCAGGGGCATGTTCCCTTCCAGTGGGGCCGCCTTGCGGCGTAGGTTGGAAACGATGCCCCAACCCGCGCTCACTTCGCCGTCACGCGCGATCGCGTAGGGATTGCCGAGCGTAATAACCAGTTGGCCTTTGCGCAGCGAGCCAGCATCACCCAGGGTCATGGGTTGCGGCTTCACCTGTTCGATGACCGCTTTGGAATTTACGATTTCCAGCACGGCCAGGTCGCTATAGGGATCAGACGCTCGGACACGGGTGTGCCACCAGACCGGATTCCCGGCAAACCGCACGAACGTCGTCGTTCTTTCCTTCAGGGCGTGCGCGCAGGTCAGGATCAGGCCCCGTTGGTCGACCACCACGCCCGTCGCAAACGCGTCAGGAATATCGTCCAAGCTGGGAGGCGACTGTGTCGGGTGGAAGCCATCGCGAAGCAGCGGGTCGGGATCCGTGCGAAACATGCCGATGGAAACGACCGAATGTTCTCGCGCGGCGATCACCTGCACGAGCGCCTGCTCAATTGCCACCGCCGCTTCGATCCCTTGAACGTCTTGCGGTTTGGGCTGCGAGGCGGATTGAGGTTCGGCCTGGGGGGCGGGTTGCTGTTCGGCGGCGAAAGCGACGAGCGGAACGAGTACGCTCAGCCAGAGCGCAGGCGCAGCGCCGCGCCAAGCGTGCCTCGCTAAATCGAGTTGGCAACATGCTGTTCCGCTCAAGCGGCCGGGGCCGCGATTACGCTGCCGAGACTACACTGCCGAGACTACACTGCCGAGACTACACTGCCGAGATTACACTGCTGAGACTTCCTTCGAATCGGCGTCCTCGTTTGAATCGAGGCTATTGGTTGCTGTCAGTGTATCATCGTATCCGCCAGAAGCCAAAATCTCCGCCCGCAAACGCTCGGTGAGCTCCCGGTTTTCCTTCAGGTAAGCGCGGGTTTTCTCGCGTCCCTGGCCAAGTTGGATATCTTCGTAGCGGAACCATGCTCCACTGCGAACGATGATATTTTCGGCGATTGCCAGATCGATGATATCTCCTTCGTAGCTGATACCGTCGGTATGCATCATATCGAACTCGGCAACCCGGAACGGTGGTGCTATTTTGTTCTTGACGATTTTCGCACGCACTCGTTGTCCGATGACGTCCTCGCCGTCTTTGATCTGACCGATACGGCGAACGTCGATCCGGCCGGAAGCGTAAAATTTCAGAGCACGACCACCGGGGGTCGTTTCCGGACTGCCGAACATCACGCCGATTTTTTCGCGAATCTGATTGATGAAAATGATGCTGGCTTTGCTCTTTGCTATCGCTCCGGTCAGTTTTCGCATGGACTGGCTCATTAGCCGAGCTTGCAGGCCGACGTGCGAATCACCGATCTCGCCTTCCAACTCTTTTTGTGGAATGAGCGCTGCGACGGAATCGATAACGATGACATCCACTGCATTGGAGCGGACCAGCATCTCGCAGATGTTCATGGCCTGTTCGCCATGATTCGGCTGGCTCACCAAGAGCGTGTCCAATTCGACACCCAGTTTCTTGGCCCAACTGGGATCCAAAGCGTGCTCGGCATCAATAAAGGCCGCGATGCCGCCCGCTTTTTGCGCCTGGGCGATCACATGCAAGGCCAGGGTCGTTTTACCACTGGACTCCGGTCCGAACATTTCCACGATTCGACCACGCGGTACGCCCTGGCCACCCAGGGCCATATCCAACGAAAGGCACCCCGTCGATATGCCCGCAACCCGCCCCCGCTGCTCGGAACCCAACGGCATGATAGCACCCTCGCCAAACTCCTTCTCAATCTGCTGCAGCGTCGCCATTAGTTGAGGATTCCCTTTCAGCAGGGCAGCGACTGGCTCAGCGGCGGAGCGCCCCTTGGCTTTATTGGACGATTTGGCGGGTGTCGATTTCTTGGCCATAGGTTTTTTCGTTTCTGGTTTAGCGGTGGTCGTTCGACCGCTCGCGGCTTCGGAACTCGTAGCTTGAGGGCTCGTAGCTTGAGGGCTCGTAGCTTGAGGCTCGTAGCTTGGGAGCTCGTAGCTTGAGGGCTCGTAGCCGGGACGCTTGTAGACCGGGAGCTCGTCTGGGCGTTCGTTGTTTGGGCGGCCTTCTGGGACGGATTCGCTTTTGTTGGAGAAATCATTTTGCACGCACCCTCATTTATCGTAAACGTTTGGTGAAATCGCAATGGCCCGATGTTGGCCCTTTACCTGGTTGGCCTATTACTACTTGTATTTCGGCCCTTTAGCCGTATAGTGTACAGGTGGATATAATAGTGTTCAGGTGGATACAGTGTATACATGACCATATTCGTCGATCAAGGGATCTTTCCTTGAATTTAGTAGCTAACCGCTCAGCGGTGCTCTGCCTAGCACTTGATACGCCGGTCCATGACGTTCGGGCAGGCTAGAATAGAGAATTATTTCGGAGACGCGCATCTTCCCGGCATCAAAGCTGGCAAACTCGGCAATCTTCGCGGCGAGCTCATCAATTCCGCTCGGCGAATTACGAACGCGTCCCAAGGTCATGTGAGGCTGAAATCGCCGATGGTCAACCCGGAAGCCCAGGGCGTTGAGCGGTTCTTCCAAGACATCGTGTAATTGGATAAAGGAATCCCGTCCTTCGCTCACGCCCAGCCAGACGGTGCGTGGCCGGTTGGCGTTCGGAAATGCCCCGGCCCCACATGCCTCGATTTCGAAGGGCGCGATACCCTCCACTACGCCGCTCATCGCTGCGCAAATTCGCGGAACCGAATTACCATCGACATCGCCCAGGAATTTGAGGGTCCAATGCAAGTTTTCCTCGGCGACCCACTTAACGTTCGCCTCGGTGGCGGCCAGGTTACCGATCAAGGCCGCCGCCTTGGCTCGGATCTTGCCAGGGGCTTGGACGGCGATAAAGGAGCGTAGCTTGGACATTTTGGATTGCGGATTGCGAATTGCGGATTTGGGATGCGTCTAGCATCGAGCATCCAGTAAGCAGGCCGCGAACAAGCTTAGTCCCGGCGCGCCGGGATTACCGGTCATGTTTGCATTAATTGGCAATTTGCTGCCGGAACTGCGGACGGCTTGTACCGGCCAACAAGAATCACAGCTAGTGAACTAACGACGACTGTGGCTAAAACGAAAGCATCTTCTGATAGTCGGCCAGTCGCTGATCCAGGTCCCGGCGGCTGATCTGTTTCATGCGTTGCAGGCTGAAGTCCTCGACACAGAAACTGGCGGTAACCGTGCCGTAAGCAATCGCCTTCTTGAGCGACTGCGGGTCGAATTCTCCCTTCTCTGCCAGGTAACCCAACATCCCACCTCCGAAGCTATCGCCCGCGCCGGTTGGGTCAATGACGTCGGGCGTCGGGTAGGCCGGCATGACGTACGTTTCGCGTTCGCTGAAGAACATCGCCCCGTGTTCGCCTTTCTTGATGACCACGAACTTGGGTCCCATTTCGCGCACCGCATGTCCGGCGCGGACCAGATTTTCGTCACCGGTCAGTAATTTTGCCTCCGAGTCATTCAAAACCAGCCCGTCAATCCGCTTCAGCAATTGCATCAGTTCGTCACGCTGAATGTTGATCCAGAGATCCATTGTGTCGGCCATCGTCAGGCGAGGGCCTGTGACCTGGTCCAGGACCTTCATCTGTACGATCGGCGACCCGTTCGCCAGGAACACGAACTCCGAACGCTTGTATTCGTCGGGCAGGATCGGATCGAAATTCTCGAAGACATTCAGATGGACTTCCAGCGTCTCGCGGTCATTCATGTTCGGCTCGTACCGACCCGTCCAGCGAAACGTTTTCCCGCCCGGTTCGATCTTCAAACCATCGGTACAAATGCCGCGGCTCTTCAGCAGTTCGGTATGTTCGGCGGGCCAGTCTTCGCCCACGACACCGACCAGCTGAACGCTGGTGAAGTAGCTGGCCGCGACGGAGAAATGGACGGCCGAACCGCCCAGGACGTCGTCGCGTCTGTCCGTAGGCGTTTCAATACTGTCGATGGCGACCGACCCGACAACAAGCAGAGACATGGCGTTTCCTGAGATCCGGTTCCGAAAGGGAGAGCCGAAATTATCCGCCTTCCGGGATGACACGCAAGGCGCGGGGGAACTAGATGCGGGTTGCGGGTTGCGGGATGCGGGTTGCGGGATGCGGGATGCGGGATGCGGGATGCGGGTTGCGGGATGCGGGATGCGGGATGCGGGATACGGGATACGGGATACGGGATGCGGGATACGGGATACGGGATACGGGTTGCGGGATACGGATTGCGGGATGCGGGTTGCGGGATGTGGGATGCGGGATGCGGGATGTGGGATGGTATCGGGTGCATGTTGCCGGAATCCCGCACAGGGACTCGTTCCGGCCTACGAATGCGTTTACTTGCGGTGCTGCTTTTCGATTTTGGCCCAAGTGTCACGCAGTGTCACCGTGCGATTGAATACCAACTGCTCGTCTGTTGAGTCCTCGTCGACACAGAAGTAACCGTTTCGCTCGAATTGGAAACGGTCACCAAACCTGGCAGATGCCAGGGACGCTTCGAGTTTGGCGTGCGGAAGTTCTTCCAGAGAGGCCGGATTCAGGTTGCTGAGCCAGTCTTGATCGGGTTCGGTGTCGTCCGGATCCGGTTTGGTGAACAGGTGATCGTACAGACGGACTTGAGCATCGACCGCGTGTTCTGTCGAGACCCAGTGAATGGTTGCTTTGACTTTGCGGCCATCCGGTGCGTTGCCGCCACGGGTTTCGGGATCGTAGGTACAGTGCAGTTCCGTGATCTCACCATTTTCGTCCTTGATAACATCCGTGCACTTGATGAAAAAGGCGTACCGCAGGCGCACCTCACGGCCGGGCGCCAGACGGAAGTACTTCTTAGGCGGATCTTCGCGAAAATCCTCCTGCTCGATGTATAAGACCTTCGAGAACGGTACTTTGCGGGTACCCGCCTCTGGATCTTCGGGATTGTTGATGGCATCCAGCTCTTCGACCTGGTCGGCCGGATAGTTGTCGATCACGACACGTAGTGGACGCAGGACGCCCATGACGCGCGGCGCGCGGCGGTTCAGGTCTTCGCGAATGCTGTTCTCCAATTGGACGACTTCGATCGTGCTGTAGAACCTGGCGACGCCGATTCTTTCACAAAAAGTGCGAATCGACTCGGGCGTATAACCACGACGGCGCAAACCAACTAGGGTCGGCATCCGCGGATCATCCCACCCGGTGACGTGCCCGTCTTCGACCAAAGTCAGCAGCCGTCGTTTGCTCATCACGGTATAGCTAAGATTCAGCCGAGCAAATTCGATTTGCTGCGGATGGTAGATTTCCAATTGATCCAGAAACCAGTCGTACAGCGGGCGGTGATCTTCGAATTCCAGGGTGCAGATGGAATGAGTAATCCGTTCAATGGAATCCGATTGACCGTGCGTAAAGTCGTACATCGGGTAAATGCACCACGCATCGCCGGTACGGTGGTGGGATGCACGTAATATCCGATAGAGCACCGGATCGCGCATGTTCAAATTGGGATGAGCCATGTCGATCTTGGCGCGCAACGTGCGACTGCCATCGGAAAACTCTCCCGCTCGCATCCGCCCGAACAGATCCAGGTTTTCTTCGACGTCGCGGTCGCGGTGGGGGCTGTTTTTTCCAGGAGCCTTCAGCGTGCCGCGATATTCGCGCGTCTGGTCGGCGGAAAGGTCGCAGACATAGGCCTTGCCTTTGTTGATCAGCAGGACCGCCCATTCGTACAGCTGTTCGAAATAGTCCGAAGCGAAGAATAGCCGATCTTCCCAGTCGAAACCGAGCCAGCGGACATCGTCCTGGATGGCGTCGACGTATTCGTCATCTTCCTTGGCCGGATTGGTGTCATCGAAACGCAGATTGCACAGCCCGTCATATTGTTGGGCCAGTGAGAAGTTCAGGCATATCGATTTGGCATGGCCGATGTGCAGATATCCATTCGGCTCGGGCGGAAATCGCGTGTGCACGCGCCCCTTGAATTTACCGGTCTGGTTATCTTCTTCGATGATTTGCTGAACGAAATTCAGCCTTCGTTCGGCCTGCGGCTGGTCGGTGGCCATCTTCGGTCTTGCGCCTCGCTTAGTTCATGCTCGGTCCAAATCGACAGGGGGCAGATTTTACCAAGTTGGCCGGAAAGGGGGCAGTGCGGCTTTTTCGATCCATCTAAACAAAGCGGCAACCCGATGGTCGCACGAATCGTCCGGCCAACAGATCTTTTCGGTCCCCCAGGTCGATATTGCGGGCAAAGCGGTGCATCTCCTACGCTAAGCCTCCCGTTGACTCCTGGGGTCCTGAACAGGCGATATTGGTTCGAACGGTACCGACGTGCTCGCGTTCATTCACATCCGCAAAACGGCCGGCAGCACCATCGATATGGTGTTTCGCCAGTCGTTTGGAATGGGACATTGCTGCGTCCGGCACCATCGAGCCCGCGCCGCGGCACCGGTCATTACAGCGGCCGAACTGAATCGCTGCCGTTGGATTTATCGGCGGATGAAGACGGTCTCCGGACACGGAATTGTCCCCTACAGCGATCTGCACCTGGCCGATCCGGAGATCCGCTTTTTCACATTTCTGCGCGATCCGATTGCACGCTGTGCATCGGACTATCAGTTTCGAGTTCAGCGCGGAGGGATGCGGATGCCGTTCGAGCGATGGATTACAACCGATATCGCTCGAAATCAGCAAACCAAGAAGCTCGCAGCCGTCGAAGACGCGGCAGCGGCGATTGCTTCCTTTGATTCACGTATATCGTTCGTCGGACTCGTCGAACGATTCAACGCGTCCCTGGTGCTGTTACGAAAATGGAGCCAGATCCCGCAACTCGACATTCGTTACCGATCCAAGAACGTCGCGAAAGACGTGTCGATCAAGGATCGACTACTTAACGGTCCAGATACGCGTGAAATGCTGATTGAAGCGAATCAAGAAGACCAGAAGCTTTACGACTACGTCACGGAAGAAGTTTATCCCAGACAGGTTCAGGCGTACGGCGAATCTCTCGCCGCCGATGTGCAACTCTTCGAGGCGACCAATGCGCCGCTTCCTGTCTACCCGCGACAGCTGATGAGCATGCTATTGCGAGAATTGGTATACAAGCCATTGGTGCCGGTCATTCATGACAAGACGAATCCGCCGCCCCAAGGTCAACGAGCAGCATGAGCAGAGCGGCATGAGCATTTCGTTCTACTACTTGGTGATTTGTTGTTTGTTTGCGCACATTTTCGTAACGGCGGACACCACCAACCATCACTCTCCTTGGGGAGAGTCGGGCTCTCAGGCCCGGAGAGGGGTTGGCCGGAGGCTTGGACAGTCATCTCCGTACAAGACCCTCCCCGGCCGCTACCGCGTCCGACCCTCCCGTTCGCCACAGCGAATCTTCGACAAGCGGGAGGGTGTTGTGTCACTTTGGTTGCGGCCAGCGGCTGCGTTGGTTAACGCCCAGCCGTCCTCGTATATAGGCTGGAACGTGGTACTCAGGCTGGAACGTGCCTGGCGCACCATCAGCGACAACGCCGTAGAACGGAACTTGTTCCGTTTTTCTCTGATTTCCCCTGACGGGCCAAGCGTCACACGGAACAAGTTCCGTTCTACGAGACATGCCCGCACGGCGAAATCTCCCGCGCATCAGGCCACAGCGAGTTTGACATCAGCGACTTCATTCGATCCGAAACGATATTTGAACAATTCGATGTCGTCTCGATACAGCGATGCCACGAACTCTTCTGTTTCGGCGTCGTAGTAGTCTTCGTATTGCCGCTTGCGATTCTTAATCCTGCCGAATGCTTGACGCCATGCGTGCCGGCCGACCTGCCTGGGGCGGATCATCGCATGATGACAAAGCAGCTTCCAATTGGAGATCGTTTTCTGGAACGCCTTTGACGGATTGACGTGTTCAAGCCCCTTTTGTGGTAAGTCGATTCTTTGAGCGATCTGAGCAAAGTCTTCCTGTAGGTTTTCAAATCGACCCACAAAATCGACGAGACATCTACCCGAGTTGTCCAGGATGAATTCGCTTTGCGGTCCGACAAACCAATATTTTTGCCGCCAGGCCCGGGTCGGCAAAATATCGAGCGCAAATGTCTTGAAGTCGACGATATTGGCGAAACCGAGGTGTTTGTAAAATGAGACCACTCGGTCCCAGGGGTTTCTCACGAAAGCAAACGAAAAATAGCGATCGTATTGCCGCTGAGTCATGTAACCGCAACTCACATACTCTCGTGCCTTTAAATGAGCCAAACGAGGAGGACCAAGTTCAGGGCGCGGATTGTAACGCATCAGCAGCTTTTCTCGCCGTTTCCAATCCAGGTTCAACTGGCCGAGAAAACAATGTTCGATGCTCTGTCCCGCATTCTTGGGAATATGAACAAAGACACATTCGTGTTCGTGACACAACATCTAATTTATCGTGGTCCTGTCTTAAAGGACTGTCAGCTAGGCGCACCGCGCCAAGGTTGCGTTCGCCAGGCGATCGCAAAGCTGGTCGGGTGGCATGCGTGTCGCGAAAACGGATCGCGTTGTAGCGAGATCTGGCAGCGCGCGCGTAAAGGGTCCGGTTTCCGGATAGCAGTGAAAGCCGAGCCCCTTTAAGTCTTGGTGAATCTGGGCGGGATCGACGCCGTGTTGGCGGTGAATGTCCAGGAACAGCGCAAGGTGCGGGTTCGATTCAAGCGTATCCCTGGCGCCGTCCAGCACTTGCCGCTCGGCTCCCTCGACGTCGATTTTGATAACGTCAACCTGCTGCGGACCTGCCGATTCGCGGACCAGCGTATCGAGTCGTTTGAGCGGGACGGCGGCGGTTGTTCCCGCCAGGTTTTCTACACCGCCAATCAGCGAATGATGACCGCTTTTTTTGCCCAAGTGCAGAGTCCCTTCGCCCTCGTGATCGCTGAGCGCGAGCGGAAACAGATCGATGTTCTGATAATGGTTCAGCTCGATGCTCTTGCCGATCCACAGACAGTTCTCATTGTCCGGTTCCACGGCAAACACGCGGCCAGTGTGACCGACCAACGTAGCCGCGAACAGGGCAAAGTCCCCTTTGTTACAGCCAACGTCGATAAACGTGTTGCCCGGCTGGAGAACTTTTTCCAACAGCGCGAATTTGTGCCGTTCAAATCGCCAGACCGCCCGCTTCAGCATCATGGGCGACTCGCGGATGTTCAGGAAAATCTGGCCGCCGGGACACTCGTACGCCTGATAACGATCAGGCAGCAGGCGCGACCAGGCGCCGTAACTTCCGACCAACAGCGTTGACAGAAGTTTTTTAGGTAGGGATCGACTGGCGAGAAATTCGGGTTTCATAGGGATTCCGTTCCCAACTGAGCGTTATTCCGTTCGCGCAGCGTAGTCGGTTTGAATCGTCCCAGCAAGCGGAGATTTGACCGGCCTAAAGCTGCTGCAGCGCTCGGTCGATCCGCGCGAGCGTGGAGGTCTTGCCTAGAATCGCTAGCGTTTCGAACATGCCCGCGCCGACGGACTTGCCAGTCACCGCAACGCGCAGAGCGTGGATGATATCGCCGATCTTTACACCTTCGGTCTCGACAAAGGCCCGCAACGCGGATTCGGCTGATGCGGTGTCGAAAGGCTCGACGTTGGCCAACTGATCACGGAACCGCCGCAAGAGATCGGCGGCACCTGCCGGCTTGCGAAGTCGTTTTTCAAAAGCTTTTTCGTCGTAGACCAGTTGATCGTCGGCCACATAGAATTCGACGAAATCCAGGATGTCGCCTGCGATCTTGATTCGATCTCCTGCCGCTGACACGATTTGACGCAGGCGAGGCGCTGTATCGCACGGGGGCGGATCGTCGACGTAGCTCGCTTTTTGTAAAAAGGGCAAAACCAATGCGGTTTTTTTCTTTTCGTCCAGCTTGTTCATGTAGTGTTCCTGGAACGCCATGAGCTTGGCCGGGTCGAAACTAGCAGGCGCTCGGTTGACTTTTTCCAAGCCAAACTGTCCGATCATCTGGTCGCGTGTAAAGAACTCGGTCTTATCATCCAGCGACCAACCCAGCAGCAAAAGGTAATTGACGACAGCGTCCGGCAAAAAGCCAATCTGTTCGTAGAAGTCGACAATGACCGGATTGAACGTGTCCGCGGAGGCGCGACAATCCGATCGCTTCGGCAACGGACAGCCCCTTTTCGTTAAGCCGTTTGAAGTCGTTGTTCTTCAGGTATTTGTCCAGCTTCCGCTTGCTCAGCTTGTTCTTACTGCCGGGTTCCGCCACGAATGGTACGTGGGCGAAGTGCGGCGGTTGCCAGCCGAGCGACTGAGCGATGAAAACTTGCCGTGGTGTATTGGATAGATGCTCTTCGGCGCGAATGACGTGCGTAATCTCGAAGTCATGGTCGTCGACCACGGTGGCCAGATGGTACAGGCAGGAACCGTCAGTGCGTTGGATCACGTGGTCCTGTTCGGCGGACCAGGCGAACTGGACGCGGCTGCGTACGAGATCGTCCAGTTCGAGTTGCCCTTCGCGTGGCATCTTCAGTCGGACGACGGCCTGGCGACCTTCAGACTCTAGTGCAGCTGCTTGATCGTCGGTCTCGGCCATCCAGCGACGGCTGTAAACAAAGGAACGTTTCTCGTTTTGGGCCGCTTCACGTTCGGCTTGCACTTCATCGGGCGAGGCGAAATC
Organism: uncultured Planctomycetales bacterium; assembly: GCA_963844115.1. GTDB lineage: Bacteria > Planctomycetota > Planctomycetia > Pirellulales > UBA7805 > CS4-C045. Next base: position 64,091 of record CAWJNN010000073.1, on the reverse strand, counting down.
GCGGTAGGCCGCGCCACTGGCAAGCAGTTGCTGCACAGCCTCGCTGTAACGATCACTGCGCTGTGACTGAAAGTACGGCGCATAGGGCCCGCCCACTTCCGGACCTTCGTCCCAGTCAATTCCCAGCCAGCGAAAGCCGTCCAGAATCGGCTGCAACGCCTCTTCAACGTTTCGCTGCTGATCAGTGTCGTCGATCCGCAGAATAAACTGTCCGCCATGGCGCCGCGCGAACAGCCAGTTAAACAGGGCCGTGCGGACGCCACCGATGTGCAGGTAGCCGGTCGGGCTGGGAGCAAAGCGAGTGCGAATCATGCGATTGGTTTTTAGTTATTAGTTATTAGTGAGCAGTGTTGGAATTCGCGACGAGGGGGAGGTTCTAGATTGAGATTCACAGACAGTTATCGGGCAATTGAAGGGCGCGGGAAGGGCTCCGCGCGGGTGTCGTGCCGTCGGACGGTTTCGCACCTGCGGAAATCGAGATGGCGGGCTTACCGCGTGGCCTAGAATGTCAGACGACTTGCGATCGACCACGGATGACCGATAACCGACCACGGATGACCGATTGCTGATAACCGACCACTGATCACCGATTACTGTTTACCGATTACTGATCACCGATCACTGATCACCGATCACCGACTCAGGCCGCTTCGCGCTGATGGGCCTTGAGCTTGCGTTGGCGTTTGCGGTCCGCCTTGGTCATCTTTTTGCCCATCATCATCGGCATCTCTACTTGCTCATCGCGCTCGACGATTTGTGGTCGACGACGGCTGCGGGTTTTGCGTTCGGATCGACCTTCCTGCTCTTCATAGCGTTCCTGTTCCCGTTCGGCCTCTTCGCGGATTCGTTGGCTATGCAGCGTCGCGGTCTGCGGCTCACAATCGGTGCGTCGTTTGGGCGTTGGCGTGGTCGCATGTTGTTCATCGCCGCGAACCGATTTGTTGCCAGTTTCTTTCTGCACGGCCCGTTTTGACGCGGGAGCCGTGACGCGGCCCTGCATGACGGCAACGGTATAGCGGGCGTACCACAGGAAGCTGCTGAATAGCAGAAGATGTCCGGCTAAAAGGCTACCGACTTCAATCAACGTCGTGATCTCGGTCCGAATACCACTGGGCTGCCACAGCTTCAGACTGATGACGGTGGTGTAGCAAGCCAACGAAAACATCAAACCGACGGTTGCCAGGCGGCTGGACCGCATCTCCAAAATCAGGCGCATCGACATTACCCCCAGGACGAAAACACAAGGAATTAACCACCACAAAAGACCATCCTCCGACAGATTCCAGGGTGCGACACGCGCCAATTCATGCGCTGCAACGGTCGGCCAGGATGTCGTCGCCGCGACACTCGCAAACAACGAAAACATCGCGGTCCAAAGCCAAACCCGATAGCGATTGTGATAATCGGTCAGCTTTTGACGTCGAAGCGAATAGCAGACGATGGCGGACCCGGTGACCAGCAACAGAGCGAATGCGGCGAACCAACTGGCCAGACTGCCGGTCGACAACAAATTGAAAACAGCGTATTGCGGGTTGGCGATGGGATCCAAGCGGTCGTGTGCCCACAACAGTCCGCCGACCATGGAAGCGCCCCCAACGAAGACCAGCAGATGGGCCCACATCGCGCGGGGCACAACGTCGGAGATACGCAACTGGTCTTGGAGGGCGGAAGTTTTGTACTCAGCCGCGCAGGTGGACGTTTTGCCACTGCTCGTAAGACCTGGACCGATGGCCTCGGCAGCAGATACGTCGTCCTTTAGCACACGACGTCGACGTTCTTCACTTTGGGCTCTACGATGCATCCTGCTTCGTAATCACTTCCTTGAGACGATCGTCAAATCGGCGCGTCAAAAAGACGCTGCGTGATCTGCGGCGCTGTTTTTCACTGTGACGCAGTCTTCACTGTGACGCTGTTTTCACTGTGACGCTGTTGTCACTGTGACGCTGTTGTCACTGTGACGCTGTTGTCACTGTGACGCTGTTTTCACTGTGACGCTGTTTTCACTAGGGCGCTGCTATTTCCACGGCTTAACGGCGTTCAGGATTCTTCGCACGTGCCGCTTGTATTGCAAGCATGCCTGCAGTTTGGATTCGGCAATTCCCACCGGCCAAATCAAAGGACGGCCCACAATAGACACTTGTATCGTTTGTACGCGCTGCACTGTTCGACGGGAAATCGTGACGACCGTTACCATCGTCACGTCCGAATTATGCGCCCCGGATCCGCGTAAGTTTGCTCTGCCACCGAAATGCAATTAGGCAACTATAACTACGCAACGTACTCTTTAGTGGCCCTGAAATTATCTAGAAATGCCCGCATATGGACCTCAAGAGCGGATCTTTCTAACAGTTCAAGACGACGCAACGGCCACTCGCCATGCCAACAGAAACCAAAATCACGCCGCCAGATCCTGCCGCGACCATGCCAGTTGGTGGGGCGGAGCTGGGCAATCGCATCGGTTATCGTGCCGCGGCAACCGATCACGACGATCTAATTCACGCCCGGTTGGGCGCTGGCAGCAGCCTCTTTACGGCCCTGCGATGTAAACACGCACCAGCGGCCGCGCACTCGTTACGAGTCGCTTTGTCCTGTTCCGCCTGGGGTATCGCGGTGGACCTGGATGCCGAGCTGTTAGGGCATCTGGAAGTGGCGGCCCTGCTGCACGACATCGGCAAGATCGGGGTACCCGACGCGCTGCTGCTGAAACCCGGAAAGCTCACCGAATCGGAAGCCGAATTGGTTCGAGGGCATTGCGCGATGGGGCTCGAGATCGTGAAAAGCTTCGGGGCGCCCGAAGGCGTTCTGGAAATTCTCCGCCTCGCCACGGTCTGGTACAGTCAGAGCGGCGCTTCGCACGTCGAACCACTGCCAATCGGTGCCCGCATGTTGGCCATCGCCGACGCCTTCGATTCGATGACAAACCGCCAGGTGTATCGATCAGCGATGAGTCGTAACGAGGCCTTGAAAGTGCTGGTGGACTCGGCGGGTACCCAGTTCGATCCGGAGCTGATCAAAGTATTCATCGAAATTGAAGAAGAAGAAAGCATCGAACTGCAAGCCACGGTCGCGCGACGCTGGCTTCGGCAACTCGTGCCGGACCAACACACCGCGCCGCAGCAACATTCCGCTCCAGGATTCCCGGCCGCCGCCGAGTCGTTGGCACCGTTGTTCCTGGAAAAACTGATCGGCAGCATGCGGGATGGTGTCGTGTTCGTCGACCATGACCTGGGGATTCAACTTTGGAACCGCGGCGCCGAGATTCTGACTGGCATCCAGGCCGATCACGCTCGGCGACAAATGTGGCGGCCCAGCATGCTCAAGCTGGCCGACGAGCGTTCGTTTCTAATTGGCGATGAAGCGTGTCCCGTGTACGAAGTCATCCAGTCCTCGGTCCAGAGCATCCGTCGCGTGCAGATTGAAGATCAAGATCGGCGGGTCAAGACCATCGACATGCACATTGTGCCGGTCGTCAGCGAGGATGGTGCGACACGGGGTGCGAACATTTTGATGCGCGATGTTTCCAGCGTAACGACGTTGGAAGAACGCTGTGCAACGCTGCATGAAAAAGCTACGCGAGATCCGCTGACCCAGATTGCGAATCGGGCCGAGTTCGATCGTCAGCATCAGCTATTCATAGACCAGCACAATGAGTGCGGTGAACCTTGCAGCCTGATCATCTGTGATATCGATCATTTCAAAAACGTGAACGATACCTACGGCCACCCGGCGGGAGACGCGGCATTGAAAGTCTTTGCCCGGCTGCTATCCGACAACTGCCGACCCGGTGACCTGGTCGCTCGGTACGGCGGTGAGGAGTTTGTCTTGCTGTGCGTCGATTGTGATCAGGCCGCGGGTACGCAGCGCACTGAGCTTATCCGTGGCGAGTTGGAAAAACTCGCACTGGACGCCCTGGACGGCAAAGCGATCACCGCCAGCTTTGGCGTGACGCAGTCGGCACCAAATGACAACGACGAAGAAATGCTGCAGCGCGCCGATCAGGCGCTGCTGGAGGCAAAATCGGGCGGGCGGAATAGGGTGGTTACCATCCGCCCTGACGGTGTTGGTCGGGAAGCCAAACAGGACGTGGGATGGTTCAACTGGTGGAAGCCCGCGCTTTCAACCCCAGTTGCCAAGAGCGTCCTCGTTTCCGAAGTGCCGCTGCGGGTTGCAGTGGAAAAGTTCGCGGATATGCCATCGAGTATCAAGCGCAAGCAAAACCAATCGACAAAAACCATGTGGTGTTGCAAGTCGCACCTCAACATGTCAGCCGCCAGCGCCGAGAATCGGATCGCAGCGTTTCCTTTCTTGTTGAGCTGGAGCTGAGCGAATGCGTAACGGTGGGCGGGAGCCAACCTGGACAGGTGCGGACACGGGTCGGGGTTACCGTACGACCGCGACGCAACCGCGACCGTCGCCACGCCGATATTGTCGACCGCGCGCACGCCGTGGTCAAATCGCTGCAGACCTACCTGGTCGCGACCGATGAGGTGCAGCCCGGCGAACGGCTGGAAGCCCGTGAGACGGATCTGGTAGGCACCTGGCTGGAACCCTAAATCGAGCTCGAAACGGGGACCTGGGACCTCGGAACGTAGTCAAGTTCCGCGCTCCGAGTTCCACACTCCGATTTCGTTTTAGCCCGTCAGGGTCTTGAGAGCGTCGAGCGCCGCATCGTAGTTGGGCTCATCCGCAACTTCGGTCACGACTTGAGCGTGCGTCACGATGCCGTCAGCGTCCAGTACGAAGATGCCACGGGCCAGGATCTTCAGTTCTTCGATCAACATTCCCCAGGCCTTGCCGAAGTTGCGGTCCTGGTAATCGCTGGCCGAACGCAAGTTGGTGATCTCCTCGGCGCCACAAAAACGATTCATGGCGAAGGGCAGGTCCAGGCTCACGGTCAGAGCGTTAATCTTGTCGCCAAAGCTGGCCAGTTCCTGGTTAAAGCGTTTCGTCTGCACCTGGCACACGGGCGTATCGAGCGACGGGACGACGCTGACGAAGGTCGGTTTGCCTTTGACATCGTCCAGCGTGACCGTCTTCAATCCTCCATCTTCAAAAGCATGTAACGTAAACGGCGGTGCGGGCCCACCCGTTTGAACGGCCTCTCCCGCCAAGGTTAACGGATTGCCTTTAAACGTAACTGCACCTGCGCGTCCCATAATATGCTCCTCGTATGATCGTTGAGTATCGGATTCGTGCTGCCGTCGCGGGGCCCGGCCCGACGATCGCAAGATCGCTGGGCAGACAGACGCGAAACAGCGTAAGTCGCGTAAAGCCAGCCCACTATCATGCGACCGTTCGCGAGCGCTTGCAAGGGGCTGGGAACCGTGAAAACCACTGCCGAGCGATTCGATTGTCGAACGGATCGAAGCGATCTGCCGAACAACGAATGGTTTCCCGATCGATCGGGCGGCAACGTATCCAACGACAGTACCAAATTATTGCGCCGTTACAAGTCGTTGAACGCCCAGCCGAAGGCGCCGGCCCTGACACCGCTTCCGGCGCCTTCGGCTGGGCGTTCAACCACGATGTTGTTTCCCATGCGTTCCTAGTTGTGACTACTTTCGATTGCGCATCGGTTCAATTAGAATCCCCCTGCGTCAACGTTAGTGAACGTTGATGAGGCGATCGTGTTACGACCCTTACCGCACAAGCAGATCCTGAAACACCTGTTAGCTGAAAAGGAACAGAAGCATGAGCGAGCGTATTGGCATTCGAGTTGGTGAAGCTTTGGTCCGCGGCACGACCAAACCCACGGCGGCCGAACCGGAGCTCGTCATTGGCGAACTCGACGGGCCGGTCGGTCAGGCCTTCGCAACCTTGCTCGGTGATCAGGTGAAGGGGCACACCCGCGTGCTGGCTCTGCTCAATGGTGACGTCGCAGTCAAGCCGGCCACCCTGATGGTCAGCAAGGTGACGGTCAACAATTCCACGTACACCAATATCCTGATGGGCACCGTGCAGGCGGCAATCGCCAATGGCGTGTTGGACGCCGTCCGCGAAGGAACCATTCCCAAAGACAAAGCCAACGACCTGGCAATCATCGCGGCCATCTGGCTTACTCCGGCGGCTGCCGACGATCCGACGCTGGATCATCAGGACCTTTTCGATACTCACCGTGCGGCAATGCTGGAGGCGATTCGCAAGGCAATGAAGTTCGAGCCGTCCATCGACTGGCTGCTGGATAATCAGGACAAGATTCAGCACAGCTATTTCAAGCGGGGGCTGGCTGGGGAGCTTTAAGCGGCCACGGCGAGACGTTCGTCTCGCGATGTTAAGACGCGTATCGATTCTCAGACGGCGAAACGCTCCAACTACGATTGCCAATACGGTGCTGGCCGTAGGTCACCCTGCTACGGTTTTATGTGGGGCGCCGAATCGTGGCACATGCGCTCAGTACATCATCCCACAGCGACACAGAGACATCATGTGGCTGCGATTGTGCGATAGCTTGCAGCGCTTCTTCAGGCGACTCGCCTCTTTGCAGGGACAATGCAGCTGCAGCGATGGTTGGCGCACGGCTCATTCCCGCGCCGCACGACACAAGCGTCGGGATGCCGGCATCGATGAGGTTGATGACGGTGTGAACGGCGAGGCGCAGAAGCTTGGGATCGTTGTCGCTGCCGTCGATAAGCGGAAACCGGCAGTAGATGAAGCTTCGAGGCAACTCGGCGGCTGGTTCTTCATAGGCGAGATCAACGCCTTGAGACTCGCCGTTATTTGGCTGGAGCCGCTTCGATTCGGTTGACCACCTCGGTCGCCCGTTCCAACTCGGCCACCGCTCCGTTAGGCATTCCTCGAATGCCGGAAGGCAAATTAAAGTCTCACGGCTCTTCTGGCTGTGCGCCATGCGCCGCTGCAGAGAACTGCAACGAAGCAATAGCACATAATGATCCAGATCAACATGCTAGTAGTTTCCGCCTTCTTTCTTTGCGTCTCTTACTCATGCCGGTTCCAACATCAAATTCACTTCGGGGATTTTCGTGAGCAGTTTTGCCAGGTACGAGGGAGAAACCTGTGAGCTGTACGGCACCTGAAACGTACAGCAATGGGTGTCCAATTCTGTGCGGACCGGTTCGCTACTCTTGAAGATGAACGAGTGGCCGAGGCGACCGATAAGCCACGTGGCGTTCTCTGACCCGTCGACGCGCACGCGGCAGACACCGCCCAACGGTCGTAACCAAACATGGAAAGCGTTCATTGCTTTTTCTCCGGACTCAACAGTAATCGCTAAACCGTCCGATGTGGATCGGTTTGCACTTTGTTTCACGCTTGCACGGACGAATCCTGCGGAACAGCGGATTCGAATTCTCGGCAGCGCTCGCGTACCGTGCGGAACGGCATGCCCTCGGCACGCTCGTAGCGCTCGGCTCGAATAAACCAGTACGCCAACCCCCCCGTATTGTGATTGGCCGCCCGCGGGGCCACGGTGGCTCGGACACCCAGCGAACCCTTGCGGCCGGTCTTTCGCCACCCGCGACGCTCCATGATCATGCGAACCAACACGCCGATGGCCTGCCGCAGCCGCTTGCTGCTCTGGGCGTGTTCTCCTGAGAGAAATTGATCCATGGCAGGTTGTGACTCCAGCTCGCGTACGACCCCGGCCAAAGGCGCTCGGTCGTGGTGCGTCTCGGAATCGTCCATGCGACGTTGTCGTTCCTCGTTGTATTGAGAATTTTCCCGCCTTGGGATGGCAATGGGGTGGGCAAGAGTCAGCCAAACCCCGTGTGCGGCGAGGAAAGGCAGCAGCGTCGGAGGAATCCGTTGGCACCCTTGAGAGGGGTCTTATCGGGCTACCGAGACATCACTTCCAGTTGGTTTTCGATCTGCGAAACCCCGTCAACTGTCTTGATGACTTCCTGAGCCAACTGCTTGTGATAAAACGAGCCAACGGTTCCTTGCAGCGTGACACATCCGCCGTTCGTAGAACACGTAAAGGTGCTACGGGGAGAAAAGTGGCTGCAGCTGGCAATTGCGCTGTCAATTCGCTGGGAAAGCAGGCATTCTGTCATAAACGTCTCCGACATCGTCTGTTCCTATTCTCGGGGTAGCAGGGGAGGGGTCCTGACCGCAACGGGAATGATCAATCTCACCGTGAAGCGATTAATCTCACCGTGAAAAGATCGGTAATTAGTGGCGGCATTGCCGAATCTAATTTCTCGGAAAGATAGAAAAGATAAGAAAGGTGCGTAGAGTATGCGGAAGTTTCCGGTTATTCCGGCTGCAGATGTGCAAATCGCAACCGCGTGCCTCGTCATAGTTTGGAGGCTCGTGGTCGGCCAAACGACGGCGGATGTAACAGCTAGAGTGACAACAGATTGATCAGCGGCACAAGAAAACCGATCGCGACGGTGACGATCAGAAGTGCCGCGATCAGGCGCATCCGCGCCTCGAATCGGTAAGCGGTTTGTTGGCTACGCATCGCGTGTCGGATAAAGGTGATCCGCGCCCCGAGCGAGGGATGCAGTAGGCCAGCTCCCGATTCGCCGTTGATTTGCGTCAGACGATACAGGGCGGACACCAGTACGCGGGCTTGTTCTTGTTGGTCGTCGCTGGGTACGGTCCGCCCGCCGTAGATGCCGCAGGCATTCAGATCCGCCTGAAACTCCATCACGCGCGCGTACCAGCAAAAAAACGTCACGCCGTATAGTCCCAGCGCGCTTAACGGGATCAAGAGGGATAACAGCCAGTTACCGCCGCTGAGCGCATGAACCGACTCGTTCATCTGGTCGACAAGATCCGGCGCAAGGGTCGTCGTCGCTTGCCAGACGGCCAGCGGCGCCGCCAGCGCGAGGAGTCGCAACTGTGGATGTCGGCAGCGGACGTGCCCGAGCTCATGTTTGAAGATGGCAACGATCTGCCCGTCGCTCAATCGGCGCAGCAGGCCGTCGCTGAGGAACACATATCGTAGCAGTGGAACGGCACCCGTCACGGCGGCATTCACGATCCTGCCGTTGGTTCGCCAAACGAGTATTTCCCGCGTCTTGACCCGTTGTTCCGTTTGAGTGTCTTCGAGGCTCTGTCGCAACGAGCCATGACTCAGCGGTTGTGTATCCCACGTAAATCGCAACAGAAGTGGATACGTGAACCCGACGGCGGCGAGTACCAGCAGAAAGGCACCCCATGGCGGTCCGTCCGCGAAGGATTGTGGGGCTGCGATTTCGGAGAGATCACGCGCCGCAAACACGGCCAGCAGCGGTATCAGCACGAGTCCGAAATAATGACGAGCGTGGAGGGCGACAAAACCGCCGCGCGACAGCGTCGATTCCGACGGGACGTGCGAGTGTGGAGTGGTATTGCGTACCGCGCAGTCGACGTCATAAAACACCGCCCAGGAAAAGATCTGACCCAGGAGAACGGGAGCAACGATCAAAAGTTCGTCGATGAGGAAGGTACCGTCCAGTTTCCAGTTGCCTCGAACCACAGCCGCCCATTCCAGTCCGAACAGAATGACTGCAGAAACTCCGAGCCACAGCAGCGTGTGCGCGAATTGCAGTTTTTCAAATCGTTCGAGCACCAGGCGGCGGGCACCGACGTTGCGGTATAACGAATACGACGTCGCGGCGGAAACGACCCAGGCCGCGCTCGACACGATGGCCAGCCCAGTCAGCGTCAACAGCAGCCGTTGAAATCCCGCGGGAACAGCCGTCTGGACTTGACCCTCGGCCGAGACCAGCGCCGCAAGGACCGCCAGAAGAATAAGTAAATGCATGGACTCGCCTGGAAAGACAAGGGAGCAGATTCCAGGCAAATAGCAGCAACTACCGGTCCAAATCCATGGAAGGAACGAACGGCACGAAATCGGCCCCCATCCACGCGAGGAGGCCGCCTAACATGAAGCGTTTTCACACCCAACGATGAAATAAAACGACATCCAGCCCATTTGGCCTGCTGACGCAAATCCGAAATCCCCAATCCCCAATCCCCAATCCCCAATCCCCAATCCGCAATCCCCCAATCCCGCAATCCCCAATCCGCAATCCCCAATCCCCAATCCGCAATCCGCAATCCGCAATCCGCAATCCGCAATCCGCAATCCAAATCAGTCCCACCACCACCGATCGTCATCGCCGTGGCGCGTGCGTACCTGATCCGACGTCTGACGCACGGTGCCGTCGTCCTTGACGCGGTGCATCGGATCCAACGCTCGATAAGGTTGCAGCGAAACGCCCCCAGCCGGTGACAGCAGGCGATTACCTTTCCACGTTACGTTCACCGCGCAGGCAACTTGACGAGGGGCGGGCAGGACAGCCACTGGCAATTGTTCTGGGCGATTCAGCGTCGTCATTTTCCAGCCAGCGCGAGCATACCAGTCTTCGTGCTGCAGAAAGGCTGCGGCGACCAGCAAGTTGATCCCGGACCGAAGTTGTGCAAAAACCGGACTCGCGGCGGCAATTTGCGGATACTTCTTGGTAAACGTTGAGGCATAGAGGCGACTCGCCTGGCTGACCCTGGCCGTCGGATTCAATTGTTTACCGTTGGGCCCAATGGCAAGATCCTCGGAGAGCAATTGCACGCCCTGTCCGACCAGTTCTGCTGCTAGTTGATCGTCGGTCGTCTTCAGGCACTCGTATTGCGGCTGAAACCACCACCGCTGCAACGTTCCGTCGCGCGGATTACGAAGGGCGCCCAGGAACGTCTTCATTTTGACAGGGGGTGGTTCCAAGTCGATCCCGATTCGCTTCATGCGAAAATCGGCCTCCACCATGACCTGGGCCAGGTGCGTGGTGGGTGGAATTCCGAAGACACGGATTTCCGACATGCCCAAGGCCTGCCGTGTCCCTTCCAGAATATTTCGGGCGACCTGGGATCGTTCTGTCGGTCGCACTCTGCCGGGCACCGTTTTTTGAAACTCCATGAAGCGTTTCAGGCCGTCCTCGCCCGGCTCGATCGTGCACCCGATAAACGGTCGATTGTCCTGTCCCGGCGGGAACGATCGCAACGCAATCAGCAAATCATCCAGCCGTAACGTCGGTCGTCCCGTCGTCGCCCCGATGACACGTCCCGCGGCATCGTGGATCCAGCCTTCCGCCGGGCCGGCGATGATAACGTCGCCGCGATCGGGATAGCAGAACAAAAACTGCAGTTGAGAAAGGCCAGCCAGGAATCGCATTGGCTCGGTCAGCGGCTTGCCCTCCTTGACCCGCCGCGCGATGGCCTGCTCTAGTCGAACCAGCGAGACCTTCCTCAGCGGGGATGGCTTGCGCATATTCTTTGGCAAGCCGGCCTCGGCCGCGGCGAGGCGTTGCGCCCGCAGTCGGCCGTCCGGATCCGGAAACGCTTTGACTTCGACGACTCCCTTGGCATCGACCGAGACACCAAACGTTGGCAGCTGGATGGTTGTATCGAGTTGAGCGCTGACGGGTCGACCCCAGCAGAGGCTCAACAACAGCAAGCCCGCCGCGATTGCCGCCGGGCTGACAACGCGCTCGCCATAACGCTTCATTATTGTTATCTGCCGCCCGATTGTCACGTGAAAGGGTAAGCCGGGGAAAATTGATGGCTGAACGACACTGCTGCCCAAACGGTTCCGAGGCGTCGGTTTGACGATGCGAGCCCTTAGTGTTAGTTTCAAAATTGAGACATTTGTCCAGCACGATCCTACCAGGAAGGTCAACGCGATGTCGCCAAACTTGATGAACAAGATCCCGTCGGTCACCGAACTGTTGGAGAGCAAGGCTTTGCGACCGCTGGTCGATCGTGTCAGTCACAATGTCGTGGTCAGTGGTGTACGGTCGTTTCTGGACGAATTGCGTGTGGATATCGGCAAGTCGACCCATGAAGGGAGTATTCCCGACGTGGGGGAATTGGCTGAACGGATCGCGCGACGCATCTTGCAGGGCGAGCAGCCAAGTCTGCGTCCGGTCATCAACGCGACCGGCATTTTGCTGCATACAGGGCTGGGCCGAGCGCCTTTGAGCGAGACGGCGATCGACGAGATCCAGCGTGTGGCGCGGGATTATGCGAGCGTCGAAATTGACCTGGCCACCGGGCGGCGCTCGCAACGCACCGAAGCGGTCGAAGGCCTGTTGTGTGAGTTGACTGGCGCGGAAGCGGCACTGGTCGTCAATAACAACGCCGGCGCGACGTTACTCGTGCTGGCGGCCCTGGCGACGGGACGTGAGGTGATCGTTTCGCGGGGACAACTGATCGAAATTGGCGGTAGTTATCGCCTGCCGGATGTCATGCAGGCCAGCGGGGCACGGTTGCGCGAAGTAGGAACGACCAACAAAACACGCCCCAGCGATTACGAAGAAGCGATCAACGAGCAGACCGCGGCGCTGATGCGTGTTCATACCAGCAACTATGTGGTGCTCGGCTTCACCGCGACGCCAACGCTGGACGAGTTGATACAGGTCGGACGGCAGCATAAGCTGCCGGTCATTGACGATATCGGCTCGGGTGCTCTTCACGACCTTTCAGAATATGGAATCGAGGGCGAACCGATCGCCGCCGGCAGCATCGCGGCGGGGGCGGACGTCGTCTTGTTCAGCGGCGACAAACTACTGGGTGGCCCACAATGTGGAATCATCGTTGGGCGTCGAGCGATGATTCGCGAGATAACGCGGCACCCGCTGACCCGCGCACTGCGAGTCGGCAAACTGACGCTCGCCGCACTGGGCGCGACACTGCGTCTGCATCGCGATCGGACGACCGCAACACAATCGATTCCATTCATGCAGTTACTGGCCACACCGGTTGAGAATCTGAAAAATCGTGCCGAACGACTCGCACCACAGATCGCGGAGGCGGATGCCGTCGCGGAAGCTTGCGTCGTTGAAGACGAGGCGTTCTTGGGCGGTGGGTCGGTGCCGAACCAGAAACTTGCGACCTGGTGTATCGCGTTGAAACCTGCCAGCGGTTCGCTCGAACGCCTCGCAACGGAACTGCGTTGCGGATCTCCTGCGATCGTGGGTCGCGTCAAAGCCGATCGATTGCTGTTAGATCTGCGGACCGTGATGCCGCGTCAAGATACGGCGTTGGTCGAGGCGATTGGGAACATCCGATAACCATCGCCGCTGGTTTATGCGGCAAAACGCGAGGATCCCAAACTGCGCCCCCAGCGTGACTTGTACAGCGCTTTGTACGGAAGGCTACTATTGTACGGAAGCCTACTAGAAGGTTTTTGTCGCCCCATTTATAATTGGTGATCAGTGGTACCGGCCGCCGCCGAAGTCTAAAACCTCCGAAGTCTAAAACGCGGAAGAGAATTGTATGGCACGGCCTAAATCGCGAGCGGGAATTCTAAGCGGCATAATTGCCCTGCTGTGGGTAACGTTCGTCTGCGCCGTCACCCCGTGCGCGGCACAAATCTCCATGGAACACCATTGCTGGGGTCGGTTTGAGCCCCGGGGCCTGGCAAGAGTCCCGCACCGTCACTGAGACTCTGGATGAAACGGGTGCGGTGGTCAGCGTGTCAACGACCGAACAGACGATGACTCTCGTGTCGGTCAATGACCGCAGGGTCAAACTGAGAATCGAATCGACGGTCGAAATTGGCGGTAAGAAGTTCACCGCCCCGGTCCAAACCGAGGTTCAAGGTTCTTACGGTGAAGTCAGCGATCACGAGCCGATCGTTGAAGAGCTTGAAAGCCGGGCGACGGACATCGACGGTCAGTCGATCCAATGCCAGGTACACAGGTACGTGATCGCCGACCAGCTGGAAGAAAAGACGGTTAAGGTTTACTATTCGCCGACGGTTGCACCTTACGTTCTGCGGCGGGAAGTCTACGTATCGGGCGATCACGGCCGTCGAACGACACGGCGCAGTGATGTGCAAGTCGTCGCAATCAAGAAGCCGCACCGGGTTCTGACTGACATCGTGGACACGTCTCATACGAAGACGGTCGACGAATTCGACAAGGGTTCCAGGGTCACGATGGCCGTTCACGCTGAGCAGGTTCCCGGCGAAATCGTCTCGAGTTTGACGAGGGAAATCGACACCCGCGGTTCACTGGTTCGTCGCAGCACAACCGAGCTCGTGGATTTCGGCTTGGGAGCCGAGTCGGTTCCCAAGAATGATCGTTCACGACGTGCTCGCCGCCGTGCGCGCCGCTAACTGCTGTCTCCGCTGCCAGGCCCGCTGCCGCGTTGAGGGAGTCGGGAGTGTTTTTTCCGACCTTAAAACCTTCTTTTGGATTCCGAACGTCGTATCGGGAACCAAGACTCCCGACCCCGTTCCGATTCGCATTCCGACTCGGGTCCTCTTGATCGCGACGAAACTTCGTAACCTGCCAGAGGCACCTTGAAGTCGGCTGGTTGCCAACCTGCGCCACGGCAAACTAGGGCACAAAATCCTTTCCGGCCGAGTTGCTAGTTCGATGTTTTGCCGCGATAATGCGCGATTACATTTTTCCAGCCGGGATCCAGGGTTAGCCCGATGCGTGACAAGTTTGCCTACCAGGGGATTACGTTCGACGACGTTTTGCTGGAGCCCAGTTACAGCGATGTCGTTCCCGCGGACGTCGAAGTCCATACCCAGCTCACGCGGCAAATTGCGCTGAATATACCGTTGCTCAGTTCCCCCATGGACACGGTCACCGAGAGTGCCATGGCCATTGCCCTCGCCCAGGAAGGGGGGCTGGGTGTCATCCACAAGAACATGTCGGTCGAACAGCAGACCGAAGAGGTGGACAAGGTCAAGCGATCGGCCAACGGCATCATCGACGACCCGGTGACGTTGCCGCCGGATGTTACCGTCTCGAAGGCCCGCGATCTGATGGACCTTCGCAACGTGTCGGGTATTCCCATCACGCGCGGCGACGGGCATTTGGAGGGCATCCTGACCCGGCGTGACCTCCGTTTTCTGGAACAGTGGGATCTGAAAGTCTCCGACGTAATGACCCGTGAGAATCTGGTCACGGCAACGGGGACCGTGACGCTTGCGGAAGCTGAGAAGATTTTGATGGCAAAAAAGGTCGAGAAACTTTTGCTGGTTGACGAAGATTACAAACTGACGGGACTTATAACGATTAAAGACATCGACATGATGAAGCGCTTCCCGCTGGCTTGCAAGGATCGGCAAGGCCGTTTGCGTGCAGGCGCTGCTGTCGGCGTTCATGACTACGAACGAGTTGAGTGCCTGATACAACGCGGTGTCGACGTCGTTGTCGTTGATAGTGCGCATGGCCATTCGTCAAACGTCATCGAATCCGTAAAAAAGATCAAACAACAATGGGATATTGACGTCGTTGCTGGCAATGTCGCAACCGCTCGCGGCTATTGCGACCTGGTGGACGCTGGCGCGGACGCGGTGAAGGTCGGAATCGGCCCCGGTTCGATATGCACGACACGCGTGATATCTGGCGTCGGTGTGCCTCAGGTGACGGCGATCTTCAAAGCCTTCCAGGCCGCCAGCAAGATGTCCGACGGAGTTCCGATTATCGCAGACGGTGGGATTCGCTTCAGCGGCGACGTCACCAAGGCACTCGCTGCGGGTGCCAAAGTGGTCATGATCGGTGGTCTGCTGGCAGGTTTAGAAGAGAGCCCCGGGCAGCAAATCCTCTACCAAGGACGAACATTCAAGACGTATCGCGGAATGGGATCATTGGGCGCCATGGTCGACGGGTCGAGCGAACGGTATCGACAGACTTCGTCAGGACATGGAGCTGACAAACTCGTACCCGAAGGCGTCGAGGGCAGAGTACCGTACAAGGGTTTATTGGGACCCTTTTTGTATCAGTTGATCGGAGGTCTCAGGGCGGGCATGGGTTATTGCGGAGCGAAAACGGTCGAAGAGCTGCGGCAAAATGCCCGGTTTATCGAGGTTTCCTCGGCAAGCGTCAGGGAAAGTCATCCTCATGATATCGCCATTACGCAGGAAGCGACCAATTACAGCACGGAGCATCACGGCGAGTCCTCTTAGCCGGATCGCTGTCCGCGTTACGACCTGCTTGTTGATCTTTGCGACCGTCCCGTGGACGGCGTCTTCGACGCTGGCCGACGATCCGTCGCCGCAAACGTCGAATCGCCCTCGCAATAATCCTTTGCGATCGAAATCGTCCGACACGTCGTCGATCGGCAGTCGCCCTAATCCGATTCGGCCCCAACGTGCGCAACCGGTTGTTCGTCGTCTCGCGATTGCCGATGCTTCGCGCAACGTTGTTTCAAGGCCGATCCGCAGGGCCGGTTTTGACGAACCCGTCGAACAACGACGCAACGACGTTGCCCGGTCAGAAGATGACCACGCCTTTGTTCTGCATCAGGATGATGCGACGGACGATCTGCCAGATGATATCCCGGACAATTTTCCCGACGATCTCCCAGACGACGTGACCAATGATCTCCCAGACGACTTGACCGATGATCTATTCCGCGATCCTCCCGATCGGACGGATCCGATCCAGGAACCGGTCGACCAGCGGCCGCGGACAGATGACAAGCCAACTGACAAACCAAAGGACAAACCAAAGGACAAACCAGGGGAAAAACCAGGGGACAAACCAGGGGAAAAACCAAGGGGCGAGCGTTTGAAGCCGCTGGACGAAGAACTGGATCGAGCGGAGAAGGATTCTGACGCAGCCGACCGGGAGAAGCGCGAAGACAAACAGGCGGACGCCGAGGCAAAACACCTGAAACGGTGTCAACGTGATATCCGTCTATTGCGTCAAGCGACCCTATCCAAAATCAGTTTGGATATTTCGCCCAAGGGCAAGGCGGGTGATCGGTACCCTCAGCAGTGTGAGCTGGAAGTCAACGACAGAGCTTTGCCCAACTTCCGCGGCGGAGAACCGATGCATGTCGCCTGGGCAGCCTCGGGGCTGTGCCACAAACCGCTCTATTTTGAGGAACGCGGTTTGGAACGGTATGGCCATAGCACCGGTCCGATCACGCAACCGATCTTGTCGGCAGCCCATTTCTTTGGCTCGATCCCGATTCTGCCGTATAAGATCGGCCTGAGAACACCCAATGAGTGCGTGTACACGTTGGGGCATTATCGGCCTGGCGATTGTGCACCCTATTATGTGCCGGCGATTCCGTTCACATGGCGCACCGGCTTGTTCCAGGCAGGCGCCACCGTGGGGGCCGCCTATTTGTTGCCATAGCCGGTTTGCTTCGTCACCAGATGTCCTGCGTGGCAGGGTTTCCCTACGTGGCAAAGTGTCCCAGCGTGGCAAGTTTTGGCACCCCACTAACACACACAAGGGTTTGCGTGCTTCGCGCACGCAAACCCTTGTTGTCTCTGATCACTCGTCGGTCACAGTATTGTCTTAATTGTGTTGATTGTCTTAACTGTGCTGCTCAAACGGTGATGTTTTATCTGCGATGTTTTCGCTTCCGCTGGTGATGCGTTAGCTGCCGCTGCCGTTTTCCGAGAGCGCGAGCGGAACGGCAATGGCAGTTGCCACAACCGCACCAATGACAATCGGGTTCGTCAGAAAGCCGGGAAGTCCTCCGCAGCCTAGGGTATTGCCGCACGTGCAATCGCTGGCCGCTGTGGCACCGCAATCACAGCCTTGGCCACGAACGACTTCATTGTGGCTGACCAGCAAGGCACCGGGCTTCGCCGAAGGAGGCGCCGTCGCGCCATTCCATGCTCGGTAGCAGCCCACGGCGTCCGATGCATGGACGGTGTAGACACCCGTTCGCACGCCGCGTACGGCGAACGCGCCGTTGGCATCCGTTGTAACGAGGGCGATTTCGCTACCTTGATACTTCAGCGAGACAGGCACGGCAGCCAGCGGGTTGCCGTTCTGGCCTACGATCTGTCCGGCGAAGACTCCGCCTTCGTGCAGCGAAATATCGGAAAGTTGAGTGGTTGGGCGGGCGGAATCGACCGGCGCGGCTGCGAACAGCTGACCTGGCAGCAAGAGCCCTAAACAAGCGGTTGTCACGCTAATCCGTTGTAGCATTCTGAAGTTCTTCATAAATCCCTCATGACCTTGACTGGAACAATCGATCCATCTTTGTTGTACGGCAGGCGACCGAAATCCCCGCCGGCAATTCGACACCGGGTGATCGTAGAGGTCGCTATTGCTCTATCGAACGACGGGTTATTACCAGAAAAGCGATTTGCCCCAATCGTCCAGCAATTCCCAACCAGGAGGTGAGATCATGCGCCCCAGCCAAAGACGGCCCATCATGACGGTTGTGACGCAAGACATCAAAATGCAATCCACGTCAGACGAGTCTGCGAGAATTGCCGATCGTAACCGCGCGGCGAGTCTGTTATCGTTGAGAAAGCGAAGAATCGCAATGGTTGGGTCGACACAATCGGAAACTTCTTGTCGATCGTATCGATTGCAACGTCTCGATTGCAACGTCTAGCCGCATTCGGGCAGTCCGCACCCGCCCATCCCGCAAGGTCCACGG
This sequence comes from uncultured Planctomycetales bacterium, assembly GCA_963844115.1. Taxonomy (GTDB): domain Bacteria; phylum Planctomycetota; class Planctomycetia; order Pirellulales; family UBA7805; genus CS4-C045. The sequence goes on along the minus strand of CAWJNN010000073.1, from coordinate 45,782 downwards.
CTACTTCTGGGTGTTTCGCACAGTGGAAGGTCCGAGGATCGGCCACCGGTGTGGGCTGCTGGGACGCTGAGCAATTTTTCCAGCTGGGTACTCCCGCAGCTTTTGCACTGAACGGATTCGGACCCACGGACCAGCAGTTCGAATTCAGAGCGGCAATCAGAACAGACGTATTCGTAAATGGGCATCGTATTTGTAAATCGGCCTTATAAATGAGCGGCGAATTTGTAAAAGGGTATCGTCGGCCAGGCTTTGTCGGAAGTATATATTATAAGCGACACGGTATCAAAAGAAGTCATTCCCCGTTCGCGTCGACGCCCTCGTCAATTCAGGACATTTTCTTGTGCCATCGCTTACCCGCCAACAGGCCCAACAAATAGACACGCGCACCGTGGACGAGTACCGGGCTCTCCGGCGTCCTATTGATGGAGAACGCCGGTCGCGGGGCGGCCGATCTGTTGGTCCGTTGGGGTGCGGTCGGCCCGGTTGTTATCTGCTGTGGAAAGGGCAACAACGGTGGCGACGGATTTGTTATAGCGCGTCATCTCGATCTGGCTGGAATCGAAGTTCGTATCCTACTATTTGCGGATGCCGCCGAACTTCGAGGGGATGCTCTGATCAATTATCGAATCGTGGAGAAGAGCGGATTGCACTGCGAGTATTTCGGTGATTCGTTTGCAGCCGATCGGCTCGACGTGGCTCTGAAAGACGCCAGCTGGATCGTCGACGCACTGCTGGGAACCGGCAGTCGCGGGCGCCGCGCCCGCCGTTGGACATCGTTATCGAACGCATGAACGAACATCCCGCTCCGATCGTGGCGATTGATCTTCCCAGCGGACTGGATTGCGATACGGGCGTTGCCGAAGGTGTGGCGGTACGGGCAGCGCGTACATGCACGTTCGTCGCGAACAAGCGAGGATTCGACCACGACGACGCAGCGCTATACACGGGCGAAATCCATGTATTGGGGATCGGCGCGCCGCGCAAGCTGATTGAGGAAGTGTTGAACGGCGGGACTTCGTAGAACGGAACTTGTTCCGTTTCCAGTTCGACACACCAGAATTAAACGGAACAAGTTCCGTTCCACCGTTATTCGGATGGTGGAGGTTCGAATTCGAACTCTTTCCACTTCATCGGAAGGCGAAATGGTTCAATTCGGAGTACGACGTCGCCGTTTTGAAAGATGCGTACCGTGCCGTTGGTTTCGCTCACCGCGACGGCGACCGCTTTGGTCTTACGGCTGATGGCTGCGGCGGACCAATGTCGAGCACCGAGGCCCTTCGACAGCGTAATCCCGTCCGCGGAAGCGTCGATATATTGGGCGGCCGCGGTAACGGTACCGTCGGAGGCTATGACGAAAGCGCCGTCCATTTGGGCGATCTCTTTGATGCCCTCACGAACGCGTCGGTCACTTAAATTTCGCTCAGATTTTTTATAGCCCTTCATCGGATCAAAGGTTGTCGGATGGCAGCGCTGCATCACGGCCCGCGTGCTGCCGACAACGAACATGGTGCCGACCGGTTTTCCTTCACGTCCGTCTTGGCCGATTTCGACGGCCAAATCGACGACCGTTTTCAGCGTGTCCAGCGGAACGCTGGTCTCTAATCGGCGCAGGTCGCGAACGGTCAGTTTCCGCAGGTGCTCGTCCAGGTGAATGACGCTGACCGAGTCGACGCGGCCCGCTTCGAACCCGCTGTAGATGGCGACGACGTTTGCGCCGGGGGCGAGCACGTCATCTGCGACGCTTTCCAATAACGACTGCGTTAACCGATCCAAGACGGAGTTCTGTGAAGTCTCGACGACCACCGGCTCTAATCCGGCCTCTTTCGCACCTTCCAAAACATCGGCATGATCGGCGACGACGACGACCTTGTGTTTGGCTGTTGCCGCTCGCAACGCCTCCCAATCGACGGGAGTCTCCAGCATGATCAGCAGGGCATCCGACCCGTAAGCCTCGGCCATGCGAACGGCGGAATCCAGCATCGTGTGAAAATTGTCCGATAGTTCCTTCTTCATTGCCCGTACATCCAGGTCCTTTCGCGACGATTTACGAGGCTCCCAACTGTCCCGCGGCAACAGTGCCGTAATAACCGGGCCGTAATAACCGGGCCGCAATCATTGGGCCGCAGCAATGGTGGCCGTGCGCTGCGCGAGTGAGTTACACGAGTGGCTTGCACCGGTACACAAGTGGTTTGCACCGGTACACAAGTGGTTTGCACCGTGGCGCAGCAATGCATCGTAAAATCTTTATAGATAGGCGGCAAGTGACCAGTGCCGAATTCGGAGCAACGAGACGTCGCGGCCGATGCTACCGGTTTGCCTGGAATCGGTCACTCCACGGAACGCCGACGTTCATTGGCACGGGTCCGGCATTCGTCGCGGTGCGAAGTTTATTCGGAATCCGCGGGTAAGGATGCGACGACCGGGTATTCCTTTGGCGGGCTTAAGGCACGCTGGTGATACGTGTTCAACGCATGCAGCGTGTGACCCAGTGGCCCGACTTCCCACTCTCGATGCTTGTCGCGGATCAACATATTGGCGAGGTAGTCGATCGCTTTCAGCATTTCCGGTCGATACAACTGTTCTTTCGGCAAGGAAAACGACAGCCATTCGGTAATGTGACCCGAGGTGAGCATCCGCTTTTTCAAGTCGGGATCGAATCCGCGACCTTCGAAGAATTCCGTGCTGAAACTGCCATCGCGATTTTGCAAGTGAAAGGCGTATTCATGATATTTCTTAAGGAAGCGTTCTGCTCTCTCAAAATCGCCCGCCACTGAGCCTTGGTTTTTTTGGCATTTGTAGACGCCGTAAGCCAGTCCATACAGGCGATGCGCGCCGCCACAGGCTGCACCGTTGATGGGCTGTTTCAGCTCTTCCCGTACCAACTTCTCAATGTCCCAGGACGTCCCATCGTCGCTTTTCCAGGTGTTGTCGACATCCAGGTAGTGCGCAAGGCCGATCAGCTTGAACGTTAGTTCCGTCCCGGCTTTGCAGGTGGCCATTTCGCTGCGGACCAGGTCGAGGATCGTCAGGTCGCGGCCATCGATTTTCATCGGGTAATCGATTTTGACGCGCGACTGAGCAACCATGGCCAGGAACTGGCCTTCGTGTCCCTGTTGTCCGGGTCCGCGTTTGCCGCGGATGTTGTCGCCTTGCAAGTAGAACAGGTCTTTTCCACGGCAGGGGTAGTTGTAGCAGATCCAGCCGATCGCATTGACGGGCTTACCGTTCGGGCCACCGATCCGGACTTGCTTTTCCACACCGTACGCGATCAGAGAATGCATGAGGGACCAGTGACAGTGTTCGCGGGTGTTCAGCGTTTTGTCACGGTAGATATCGAGCGCCGTTTCGACCTTGGTCCTCAACCTCTGCACGTGCGGTGGCAGCAACGGCTCGGCCGAGGGCGCCGTACTCTCGTCGGTCGTTGAGGTTTCGTCCTCGGGTGCCGACTCAGGACTTGCCGGTGCCGACTCAGGATTTGCCGGTGCGGACTCAGGACTTGCGGGTGCTGACTCAGGATAGGTCGGCACCTCGCTGGAACGTGCAATCCGTCTTGCTTTGCCGGCAGTTTGGCTGTCGCCAGGCGGGTTCAGTTCAGGCTGGCTGTTGGCGGGGGCATTCAGCTCAAGTTGCAAGGGTTCGTCTGTAGGATCCTGACGATCCGCTTCGAGCGCGCGGCGGCGCGCAACGCGCCATGCGACGCGGTCCGCCAGGCCTGGCGGTCGTCTGTCAGCGTCTGCCGCGGGCGGCGGGTGTGAGATCGCGACTGCGATGGGACCTTCCAGGGAAAAGGAAGGGGCCGCGGGGCCACTTTTCTCAGTTGGCTCTTGTGCGGTGGCACGGCCGCATACGAACACAATAAGTACTACGCACAGTCGGTTCATCATCGGGTAGGTTTTGGTGCTCAAGTGGTTAGGGCGCGACGGCGACGATAGGGGTGGCGTTCGTAGGGGTTGTCTCGGTCGTCCGATTGGGCAGTCGTCGCGCACCCGTACTAGGAACGGGAATGCCAGCATTGGTAGCTGTAGTATCGGGCGATCCAGCGGCGCAGTTCAGCAGCAATACGCGATGCGAAGGGAATTTTCAGCGGTTGAGATAGGAAATCGGTCGGTCATACCGATTCACAAAACCGTTTGTGGCGCAACGAAGGTTGCGGATGAATAGGGTATTCGGCTTACAGCGAATCAAAGGTCACAGCGTCTAAAATTCGCCGTCTATTGTTCGCCGCCGCGGGGTCGTCGCGGTACGCTGTTCGACCGGCATCGTCAGAGGATCCCAGCAAACTACTGCTGAAAGCCAGCTTGCCGCACCCCTGCACTGGTAGGAGAAGAGAGATCCGGCGACGCATACTGTTCGCCGCTATTGCCGAAGGTTTGCTTGCCGAAGTGGTTTCGCCAAGCTACCAGATCGTTTCCGTAGTCTATTCCCGTCATTTTTGCCAGCGATTTGACGGCTCGATACTGTAGTGCCGGGTCGGCGTTCGATTCCAGCGCCGGAGCAATAACGTCGGCAGCAGCAGCGTCCTTGAATTTTCCCAGCGTTTCGATCGCAGCCAGACGCAAGTCCAATGGCTCATCCCCGCTTTCGACGATTTGGCCCAGCAAGGTTGTGGTCTTGGGACTCTCCCAAGCGCTCAATTCCTCACAGGCTGCCAGTTGGACGTCCAGGTCTTCATCGTTGAGGCCCGCGTGTAGAACCGCGGCGGCGATCGGTGCACGGCATGGCGAAATGGCCTGAATCAAGTGCAGGCGCACCAAAGCGTCCTGCTCCGCCCTAATCGCTTGTGCGAGTTGCTCGGCGATCGCCTGTTGTTCGGTCGGCGAGGCCTTCGCCGCGCGCTGGCCCAGTTTGTCGATCTTTTCCAGGTACTGCGAAGCGGTTGGACCGTGCCGGGCAAGGATGTCCTCCGGCACGACTTCGCGTTTCCAGAACGCGAGCTTGTCAAAGGCGGAAAACGACATCGATCCGCAGCCAACCGACGTGCTCAATACGGCGAACATCAATACGGTGATGCAGCGGCTGCCACGGGACATGCGGAAAACTCCTGGAGATGCCGACTCGAAAGGAGCCGAAATCTATAGCAAATAGGTCGGCGCGCGGCCATGTTGATCTGGGGCTGATCCTGGGAATGATGGCAATGCGAGCGGTCTTGCGAGGCGACTGACGAAGGACCAGTCGTATCGGCCGGCGGAGCTACAGAAGCTGGCCGGACGACGGGGTCAGAATAATGGAAGCAGGAAAATTCTCATCATTCTCCCATTTTTCTGTTCTCCACCCGATATCTTGCCGGGAAGAGCGAATAAGCCCTTGGTGTTATCCTGTTGGGACGTGGGTGGGTGTTCCAATCCTGCGCACAGATGGAATAATGGACGGCGGAACGAATAGCCAATCAACCTCTTACCGCGGTGGTCGCCATGCCTGATCCACGAGAACATACCACGAACCGCAACGTGATCGAGACGGTACTGCGGCACATACCGGGGTTTCGCGGTTACCTGGAAAAGGAATACCGGCGCGACAGCGACACCCTGCAGCGCGACTGGCTGGCCGACCGATTGGATCGCAGCAAGCGGGGGCTGGACGAACTGACCCGCGCGCTGGCCGACGCCGCTCAGATTGATGTGTTACCGCAATGTGATCGACTGCGGGGACGCATCGACAAGCTCTCGTCACGGATCCGCGGCGCAATGAAGGGCTATAGCGGCTTTTTCGACCTGGTTCGGATCGATGAAGCGGCCCTGGATCGAGTCTACGAATTCGATGCGGGGTTAATCGAAACCGTCGACGATCTGGCGACCAAGGTCGAAGCCTTGCCGTCCGAGCAGGACGACGTCGCCACCGCGACCAAAGCGCTACTGGATGAGGTCGACAAACTGGAGAAAGTCTGGGACGAACGCGAGGATCTTCTCAAAGGTCTTGAATAAGAGAATAAGAAGCGCCTCCCGTGGAAACAACGGGATAGCCCAGCGTTGTTTGAATCACGAATTGACGAAGCGATTTGCCATTTATGAGACTTCCCCCACGTGCATACCAGTAGGAATCTAGAGCCATGGCTATAAAACTAGAAGTCATTGATTTTTTTGACCAGGCAAATCGCAGTCTTGTCCACCGTGTCCCGCCGCAGGGTTCGGCGGACATCAAGCTGGGTGCGCAACTGATCGTTCAGGAAAACCAGGAGGCGATTTTCTTCCGCGATGGCAAGGCGTTCGACAAATTTGGACCGGGGCGCTATACGTTGTCCACTGCCAACGTGCCGGTGCTGACGAAAATCCTGACCATCCCGTGGGAAAAATCTCCGTTTCAGGCGCAGGTCTATTTCTTTGGGCTGCAGACGTTCATCGATCAGAAATGGGGCACTCGGCAACCGATCACATTCAAAGACGCAGAATTTGGCCTCGTACGCCTGCGCAGTTTTGGCAAGTACTCGTTTCGTATCAATGACTCGGCTCTTCTGCTAAACGAGCTGGTCGGGACGCAGGGCGTCTTCACGACGGAAGATGTCACGTCGTATCTGAAAGACCTGATCGTAGCGCGGATGACCGACCTGTTAGGTACGGTGGGCGCCAGCATCATCGAACTGCCGGCGAAATATGACGAGATCGCTTCGGCCACGCGCGCGAAGGTTGCTGAGGAATTCGGTAAATATGGTTTGGAGCTGGTCGATTTCTTCATCAACGCGATCACCCCGCCCGAGGAAGTTCAGAAAGCCATCGATGCCCGCAGCGCCATGGGCGCGGTGGGTGACCTGAATGCGTTTCTGAAGTTTCAGGCCGCCAACAGCATGGCGAAGCTGGCCGAGCAAGGTGGTGGTGGTGGCATGGGAAGCGGTGCCATGGGCATGGGCATGGGTGCTGGTTTTGGCATGATGATGCCAGGGATGATCAATCAAGCGATGCAAGCCGGTCAGTTGCCACCTGGCGGAGGTCTCGCACCGGCCGCCGTACCGCAAGCCCCGCCGTCACCCGTTCCGGCGGGCGGCGCAGCCACCGCGGCTGTTGGCGGAACCGTGGCTGCCGGAACCGTGGCTGCCGGAACAGTGTCTGCCCGAACCGTGGCTGACTTCGGCGATCTCGCCCCGGCCGTCACCGATCCCAAGGCGCTGGTCCGCGCTGTTTCCAAAGCGGCCGGCTACACGATCCTGGAAGATGGTGATGCCTGGAGTATCACGGTGCCGATCGGGTCGCTTCGCAAACAGGTAGTTCGGGTTCGGTTCGACGTCAAGGATGCCGAAGGCGATGCGTTGATCAGCTATGCCTCGGTCTGTGGTCCGGCGACCGAGCAGAACGCGATGAAGCTCTTGCGTTACAACACCAAGCTGGTTCACGGCGCGTTTGCCGTGGCGGACCAAGGCAGTGGCGAAGCGGTGGTTATCCAGGCCAATCAATTGGCGGAAACTGCGGACCCGATGGAGGTGATGCGCGTGCTAACGTCCGTCGCCTGGCAGGCGGACAAGGTCGAAGAAAAATTGCTAGGCACGGACCAGTTCTAGTCCCAGGGTCCCAATGCAATGGAAGGTCACAAAACATGTGCAGCAGGGCGCTGGCCGCCAGCAACGCTCCCCAACGGAAGCCGCAGAAATAACAGATCCCGCACAGCACGATTGCCAGCGGGATCGAATTGAACAGATCGAACAGCAGTTGCCAGCTATCTTTGAAATAGAGCGTGGACCAGATGTCTTGTTGGCTTTAAACGATTCGACGTACCGTCCGGACGTGGCGGAACTGGAATCGATAAAATCGCGGCTTGAACCGCTGTTGGAAAAGCAAATTGACGAGACAGAGATGGCGGTGCTGTATTCGTCGTCGCTATCTTTCTTCAACCGGGTGCCGTATCTCCCCGGCACCCCAACGAAGGATCCGCCGCGCTCGGGAACGAGACCTTGGTACCGTGTTTGTTTTCAGGAGGGGCGAGTGCGTTGTGTGTTTAAAAGCCAGAACGGCCAGCAGCTATTGCACCAGCGTATTTTCTACGACGACGCCGGCGCGCCGACCGTGGTATGTGAACACACCTTCGGCAGACCGTTTCCCAACGCAGTTCACTACTTGCAATATGACGAACGCGGATATCTGTGGCGCTACCCGGAATTCTGGGCCGAACGACATGAAGCCAATCTTTCCGGTTCCCGACGCGTAAACAGTCTTAACGCCAGGCCGTGATAAAGATGGCTGGAGGGTAACGCGTTTTCTGCTTGACTCAAGACCCCCTCGGTCCGCGCCAGGCGACCGCGTGGATGCGGCGTCGAATCGCAAGAGTTCTATCTCGCGTGTTAATCATTGCCGCCCGCACAAGCAGAACTAACAGTTTCCGCATCGACGCCGAACGCAGCTGGATCCACTCCAAAGGTTGATGCACGACTTAGGATTTCTAAGAGCACCATTGTTTGCGCATCGGGAGCCTCGGCGGTGAAGGCGGGCGGTCGTTAGAATGTCGAGCATGGTTTGGTGCATAGTGAGGTTTTGGTGCATAGTTTTTGGTGCATAGTGAGGTGCAGGGGGGCGTGAGTTTGATCAGTAACCTGGCGGTGCCGCCTATGTTGTTCGGGCAGATGGTGCAACCGGCTCCCGGAGGGCCGGGTAACGTTGTGCTCAATACACTGGTGCTGATCCTCGGTACGCTGGCCATTAGCCTCCCGTTGGGCGTCTTTGCCGCGTTTCTGATGGCGCGCACCAATCTTCCTGGCCGGCGCTTGTTCTTGTTTCTGATCGCGATGATTTTGGTCGTCCCTTTGTATCTGCAGACGGGTGCCTGGCAGGCGGGGTTTGGGATTCAAGGCTGGTTTACGGTAGCTACCGAGATCGAACTGATTCGAGGGATGGCCGGTGCGATCTGGGTGCACGCGGTTTATGCGTTCGGTTGGGTCACGGTGATCGTGGCGGTCGGCTTGCGGTTGGCGTCGCGCGAACTGGAGGAAGAGGCTCTGTTGCACGTATCCAGTGCGAGCGTGATTAGAAACGTCACGTTGCCGGCGGTGGCAGGCGCCGTTGGGATAGCTGCGCTGTGGGTGGCGGTGGTGACGGCCGGCGAGATGACGGTTACGGATTTATTTCGAGTTCGAACCTACGCGGAGGAAATTTATGTTGCCCATGCGGCAACGGCGGACATGGAAGCGGCCACGTTGCAGGTACTTCCTGGCATCCTGGTAACAGCATTGCTGGTCGGTTTGGGACTCGTGCTGTGTAGCCGCTTGATGCCACGCGATGAGGCAATCTCGCTGAGTCGCCTCCGCGACTTTGATCTTGGCCCCTTGCGCTGGCTGGCGTGTGCCGCCATGACGGCGATCGCGCTGGTAATCATCGGCATCCCGTTGCTGAACCTGGTCTATCGCGCCGGGGTACAGTTTTCGACCGACGCCGGTGGCGCTGCGATTCAGAGCTGGAATGGGGTGAAGTTTTTGGACATGGTGTTTATCGAATCGGTCCGACAGTTCGGCGATGAGTTCCGAAACTCACTGATCGTCGCGACCATTTGTGCGAGTCTCGTCTTGTTCGCGGCGACGTTACTGGCCTGGTTTGGTGGAGCGGGAAGACCGCAAGCGACGGGGGCCTATCTGATCGTCGCCTTGTTTCTGGCAATCCCCGGTCCGTTGTTGGGCGTGTTTGTCATCCGGCTACTTGGGGGTTTTCCAGCAGCCTATGATTCGTTGGCGGCGCCGTGCCTGGCGATTTCGATGCGTACCTTGCCGTTCGCGACGATCATCATGTGGCATGCGCTACGCAGCCTCCCCACATCGATGCTTGACGCCGCTCGACAAGAGGGGGCTGGTCCCTTCGCTCGCTTGACGTTGATCGCGCTTCCCGCGCGTTGGCCGGCGGCGGTCGCAGCGTGGCTGGTCGTGATGGTGCTGGCGATGGGTGACTTGTCTGCCAGCCAGCTGGTCCAGGTTCCAGGCCTTGAAACGCTGGCGAATCGCGTTTTCGACCGCTTGCACAGCGGCGCTTACGACCAGGTCTGCGGAATGTTCCTCGCCGTGCTGGGCTTCTTTGCCATCATGACGGCCCTCGTATTTTGGTGTCTGGCCAGCTGGCAGCGACAAATGTCAGTACAACGACAGGAAGGACGGAAATAGAATGATGGCCTTATCGACGACACGCCCGTACAGGGCCAGGGCTTTTAACATGTTTCGGGGAGTGATTTGGACGGGCGTCTTTCTTCGTTTCCGCTGTGGACAATATTCGCCCTGGGCCTCCGAGCCCGTCGGAGCGATTGAATACACGGGGAAGCCCTGGCCTCGGAGGGCCATCGTGCAAATTTCAAAACGCGGCCTAAGTGAAAGACAAGTTCAAACAATGACCGACCTTGCGGATCAACAACTGAGGTCCAGGTTGTTGGAGGCTTCCGCGCCGCAACGAGCGGACTTGCTGATCGACTACTTTACGACTCACGGCGGAGAGCATTACGAAGAAGAGGTCACCCAATTGGAGCATGCACTGCAGACCGCTACCTTAGCGCGCACGGCCGGTTCGGATTCGGATGTTGTATGTGGCGCTCTTCTGCACGACTTGGGGCATTTGCTGGTTGGCCAGCAGACTGCTGCGGGTGACTTTTACCATGAAGAAGTGGCCGCAGAGTACCTGCAGTCTTTTTTCGGACGCGACGTAACCGAGCCGATTCGTTTACATGTTCCAGCCAAGCGGTATCTCTGCACGACCGATCCGGCATACTTCGACGGAATGTCCGACGCGTCGAAGAAGAGCTTCCTCGTGCAGGGAGGTAATATGTCGGCCGAAGAACTGGCTCAATTGGAAGCAAGCCCCTACCTTGAGGCCGCTCTGCGTTTGCGTCGGTGGGACGATGGTGGCAAGGTCTGCGGGTTAAAAACGCTGGCGATCGACGACTTTCGTGCCGACCTGGTGAAGTCGCTGCAGAAGGGTTGATTCGGCCCTGTGGTAGAATAGTGGTATTGCCGAGCGTTTCCGGTACATCCTACGCTCGCTTTGGAGAGATTGTTGTTGATGTTGTTTCCTGTGAAATTCCCGCCTCGACAAGTGTCGATCGTCCGCGCGCTGTTTGCCATCGGCTGTCTGGCGTGTGTCTCGTTGGCCGCGGGTGAAGAACACTTTGTTCTGAATAAAGGAGGCGCGGAGGTCAAGGTCAGCGGCCGGATCGTCGTGCAAGCGGAAGACGGTGGTGTTCTCCTGGAGGACCGCGCGGGGCGACTGTGGACGGCGTTGCCGGATGAAATCACGAATCGCGATGAAGATACGTTGCCGTTCGTACCCGTGGATGGCGAAAAGCTGGCGCAGGTGGTGCTGGAAGGTCTTCCCGATGGCTTTTCGGTCCATACGACGGCGCACTACGTGATCTGTTACAACACGTCCAAGGCGTACGCCCAATGGTGCGGGGCACTTTTTGAACGTCTCTATCGTGCGTTCAATAACTTCTGGGACCGCCGCGGTGTGACGATGGAAGAACCGCAGCAGCGGATGGTGGCCGTCATTTTTTCTGACGAACAATCATACAAGCGATACGCTGCAAACGAATTGGGGGCGGCGGCCGACACGATCGTCGGGTACTACAACCTGATGAGCAACCGCGTTGTGATGTATGACCTGACTGGCGCAAGCGGTTCGAGGGCCCGATGACCGGTTGCCGAGTGGCAAAGAAATCAATCGCGTTCTTAACCGGCCCGCCGCGGGCAGCCTGGTCGCCACGATCATCCACGAGGCCACGCACCAGATCGCCTTTAACTGTGGCTTGCAGACGCGCTTGGCGGATATTCCGATCTGGTTGAGCGAAGGGGTGGCGATGTACTTCGAAACGCCGGACCTAAAGAGTTCGCGCGGCTGGAAGGGGATAGGAGCGGTCAATCGGAGCCGACTCAACCAGTTTCGCGCGTACAGCAAGAACCGGCCTGCCGATTCCCTTGAAGCACTCCTGAAGAACGATCTGCGGATCAAAGGCCGCTCGAAGGACAGCCGGCACCAAGGTCGGCAGGCCGTCCTGGACGCCTATGCGGAAGCGTGGTGCTTAACGTATTTCTTGATCAAGAACCACCCGGACAACTTCATCGCCTACATGAAGTTGCTGTCGAAGAAAGAACCCTTAATGGAAGATTCCGCGGACCAGCGGATCGAGCAATTCGAACGCTTCTTCGGCGACCTGGAATCGCTGGACGAGCAGTTCCAACGCCAGATGGCGAGGGTTCGGTGACGAGGGTAGAGAGTTTAGAGTTGAGAGTTGAGAGTTGAGAGTTGAGAGTTGAGAGTTGAGAGTTGAGAGTAGAGAGTAGAGGTTAGAGATGTAGAGGTTAGAGAGCAGCGTCGCGGAGGACGAAGTTTTCAACCGTTCGTCCCTAACCTCTAACCTCTCACCTCTCACCTCTCACCTCTCACCTCTCACCTCTCACCTCTCACCTCTCACCTCTCACCTCTCACCTCTCACCTCTCAACTCTCAACTCTCAACTCTCAACTCACTTCTAACCGGCTCGCAGCTTTTCTTCTACGCGACGAATCGCTTCTTCCACTCGCCATGGACGGTCGGCGCCTTCCAGGGAGTCGCCCAGAGACATCCACGAGTTGATGCGTTTTTGCGCCGAGATCACGGTGGTGTGGCTGCGCCGACCGAAGTATTCGCCGATTTCGGAAAGGGCATTGCGAGTGTGCTTGCGGGCCAGCCACATGGCCAACATGCGAGGATGGCTGATTGATTTCGCCTTGCGTTGGGATCGGAGGCTCTCCGGCTGTAAACCGAAGGTTTCGCAGACGGCCTTTTCAATGTCGGACAGATGGATGACACGACTGCTATGTACCCACAGGTCCGAGAGCGCCTCTTCCGCCATGGCCGTCGTGATCGGTTCGCCGGTTGCCTGCTGCGTCGCCTGCAAGCGGTGGACGGCGCCGAACAGCTCGCGAGCACTCTGGCTGAACCGCGCTGCCACCATGTCCTGAACTTCGTCCGGTACGTCACAATCCCGCTTGTGCACGTAACGCTTCACGATCTCACGTCGCGTTAACATATCCGGCGCCGACATCCGGCAGACACTGCCGCCGGTCAGACGAGACGTAAGTTCCGGACCTAAGCCCTCCAGCTGATGCGGAGGCCGATCGGCGGATATAACGACCTGGCGACCATTGCGCAACAGGGTGTCGATCGTGTGCAAGAGTTCGCCGGCCGTCGTTTTCTTGCCTTGAAAAAACTGGATGTCGTCAATTAACAGCAAATCGACACCGCGATACTTTCGGCGAAAGCTGGGTAACCCGCTATGATGAAGCGCTTCGAGAAAAAGGCTGGTGAATTGTTCGGCGGCCAGCATGACGGTGGCGGACTTTGGCGAGCGTTTCTTGAAGGCGGACCACGTACTCTCCAACAGATGTGTCTTGCCCACTCCGGTGCTGCCCCATACGTACAAAGGCGACGCCGATCCCGGTTCGTCGGCCGCGAGCAGGGCAGAAGCGTGCGCGACGCGGTTGCAATGACCGACGACAAACGTGTCGAATTCGGATATTCGAACGGAAGCGTCGCGGGTTGCGCTTGTCCGTGGCGAGCGACCTTGGCCGGTCTGGCGCTCCGGGCCAGTCTGACTTGGCGACGTGGTGCCGCCCTGGGCCTGCTCATTCGAGTGTATTCGCAGCGGTGGTGGGTCCTCGCCCACTTCCTCGACTGCCTCAGCCAATTCCGGATTCACCTGAAACTGCAGCTCGATCGCCTTTCCCCAGACCTCGAGAACGCATTCGTCCAGCTGTTGACGAAAATTCGCTCGTAACCAGTCATGGAAAAAAGGTGTGGCAACTTCGATGGTTAGCAGCGAGTCGCCGAGTACGAAGCGAGTTTGCGCACCAAACCACAACGCATAGCGTTCCTGCCCCAGTCGACGCACAAGTGCATCATGAAGCTTTACCAGGATTTCCATATCGCCGGAGGCCACTTCCTGCACGACTCCATCGGCGCACACCCGAACAGCATTTCATCGCACTATCGTGCTGCGATGAGTGTGGTCCGTTCACCCAACGGACCAACTACGACGTTGGTAAACGGCGTAATGCGGAAGGCGGCGCCGTGCAGATTTTTGATTGTCTCGTTCAATGACGAGACGCCGATTTTACGCTGGCATCTGCTGCTGTCAAACCACCCGCGAAAAGAATTACAGATTTTCTTGCGCCCGGTTCAACATGACTCGCAAACACGAACGAAACTTTGCAAAACTCGACCGTTAACATCTACATTGCGTGTGACACGGGGGTGGATAAGTTGTTGAAAAGAACAGATGCTACGAAGAAGCTGGAAGTTGCGCCGTATCGAATTTTACCCAATGATACATGTGTATGAATTATGGTCTTGAAAAATTTGGCGAAGGTCCCCTTGACGATACGATGCACGTCGCGCCACTGGTCCGCTCCGTAGGTCCCGCTTACCAAGCGGAACCTGAAGCGAGACGGACATGTTTTGCTAAGAAAACGTGTTTAGCTAAGAAGCTAAGAAGACATCCCGCTCGGCAAGCAGGACGTGCTTAACTGCCTATTGGCTGTTTGCTGGAATCGCCGTCGCCGACTTGGCCGCTTCGTAACCGGGTAGTGGCTTCCCATCGTCGTCCAGCTTTTTGCAGGCCCACAACAACCCGCGAGCGACCATGTCCAGGTAGACTTCCTGCCTCATCGTGATGTTATGGTGCCCGATCGTCGTACCGAATAGGCGACCTTTGCCGTAGGTGTTCACCCATACGCAGGTGTGGTTCTTCTCTGTTCGTTTTCCGTACGCTTGTGCCAAGGGAACGCAGTTAGGCCATTGTTTTTCGATGATGTACAGTTCGCCGTTGGGCGTGTTCCACGTTTCGGGGAACCCTTTCATGATCGGATGTTCGTGTTGGACCGGTTTGACCGCCAGCGGATAGTGAGTTTCATGTCCGAAGGAGCTGACGCCCAGGAGTTTACGCCATTCGTCAGTTTTGGCGTTGCGGTAGCTGTGGGTCGAACAGTGGATTGTCACCGCCGGAACACCGTCGAAATGTGGTTTGGCGATCTGTTCGATGAAGGCATCGTCTTGGACGCCGCCAAAGCACTCGTTGTGGACAACGACATCGTAGCCGTCGGCCCAGTTGGGGTTTTTGTAAAACTCGATCATGGTGTCTCGAGTCTCGCCTTGCAGCACGATTTTCCATTCGACGTTCGCTCGACGACTGATGCCTTCCGAAAGGATTTGCTGCTGCGATGGATAGTCGTGGCTGCTTCCGCCGGTAATCAGCAAGGCCTTAAGCGGATTGGCGGGCTTGTCGTCATCAGCGAGAAGCAGCCGATCACTTATCGAGATACAAATCATGGCGAGCAGTGCAAACAGAATTCGGCGACGTAGGGGCATAGGGGACTCCTTGAAAGTAGGGCGTTGCTCGCCTCGGCGAGCGATCCGGCGGAGGGATTCGGTGGGAAGGATCGGCGCTAGCCGGCAGGACCGGGCGGCTGGAATAGATTATAGCCGCGAAGAACCGGCTCGCCACGAGCGTGGCGCAACGGCTCGTTTGACGCCCAGCCGCCTGCGGCTGGACGTTAAACGATCGATGAGCGATGGTTTGCAGATGATAGCGTGAGCAGGCCTGGCGACTGGTGGCGCGGCTATTTCTTTTTCGGCGCCGAGCCTTGCTTGCTACCGTCGGGCACATCCGCGCTGATCTCATCGGCACTGACTTCATCGACTCGGCTCACGGCCTCACCCTGCTCGAATCGCGTCACGATCAGTTCACCAACGTTCAGTTGGCTTGTCGAACGGACTAGTTTGCCATCTTTCACTCGTCGCGTGACGCTGTAGCCGCGGCCAAGTACGCCGAGCGGGCTGAGCGATTCCAGTTGGGCCGCGGCGGCGGCGGTCTGGCGACCGGCCTGCTGAGTCACCGCGCGGATCGCGCGCAGGGCGCGTTGGTTCCATTCGTCCAGTTGCCGTTCGTTGTCGTGGATTACGTCGTACGGTCGCCGGAGGACGCGTCGAGCGGCAAGCGCGTTGACTTGGGAACGAGCGGCCGCGGCGCGGCCTCGCAGGCTGGTTAACAGTCGTTGCCGGTAGGTCGATAACGTCGCGGTCAACTCCGCGGCGTCCGGTACCACGCGTTCCGCGGCTTCGCTGGGCGTCAGTGCGCGAACGTCTGCCACGAGATCGGCCAGGGTCACGTCGACTTCGTGGCCGACGGCCGAAACGACAGGTATCCGGGATTTGTAGATCGCACGTATCACGGATTCTTCATTAAACGACCACAGATCTTCCATGCTGCCGCCGCCGCGGCCGACAACGAGGACATCGATTCTTGACGTCAGCCGGTTGACCTGACCGATCGCTTCGGCAATTTCGTCTGCCGCTCCCGCACCTTGGACGCGGACCGGCACCAGCAGAACTTCGACACCGCGGTAGCGGCGCCGTACGACTTGCAGGAAGTCGTGGATCGCGGCCCCGGTGGGACTGGTTACGATAGCGATTCGTTGCGGAAATCGCGGCAACGGCTTTTTGTGCTGTGGATCAAACAGCCCCTCGGCGGTCAGCTTTTTCTTCAAGCGTTGCAGCGCCTGTTCCAGCGCGCCGACACCCTTGGGCTGCAATTTTCGGATCACGAACTGGTAGCTGCCGCGCGGCGCGTAGACGTCGAGCCCGCCCTGACAGACAACTTCCAGCCCGTCGCGTAAATCCGCTTGCAACTTTTCCGCCGTTGATCGCCACATGACGGCGCGTATTTGGGCATCGTCGTCTTTCAGGGTGAGATAGACGTGTCCTGAGCGGGGGCGGGAGAGATCGGAGATTTCGCCGACCAGCCACAAGGATGGAAACGTACCTTCCAGCAGGTCTTTCACCTGCCGCGTTAGCTCACTTACGGTCAGCGGCCGTTGTTCGTCGCCTGCCGGCGATTCATCACCTTCCAGAAAGGGATCGTTCTTGGTCATAGCGGGATTGTACCGGCTGTGCGTTGGGCCACAGAGAGGCTATAGCGATTACAGTTTCAATCTTGGTTGCTTTCTTAAAATATCCGCCCTGAAGGGGCAGCAATATGACAGCCCAGGGCAGAGCAATTCGCGAGTAGCACGAGTCCCGCGCGCCGGGACGCCGCCCTGGGTTCCGGAGACAAAACGTTATTAAGCCCTGAAAGGCAACGCCGTGAAGGATTTTGATAAGGCGTTTTCTAGGGTTCGTAGCTGGATTCGCAAGAATTCAGATCCCGCTAGCACCCTGAATTCTTGCGAATCCAGCTACAAAAATCCTTCACGGCGTTGCCTGAAAGGGCGTAATCCCGACGCGCCGGGATCGACCGGATCGTTGCCACACGGATTATGTCGCCATTTCAGGTCTTGTGTAATCATCGGCAATATTACCCAGGGCGTCAGCGAGGCTCACTGGACTCGCCTCGCCCTTGCCCTGGGCTGCTCTATTCCACGCCTTCAGCGTGGGCATTGCAGATACAGGTTGGTGGCGAACAACGTCCAGCCCCCATCCTACGCGCTACGCCGCTCTGGCAGACGATGGATGTTCTTCCGTGGTGCTGGCGAACGGAAAGATGTCCAGCGGCCAGTTTGCCGCCGATCGTAGCGGTCGCGTGGCCGGCCCCACGACAACTTCGTTTTCCTTACGCGTACCCGCCGCCGCCCACGCTTCGGCCTCATCCGTTAACCGCCGCAAAATACGCTCAACGTGTTGCCGATAATATTCGATGCCGTCCCGATCCAAGTTGGACGGTATCCGAATCCGCGGGCTGGGGATTGCCCGTGCCCGCGAACATGGTCGGGGAAGGGCGAACTGATCCCAGGTATTCATTCGCCAAGGCCGGTCGTAGCCGAGACCGATGGCGATGATCGGCATGTTCAGTTTCGAGGCCAGGTAGATGCAGCCAGCTTCCAGGCGACGACGCGGGCCCCGCGGGCCGTCGGGTGTGATGGTCAGGTGGTGTGTTTTGCTTTTGTGCATCAGATCGCGTAACGCCCGTTGACCACCGCGGCGGGTGGAACCTCGTACGAATTCAAATCCGAAATGTAAGGCCAGTCGCGACAAGATATCGGCGTCCCGATGGCGGCTCATCAACATCGCCAGATCACAATTGCCACGCAGGTACAACAAGAAAGGCATGTACTCGTGCCAGAAAACGTAGATTCCGCGCTCTGCGCATTCGACACGACTGGGATCGACGCTTGTGTCGTAATAGGCCGCGCGATATTCCAGTGAACCCATCCAGCGGCGCACGACCGCGGAGGCGGTTAGCGCGGCCGAATTCGTCAATAGTGAATTTGCAAGCTTCATGGCATCCTTGCGGTTAAAACTAGTTAGACAACCGCGCTGAACAAGTTCTGTCAGCCCATGTCCCACTCTCCGCGAAAGACTTCCTCCGCGGGACCGGTCATGTAGACGTGATCGTCCGCGCCCCATTCCAGTTCGAGATCGCCGCCGACCAGGTGGTTCAGTAGTTTTCGTTCCGTGCGACCCGACAACACGCCCGCGACGCAAACCGCACTAGCGCCGGTGCCGCAGGCCAACGTTTCGCCGGAACCCCGCTCCCATGTTCGTTGCCGAACCTCGCGCGGGCTAATCACTTCCACGAACTCGACATTAATCCGTTGAGGAAATCGTGGGTCTTGTTCGATTTGGGGACCGAGTCCCAGTACTAACTGGTCGGTAGCGTGTTCCACATAGATCACACAGTGTGGATTTCCCATCGAAACGCAGTGAACGTTCAAGCGGACACCGGCGACCTCGATCGGCACATCCACAATCGCCTCGCCAGCCTCGCCGGCCGCGCCGAGAATGGTCGTTGGGATTCTGTCTGGCTGCAGTATCGGTTGGCCCATGTTGACGCGAACCCGGCCTACACGATTCCCGGATGTTTCCAGTTTCAATTCCAGGACACCGTTACCCGTTTCGATCTTCAATTCTTCCTTGCGCGATCCCTGCTTCGTAAACATACTTGGCAACGCAACGGATTCCGTTACCACACATTTCGGCCTCGGAACCATCTCCATTAAACATTTGCATTCGCGCGTCGGCGATTTCGCTGGGCCGGATCAAGATAAGGCCATCACCTCCCACGCCAAAGTGACGATCGGAGATGCGCTGCGCAACCTGGGGTAGATCCTTCGGGACAGGTTCGCGGAAGCAATCGATGTAGACGTAGTCGTTGCCAGCACCTTGCATTTTCACGAATTGAATGGCCATCAAAACACCGACCCGTTGTTTGCGTCCTAAACGAACTCGATTTTATCTGCACCGCGCGCCATGAGCAATCTCGATGCTTCACTTGTCGACACGAGTACCTCGGCGCTGGTGACGTCGTTCCGAATCAAATCAGCTTCCTTGTTCAGGCTCCGGTCTTCGGTGCTGGTTTGGTCGGGAGGACGGATTCAAACCAATCCAGTGGGCCTCGCAGCGCCGATTTGCGCCCGGCGGTTCGATCAGTTCCTCTTCAATCTCCTGGACGGCGCGTCTCACGCCGGGCAGGGCTTCCCGCGTTGTCTGGGGATTGTCGATGGTGCCATGGACGTAGACTAACATCAGTTGCTTACCCACTTCACCCAGGATGGGACTCAACACTGGCAGCTTCAGACGGTCTCGACCGACGGCCGCGCGAAAGACCAGGCCAATGCGGCGGTCCAAGTACATTTCGCCTTTTCCCAACAGGCTGATCGCGTCGCCGTAGAAGTTAATCTTGTCCAGCAGAATCTGGCTGCCGTTAACTCGGAACTCGATCTCACTCGTATCAAATCGACTCCGTTCCGAGGGGCTGGAACTCAGGAATTTCACCATCGACAGGACGATTGGCAGTTGATCGACGTCACCGTTGCGAACTTTAGCTTTACCGCTGCCAAGCAAAGTGTGGACGCCGTGACTGGTTCCCCGTAACTTGATGTCGGCGGTCACCTTTCCTGCCAGCGCGGTCGGCCCGTAGATGGCTTCGGTCGCAAACCGCTCCAAATCACCATCAACGATTTGCGCATTCAAGGCAAATCGTGTTGGATCCCCCAGCGCTAGTTCGCAATCTCCGGCCAGTGAGCCGTCATAGATCGAGGCGGTAATTCGCTCCGGAGGCCGGCCCGGCTGGGTCGGTTGTGCTCCCGCGCCGAATAGGAGGCGATCGTTGCTCGCATAGAAAGGTCCGCGCACCTTGGTGAACTGCAGGCCTCGGTACAGTAACGAATCGAAATCCAAACGCCCTCGAGTCCGGAACTGCCGCCCGTCAAATTCACCGACGAGACGCGCTCCGCCATTGATTTGCTCAAGCAGGATGCCACAATCTGCCCGACCCTGAAGCGTGTTGACCTGGACGTCCCACGTGGATCGGATGGGTGTCCCCGCTTGACGATTACCGGCGACTCGCAGACCGCCGGCCAGGTTCAGGGGACCGGAGAACTTCAAGGCGGAAAGCGTGGTTCGGGCATCCGGCGGCATGGCGAATAACAGATCGCGGTCAAGATGCAGTTGGTCGACCGTTAGATTCTGAAATTCACACTCCCACGAGCCGTCGTTCTGGAATCGGCAAACACCTTGTGAGGCCAGGCGTGTCCGACCGTGGTTGGCCGTCAAATTGCGGAAAACGGCTTGTCCCTGTTGAAAGGTCAGCAGACCATGCACGTTTTCCAGGCGATAGGGAAAGAACTCGGGTTCCAGCAGGATGCCGTCCTGGCCCAATTGCGCCTGAACGGTCAAATCGAATGTTGCGCTTCCTGAGTTGTAGATAAGTTTCGAGTCGAGATCGATGACGCCTCGCGGTCTCAATTCTTTCATCACGTTTTGCATTTCAGGCGAAAGGCAATGTCGCAGATCGCTGTCCAGAGGAATGCCCTTGCCGCGAACGCGAAGCGTCAGTTGGCTGCCGTCTTGAACCGGCACCGACTCGCCTTCGGCCGTAACCTGTCCCGAATCATTGGCGCCGACAAGATTGCGATAGGTCCAATTCCGACCAATACCTTCCAGACGGCCATGGATCTCACGCAGCGCATAGGGGAACTTCTCGTGCTTAATAGCGATCCCGTTCAAGTCGAGCGTGGTATGGTGTTCCCAGGTGGCATCCGGCCGATTCCGTTTCACTCTCAGGTGACCGTCCATGGTTCCGTGGGGCGCAAACGAGGTAACGATGCCTCGGTGCTGTTCCGGGATCGCAGCAACGAAGCGCTCGTCGAGAGGCAGGTTCTTGGTGCGCACGTCAACGTATCCGATACCGTACGGTCCGGGGCGTGTGATTTCCGATTCGATCTGTACGGGACGGCTGCCGGCGAAGGCATTCAGGTTGACTTTTAACAAGTCGTCCTTGAAGGTGATTTTCCCGCGCGCACGTTCTATTCGGTAAGGGAACCGATAATGGGTAAACGCCAGATTCGTGCAGTTGACCGTGAGTTCCGGACGCCAGCTGGTGCCGTCATGTTCCAGTTTGATATGGGTATCGATCTGTCCGGCCGGCTGGTACTTGTTCCAGATCTGCTGCCATTCTGGCGGCATCAACTGCACGAGTTGCTGTTCCAGCTCGATGCTTTGGCCTTCCCCTTCCAGGAACAGGTGGCTGGTCGGTCCGTAGCCGTTTTGTTGTCCCTTTAGCGAGAGGATAGTTCTTCCGCTGCGGGCCGCGATATTTTCCAGAAGAAAGCCATCCTGCGTAAATCGTACGTTGCCGCTCACGTCGGTTATCGGATACGGCAAACGTCGATCGTCGATACGCCCGCGCTGTAGTGTTCCGCTGATGTCAAATTGATAAGGTTGTTCCCGCAGCGGGTCGTTGTCGACGCGAAAGGTCAGCGGGACGGTTCCTCGAAATACCTCGGCAGGGCGCAACCAATTCCCGGTCTGGCCAGGCAATGAATTTTGCAGGTCGGGTGAGACGGCAAGATCATTCACACGACCCGCCACGCTCCACCGCCGGGAGTCGCGGTCGTGCCATCCCTGCAATTCGACACGCCCGAAATGGTCGCCCGACAGCGAACCTTCAAAGTGGCTGCTCGGTTCCGTGTCGACGTTTGACGTTAGCGGTCGTGGGTGAATTTCGAGATTGATGTCGCGTAAGGTTAGCGTGCTGGACGGGTTTTTCAGCGGGTCGAAAATGACAAGCGTTCCGCCTTCAATTCGCATCTCCACTTCCGAATCGGGCTCGCAGTGTAGCGGCAGCAGCCCGTCGGTACTCCAGGAACCATCGGGTCGTCGGGTCGCCCGCACCGTCGCCCGCCGCACGGTCACCGCGCTCACATCGAGTTGGCCGCTGATCAGGTCTTGCCAATCGGTCCGGCATGCCACGAAGACTTCTTCCAAAAAGACTAGTTCGGAGTGCGGCCCGCGCGCTGCGCGCTCCGAGAGAGAGAGTCCGCGGATCAGGAGTCCTTTGCCTTCGAGGCGTTCAGCAGCCTGGACGCGAACCTTAAAGCCCGTGAAATGTTCGGCCAGCTTGGCTTGGACCTGGTCACGGATCTGAAGATTCAGCGTGTCGCGGAAGAACCAGACCGCGACCACCGCGCAGACAATGACCAACAGCAAGGTCCACTTGAAGAAGAACCAGGAATAGTTGACCAATCGAGCGAAAATAGCGGGATTCCTTTCGCCGCGTGATTCGCGCATTCCCGGTGGCAACGTGCGACACGGAAAGCGCAGCTTCAGCCCGCCGCCAACGATTCACGCAACGGTGCACGGCAGAGCGTCTATAAGCCGCGGGATAGTAGGGATTTACGTTGATAACCGTCAAGATGTCGCCGCCGGCCCTCGATCGCCGGCGATTGGGGCGGCACCACGCTTCTTTAGGTAAGCGAGAAAAGGCAGATAAACGCTCTAAGCATATCTACGGCTTAAAAATTCTCACGGTTCGCGCCGGAAAGCACTATTTCGTAATGGTTTACTTGCGGACGGCAGCTTGTATACTCGATGGCTCATATGTTCATTGGATTCGGCAGTAATCGGGGATTTTCGGCTGCGGCAGATGGGCGTCAGCAGAAGCAAAAAGCGATTTTCTGGCGATCACGCTAGCGGAGCCATCGGTGATGCTATCCACCACAATTCCATTCCACATTCCATTCCACATTCCATTCCACATTCCATTCCACATTCCCTTCCACATTCCCTTCCACATTCCATTCCACGGCGGAGAACCCATAGATGGATAACAAGAATGACAAGATGGTTTTTTGGGGCTGTTTCATCGCCCTCATCACCACTTCGTTCGCGTTTTTCACGCGAATGTATCTGTGCGGCGTGCGATTTCCATCGGACTTTAATCTGGACAAGGTTGCTTCCGGAGATCTCATGGGGGCGGGCATTTGGCCGTTCGCAATATCCATCATCGTCTTTAGTTTGTTCATCGATCGAGTCGGTTATCGCGTTGCGATGTTCTTTTCCTTCGCTTGCTACGCTGCCTATCTCGTGATGGCGTGTTTGGCATACAGCGCTATTCAGGGTGTCGAGGGCGAGGCACTGAAGGCGGCTCAACTCAAAGGATTTAATTTGCTCTATTGGGGCAGCATAATCGTTGCCTTAGGAAACGGCACGGTGGAGGCTTTTATTAATCCGGTTGTGGCCACGATGTTTAGCAAAGAGAAAACCAAATGGCTCAACATTCTCCATGCTGGTTGGCCAGGTGGTTTGGTCATCGGCGGCGTGATTACCATCGCTATGGCGGAGACGGCCAAGAGTGGTGACTGGCGCTTGGTGTTAGGAGTGATTGCGATACCCGCGGTGATCTACCTGATCATGCTGTTCAGCGCGAAGTTCCCGGTGAGCGAGCGAGAAGCTGCTGGTGTCAGCTACCGAGAGATGTTGGCCGAGTTTGGAGCCTTTGGCGCGTTAATCGGTTTCGGCCTAATCTTTGCACAACTGGGGCAGGTCTTTGGATGGCCGCCAGTCGTTTACTTTGGACTCGCAGTAGCGGTAACCGTTCTTTTCGGTCTGTATACGCAGAGCCTGGGCCGACCACTGATGGGTTTCTTGATCATTATCATGATGCCCCTCGCCACTACCGAGATCGGTACGGATGCATGGATCAGCAGCCTTATGGAAGAACCAATGAAGGCTGGAGGTTTCAATGCCGGCTGGGTGCTTGTGTACACATCAGCGATCATGATGGTGCTTCGCTTTTTTGCCGGCCCGATCGTTCATAAATTATCGCCAATTGGCCTACTGGTCGTCAGTTCCGTACTTGCGATTGCGGGCCTGTTTGCCCTTTCAAAAACTGGTAGTTCGGGTTTGGCCGCCATTTTCGTGGCCGCAACTCTTTATGGAATCGGAAAGACGTTCTTCTGGCCGACGATGCTCGGCGTTACGGCCGAACAGTGTCCCAAGGGCGGAGCATTCACGCTTAACGCAATCTCTGGAATTGGGATGATTGCCGTGGGAGTGTTAGGTGCGCCGTTAATTGGAGCCCTTCAGGAAAATACGGCAACCACCGAGTTACGAGCGGATGCTAGCGAAACAGCGGATGCCGTGCTAAGCAAGAAGACCTATTTCGGACTAAATTATGAGGCAATCGATCCCGAAAAAGCCGCGGCCGTTACCGACGAAGCAGGTAAGAAGTCATTGGCTGCTGCTCAAAAAGCGGGACAATTCGAAACGCTCGCCAAAATGGCGCTATTCCCAGCCTTCATGCTGGTTTGCTACATCATCTTGTTTGGCTACTTCCAGTCGAAGGGCGGCTACAAAGCTGTCGACATCGGCGGTCGTGAGCACACGGTTGGAGGCGCTGACGAAACGATCGCCGACGGTGCGGTCGGCGGCGGTGAGGCGTAGTCGCAGACGGAAAAGCGCCGGCATGGAAGCTAATAGCCCACGGATGGCAGAGCCGACCCACGGATGAAAAATACATCCGTGCTACTAACGTTCTAATTCTTGTCTTCTTGCGCAAATTTGTAGGACGGCGACCAACGCTCCGCGTCGGTGCCCGTAATCCGTCTGGACGGAATGGCATTCCGTCCTACTTTGGTTGCGGCCATAGGCCGCGCTCGGGGATTCTCCGTATCCGGCCTACGCATCTAAATTTGTGGTTACTCAAGGACGTCGCAGCGCCAGCTGCCCGTCCTTTTTTTCTCGCCGTGACCGCCCCGGGTAGAGTTATTTTTTCGGAGCTTGACTGCATCACCAGGTCCGACAGCTGTTCCCACTGAGCGCGCCCATGTCCTGCAGGGGCCAGTGCTGTTCCTGCCAGAGGCGAATTCCAATTTCGCGGACAAGATAAGGCGGCGCGGTCTTCAGTTGGTCGCAATCAATCAACACTTCGTTCCCGGTCGACTTCGTTACGCAGCAGTCGTAATAGTCGTCGACCCGTTGGTCGATGATCGTTTGAGCCTCAGAGGCAAGCTGTCCCAGACGAAGCAGGGCATCATCCACGGCAGGATTAAACTGGTCGGCTAAAAAGGGTAGCAAGTCGTGACGGATTCGGTTGCGCGTCAAGCTGGTGTCCAGGTTGCTCGCGTCGTGACAGTATTCCTGCCCCAGCGATTCCAGGTACGTCTGAGTCTCCGCGCGGCGGAATTCCAGCAGCGGTCGAATCAAAGTGACGGCTTGGGACAATACGCGAACTCGCGGAATTCCGCGCAGGCCGGCGACGCCCGTGCCGCGCAGAATACGGTGCAGAATAGTTTCGATCTGATCGTCCGCCGTATGCGCGGTCGCGACATAGCGCGCCCCGTGTTGTTCCGCGATGGATTTCAGAAATTCGTAGCGGTCATGTCGAGCGGCCTCTTCCAGGCCGTCACCTTGTTGCCGCGCGCGTGCCGCGACATCGCCGTGGCCAACCTGGCAGGGTAAATCAAGCTGAGCAGAAAGCCGTTGAACGAACTGAGCGTCGGCATCCGCCTGCTCGCGCAGACCGTGGTGGAAATGTCCCACGATCAATCGTCCCGCCCCTCGATGCTTCAGCGCGTGCAGCCCTCGCAGCAGAGCCACACTATCGGCGCCTCCGGAGCAGGCGACCAGCAGGGATACATCCTGCCACTGAGCGGGCGGCCATTTCGCTGTTAATTTCGCTACAA
Organism: uncultured Planctomycetales bacterium; assembly: GCA_963844115.1. Taxonomy (GTDB): domain Bacteria; phylum Planctomycetota; class Planctomycetia; order Pirellulales; family UBA7805; genus CS4-C045. Next base: position 19,901 of record CAWJNN010000073.1, on the reverse strand, counting down.
ATGGGTCCATGTTGACGCACCTGGTCGCGTCGCTTCGCAGAACCTGAACACCGGCAAAACCCGACCAATCTTCCCACTTCCCCACAGTAGAGCTTGCGAGTTGAAGTTTGGCCAGTCACCGGGTAGATTCATGGTTGTACGAACAATTAAAAAATGCTCGGCGGCGTGTATACCGGCTCGAGCAAGGAATTGAAACAACTTAAACACCGGATTCTTGTCAGGTCCTACGAGTTGCCAGCGGTGGTATAGACGAGGCGATAGATATGCAGCTGCTACTGTTCATTTTGCAGATCCTGGTTGGCGGGTGGCAGGTTCCACCTGCCGAGACGGGACGCAGTGGACGATTGTCATGTGGCTGCTCGGCGCGTTCGTGGAACAGATTCGCGCCAAGCCTCTCTACCTTGTTTCCGCTTTCTTTCGAGCGGATTCTATTGCCCGCCTGCTGTGTCAGTCCGAGACACGGTCACGCACAGCGGCCTAAGGGCCGCCGACCGCTGGCGTCCCGCGATCGGTTGCGTGAAGTCGAAGGATATCGACGCGCCTAGATCGTTACGGATGCACGTGCCTGACAAGATTGCAGCTTTAATAAGCTGCAGTCACGACACCTCCGTGTCGAGTTGGTTTCAACCTCCCTGCCGTTACCACGCCGCGATCGCGGTATGGCCTCGTTTCCGGACGCCGCCGCGATAGCGGAACGCTACTTTGATTCGCGGGCCGTGATGTCGCCGAGCGGCGTAGAGATAAACGGGGAGATAAACGATGGATAATCCGTGGGTTGTTGTATTGATGATGGTGGGGGTCGCACTGCTGTCGACCGGGGCCATCAAGCTGCTGGACCGCCTCCGCAGAAAAGACGCGGAATCTGAGGCCGCCGCGATCGTCGAAAAGGCGGAACGCGAGATCGAAAACCGCACCAGAGAGGCCGAACTCAAGCTCAAAGAATTGGAGCTCGAACAGAAGAAGGCCGCTGAGGCAGAGCTCTCCCAACAGCGCCAGGAGCTGCACAACCGCGACCGCGAGTTGGATAAACGCGCCGACATGGTGGAAAACCAGACCGAACAGTTGCACAAGCAGGAACGGATGGTGGAAACCAATCAGCGCAAGTTGGCTGACAAGATCGAAGACGCAAATCGGCGCAGCGAGGAATTGTCCAAGCTGCTCGCGATGCAGCGTCAAACCCTTCACGAGATGACGGGGCTCAGCCGCGAAGAAGCAGCGGATCGGCTGCTGAAAATGCTGGATCAGGAATTGACGCAGCAAACGGGCGCGGTCATCGCCAGGCACGAAAAGCAGATTGCCGAAGTTGTCGAGGGCAAAGCGCGGGACTTGCTGCTGACGACTATTCAGCGTTACGCGGCGGCCCACACCGCCGATACGACGACCAGCACGGTCGATATACCCAACGACGAAATGAAGGGTCGCATCATTGGTCGCGAAGGGCGGAATATTCGCGCCTTCGAAAAGGCCACCGGGATTGATGTCATCATCGATGATACACCTGGCGTCGTGATCGTCAGTGCCTTTGATCCGGTGCGCCGTGAAATTGCCCGAATGTCTTTGACAAAATTGATATCCGACGGGCGAATCCATCCCGGACGCATCGAAGAAGTGGTTGCGGAAACGCAAGCCGAAATCGAACGGCATATTCAGAAAGAAGGCGAGGAAGCGGCCCAGGAGGTGCAGATCCACGGCTTGCACGAACGCGTTATCAATCTGTTAGGCCGACTCAAGTATCGCACCAGTTACAGTCAGAACGTGTTGAGACACTCGATTGAGGTCGCGTTTCTCTCCGGCCAAATCGCGGACGAGATGGGATTGGATGCGACGCTCGCTCGACGCTGCGGTCTTTTACACGATATCGGAAAGGCGGCGGATCACGAGGCTGAGGGCGGACATCCGAAAATCGGAGCGGAATTGCTGAAACGATATGGCGAAGGTCCTGAAGTGGTCCATGCCGCGCTGGGACATCACGACGATGTACGCGTCCAGTATCCGTACACGGTGATTTGCGCGACCGCGGATGCCTGCAGTGCTTCGCGGCCGGGTGCCAGGCGCGAGTCGTTGGATCGCTACATCAAGCGAATGGAAGAATTGGAGCGCATCGCCTGCGAGTTTCAAGGTGTGCAGCAGGCGTTTGCAATTCAGGCGGGTCGCGAGGTGCGAGTGATGGTCAATTCGATGGAAGCGTCTGACGATCAGGCAGCAAAAATATGTCGAGATATCGCTCAGTCGTTCGAGGAACGCTTGACGTACCCCGGCGAAATCAAGGTTACCGTGTTGCGAGAAACGCGCGTGACCGAGCTGGCAAGATAAGCTGCTTGTCTAGCGCGTCAGGACAAAATTAATCGGCAAGGAGTAGAATGCTGCGTTGCATTCGCAACTTTTGGTGAAAGTAGGCGGACGTGCGGATTTTGTTAATCGGGGATATCGTCGGAAAGCCTGGCCGGCGGATTGTCAAGCAAGCATTGCCAGGACTCGTTGATCGTGAGCAAATCAACCTGGTCGTTGCCAATGCGGAAAACTCCGCCGCTGGCTCAGGCTTGACGCCCGCAAACTACGAGGAGCTGATGGCTGCCGGTGTTCATGCTATCACCCTGGGTGATCACATTTATCGCCGTCGCGAGATCTATCGGATCCTCGAAACCAAAGACAACATCGTCAAGCCGGCCAATTATCCCGCCGACGCGCCCGGCAAAGATTATGCGGTTGTACAAACGTCCAGCGGAATATCGGTCGCGATCATTAGTTTGATCGGCCGTGTCTTCATGAAGCCGGTCGATTGCCCTTTCGCGGCCGTCGATCGGGTTTTGGACAAGCTGGATAAGACCGTCAAAATTATCGTTGTCGATTTGCACGCCGAAGCGACCAGCGACAAGCAGGCGATGGGACGCTATCTGGATGGCCGGGTTTCCGCGGTGTTGGGCACGCATACCCACGTTACGACCGCCGATGAGTGCATTTTGCCGGGAGGTACGGCGTTTCAATGTGATATTGGAATGACCGGACCGCACGATGGAATCTTGGGGCGCCGTGCCGACCGGGTGATTGAGACGACGCGCACATTTCGGCCGTTGCCCTTCGACGTTTCCAGCGGCGACGTACGAATTTCGGCGACCCTGATCGATATCGATCAAGATAGTGGTAAATCGACGGCGATCCGTCGCGTGCGAATCACCGAAGAGGAAGCGCTTCTGCTAGCGCAGTCGGCGACGACATCATCCGCGTGATTGGTCACCCGGCGGTGTAAGCAGCCGCTTTTCAATCCGCGCACATCGGCAAACGGCACATTGGCGTGCAGCTATCGCATTCGCTGCTGCCGTCGATGGCAATCGCCGCTCATCTTACGAGAAAAAATTCGTCGTAACCTCTTTCTATTAGTCAGCTAAGCGATGGTTTCGAACGGATCAACTGGCGTTGACCGGCTTCGCTGCGTTCTGGTATTTACGCGACCTAAATTTAGCGGGAATCCCCTCTTCCCGATATCGGGAATCGCCTCCTTTGTGGAAGTATCGAGCGGAAAACGAAGCGTGCATGGACGACTTGCGCGATCGCGTAAGCGCCCAGCAGGATCAACAATACGGATGCATAAACACTCGGCACATGTGAATCTTTGTTGGTGGCTCATCGCGTTCGCGCTGTGTGCCCCTGCAGGCTGCTCGCGTAATGTGCTGAATCCTCACGGTTTGCCGATGGGCTTGCGCGCCGTGCCGGTGGTGGATGTTGAAACGATCGATCTGACGCAACTGACCGGTTACGCCGTCAGTGCAGAGCTGATTGAGCTAGGCGATGTTTTGGAAGTCACGATGGTATCCGGCTATACCGAACGTGGCGCCATTTCGACTCCGGTGCGGGTTGCGGATGATGGGGTCGCCAACATACCGCTTGTAGGTCCCGTCGAACTTGCCGGTCTGGAACTGGAAGGAGCCGAACGGGCGATTGCAGCCGCTGCGATTGCGCGAGGCATCTACAAACATCCGCACGTCATCGTGGTAATGGAACAGAAGCGAATCAATAAAGTGACAGTGATAGGTCCTGTAAAGAAGCCGGGTGTTTACGAACTTCCTCGCGCGTCGAGCGACCTTCTGGGAGCGATCGTTGCCGCCGGTGGACTGACGGATCAAGCCGGCACGCACGTGAACGTCCGAAGTCCCGCACAGTCCCGGCCAGGACCCGCGCGAGGCGATCGATTGACGGGCCGACCGAACCAACAAGTTGGTTTCGACCAACAGCAGAGAGATGAACCCGCTCGCACGATGCGAGTCGATCTTGTTGTGGCCAGCAAGTCAGCGCAGGGCGGCATTCCCGTGCGCGACGGTGACGTGATCATGATTGAAAAACGTGATCCGAAGCCGATCCACGTGTTGGGCCTGGTCAACAGACCGGGTCAATACGAACTGCCGGCGAACAAGAATCTGAGAGTCCTCGACGCGCTCGCGCTTGCCGGGGGAGTCAAGTCCGGGGTCGCAGATAAAATCTTCGTGATTCGTCGGCCCGAGGGCAACGAAGCTTCGAACGTCATTAAAGTCAGCATGGATCGCGCGAAACACGATGGCGAAGAGAATCTGATGCTCATGGCGGGGGATACGATCAGCGTGGAACAGACACCCGCGACCGTGGCACTGAATGCCATCAAGAGCTTTGTTCGGCTTGGCTTTAGCGCGACGGGACGATTCTCGGTCTTTTAAACAACCAATCGGAAGTACCCGCATGACTGCCGACGAATTGCAACTTGGAGATGTGGCTGTCGGAACATCCGTTGCTCAGATCGTGCACAACGTCAACCAATTCCTGCGCACGGTCTGGTACCGCAAGAACGTCATCGTCGGTTCCTTCGTCGTCGTTTCTCTGTTGGGATTCCTTTACGTCGCGACAGCGACGCGCTACTACCAGGCGAACGGCACGATTCTGATTCTGCAATCCGGCGGTGAAGATCTGGTTTCCACCATCGGGGCGGATACCGGCGGAAACGACATCATGCCGACTCACCAGGCCTTGGTGCACAGCGCCGTCGTGTTGCAGAAAGCCTATGAACATCTGGCGCCCGAACATCGGATAGACCTCCAAGGTGTTCCCGCGGAAAAATGCGGGGATGTCTTGGGGCAGAATCTGTCCGTAAGTTCAGTGCGTCGGACACGCGTCATGTCCGTAGCCTACCGGTCGAAAGATCCCTACGTCGCCGTGGCGGTTGTGCGAGCCATCACGGAGGCCTACTTCGAATTCATTAAACAGACACACCGTGGTTCGGCGGGCGCGACCGTGGACGTCCTCACGCGCGAAAGCGCGAGGCTGGATGCCCAGATCAAACAAAAGCAGCACGAATTGCTGACGGTACGACAAGCGTCCGGAACCCTGATTGCATCGGACGAAGGACGTCACGTCACGGTCGAAACCGTTGTTCAACTGAACGACGCGCTGACCGAAGCGGTTAAGCAGCGGGTGGAACTTGAGGCCCGGCTGGCGGCGATTCAGGCCGCTATTCGCAACGGCGAAGATCTGCGGCAACATATATCGTCCGTGGAAGAAACGGTCGGTCGCGAAATCCTTTTGACCCGTTTGGGCTTTAACAGCCGCGATGCCGGTGCTCAGGCACTGTTACAGCGAGGGCTGCTGCAGGATCAAGCCGAATTGAATGCACTCAGTGAACACTTTGGCGCCAATCATCCACGAATTGCCGAGGTGCGAGAACGAATTCAGACAACGGAGCAGTACCTGGGCGCGTATCAGCAAAGAATTAACCAGCAGATGTCGCAGCTCGAAACCAACCGACTCGGCCCCATGCTTATCCAGATCATCGGGCAATCACTGAACAACGCCGCTCAACATGAAGCCGGGTTGCGAAGTGTTTACGAGGAGGCCAATCGCAAAGCGATCGCCCACGATAGTGTTGCGACAAGGATCCAAATCCTGCAGCACAACGTCGAACGCATGGAGCGCTTGAACGACATACTGGTCGATAAAATTGCGACGGCGGAACTACAGCAGGAACATGGCGAGCTGAAAGCGCAGATCCTGAACGATCCCCAGGTTGATCGACGTGCCGTCTCACCCCAGATCTCTCTGGTGATGCTCATTTGCCTCGCCGCGACCGTCGTCGTTGGCGGAATAATCGTGTACGTCCAGGATTCCATGGATGATCGATTCCGTTCGCCGGAAGAACTAACCGGTCGGCTGAACGTACCGGTACTCTCGATTGTCGGAGCGCTCGAACCAGGCAAAGGAAAAGGGCTCCGTGCGGTGCAATCGCACATGAATCCGAACGCGTCAGACTGCGAATCGTTCCGAACATTGCGCACCGCGATGGCACTGAGTGCTAGTGAAACCGATCGTATGGTGGTTTCCAGTGCCGAACCGGGCGATGGAAAGACGACAGTCCTGGCGAACCTTGCCGTTACATTGCGCTCAATCCGGCAAGCGAACATTGCTGATCGACGGCGACATGCGCCGTCCGGGCATGACGGATCTGTTGGATCTAAAAGGCATGCAGGGACTTTCCAATATCCTGCATGAAGATCGCGACGTTGAAATTCTGGCCGATGAATACGTGATTGAAACCGAATTGGAAGGCTTGGACGTGATCGCCTCCGGGCCTCGTCGAGCGAACGCGTCCGAACTACTGTCGAGTCCCCGTATGACCGATCTGCTGGCCTGGGCGGATGGTCTTTACGACCAGATTTTGATCGATTCGCCGCCTGTCCTGGCTGCCAGCGATTCGATTGTACTCGCGCGGATGGTGGATGGATTGATGATCGTTGTCCGCCCCGACAAGAACCGACGGCGGATGGTCATGCGGGCCGTTGAGAGCCTGCGTGATTTGAACGTCAACTTGTTGGGAATCATTGCCAACTGTGTCAGCAGCGACGGCGGCAATAGCCAGAGATTCGATTACAAGTACGGGTACGGGTACGGCTATGCCTATGAATATGGTCACGGCAACAGCGAAACGCCCGATGACGGCGGATCCTTGCCAGCTGCAACCGATCAGGCCGGAACGGACGACGACGACCAGTACGACGATGAGGATGTGTATATCGAGGTCGACGACGATCGGCTGGATGACCAGCGGCGCGCCGTCACCAGCGACCGAGTGATTCCACGACCGGCTGCCTGACGGCCAACACCGAGACGAATATTGCCATGGATGGCATCCCCTTACCAACGGAAAAGAGCGACGCGGATCAGCCAAATACCTGGCTGACGCATGCCTGCGATTTCGCGCTGATGGGCGTCATCTTTGTCGCCCCGTATTTTATGGGCGGTCGACATCCGCTCGGACAGCTGGTCTTTGTGCTGTTCGTGGTACTGTTTGCGGTGACCTGGCTTGTCCAGAAGACGCTTGCCGGAGATCGCCGCTGGCGGTCATCTGCCGCGCAGTGGATCGTCTTGGCGGGAATCACCGTCTTGGTTGTTCAATTGACGCCCTTGCCGACGGCAACCGTCAACTGGCTGGCGCCACGTAGCGCCGAAACGATGCCGTTGTGGAGCGCCGATGCCGATTCCCCCGTCCGCTTGGGAACGTGGCAGACAGTTTCCGTTACGCCGGTCGCGACGCGCGCCGGCCTGGCTATGTTTTTGGCCTATTCACTGCTGTTTCTGATCTCTTTGCAGCGACTTCGACGGACCAGCGATGTCGAACGTCTCTTACGCTGGATTGCCGCCGCTACCGTGGTGATGGGTCTGGTCGCGATCGTTCAGTATTTGGCATCCAATGGCAAGTTCCTTGGCATCTACCAGCATCCCTTTCGCACGGCAAATAATGTGCAGGCCAGCTTTATCAACCGAAATCATTTTGCCCATATGATGGCGCTGGGGTTGGGACCGATTCTCGCTTCCATTCTGCTCGCCATGCGGCGGCATCAGAAACGCCCTGCCCCCAGTTTCGGGCAGGCCGGTCCTCGGTCGGAGTCCATGCCATTGGAAGTGATCGCCCTCACGATCGGCCTGGCCGTCGTGCTGTTCGCCGGATACATGTCGCTGTCACGCGGCGGTGCCCTGGCGCTGACTACCTCCTTGGTTGCCGCTTGCCTGGGATGTTATGCAGGAGGACTAGTCCGCAACCAATGGTACCTGGTTTCCGCGGTGGGCATCGCCAGCGTGGTGGGGGTCTCCCTGTACATCCACGGATATGAACGCGTTTCGCGACGCCTGGACGACTTTTCCAGCATGTCACTGGAAGAACTTGATCAGGGACAAGGCCGGCGGGGCTTGTGGAGCGCAAACATCGCAGCGGCTCGCGACCGTCCTTGGCTCGGGTTCGGTGTCGGATCGCATCGTGAAGTCTACAAACTCTTTTTGCCAAAGTCGTACAGCCGCGAATACACCCATGCCGAGAGCGGATACTTACAGGTGCTTTCAGAATCCGGGGTAGCAGGTGGTGTATTGCTCGCAATGGGAATCGGATTGTGCGTCTTCTGGTGCGCGCGGGCATTCTTTGCCGCGGAATCCGAAACGCACGTCGCTTGTGCGATCGCGGTGATTAGTGGTCTGGCGGCCAGTCTGGTCCATTCCCTGGTTGATTTCGTCTGGTACCTGCCTGCGTGTCTGTCGTGGACGCTATTACTGGCGGCGGTCGCCTGTTTTCTGTGCCGCCGAACCACATCGTCAGAAGGCAATTCCGATGCGGTGTGTCTGCCGAGTCCCGTTTGGGCGGCGATCACACTCCTGGTCTGCGTTGTCGGGGTGTGGATGGTGGCGAATCGAGTCCGACCGGCACTCGCCTCCAATCACTGGGATCGTTATCTGCGCAACTCGCAGATGCTGGGCGAGCTTGAAACAGAACTGGAGTCCGCAACCGCGGCGACGGCCGCGAATCGTCCGGACCCGGAGAAAACCCGCGAGTATCTGATCTCGCAGATGCAGCACGAACTGGAGCGTTATGTAGCGATCGATCCAACCTATCCTCGCGCTCACGTGCGATTGGCCATGGCCTACCTCCGCGGCTTCCAGCAACATCAGAAGACGGCGGAAAACCGGATGGACCTGGCGCAGATCCGCGATGCGGCCCTGGCGTCGAAGTTTGAAACGCGAGAGGCCCTGGACGAATGGATGTCGAGAGCAACAGGACCGCATCACCAGATGCTGGACAAGGCGCTCAGGCATGCCCGTTGGGGATTGGGACTGTCACCCCTGCAAGGGGAAGGCTATTTGATGTTGGCCGAGTTGAGTTTTCTGCAACCTTCGGATGGGTCCTTCAAGTCAGCGTATGTCGATCAGGCTATCCGCGTGAGACCACACGATGGGCACGTGCTGCTCGTCGCCGGCCGTGAAGCGATGCTAGCCGGTAATCTGGAAGCCGCCGTCGAACTTTGGAAAAGGTCGTACCATGCCGGCGAAGGACATCAGGATTCCATCGTGCAGATGCTGGCCGGTCGTGTCCCCGTTGCCATGTTTCTGGAGATCTTTCAACCTGCCCTTTCGCAATGGTATCCGCTGTTTTCCCGCTACTCCCAGCTGGATCGTTTGGATGACCTGCGAGCTATTTGCGACTACTTCATCGGACGGGCGGATAAACAACCGCCAGGTGATGTGATCCCCTCGCAGTCCCGCATGTGGCTGGAATTTCATAACGCCTACCTTCGTATGGCGAACGTGGAAATGGCCGAGCGGTGTATTCGCGAGGCTTGCCGATCGGACCCGCAGCATGTCGGATATCGGACGACGTTGGCCGCCGTGCGATTGATGCGAGGGGAGTACGAGGAGGCAGAGAAAGACTTGCATTGGTGTTTGCAGCGGCGACCCGGTAATCGGAAGCTCACCCAGCTACTGGAAAAGGCCGTCCGGGGCCGGTTGTCGGTCGCCGGCAGCGCGGGTCAAACACCAGCACGGAACTGAGTGTGGCGCACTGAGAATTTTACCACGTAAGCACTTTCCAAATCACACATCATTCCCCATGCGATTCGTTAACTTCAAACGTACGAGCCGTCCGCTGCTGTTCATGCTCGGAATGACTCCGGTCCTTTCGGCGATATATTTCCTCTCGTACTGGTTGCGGTTTGAGGGGCAGTTCGAATATTCGCACTACCGATCTTTCGCGATGACCTTGCCGTGGGTCGTCGCCATCAAACTGGTCGTTTTCGTGTGGTTTCGGATCCATCAAAGCTGGAGCCGCTTCATAACGTTTCACGATATCCTGTTGCTGGGACAGACTGTTACTTGCAGCTGGCTGATTACCGCGGTCATTGACTACTTGTTCATGACCGATCTGGCGATACCGCGCAGTATTTTTTTGATGGACTGGGGAGCCACGATCGTCGGTCTGGGAGGCTTTCGCGCCCTGCGAAGAACCGTGCAAGAGCGGCGCGGACTTGTGCGATTTGACGCCGATCGGACACCGACGTTTATCGTTGGCGTCAACGATTCCGGCGAAGCATTGCTGCGAGCGATCAAGAGAAATCACAACCTGAAATATCACGTGGCCGGATTCATCGATCAGGATGTACGCAACGTGGGAACACGTATCGGCGGAGTTCCCGTGTTGGGTGTCGTCGACCAGACCTGTGAACTGGCACAACGTCACAACGTTCGGCACGTGTTGTTGACATCGGGCGATTTATCGGGCCGTGTGGTTCGCCAGTTGGTCGAGCAGACGAGGGCTTTGAATATCCAGGTCAACGTGTTGCCGAGCTACGAGCAACTGTTGCACGGCCACGTTGCGATCAAGCCACGGCCCGTTGCAATCGGTGACTTGTTGCGACGCGATCCGGTGCAGCTGGATATGGGATCGATTCGCGATTGGATTGACAATCGCGTTCTGCTGGTGACCGGGAGTGCCGGCAGTATCGGTTCAGAGATCTGTCGCCAACTGGCGCATTTCTCACCGAAAAAAATCATTCTGCTCGATCGGTCCGAAACAGGCCAGTTCTTCCTGGAACACGAGCTGCGAGAGTTGTATCCGGAATGTGAACTTGAAGTCTGTATGGCGGACATCAACGACGCCACGCGATTGAACAGTTTATTCAAGACCCACCAACCCGAGATCGTCTTTCACGCCGCGGCCTACAAACATGTACCCATGATGGAGGCCCATGTCGGCGAAGCACTCAAGAATATTTCGCTGGCGACACGCACGGTGGCCGACCTGGCCAAACAGCATCAGGTCCAATCGTTTGTCATGATATCGACCGACAAAGCCGTGAACCCAACCAGCGTCATGGGTGCCAGCAAGCGGTTGGCGGAAATGTATGTCCAGGCGCTGGCGGACGACTCCGATTGCCGTTTTGTGACCGTCCGCTTTGGCAACGTATTGGATTCGGCCGGTAGTGTCGTTCCGATTTTTCGACAACAGATTGCCGCGGGAGGTCCCGTCACGGTCACCGATCCGGAAATGACTCGGTATTTCATGACGATCCCCGAGGCGTCGCAATTGGTGATCCAGGCCGGTGCCATGGGTCGCGGGGGCGAGATCTTCGTTCTGGACATGGGGGAACCGGTTCGGATCTCCGATCTGGCCGCGGACATGATACGACTCTCCGGGCTAGAGGTTGGTCGCGACATTGAAATCCGGTACGTCGGGTTGAGGCCTGGCGAGAAACTTTTCGAAGAGCTGCACATCGATGGCGAAAGACATCTGGCGACGTCGCATCCGAAGATCATGATTGCTGAATCACAACGCGAGAACTTCCTGACGATCGTTCACGCGATGAACCAGATCACCGAACGGACCGAAGCACCTCGCGACGAGCTGCTGCGCCTGCTCGCATCCATTGTCACCGAATACCAGATCCCCGCCACCGCCCCCGCCCCCGACACCATTCGCGCCGCAGCTTGATACGGTCCGCGGGATGTTATCTATGAGTGGACTGCCGACAGGAGATTAACATGAACTTTGGGTTGATCGGGGCGGCAGGATTTATCGCTCCACGGCATATGCAGGCGATTCGCGACACGGGAAACACCTTGGTCGCGGCAGTCGATCCCCATGATTGTGTCGGCGGCATGGACACCTACTTTCCCGAGGCAAGGTTCTTTACCGAGATCGAACGGTTTGATCGCTACCTGGAGAAGCAGCGTCGCGGTGAGGACCAATGTCGGGTTCACTATGTCAGCATCTGCTCGCCCAACTACCTGCACGATGCGCATGCTCGGCTCGCCTTGCGCGTGAAGGCCCACGCCATTTGCGAAAAGCCCATGGTAATCAGTCCCTGGAATCTGGACGCCCTGCAGGATCTGGAAGGCGAATCGGGTTGTCGTGTTTATAGCGTCTTACAGTTACGGCTGTTGCCGTCGCTGGTGGCGCTCAAACAACAACTGGACCAACAGACCATTCAAAAACCGCTGGATGTATGCCTGACGTATGTGACTCGACGCGGGCGCTGGTATGACGTCTCGTGGAAGGGATCGCGGGAGAAATCGGGCGGGCTTTCGATGAATATTGGAATTCACTTTTTCGACCTGCTGATCTGGTTATTCGGCGAAGTACAACAAAGCGTCTTGCACCTGAACAGTTCGTCCAAGATGGCCGGCTCATTAGAAATGGATAAGGCGCGTGTGCGATGGTTCCTATCGACCGATGCGAACGATCTGCCGGACGCGTCCCGCGCCGCCGACCAATACGCCCATCGTTCATTGACGCTGGACGGGCAGGAAATCGAGTTCTCGACCGGCTTCACGGATCTGCACACGCGGGTCTACGAAGAAGTCCTGGGTGGACGCGGGACGGGTATCGAAGCAGCGCGACCGGCCATCGAGTTGGTGCATGGTATCAATGCTTGCGAAGTCTCCAATTCCGTACCACGACAAGCGCATCCGTACCTGGCCACCACGTCTCTGGAGCCGGATGTCAAACTGTGCGCGGCCGCCTGAACGCCGACGGATTCGTATTGCCGTGCTGGGATGACGTCATCTATTCTACCGGCCCCACCCCCACCCCTCTTTAACGCGTGTGGGCGGCTGCTTTTACATGGAGCGCGCTGTAACGCGACCTGGCCACGATTCCTTCGAGCCATCAAGAAGGACAACAGGATGATTCCGCTTTGCGATGTCTCGACACAGCATGCTTTACTCAAGCAAGAAATCGATCAAGCCGTGCAGGACGTCGTTGCCAACGGTCAGTACATCCTGGGGCCGCAAGTCCGGGCCTTCGAGCGGGAAATCTCCGACTACTGCCGATGCCGGTACGCCGTCGGCGTGGGAAATGGTACGGACGCCTTGCACCTGGCGTTACGCGCACTGCGGATCGGCCCCGGCGACGAAGTCATCACCTCGCCATTCACGTTCATTGCCACGACGGAAGCCATTGGTCTGGTGGGCGCCAAACCGGTTTTTGTCGATATCGATCCGCACACGCTGAACATCGATCCGGCGCGGATCGAACAGGCGATCACATCACGGACACAAGCGATCTTGCCCGTTCATCTCTATGGTCAGCCGTGCGAGATGGACGCGATCATGGATATCGCTCAAAGGCATGGCCTGTTCGTTGTGGAAGATTGTGCGCAAGCCCTTGGGGCAACGTATCGTGATCGTCAGGTGGGCACGTTTGGCGACGCAGGCTGTTTCAGCTTTTTTCCCAGCAAGAACCTTGGTTGCATCGGCGACGGGGGGATGGTCGTAACCAATCGCGAGGATATTTTTCAACGCGTCGAAATGTTGCGACGGCACGGTGGTCGTATCAAATACCACCACGACGAACTTGGCCTGAACAGCCGCTTGGACGAACTGCAGGCGGCGATTCTGCGTGTGAAACTTCCCCATCTGGACGACTGGAACCAGCGTCGCCGTCAATGTGCGTACCACTACAACGCTCGCCTCGCGGATCAGCCCGCGATCGACTGTCCAGCGGAACTGGGGGCTGCTGGCCCAGAGGTGTTCCCAACGGCGAGCAATCGCTTGCTGCGCGCCGTTTATCATCAGTACACCATCCGGTCGAACGATCGCGACGCCATCTCGGCGAATTTGCGACAAGCGGGCGTTCGCAGTGCCGTCTATTACCCGCAGCCACTCCATCTTCAAAAAGTGCACGCGGAACTGAATTACGCCCCCGGTGACTTTCCAGTTGCGGAGGACGCCGCCAGGAAATGTCTTAGCCTGCCCATCTATCCGGAACTCTTGGGCGAGCTGCAGGAAAGTGTGCTGTTGGCCCTGACGCAGAATATGAATGAAGGCTTCTTGAACAAGACCGCTTGATTGGCTGAGAAAAGACAGGATCAGAACATGCAGCTATTGACCGTCATCGGAGCGCGCCCGCAATTCATTAAAGCTGCCATTGTGAGCCGAGCTCTCTCGCAAACGTCCCAGGTGCGCGAAGTGATTGTGCATACCGGACAGCATTACGACCAGCGGATGTCGGAAGTCTTTTTTGATGAGCTGGGAATTCCGCAGCCGGCGCGGAACCTTGGCGTGGGTTCCGGTCCGCACGGCCAACAGACCGGCCGAATGTTGGCCGACCTGGAAGCGCTGATGCTGGAGGACCCTCCCGATGCCGTGCTGGTTTATGGCGACACCAATTCTACACTGGCCGGTGCGTTGGCCGCCGCCAAATTAAACATTCCCGTCGTGCACGTCGAAGCAGGATTGCGAAGTTTCAATCGCGTGATGCCGGAAGAGGTCAATCGCGTGCTAACCGACCATGTCTCCCGCCTGTTGTTATGTCCAACAGAAAGCGCGGTTGCCAACCTTGCCACCGAAGGTGTCACGCAGGGTGTTCACCTCGTGGGCGACGTGATGTACGACGCCGCACTCCATTTCGCCCAGAGCGCCGCCACGCGCGTTGATCCACTCGCACAATACAACTTGCAGACCGGCCAGTACGTGCTGATGACGTGTCACCGCGCCGAGAACACGGACGACGCCGTCCGTCTAAACCAGATCCTGGAGGCCGCCAGTCAGCTCGCCGAACGGCTGCCCGTTGTCTGGCCAGTTCACCCGCGGACCAAGTCAAGAATTGTCGCGCGCGCCGGTACGTTCCACGCAGGGTTGAAGTTGATCGAGCCGGCGACCTATCTGGAAATGGTGGAATTAGAACGCAACGCGGCGCTGATTCTGACCGATTCAGGTGGTGTCCAGAAAGAAGCGTTTTTCTTTGAAGTGCCCTGTGTCACGATGCGCGACGAAACGGAATGGGTCGAAACCGTCGACTGCGGCGCAAATCGTCTGGCAGGAGCTTCGCGAGAGAGAATACTGCAAGCGGCGAACGACTACCTGGATGGTTCGCACGACCTTACCGGTGCTGAGAAATTCTATGGCGGCGGAAATGCGTCGAAGCAGACGGCAAGACTGATTGAACAGCTTCTCAGTGAAACAGGCAGCATAACAGGCAGCATAACAGAACAGACAGCATAACAGACACAGTAACTGAAGATTCCAGCAAGGCGGCATAGCAAATGTTATCACCGGCAGCGGTCGACTATAGTATCGAACAACTACATCGAATTGCCGGATTGTCGTGTTCGGACATCGACATCATCTATGGACAACCCCGCGTCGGACCCTGGGCTCGGCCGACCGTATTCGTCCGACCGGCGGTGGCCGATTCGTTCGCGAGGCTGGTCAGCGCGGCCGATGACAGTCTTGATCGGCTCAGCCCCGAGGACGTGGTCCCGCGGGGAACGTCGGCACCGATCGACCACCCGGTGCCCGTGCTGTTCTGGGGCAGGAACGACCAGGTCTCGCGGCCCCCGTTTGCCGAGCAGCAAGCGGGTGCGATTGTCATGAATGTCGACATCATCGCCGCGGCATTCTTCATGTTGTCGCGGTGGGAAGAGGTCGTCGTGCCGCGCAGCGATGGTCACGGCCGGTTTCCCGGTGCCGCCAGCGTTGCGTACCGGCAACGATTCCTGGATCGACCGATTGTCGACGAATACGCGTTGATTCTGCGTCGCTGGGTGCAGGCCCAATTTCCAGCGGTCCCTGTGCGGCCTGCGAAATTCAAGGTTCGTCTGACGCATGATGTCGATGTGCCGCTGGCCTCGCGGCTCGGCTTTGTGCGTCATGCGATTGGAGATGTCGCCAAGCGGCACGATATCAGCGCGGCGTACCAACGGTTCCGACAGCGGATAAACCGCCAAGACCCGTTCCTCCAGGGAATACACACGCTGGCCCAGACGTCCCAGCAAAACGGGTTACGCAGCGTCTTCTACATTATGTCGGCAGTACGTAGTCGCTTTGACGACGGTTATGATCCCACGGTCGACGCCCTCCAGGATGTCTGGAAAATGCTGGACAAGGCAGGGCACGAAATAGGATTTCATCCCGGCTATTTTACGCATCAGAATCGCGAACGGTTTTTTGACGAGAAGAACCGGGCGGAAGCCGCGATCGGCAATAAACGATTCGGCTCGCGTCAGCATTTTCTGCGGTTCGCCGTACCTGGTACGTGGCAAGTCTGCCAGGCTGCGGGACTAACGCACGACGCCACCGCTGGTTATGCGGACGCGGAAGGGTTTCGGTGCGGCACGAGTCATCCTTTCCGGCCCTTTGACGCTTCCTCACAACGCGAGATGGACCTGGTCGAGATTCCACTGATCGCGATGGACGCCACGCTGAAAAAGTATCGTGGCTACTCGCCAGAGCAGGGGGGGGCAAGGATCATCCAGCTGGCGGAATATTGTCGTCAGGTTGAGGGGACCTTTAGTCTCTTGTGGCACAACACCTGTTTTCATGGCTCGTGGCAGCCGTGGGGCCAGATGTACTGCGATTTTGTGCCGCATTTGGCGGAACTGCAAACCGGTTCGCGGCCCGCAAAAGCGGCATAGCCTTCAATCAATCGGCGAGAATCGTTCATGGAAGAAAAGAGGCCGAACCAGGGATTCGGGGCCGATGTGCTCAAGCTGCTGTCGGGAACGACATTGGGCCAGCTTGTCGCCTTCGCCGCCACGCCGATTATCGTTCGGATCTTTTCGCCCGCGGCATTCGGCGAACTGGCGATTTTCGCAGCGATCAGCGGTATCTTCACCGTGGTCGCCTGTCTGCGGTACGAGCTGGCGATCATGTTGCCGGAAAGCGAGGAGGAGGCGGCAGGTTTGGTGGGGGCGAGCGTTATCTTTGCCTGCCTCGTCGGCACCATCTCGTTGCCGGTCGTTCTGTTGTTGAAGCCGTTGATGTCCAGTTTGCTTCCGGCCGACACGAACGTGCTATATCTGGTTCCGTTGGCGGTCACCAGCGCGGGCGTTGGGTTGGCATTGAACTATTGGAACTCGCGCAAGCGGCGTTATGCGTGCCTTTCTCTGACACGCGTCTTGAATCTGTCCAGCTGCGCCGGAATGCAGGTTGCTGGTGGAATTGCCGGGTTTACGACGTCGCTGGGCTTGATCGTGCCCCGCGTAATCGCCCAGTGTATCGCGACAGGCGTTCTGATCGTGCGGACGCTTTATTCCGATTGGCGGCCCTTGTGGCGCGGGATGTCCGTACGCAACATCGTGAACGGCGTCGTCCGTCACCGCAAATTCTTTTACTTAAATACCGCGGCCGGGCTTTTGAATTACGCCTCATGGCAGCTGCCAATCCTGTTGCTCGCCCTATTCTTTTCGAAAGAAGTCGCCGGTTATTACGCACTCGGCGACATGGTGTTGCGAGTCCCGCTCAATCTGCTGGGTTCGTCACTTTCGCAGGTGTTTTATCAACGTGCCTCGATCGTTGCCCGCGACCCACAACAACTGGCGCGCATCGTCGAATCCGTGTACGGGCGATTAGTCGCAACCAGCCTGGTACCGCTGCTACTGGTCACGTTAACGGGTCCTCAATTGTTCGAATTCTGTTTCGGACACGAGTGGATAACGGCCGGTGTTTACGCCCAGATACTTGCGGTTTGGGTTTTCTTTTGGTTTACCGCATCGCCCATGGGCCAGATCTTCAGCGTCATGGAACGGCAGGAAACGACCCTGCGATTCAACGCGTTGATATTTTTTACGCGAATCCTGGCCCTGGGAGTAGGCAGTTACTTCTTTCATAGCGTCCCGATTGCCCTCGGGCTGTTTGCGGTCAGTGGCATCGTCGCTTACGGCGCCTTTGGTTGGAAGATACTGATCGAAGCCGGCGTCACCAGGGCTGCGATCCGGCATCATGTCGCCAGCAACCTGCTCGTAGCGCTGCCGGCGGTTGCTGCAATCTGGATCGTTCAGTTGCTTTCGGATTCCAGCAGCGTCTTACTAGCGGCAGCGGCCATCATCTTGGCCGTCCACTTGGTCACCTTGGTACGCCGCGATAATTATCTGCGCGGTTTGGTACGCAGGTTTCAACCTCGCCGATGGGCGACGCGTTAGAGCGAATTCGAAGGGGATACGATGAACGACCGCTACGCCGACAAGATATTCGGTATTGGCCTCGCCAGGACGGGAACCGGCAGTCTGGTCGCGGCGTTACGCTGCCTGGGATACCGCTGTAACCACTGGATCTACTCGAATCCGAAGGGACTGTTGCGCCAGTTGTTGAATGCGGACTTCGATTTGGAAGGTCTTCGCGATGTTGACGCGTGGGTCGAAACCCCCATCAATATGCTCTATCCACAATTGGATCAGCGCTGCCCCGGCAGCCGTTTTATCCTGACCGTCCGCGACGTTGACAAATGGCTAGCCTCCGTTGAACGTCGCTTCTCGAATGACGTCAACTACTACGGGCAACAGATGAGGTTTCTCGTGTTCGGCTGCGCACGGTTTGACCAGCAGCGAATGCGTCATGTCTACGATCAGCATCTGGCGAATGTACACGAGTACTTCAAACAGAGGTCGGGCGACCTGCTGGTATTCAATGTCGATCGTGGCGACGGCTGGGCGGAACTCTGCGGTTTTCTAAACCGACCCATTCCGGACGAACCGTATCCGGTAACGAACAACGCGGACAGCCGAAATCGGGGCCTGAATGTCGCTCGACGAATCAAGCGGCTTTATCAACGCGTCGCAGCTTAGGTTCGCGAATCAACCCATCGAATACTACCGTTGTGCCAACAGTTTGGTCGATTGAACGGTGCCGAAAACGGTCCCTTGTTACGCCGACTCACAAAAGCCGCGAATAGATGGGGCAACCCACCGCCAAAGGTGGGGGTAGCAGAAGATCAAACCGACTTGGTCGGGAGCACTAACCGGGTTGCCGATGGGGTTTTTCGATGCGGAGGTGTGTCGGACCGAAGGAGCTTCGAGGTCAATCGATTGCGCGCTCAGACACGCCCTCCTGAGCGTGCGTGGCCGGCGCTGTTTTGGTGCTTCGTTGCGGTCACCGATCCTCGAACGAAATCGTGATTGTGGCCTCGTGACTGCATACCTGGGCTTGCTTCGCGCCCGCTCAAATCAGCTTGACTCACCACCGCAGCCGCGCAAACGACTACTTCGGACACTCGCGATTCGCAACTCACGTTTGCCAAACAGGGGGCGTGAACGACGTATCGAATCGGACCAGGTTGATTCTCCCCCGACATTGAGCGAGACTTAGGCGGGAACCAGCAATCTCTTAGTTCGACTCGATCTTCGACGATGTCTGATGAACTCGAATGGAGGCTGCACTTCAGGCATCGGTCTTCCGTTGACGAGATCGAGTACTGACGGACGTCGATGGGAGTTCCTGAGCTGTGGCCGACGCTGCCTCTGACGGATCAAGAGTTTGCCACCATCGAGCAGCACGTTCCTCCGTCCACTGGTTTGCGCCTCGCACGCCGAGAGCGCTCG
This sequence comes from uncultured Planctomycetales bacterium, assembly GCA_963844115.1. Lineage (GTDB taxonomy): Bacteria > Planctomycetota > Planctomycetia > Pirellulales > UBA7805 > CS4-C045. Next base: position 312 of record CAWJNN010000073.1, on the reverse strand, counting down.
ACCAAGGCTCTCCCGTCCGGGAATTGCTCGATCGGCTATAAGGAAGATGGCCCCTGACGCGGCATGATGAAACCGGCGGTGACCAGCCCCGGCTGTCGGTAACGGTCAGGCATCCGGTTCGTCGGGTGTCGCAGGTTTGCTGTGCTGGCCACCGGCGACCCCACGGGGGCCATACGGATCTCATCAAAGAATGGCGTGCGCTGCTCCTGGACACAAGTGGCAGCGTAGATGTACATGGCGGCTGACCATGTCTGCCAATCCCGTCCGCTGGGCCGGCCGGTCTGGGCCTTGATCCACTCGTTGAAGCCCCAT
>CAWJNN010000072.1:0-12592 GCA_963844115.1 uncultured Planctomycetales bacterium | reverse complement strand
CTCGGTCGAAAGTGAATCGCCTGTGAGCGAGTACTCCGACGAAGCTTGGACGCGATTGGTCGGCAACGTCACGGCACAGCACGGTGGGGACGGCTGCGGGCGCGTTCATGAGCGATTTTCGGCGGTTCGTCAGCAATACAGCAGCCTGTTTTGGAGCCACTTTCACGCGGCGATCGATTGGGATGATGCCGAAATGTGGCTCGAAGGCGCCCTCCAAAACGGCTGGTCCGTCTCCCAAATGCGGCGACAGCGTTGGGAGACGTTGGGCTCGGTACCCGAAGAGAAACCGCGGGATGTCGACATTGTCGAAGCTGAAGTCGACGAGGACTGATACGGCGGAACCGATCGGCGATAACATTTGGGCGACCGTGTGGCCGAGACCGCCAACTTGGCGGACGAAAAATCCGCCGACCAGCCGGCCAGCCAACCAGGCGAGTTACGCAAGAACAAGTCGAACAATGCGATAAACTCCGTCACGGATGGTTCAAACGCGGACGGAGCCGCGATTCTTTCCGACGACCCCAACGGTGAAACCGTCGAATTTGTTCGTCCGTTCGAAAAGCTTGCCGAGCTGCCCGACGACGTGACCGAAGCGTTCGAGTCCTTCAAGCTGGCTATTCTGCGTCACAAAATGGAGGGCTGGAATGAAAGTCTCGCGAGATGACTTGCTCGCTAGTCTCGACGCGTTAAAAGAACTGGTGCTGTCCGCCCTCCAGCGGCAACTGCGAGTGAAGTACGATCGATGATTCCTGGCGTAAACCCTATCCTGCCGCCGCCACTTCGTGGCTGAAATATCGCAACGTCAAAACGCGTTAGCGAGGGAATGGAACTGCGATTCAACGCTTGCCCTGGGCAGTTGAAAATCTGATATTGACAGGGCAGAATCATCCTTGTCGTCCGTCCGTATTTTCTGTCGTTCCCAGCGATGTAGGCGTGCATCGCGTTCCACGAAGACGACTCGGCACATTTCACAACCAAAGACAATTAATTGGCCAACGGCCTTTGTTCACCGTAGCCTGGGGCAACGCCCCAGGAATCAAGAACACAAAACAGCAATCTTGGCCGAAGGCCATTATCACCATTACCCTGACGCCCCACATCAGGAGGCAATAATGCCACAATCACTCACGAAGCTGTACGCCCATTTGATTTTCAGCACGAAGAACCGAGAACCTTTTCTCGATGACAATGTCCGCGACTTTCTCGAACGCTACAACATCGAGTATGCCGAACAGTACGTCTGGGATTGAAGCAGAGGATGAAGATGGCCTTCGGCCAAAGCATCGGAGCGGACATCGATTCCTGGGGCGTTGCCCCAGGCTACGGTGAAAAAAGGCCTTCGGCCAACAGACAAAACTCGGCGACGTACCCACCAAAAAACGTTGACAGAAAAGTCGGAAGACCCCCTAATTCACGCAACGCAACATTTTCAACTGGCCACGCTTGCCCTGGTTCATCCCTCGCTAACGTGCTAACGCGTCGGGTTTCCTTTCTTTAGCGGGATAGCCATTCCGGCTGATAAGGCGAACCATAGTTTTTCACGAATCAAGAAACGTCGTTGATGCAAACGCCGCCCAAATCCTGCCGAGTGTCCACAAGCCGAGCTATACTGACCAGCCCAGGTTTCCACGATGGTATTGCGACGGTCCGTAAAATATGAGCCTCGACCCGCTGGCTTGGATCGACGAATCGCTTGATCAGCTCAAGCGGCAGTCACTCTTGCGCCCGCCAACGACCCGACAAGGTCGCCAGACGGCGACGATCACGCTGGATGGTTGCCAATATGTGAACTTTAGTTCCAACGACTATCTCGGTCTTGCCGACGACCCGCGGATTGCGGTGCGCCATTTCGCGGGGCATCCAAGCGGATGGTTGGGGAAGCGGTGCCAGCCCGCTCGTGACCGGTCGAGCGACACCGCATGCAAAACTTGAGGTTGCGCCCGCGGATTTCGAGCGGACCGAAGCGGCCCCTATTATTTCCGACTGGGTTTGCCGCCAACGCGGGGACCATTCCGCACTGTTGGTCGTGGAGATGCGGTGTTTAGCGACGCCAAGAACCACGCGAGCATTGTCGATGGATGTCGTTTATCCGGTGTGAGGTCATTGTTTACAACCACGTCGACGTCGATGACTTACGAGAAAAGTTAAACGCCACCAAGCGTGTTGATCACAAGCTTATCGTCACCGATGGGCTGTTTAGCATGGATGGACCTTGGCCTGCTCGATCAAATCGCCGAGATCGCCATGGAGAGCGGAGCGATGTTGATGGTCGACGAAGCCCACGCCACGGGCGTGATCGGAAATCATGGCCGCGGAAGTCTGCGAGCACTTTGAAGGGACGCCCCCATTTCCGTTCGCGTGGGCACCTTCAGCAAGGCACTCGGATCGCAGGGCGGCTTTGTCGTCGGCAGCCGGCGCGTGATCGAAACGGCTGCGAAACCGTGCACGGGCGTATGTCTTTTCGACCGCCGCCCCCTGGAGCGATCGCGGACGCCGGCCACGCAGCGCTGGACACTGATCCGTTCGAAACTACAGCGCCGAGAGAAACTGCTGCTGCAAGCGGCGGACTTACGCACTCAGCCTGCGCGCCGCGGGTTTAAACGTCGGCCATTCGTGCAGTCAGATCATTCCTGTGATCTTGAGTGACCGCGCGGGACCACTGTGGCAGCGGAGCTGCTGCGGAACGCCGGTTTGTTGGTGCCAGGGATACGCCCGCCATCGGTGCCCACTGGCGAATCGTTGCTGCGAATTAGCCTTTCTTATTTTCACACTGCGGAAATGATCGATCGATGATTGCCGCGCCTTGCGAGGCCTGTTCTTCGGAACGAACCGGATAAACGGCAACAAAGCGGCACGCGTGGCACTTCAAATTAGGATACAGATCCTTCACGCCTTTGGGCGAGACAGAATCGAGGGGTTACCGTGCTTTGCTTCGCGCCGGGCACGACGCAGCCAGAATATCACCGTGGACAACAGTGCGGAGTGAAGGCGGACAGAAAACGCCATCAGTGGACGTTCTGTGATTTAGCGAAACTCCGGTTACAATGATCCTTCCGTTGCGATCGTCAAACGCTGCTAACGCCCTCGCCTTTTACAGACTCAATCGGATGCTTTCCAAAGATACGGTCGAGTCCTATCGTCGCATGACACCCGCAGAACGGTCGCGCCTGACGTTTCAATTGCAGCGTGAGAGCGAACGATATCTGTTGGTTGGCACTCCAGAGCAGGTCAAAGGAAATTTGAGCTGCTCGAAAAACAAAAACAAAATGACGAGAGAAATATTGCGATGCTGACGAAGATCGCTGCCTCCGAATCGAAAGGCTCACAATGAGTGAGCTTGAGAAGGCAGTCAGGGTGCTGACAAGCGACGTTTGACGAGATGTCGGAGCAACTCACTCCCCATCTTGGGCCATGCGAACCACGAGCGCAGTTCCGGCATGAACTGCGAGTGCGGTGTCAACTCGCAGCTCCTGCCGGAACAGCGCAAACGCGGTTACCCCTGTTCACACGCTGTTCGCTGAATTAACCGTTTCGTCGCGACCGAAGTTCCGGCAGATTCGGCGTTTGCTCGTTCCGGCCTACAAGTTCGTGAGAAATGCGGGCTAGACGTTGCCGACCTTCTGTTTGTGCAGGCCCAGCTGGACGAGACATACCTTCGAACTTGGGCGGATCGCCGAACATGCCCATTGCTCAAGCGGCCCTGTCGAAAGATGCCGGGAGTTAAGCAACCGAGCGCGAATGAAATGCAGTCGTTTGGCCGACCGCGAACCACCAATTCAATTTCAGACAGCCGCGAGGCTGCTTCGGCCATCAGTGCGTCTTCGGCGGCTTCGTCTTGCGCCTGACATAGGTCCCCGAAAACCGCAAGAACGAACCGGCATCGTCCCAAGGCACCGTAACGATCGAGTGCTCGGTGATCAAATACTGGCTCGCCTGTTCGGCGTTTTCAAACGTCGGTCCTCCGCGATGTTGGGGGGCCGGCGTATAGAGAAAATATGTGCCGCCCGGCAGCTTGGTTTGAAAACCACACTCTCCTAGCATTTCCACGAGCTTGGCCAAGCGGCGCCTGATATTTAGCGCGTACGGCCTTAGGTATGCTGTCATCATCCAGGGCGGCGGCGGCCGATTTTTGAATGGCGATAAACTGTCCGGAGTCCGAGTTGTCCTTGACATCACCAAACGCCCGCACAATGTGCGGTGACCGGCAACAAAGCCCATTAGCCAGCCAATCATATGAAAGCCTTTGGACATGGAATGAACTTCGACGCCCACATCACGGGCACCCGGCACGGAAAGGAAGCTGAGCGGGGCACCGTCGTAGCTGAGCATGATGTGTGCGTTCTGCACCACGACGATTTGGTTATCGTGCGCAAAGTCGACTACGCGGCGGTAAAAATCCGTGGTGGCGACACGACCGGTCGGACTGTTGGGGTAGTTGATCACCAGCAGCTTTGTCTTGTCGCGTATATCTGCCGGAACGCCTTCGAGATCCGGAAGAAATCGTTTTCCGCCAACAGCGGCAACTTGTAGACCGACCCGCCGTAGTACTGCGTATGGGTTCCGGCGACTGGGTAACCGGGGACCGTCATCAGAGTGATGTCTCCCGGATTGATAAACGCCGCCGGAGTCATCGCCAGCGCGGTGCCTGGTGCCTATGCAACGGTTGATCTCTCGTTTCCGCATCAAGCTCGACGCCAAAGTTTCGCTGTCATGAAATTGCGCGGCGGTTCTTTGTACTCGGCAACCCCATCGTCCGCGTAGCCGCGATCTGGCGAGCTGTTAATGATCTTCGTCCGCGCCATCCGCTCAGAACAGCCTGAAATCATCATTTCGTCATTGTCGCCAATGCCGAAGTCAATCACCGTGCTGATCCGGATCGTCCGCCGCCACCTTGCGTTTGGCCCGTTTGATTTTTTCAAATTGTCGATCTTGGTGCCTTCGCTAAAGTTCTCACCGCCGACGCGATCCGCCGAACAGCTTCTGGAAAAAGGGGTCACTAGTCATTTTTCACTCGCCGATATCGAATGGGTTCTAATTTCGGGAAGTCAAGGTCGAGATTTTCTTACCACACCAACCCGGATCGGCTAGGCTATCGCACCCGTTTCGACTGGGCAAGGCGTCGCGAGTCCCATCTAGAGGGGTTAGTCTTATTATTCGGAGCGGTGTTCGGCTGTCCACTTTTGCCGTCCAGGCAACAGAAAGGTACGGTAACGTATCCGAACGGAGTGCCGAATCGTCTTGAGGGAGCCTTCACCGCGTATTGATTCTCTCGAACCCCAGTATCATCATGGCACCGCGAGCCAGCTGGAAAGGTTTCTTGAACCTCAGCCTCGTTTCCATCCCCGTCAAAGCGTATACGGCCACGAATTCTAGCGGCACGGTCCAACTGAATCAGTTGCACTCGGAATGCCATAGCCGCATTCGACAAAAGACGGTTTGTCCGAAATGCGACGGAAGTACTTTAGCGCAGCGACATTGTTAAGGGTTACGAGTACGCGAAAGATCAATACGTCGTCATCGATCTCGAGGAGTTGGAAAAACTGCGCAGTGAGGACGAAGGCAAAGCGATTCGACTTTCCAAGTTCTTTCCGCCTGCCGCGTTGGATGCGATTTATCGCAGCGACACTACTTATTACTTGATTCCCGACCGGGCGGCAGGGCAGAAATCCTACGTCCATTGCGGAACACGATGGAACAGGAAGGGTTGTGCGCCGTCGGCCGGATCGTGTTGTACAACAAGGAACAATTGGTGCTCGTTCGGCCGCTGGAAAACTTGATCTGCATGACGATGCTCAAGTACGCCACCCAGGTGAAGGCCCCCGAAACATTCGCCGATGAAGTCAAGGACTGTGAAATTGACCCGCAAGAGTACAAATTGGCCAAGACGTTGATCCGTCAAATCACCATCGAGGACTTTGACCTGAACGATTATCGTGACCAATACACCGAGCGGCTCAACGAATTGATCGAAAGGCCAAAGTCGACGGTAAAGAAATCGTCTCGTCACCTCCGAGCGAGGATGCACCGGCGATTGTCAATTTCAATGGATGGTGCTGAAGGCCAGCATTTCCCAAGCTTCACCGATTGACAAACCGAGTGCGGAGCGAGCTCCGTTAAGCGGCGAAAAAAGTCGTCAAGAAAGCCACGACCAAGAAAGCCAGTCCCAAAAGTCCCGATCTGGCCAGGCTCTGGAAGGTACGGCCAAGAAAAAGAAATCTCGTTCAAAAAGACGGGCTAACCGTTCAATCACGCCGCGCGACGGCTGATCGCGACTTGGGCAGAGCTTGTAGCGATGTAGGCCGGAACGAGCAAACGCCGAATCTGCGGGAACTTCGGTCGCGACGAAACGGTTATTTTAGCGAACAGCGTGTGAACAGGGGTAACCGCGTTTGCGCTGTTCCGGCAGGAGCTGCGAGTTGACACCGCACTCTCAGTTCATGCCGGAACTGCGCTCGTGGTTCGCATGCCCACGATGGGGAGTGAGTTGCTCGCTTTGTTCCGGCCTACTGTGAGAAATGCGGGCTAACCGTTCGTTCGAATCACTCGGGCGTGACGGCCGATCGCGACTTGGGCAGAGCCGAGCCCCAAAATCGGTCCGATCTGGCCAACCGACTCAAGACCGCCCCACGTTTGGCCGCCGACGGCCTGACTTTATTGCCGGATTACTCCTCTCCGGAGGAAGTTAGGGCTCGGCAGTCCGCCGGTCACGGAACAGATAGAACTCCGCTCGCTTGGCGATCGTCCCATTTGCGAGAAGTTGCCACCGTTGGTATGCCACCTAGATTGTTGCACTCCTCATTGAGTTTGAGCCCAACATGAGCGACCTGATTCAAGTCATCACCACCGTCGACGCCAAAGAAAAAGCACAGGCCCTAGCCCACGAACTGGTCAAACTCCGGCTCGCCGCTTGTGTGCAAATCGACGGGCCGATTGAAAGTGTCTATCGCTGCAGAACAAAATCGAGTCGTCCCAGGAATGGCGACTTACCATCAAGACTCGCCGTGGCGTCTTCAATGACCTCCGAAACACCATTTGCAGTGGCCATGACTATGAGGTTCCTGAGATTGTGGCGATTCCCGTCGTGGCGACGTCGGAAACGTATGCGGATTGGCTCAACGAGCAAGTGGCCGACAACCCGCTGCGTAAGTCCTGAGAGCACGCGCCCGTGTACGAATCACGCCAAAGTGATCTCGCCCGGGCCGGGAAATTTTGCTCTGTATGCAATGGTACGTCGCCTTACATCAAGCTCCATCGGGCCCACTGGCGAAAGCGACTTGGCGGTGGCGAGAAAAAGACGTCTGTGCGCTGCAATTGAACGGTGCTGATCTCGACGGCGCCGTTGCCGGTCACGTTCGAAGCAGCGATCGCCACGGTCGAATCCTGGGACTGCTTGTTGATCCAACCAGATGGCTCGCTGGTTTGGGCCAGCCCAGGCTGGCGAATCGATGCGCAGTTGCAGGACGGGCGGAACGGTCTGCAGTACGTCGAGATCAGAACGACGGCTCCCAGATCCCGGAACGAACAGCTGTTGACGGCGTTCGGACATCCAGATCACTCGTTCGTGATACAGTTAATCCACGAAGGCGTATTTCTCGATCTCACGACTTGGCTCGAGCTGCTCGACGCCGAGACGGTTAGCTACGCTGCACGGTCGGACGACCGATCGAGTGGTACGTAAACCCAGCGTCCGCCATCGTTTGCGGATCATACAGATTGCGACCGTCAAAGATGATCGGCTGCGCCATCCGTTGCTGAACTTCGGCAAAGTTCGGCGTCCGGAACTGCGACCATTCGGTCATGATCGCCAGTCCATCGACGCCGTTCAGGGCATCCATCGAATGCTCAACGCAGATTACCTTATCGCCGAAGACCTTGGCAACGTTGTCCATCGCTTCCGGATCAAACACTTGCACTTGGGCGCCGTTGTCGAGCAGGTATTGAATCAGCACCAGTGCTGGGGCTTCACGGATGTCATCGGTTTTTGGCTTAAATGCCAATCCCCAAATCGCAAACTTCTTGCCTGTCAGGTCACTTCCAAATTGCTCACCGATTTTGCGTTGCATCACCATTTTTTGCTGTTCATTGACCCAGTCGACGGCTTCCAGCAAATTGGCTGCCAGACCGATTTGTTCTGAAGTGCTGATCAAGGCACGGACGTCTTTCGGAAAACAGCTGCCGCCGTAGCCGACGCCGGGGAACAAGAACGCGAACCCGATGCGGCTGTCATGACCGATGCCTCGTCGGACGTCATTGATGTCCGCGTCGAACGCTTCACAGATATTGGCAATATTGTTGATAAAACTGATCTTGGTCGCCAGCAATGCATTGGCCGCGTACTTGGTCAGCTCGGCACTTTCCGGAGACATCACCAGGAACGGGTTGTCGGTTCGCAAAAACGGCCTATACAGCTTGTGTAGTATTTTGCTATCTTGCTCGCGACGAACGCCTACCACCACGCGATCGGGTTTGGTGAAATCTTCGATCGCCGTGCCTTCCTTGAGAAACTCAGGGTTGCTGGCGACGTGGCATTCACGGTTCGTCAGTTCCTTCAGCTGTGCGTAAAGCTCGCGTTCGTTCCGACCGGGACGGTGCTCTTGGTCACCACGATCGTATCTTCGCCCAAATGGGGCGCGATCGCCGTTGCGACATTCCAAAGCGCTGACAGATCGGCAGCTCCAGATTCATTTTGAGGAGTGCCCACGGCAAGGAAAACGACGCCAGCCGATCCTATCGCCGCCGGTAAGTCCGTTGTGAAATGCAGGCGGCCAGCCTCGATATTCTGCTTGACCAATTCGGAGAGCCCTGGTTCATAGATGGGGATTTCACCGTCGTTTAATAATTCGATCTTTGTCTCGTCGATGTCGACACAGGTCACATCATTCCCGGAATCGGAAAAGCACGTTCCCGTTACAAGCCCAACGTACCCGGTTCCAATAACTGCGATTTTCATTGGTCACTCCAAATCGGTCACTTGAGCGTCGATGCGATCGACGATTCATCGGGCAGCGCCGCATGAACCACACCTGGCACGATGACCAAGGGCCTGAGACCTGAGGGATTTACGACAACGTTCTTCACCCCAAGGGGCTGTCCACAAAGATACGCTGTAATCGGCACGTTGAACAGGAATTCCCGCGGATGGACCGGTTCAAACCGGTCGCGGCGCAGGGTCGGACAGCGAACCTACGGCACCCGATTAGCGACCCTCAAGGTCATCTTGGGCTTGATAAGCCTTCATCGTCGCCGCTTCTTGCGAAAGCTTAAACTCCGGTCCGGACGGAAAGTATTGAATGTCGTCCGACAGGTAATATGGACTGGGCAGCGTTTGCCCGCCGACGTCGGTTTGACAGCCGGTGGAAACGACGGATGCGATTGCCAACCCCAGACCACACAGGGTCCGGCGACTGGCAGCGAATGTTAAATGACGTTGCATCGTGAATCCTCCTGGCTGGCCCAGCTAACTGGCCAGCTCGTGACCGACTCCACTGTTAAGGACCTCGCTATCGTTATCGTCGTCAAAACTGGCAATCTTTACATAATCACCCCACGTAAATCGGATGGCTACAAGCTCCTGGACGGTCTGTCGGCATTTCGTCGTTTCCCGTAGTCGCTGGCAACGACTATGATCAACATAGAGCGGCTATGCGCACGTTTGCTGCAAGAAGCGGCAATGTCCGCCCCTTATGTCGGCTCGCGGCGGCAGCAATCGCAATTCCACACCACGGCGAACGGAGATCGAGGCCATGTTGTTTCCTCGCCCCAAATGGCAGGGATTGGCTCGCGGCGGCCTGCCGATCGCGACCAGCCTCCTCGTGACGTTAGCGGCGTCATTCGCTTGCGGACAGGTTGTCGTGATCGATGGTCGGAGCAACGCCGCGCGTGCCGCCCTGGGTGGTCGCGCTTATCCGAACCAGGCCTACTACAATGGCTTCGCTGCCGTCTCCGAGGGCGATTTCATCAGCGCCGCCAAGCTTTTTCAAAACGCTGGGCGCGGTGGCTATCGCAGTTCACAAGGGCGCTGGATTGACTCGATTTGTTATTACACGATGCTGGGGGAAACGTACTTCCAGCTCGGCAATTACAAGCAGGCGCTTAGCCATTACGACCAAGCCCTGAGGTTGTACCTCGCCAATCCCGATTGGATGCGATTGGTCGACTATCCCACCACCATTCGTCCGGATCGCACGGCGTCTCGGGCACGCATCAACTGGGGGCCGAGTAAGCGATCCACGATTCTGGGAAGCTTTGAGAACGGTTTCAAATTATTTCGCGGTCGACTTGACAACGAACAGGTCCTTCGCCAGGGAGGTGTTGTCGCGCTGCCGGAATTCGTCCTGGTCAATGTTCATGAAATCGTCCGCTGCACCGCGAGCTCGCATTGCGGCGGCGCAGGGAAATCCTAGGCCCCATTTGTCGGCACGATGAACTCACGCCAATCCTGCTCAACGCGTTTGAAGGTCGGATCGGCGAGGCAAATCACTGGTCGCAACCGTGGGTCAACGTGCAGCGTGGCTTGGCCCAAGCTGGCGCGGAACGATGGGATGAAGCAGCACGCAATCTGCAAGCCGCCGTCGTTGTGGCGGGGCAGCTTGACCATCCGTTAACCGCCACGGCTCTGCTGGAGCTGGGAAAACTAGCCAGCGCTCGTGGAGACAATCGAGGCGCCATTGAATTTCTGGTCGAAGCGTCCTTGGCGGCGGCCCAGTTCGAACAGTCGCTGGAACTGGAGGAGTCACTCCGTTTGGCGAATACGGCGCAGTATCTTGTCGGGTGGCCAAGAGCCGCATCCATCACTGGATCCCGTCGTCCTGTGGGCCAATCGGTCGCGGATGCGGTTTGTTCAAAGTTCCTGCCTCATGTCGACGGCGGATTCCCTGTCACAGCTTGAAAAACCGGAGGCAGCCACCAAGGCATTGAGTAAATCACAACAATTGCTGTCGCGACGGGCCACGCTGAACGACCGCCTCAAGGCCCGCTACCAGTACTTAGCGGCGCAAATCTCGGCCCAGAACGGCAAACGCGACGAAAGCGATGCCGCACTTCGTACCGCCTTTGAGGCGCAACGCACGGCATCCATCGGATTGTTCCGCTCGGGCCTCGTCGACGAACGATTCGAAGAGGGATCATTCACCGAGCGCATCGCGGCGTTACTTTACGAAAAACTGCTCGCTGACCCGACGGACGCCGACTGGCAAAACGACCCGCTGGAGTCTTTTGTGCTGTTAACAACGGACCGCACCCGCTCGTTCGAAAATTGGTTTCAATCGGTGCTAGCCACGCGACGACATTCAAAAGGCGATCGAAATTGCGGACCGTATGCGACGTCGCGAATTTTACAGCAGTCTCCCGCTTGGTGGGCGATTGCTCTCGTTACGCTGGCTACTGGCCGGCCCAGACGCTTTGTTGACCGACAACGACAAGCTCAAGAAACAGGACATCCTCACCCGCTCACCCAAGTTTACGCCAGCTGCAAAGACAAGCCGAAACGCTCCAACAACGGCTTGCCGCGCTGCCTATCGCCGCGAACGCGGATCAGTTGGTCGAAACCACCGAGATCGCACGGCAGCTGCAAGAAGTCAGCGAACAGCAGGAGCAACTGCTGTACCGCCTGGCGCTAAAACGCAGAAGCTGCGCCCTTGATCTTTCCGCCGGTCACGAAAACCGAATCCGTCCAGGAGCAACTACGTCCGGACGAACTGCTGCTGATCTACGTCAAATCGGGTACGGAGCTGCACGCCTTTATGCTCTCCGCCGACAAATATGTCTCGTGGAAAGTCGATTCGCCCGAGCAGATTCAACCAACGCTCGTAAAATTGTACAAAGCGATTGGTAATCAAGATCGCAACGCGTCGATCAACGCAGACCAATTCCAACGAACGGATTGGCGTCCACTGGCGCGGCAACTCCGCGATCAATTGATCCAGCGGCAGCAGTTCGGTTTCTGGAATCGGTATGAACGACTGGTCGTCGTCCCCGACGATATTGTATGGCACGTACCCTTTGAACTACTGCTGATTCCAGATCCGGCTGCGGGCGATGGCGCGCACGGCGGTAGAAGGAGTCGACGCCGATATTCCGTTGATCGCCAAGACCAAAATACGTTACGTGCCGACGACTTCTCTTTCGATCGCCGACCCGCGGCCCAAACCCGAGTACGACATACGCCCATCCTGGTCGGAGAACTCTACCCGCGCAATGGCGAACAAACACGTGAGCAGTTCGCCGAATGGCAAACGTCATTCACCAATCTGCAACCGCTCCCGATAAACTACCCGCCGCGTCCGGCATCCTTCGGACCGTCTGGGACCGACTGGTCGTGTTGAACGACCTAGATAACCGCCGGCACGAAAACGAAACATACTTGGTCACCGGCGGCGATGGACAAGCCGACATCGGCCGACGAAATAAACCAATGGATGAAACTGCCTTGGGGTGGTCCGCAAGAAATCCTGCTGCCTGGGTTTCACACGGCAGCCGAGGATAGTCTGCGAAAACCAGACGATGGGCAACCACTCTTTCTCGCCAGCACGGCGCTGATGGCGACAGGCGCCAAAACGGTGCTGCTCAGTCGCTGGCGAGTCGGTGGTCAGAC
>CAWJNN010000071.1:0-28630 GCA_963844115.1 uncultured Planctomycetales bacterium | reverse complement strand
CTATGTGGCGCCTTTGACGTACGTATTGTTCCCGCCGTCGTTGTTGGCTACGGGCGTATCGTTTCGGCCGTTGATCGTGATCGTGACCGTGGCCGTGTCGGTGCCGCCGTTGCCGTCGGTGATGGTGTAGGTGAACGTGTCGGTGGCCGTTTCGCCGACGGCCAGGCTCTCGAACTGGCCGTTCGGATCGTAGTTGAACGTGCCGTCGCCGTTGTCGGTGACCAGGCCCAGCGTGCCGGTCGTGTTGATGCCGGCAACGGACAGCATGTCGCTGGTGTCCGGGTCGGTGTCGTTGGCCAGGACATTACCGGTCGTGAAGCTGGTGTCTTCGTCGGTCGTGAAAGGCCGTCGCCCGAATCGTCGTTGGCCGTGGGTCCATCGTTTCTGCCGTTGATCGTGATGGTGACCGTGGCCGTGTCGGTGCCGCCGTTGCCGTCGCTGACGGTGTAGGTGAACGTGTCCGTGGCCGTTTCGCCCACGGCCAGGTCTCGAATTGCCCGGTCGGGTCGTAGTCGAACGTGCCGTCGCCGTTGTCGGTCACCAGACCCAGCGTGCCGGTCGTGTCGATGCTGAGCACGGACAATATGTCGCTGGTGTCCGGGTCGGTGTCGTTGGCCAGGACATTGCCGGTCGTAAAGCTGGTGTCTTCGTCGGTGGCGAAGCCGGTCCCGCGTCGTCGTTGGCGGTGGGCCCGTCGTTTCTGCCGTTGATCGTGATGGTGACCGTGGCCGTGTCGGTGCCGCCGTTGCCGTCGCTGAGGGTGTAGGTAAACGTGTCCGTACGCAGTTTCGCCCAGCGGCCAGGTCGTCGAAGTGCGCCGGTCGGATCGTAGTCGAACGTGCCGTCGCCGTTGTCGGTGACCAGACCCAGGGTGCCGGTCGTGTCGATGCTGGCACGGACAATATGTCGCTGGTGTCCGGATCGGTATCGTTGGCCAGCACATTGCCGGTGGTGAAGCTGGTGTCTTCGTCGGTGACGAAGCCAGTCCCGCTGTCGTTGTTGGCGGTGGGCAGATCGTTTTGCGGCAATACATTGATCGTGAAGACCCGGGTGGAAGACGACGTGTCGCTGCTGGTAACCCGCACCATGATGTTGTGGCTGGTGGCATTTTCGAAGTCGAGCAGGCTGCCGTCGGCGACGGTCACGACGCCCGTCGTGGCGTGGATGGCAAAACGGCCTCCGGCGTCGTCGGTCAGCATGTAGGTGACGGAATCGCCGGCATCAGGATCCGTGGCCAGCGCCGTTATCCCAACTGCGGTTCCCGTGGCGGCATTCTCGGCGACCTGATCGGCGGCGGCATCGGTGTCGCTGATGGGACCGATGAGGCTGCCGATGGTACCTTCGAACGCTCCGATATCGGGAAAGGCGTCGCGGGCGATGCCGCGTTGATCCAAGGCCGGCGCACCGGTTGCAACCCAGTAGGATCCTGGGTGGGACTGCCGCCGATCGGCGAGGATGTTGTATAGTCCATCCACCGTAATTGTCCATGGATTTGAGGAACGGAAAGAGGAGCGTGTCGATCACTTGATCGCCGGAACCCGTCAGAGACGCCGTGGCGTCGCTGGCGATGTTATATCCACCGGAGGTCAATGAGGCGTTGGCGTTGGCACAATTTGTATCGAGGATCGAATTGGCCAGCACGACATTGCCGCCGGCGATGAAGATGCCACCCACCGTCGCGCCGGTGTTATTGGCGATCGTCGAATTGGTGATGAAGATCACGCTGTCGGTGTGAATCGCGCCGCCGTCGCCTGTCGCAGTGTTTCCGCTGATCGTCACGTTGGTCAGCAATCCGCCGTCCGCCCCGTGGAACCCCAGGGCTCCGCCGTCGGACGCCGTGTTGTTGTCCAGCAGAACGCGATTGAGATTCAGCGTTCCATGGACATGGATCGCGCCGCCGCTATTGCTGCTCTCATTGCCCGTCATGCGTACATCGGTGAGGTTCAGCGTGGAACCGCCGTAACATAAGCGCCGCCTGGTCCTCATCGCCCCCCTGAACGGTGAGGTTCGTCATCGTGACGATGCTGTTACCGTCGATCTCGAACACGCGGTGCAGGCCTCTTGCATCGATCGTCGTGGTGCGCTGCGCCGCCGCCGGTGATG
This sequence comes from uncultured Planctomycetales bacterium, assembly GCA_963844115.1. Classification (GTDB taxonomy): domain Bacteria; phylum Planctomycetota; class Planctomycetia; order Pirellulales; family UBA7805; genus CS4-C045. The sequence goes on along the minus strand of CAWJNN010000071.1, from coordinate 26,527 downwards.
AGCAGGCCATCGTCCAGTTTTTCCAGATTGCCCAGGTTCAGCAGGTAATCTCCCGATGGCAGAATAATCTGGTCCGGCGTCGCACCGATGTTCGTGTTGTTGGCGGCGATGATCGCTTTGCGCAGCGAAATGCCTGTGCCGCCGGGCGTGGCCAGCAGCGTGAGTATGTCGGAGGTATCGCCGTCGTCTTCGTCGGCTAGGGTGGTGACCGTGATGACTCGCGGCACGACGGTTACGTCGAACAGTTCCTGGCTTTGATCCACACCGTCGCTGACGGTGACGGTAATGGTCACCGGACCGCCCGACTGCCCAACCGCCGGAGTCACCGTAATTGTCTTGTTCGCTCCGCTGCCAGCAACTACCAGATTGGCATCGGGAATAATGGTCTGATTGCTGGAGGTGGCGGTAACCGTAAGTGAACCGGCTGCCGCCTCGAGATCGCCCACGGTGAACGCGAGCGCCCCGATGTTCCCGGATTCCAGGATGATCGTGTTGGCGATGGCGGTGATGGTCGGCGGGTCGTTGACCGGGCTGACCGTGACCGTGAGCGATTCGGTCAGCGTATCGAGGCCGCCGTTGCCAGTGCCACCGCTGTCCTGCACGCTCCACGTGAACGTCGCCGGACCACCGTTGGCGTTGTTGGCGGTTCGGAACTGCATGCCCTGGAGTTGAGCGAGGCTGTAGTTCGTGTTGGCGGTGACCACCGTGGCGCCGTCGGACAGAACGATGTTGCCGAGGGCCGTGGCAGGCACGGCCGTGACCTTGTAGACCAGCGTTTGGCCTGCTTCGTCGACTCCGCCGCCGGGGCCATAAGCCAGCGCCCAAACCCAGCGTCGTCAGGCCGGAATCTTCCGGTACGGTCAGGTTGCTAACCGTCCCGGCGGTGCGAACGGGTCGATCATTGACGGCGTTCACCGTCAGGCTGGCGGTGTCGCTGGCCGTGCTGACTGACGTGCCGCCGTCAGTGGTCACGGTAATTTGGACATTGTCCAGATACAGGTGTTCGTTGGCGCTTTGGGATGCAACGTAGAATCTGATCCTCGTATTCGCCGCGATGAAGGTCGAGATGTCAAAGCTGAGGCTGCCGGCGCCCGTATTCAAGGAAGTGGAGAAGGTTCCTCCAGGCAGGTTGTTGTAAATGGTGCCACCGTCACTGGATACCTGGATGACTATACTGTCGCCGCTGCCGAGGCTGTTGTTGTAGTTCAGGGACAGCACGGCTGAGGTCGCCGCGCTCAGATCTGCTTCGCGATAAATCCAGTCCCCGATAGTGTCGGCGCGAATATCCAGCTCCCCACCATTGACCTGGATCCGACCGCCGCTGGCGCCTCCCCCGTTGCTGTCATTTTCCACCCAGCTTCCGGTCCAGTTCGCGGTGCCATCGTTGTTGCCGTAGGAGGCGGTGGTGAACTGATCGAGCACATTGCGGTTGCTGCCGCTGGTCTGGTCCCAGGCGTGGAAGGTGATGGCGGCCGCCATGGTGCCGCTGTAATTGGCGTTGGGCTGAAAAAACAGCCGCGTGCCCGCATCGGCGGCAAGAAACCGCGCGTTGCTGGTGCTGACTGTGCCCAGGCCAAGCCAGGTCGAACCATTGTCGGTCGAGTACCACCAGGTACCGTTACTGGTGTCCGCCCCGGTGATAGCGATGCCGAGCTGGGCGCCCGCATCCGGGTCGGTGACGTTGTTGAGCCCGCCGCCGCCGGCGAAATCAACCAGGCTGGATACCAGCGTTCCCACCGCGCCCAAGGGCGCACCCACATCCTCGTTCACCGGGGCGAGGACGGGGCTGGCGGCGGGGTTAAGCACGGGGGCGGTATTGCCGATGATCGCGGTCCGATTCAGGCTGAATTCGGACGTATTGCCTGACAAATCGGTGGCGGTAGCCGTGATGACCGCACCGGCGGGCACCGAAGCACCGAAAAACGAGGCACTGAAACTCGCGTTGCCGAAGGAGTCCGTGGTGACGTTTGTGGAACCGAGGTAGGTCTGACCTTCGCCATGGGCGGAAGGATCGCCTACGGGGCTCCAGTAGAAATCAATGTCGTGAATGAGGAATGGTAGGCTGTTCAAGGTGCCGGCGACGGTCAGGTTTGTGCCGCTGACGACGGCGCTGGCAATGACGGGGTAATTCTGCCTATTGTTCGCTCCCGGATCAACGTCGCCGAGATCGTTCGCGGTGACGCCATCATTATTCAGATCGATGCCGAGGCCGGTGTTGCTGTGGATGCTGTTTCCGCGGATGGTGTTGCTCACGGAAGCGGTGGGGTTGGCATCCACTAACACGCCGCGGTTGTTGAAGGCGATCACGTTGCCCTCGCCGGGTGTTACGTCGCCGATCAGGTTGCCGTTGGCTCCGTCCCAGATCACCACACCGAAAACAGAGTTGCCCAGGGCGCCGACGCCGGAGGCATCCACGCCGATATAGTTACCCAGGATCAGGTTGTTGGTGACGCCGGAGCTGGTGATGCTCACTCCGGAATAGTTGTTGCCGGAAAGGACGTTATCGCGGACCGTGTTCCCGCTGGCCGCTCCCTTGAATACGCCGCCGTCGCCCGTATCCGTGATCAGGAGACCGCTGTTCGCATTGCCGCGGTCCAGCGTGCCGGTGATGTCCGTGCCAATGAAGTTGTTCTGGACCAGGTTATCGATGGCGTCATTGCCGAAGATGACCACGCCGTTACCCTGGCTGCCGCCGGTGTTGCCGGAGATGATGTTGCGGTGCGCTCGGTCGCGCCGCCGATGGTGTTGTTGGGCGCATCTTCAATGATGACACCGTCGCGATTGCCGATGGCCGTTGTGCCGGTGGCATTGAGGCCGATTATGTTTCCCTCGACGCGGTTACCGGTAGTGGAAGAGTCCTGGATTTCCACGCCCGTATCCAGGTTGCCGGAGATGACGTTGCGCGCCCCCGGCGCCGTGCCGCCGATAAGGTTGTTATCGCCGCCATTGTAGATCATGACACCGTTGATCGCATTGCCGATCGCTGCCGTGCCTGTGGCATTCAGTCCGATAAAATTGCCCTGAAGGATGTTGTTGTCGGCAGCTTCACCAATAATGCGAACTCCATGGATGCTGTTTCCCGAGACGACATTCCGCTCGACCGCCGTCAACCCGCCGATGGTGTTATTGGCCGAGTTGTCGATGCGGACGCCATCCAGTCCATTGCCGCGGTCCAGAGTGCCGGTGACGTCGGTTCCCAGGTAGTTTCCCACAAGAATGTTGCCACCCGCGCCGGTAATCCGGATCCCATCGCCGCCGAAGCGATTGATCACGAGACCGCGGACGGTGGTGCCGCCGCTGGTGATTTCCAGGCCGTTAGTGCTTCCGCCCGCGCCGCTGCCATTCAGTTCAATCACCGGGGTACCGGCGAAGTCCGGCTCGCTCCAGCCGTCGATGATCACGGGGCTGCCGATTGTCGGGAGTACACTGCCCAGCGAGATGGTGTGCGATCCGCCAGGAATATTGAAACGGATCAGGTCGAGTCCGGCTGTCCCATTGGTTGCCTCAATCGCTTCGCGCAGCGTGATGAGTCCATCGGGATTGTTGCCAAGCAAGGAGGAAATCGAGCTGGTATCGCCGTCCACGTTGTCCAACGTGGTGTTCACGATCAAGGCCGGGGCCGAGCTGTACATGATTTCGACGTTGTCGACGATAAACTTGTCGTTTCCTTCGTTAAACGTGGAAGACACGAAACGAATCTGCGTATTGCTGGCGATGTAGGGCGTAATGTCATAGCTGACATAGCGCAGCGCCGTGTCGTCAGCGGGCCCCTGGAAACGGTCGAGTTCTGTCCAGGCACCGCCGCCGTTTCCGGATACTTCAATCGCGATGTACTCGCTGACGTCTTCCAGGCTGATCCGGGCGTAGTCGAAGCTCAAAAACGCGGAAGATGCCCCGGACAGGTCCGCTTGACGCCAGGCCCCGAGGTCCCAACTGCGGATAACCAGCCCCTGCTCGCCCAATTCCGTGCCAACGGTAACTAATCCACTACCGGGTCCGTTCGATTCGAGAATCTCTTGCCAATCGTTCGCCCAGGCAACACTGCCATCATTATTGCCGTAATTCGCGCTGTTGAATTCGTCGCGCAGGGTATCGACCGCCAACAGTCCGGCCCAGTTCTGTTGAGCGGCGATACTGATTGCGACGTTGGTCTCGATGCCGCCCGTCGCATATTCCAAGTCCCAATCGCCACCCAACCCAGCATGTCCTGTATCGTCGACGCTCGCCGCAACGTCGCAGTCGCACAGTTCGCTGAGTGCTTCCGTGAGCGCCTCGGCCATCTTCGTTCGACGCAAGATTGCAGCCATAGATCAACAAATCCGCGCCGTTGCGCAGCGAAGCATTCCAGGTGGCGATCTGACCAGCGTAAGAATCGAGCTTGTCGATATTCAGCCACGCGTTCCCCAGTTTGACTTCACCATGGCTGCCATGCGACACCAGGTGGATCGCATCCAGATCCGAGTAACCGGCCAGCTCCTCGCTGATCTGCTCAATCCCGTCGCGACTTCCGTCCAGCAAATAGACTTCGAACTCGCGGTTCGGATCGGCGTTATGCAGCAGTTCGTCGACCAGTTGCTGGTAGTTGTCCACAGACGTATCGACAAAGATCACTTCGCGAGCCGCACCCTGTGGTGTGTTGTCTTGCGTCGTATTTATTTCGTTCGACGCGACGGCAGGGTTCCCGAAGATCGATGAACTATCCGCCGGCAAGACCAGACTTTCCGCACTGGCGAGCGGATCGAGATCGCCCTCGGCGGGCATGACGTCCATCGGCGCGGCGCTGAACATAATCCGATCTTCCAGCTGGCCGATATCCAGGGTCGATATGCGCGCACGCTGTCCGCCTGGGCCTTGTAGCGCGTCGTGCGTGACCGCTCTGAACTGGTTAAGCCATTGTCGGATTGACATCTGCTACTTCGTCCGTGGTGAACCTTTCGTAGGTCGTAAACACCTTGACCCTCCAGACCTGCGCACCGTGCGCGCGCAGCGCGGTGCGCAGAATCTATTACTAAAACGTAGGTTACGGTCCTTCCAAATGCGGTTTGGTTCGGGATTGGCGACGGATTCGATCGGCAGGACGAGACGCCCTGGTCAGAAAATGGCGATTGTGCGGGGTGTCAGGCCGACGGACGCAATGGATTGCAGTCAGCGTCTTGGTCGCCGTAACGTTCCGATTCGGTTAAACTAAGCCTTTCACGCCCGCGGGCGAGCGTCGGAAAACGATCGTTGTTGGTGTTCGCCCTAGGGGATTCCCCTAAGCCTCCCGCCGCAGAATTATGTTGACCGCTTTTCGTACTCTCGCCGCCGCGTTGGTGATCGGTTTTGTGCATTGGCCGGCATGCGCTCGACGAGACTCTCGACGCCCGCCGGTTTTTTGAAACGAACGTCCAGCCGCTGCTAGTCGGTCATTGCTTGGAGTGTCATGGCAAGGAGCGTAAAGGGGGACTCGACCTGCGCACGCGAGAAACTGCCCGGAAGGGTGGCGAGACCGGTGCGGCGATCGAACCTGGCAGCCCTGAAGCAAGTTTGCTGTATGAATATGTCTCGACACACGAGATGCCGCCGAAGAAGCCGCTGCAAGATGACCAGGTCGCGGTCTTGAAGAAATGGATTGCGGATGGCGCATTTTTTCCGCAGGAACCGCTCGATCCGTTCTCCGTCTCGACGGACAATCGAGCGGGTTACGACTGGTGGTCACTGCAGCCGTTAAGGGAGATTAAACCGCCGACGGCTGAGGGGCTCCCTGCGGCATGGAACAACAACCCCATCGATCGTTTCGTATTCGCAGCACTGCAGGCCAACAAGCTGACGCCCTCGGCGTTTGCCGATCCCCGCACGTTGATTCGCCGAGCGACCTACGATCTGACCGGGCTGCCGCCGTCGTCGGAGGAAGTTCGGGACTTTCTTGCGCGGTGTCGTCTAGAAACGGGCCAGGACAATGCAGTTGGAGAAAAAGCTTATGCCGCCCTGATCGATCGACTATTGAGTTCGCCGCACTACGGCGAACACTGGGGTAGGCACTGGTTGGACATCGTGCGTTTCGGCGAAAGCCGAGGCTTCGAACGGAATGAAATCATCCGCAATATCTGGCCGTTTCGCGACTACATTATTCGGTCGCTGAACGGTGACGCGCCTTTCGATCGCTTGATCACCGAGCACCTCGCAGGCGACGTGTTGGGTCAAGGAGATCCCGCGGTGGATGTCGGGACGGCGTTCCTGGTTTGTGGGCCCTACGATGACGTTGGTAATCAAGACGCAGCGGCCCAGAAGCAAATTCGTGCCAACGAGCTGGACGAGATCATCCGCAGCACGAGCGAAGCATTTCTTGGTTTGACGGCAGGCTGTGCCCGCTGCCACGATCACAAGTTCGATCCAATATCGCAACGCGACTACTACAGCCTGTATGCGACGTTTGCCGGTGTCCATCACGGCAGCCGTCGCGTGGGAACGACGGAACAGCGCGAGCAATATGCCGCCCAGCGCAAGGCACTCGAGGACAAGGCGGCCGGCATTTACAGCGAGATCGAACAGTTGAGAAAACGCACGATCGATCGTGGCGTGGCACGCGCGGCAGAATACGAAGAGAAGTGGACGCGGCCGAAACCGAGCCGGGAGGGCAACGAAGAGCGGTTCGCGCCGGTTGCGGCGCGATTCGTTCGCTTGAACGTCGAAAGTACGGACGAAAATCCTCTGTCCAATACCTTCTATTATATTGACGAATTTGAAATCTGGACGACGGGAAACAGGTCGCGCAACGTTGCCCTCGCGATCCACGGCAGCCAGGCGGAAGGTGCGGCGCATGTCGCGCAGGATGTCGAGGGCGCCTATGGCGCTCAGCTCACCATCGATGGCAAGTATGCCGACCGCTGGAGAGCCGCAGGGCCCCGGCTGACGATTACCCTGGCGAACAGCGAAACGATTGATCGCGTGGTGTTTTCCAGCGATCGGACCGGTTTGACTCAACAACTTCCGAACGCGATCGTTCCGTGCGAATACACGATTGAAGTTTCCAGCGACGGCGAGCAATGGAAGGAAGTGGCCAACTCGTACGACCGCCGGCCGATCAATGCCAGCCATCGTAAGGTGAGATTTTATCGCGGAGAAATCACCGGCGACGAGCAGCAACAGCTGGCGGACCTGCAGCGCCAACACAAAGCGGCAAAACGCGCCAGCGAAACACTGCCCCCGCTGCCGACTTGGTGGCTCGGCGATTTCAAAGAGGCGCCGCCCAAGACACGCGTTTTTCTCGGTGGCAGCCCGCAGCGCGAGGGCGATCAGGTCGTGCCTGCCAGCCTGAGCGCGTTAAGTCGGCATGCGCCGGGCTTTTCACTGGCCGCGACGACGCCGGAAGCGCAGCGGCGACTGGCGCTGGCCAAATGGATCGTCGCTGACGACAATCCGGTGACCGTGCGCGTGCTGGTCAACCGCTTATGGCACTATCATTTTGGCACCGGCATTGTTGCCACGCCCAGCGACTTTGGATTCATGGGGGACCGGCCATCGCACCCAGAGTTGTTGGATTGGCTGGCCGGTCAATTGCACCAACATGGTTGGCGGCTAAAGCCTTTGCATCGCATAATCATGTTGTCGCAGACCTACCGCCAGTCAAGCGAATCACGTGCGGACGCAATGAAGATCGATGCCGGTTCGCGGCTGATGTGGCGTTTTCCACCGCGGCGCCTGACCAGCGACGAAATTCGCGACACGATTTTACAGGTTGCCGGCAAGCTGGATACGCGGATGGGCGGCCCCGGTTTTCAGCTCTATAAGTACATGCAGGATAACGTGGCCACGTACGAACCGTTGGACAGGTACGGCCCCGAGACCTATCGACGTAGTGTGTATCACCATAACGCCAGGGCGATGCACGTCGACCTTATGTCCGACTTTGACGGCCCCGACTGCGCCTTTTCCGCTCCGCGCCGTACCAGTACGACGACGCCGCTGCAGGCGCTAACTCTTTTCAATCACAGTTTTACCTGGGATATGGCGAAGAATCTGGCCGAACGTCTACGCCGAGAGGCCGGAGCGGATGACCAGTTGCGCAGGTGCGTCGAGGGTTCGTGGTTGCATTCTCGCGAGAGCCGGACGACGACGAAGTCGCTACGGCGGTTCGAGTGATACAGGAACATGGGCTGCCGACGTTTTGCCGGGCGCTATTGAATACGAATGAGTTGATTTATTTGGATTAGATTTCGGGGCAAATGGACTATGGACTATGGACGATGGACTGTGGACGATGGACTGTGGACTGTGGACTGTGGACTGTGGACGGTGGACGGTGGACTGTGGACGGTGGACGGTGGACGGTGGGACTATGGGACAATGTTTGCTGCATGCTTAACATCGTTTAACCCGTTGCCGTAGGCGAGGCAGTCTTTGAGTGCCGGTGACCTCGCCTTCGGCAACGGGTTAAACGAACAACGGATCGACGTGACAACGCAACACAACAACACTTCGACGCTCCTTCAACGCTCACTCGCCCGCCGCGAGTTTCTGGGGAACGTCTACACCGGCCTGGCGGGGATTGGCTTGGCGCAATTGATTGGTGACGATCTTGACGCGGCGACGGCACCTGGTCGACCGGCGGACGGCCAGCCGCATTTCCAACCCAAGGCCAAGCGGGTATTGCAAATATTCTGTCCCGGTGCCGCTTCGCACATGGACCTGTGGGAACACAAGCCGGGACTGGAAAAATACCATGGAAAGCCGCTGCCGGGCGAAGAGAACCTGGTCAGCTTTCAAGGCAAAAACGGCAACTTGATGCGCAGCCCCTGGCCGTTCGTGCCCTGCGGCAGCAGCGGAAAACGAATTACCAGCCTGTTCCCCTACATGGCCAAGCATGTCGACGACATCGCCTTCTTTCATGCGATGCATTCGAAATCCAATACGCACGGGCCGGGTTGTATCTTTATGAACACTGGTCACGTGAGCGAAGGCTTTCCCAGCGCCTGCGCTTGGCTGAGCTATGCCCTGGGCAGCGCGAACGACAACCTGCCGACCTACGTCGCGATTCCTGACATCCGTGGCGAACCGCCGAACGGCAAGGCGAACTGGAGCAACGGTTTTCTTCCGGCCATGCATCAGGCGATTGAAATCAGTGCGCAGAAACCGATTCGTAATATTCGTCGACCCGCTGGCGTCAGCCTGCAACAAGAACAGGCGACTCGTCAGTTGTTGGACAAGCTGAATCGACGTCACTCCGCCGCTCATCCGGAGAATTCGGAACTGCAGGCGCGAATCGCGGCCTACGAGCTGGCGGCGCGGATGCAATTGTCTGCACCGGAGGTAGCGGACTTGTCGAGCGAGCCGGAATCAACGCAAAAGTTGTACGCGACGGATGACCCCAACCAACTCAAAGCCGCCTACGGTCGCAATTGCTTGTTGGCTCGTCGGCTGCTCGAACGTGGCGTGCGTTATGTCAATCTTTATTGCGCGTCACGAGCGTCAGCCGTGGATGGTCTGCTGAACTGGGACGCTCATAAGACCTTGAAACTGGATTACGAACGCCATGGTCCGATCTTCGATCAGCCCACGGCTGCCTTGCTGACGGATTTGAAGCAGCGGGGGATGCTGGACGATACCCTGGTCCTCTGGACAACCGAATTCGGCCGCATGCCGACTCATCAGGCCGGCACGAACGGCCGCGATCACAATCCCGACGGATACACCTGCTGGATGATGGGCGCGGGGGTGAAGGGCGGGATGAGCTACGGTGCGACGGACGAATTCGGCCGCCGAGCGGAGGTGAACCCGACGACCGTCTGGGACTTCTACGCAACCGTGCTGCACCTTTTGGGTCTCGACCACAAACAGGTGACGTACTACCACAACGGTCTCGGCCGCCGCCTGACCGACGTCCACGGAAACGTGGTCCACGATGTACTGGCGTGATGGAGAAGATTGGAAGATTGGAAGATTGGAAGACTGGAATGTTGGAATGATGGAATGATGGAATGATGGAATGATGGAATGTTGGAATGTTGGAATGATGGAATGATGGAATGATGGAATGATGGAATAATGAGAATCAGCTAGACCTGCAATTATTCCACTATTCCACTATTCCATTCCTCCATCCTTCCATTCTTCCACTCCCCTCCGCTTCTTCGAGTGCCAGGTGGCGGACGATCAGTGTGATCTGTCGTTGCAAGCGGACGCACCGTGCGTAAAGAAAGATGGATGTCGCGAAGAAGGTGAGCACGGTCAAGTAGAGCACCAGATCGGCGCCGCGCTGGATACCGATCGTCGAGGCCAGTCTTGTTATCACGTCGGGTCGATAGATGGCGAACCCGGTTGCGATCAAGGTCACGACGCGGGCGACCCAAAAACCGCGGGCGACGGGACGGGTCAGGGCGACGTAGAGCTCGTAGGCCAGCACAATCAAAATGATCGTCAGTGCGATCCACTGAAACAAATTCATCGCAAGAGTCTCCCGAAGAGAAATTGGCAGCCGATTTTTACCGCTTGCCAGTTACTTTGTCCTTTTCCTATCGATTCCAGCGAATAATGCACGCGAACCGGTACTTCACAATATCGTAGCTTTTGTCGCTGAACTTCATCCAGGATTTCGGAGGCATGGGCCATCCCGTCCTCGGTAATCCGGATCCGCGTCGCGGCCGTTCGGGAAAATGCCCTCAGACCATTATGCGTGTCGGTAACGCGCAGTCGCGAAAAGATACGAGTAAACGCAACGGCCAGCTTCAACAGGATGCGCCGACTGGTTGGAATGCCTTCGGCCGATCCCAAAAACCGCGAACCCAACGCCACATCGACTTCGCCCTGCTGGACGGGGCGCACAACCGCGGCGACATCTTCTTCGCTATGCTGACCGTCGGCGTCGAAGGTGACCAGCGTCTGGCTGCCTTGCTGCAGCGCGAAGTCCATTCCCGTCCGCAACGCTGCGCCCTGACCGAGATTAAACAGGTGGTTCAGCAGATAGACGGGAAAGCGGCTCGCCACGGCGGCAGTTTCGTCCGTCGATCCATCGTTCACGACGACGACGTGCTGGTATTGTTCACAGAGTGCCTGCAGCGGAACCGCCAGCGCGTGCACTCGTTGTAGGCCGGCACAATGATCCAGATACTCTGTTCGCGTTCCAAGATGTTGGCCGTTCACGGAAAGAAGGCAGCTCGTTACTCCAGCAGAATCGACGCGTCTATTATATTCGCGTCGCAAGCGGTCAGACTACGGGCGAGTTTCACGCACAGCGTATCATGGATCCGTGTATCGAGCATTCGTGTATCGAGCATCCGTGTATCGAGCATCAGCGACGGAACTGCACACGACGTCGCTTAGAACACGTTTAGGCGACGGGTTGCCTGGTCGCCAGTTCCGGGGCGCCGGCGCACGTTTTCGGCTCGAACAACTTTCCGGCACTGGTCGCCAACAGTGCGGGCAGAAACACCAGGTCGCCGATCAATGCCGCGGCCAGCAACACGAACATTAGCAGTCCGAACTGGGCAACCGGCTGGAAGTTGCTCAGTGAAAAGACCAGCAATCCGAAGCCGGCGATCATGGTCGTCTGGGTCATGGCACGCGCACAACGTTGGAAGGCTTCGACCAGGGCATCACGTCGCGATAGCCCGTCCAGCTGGCCGCGGCGGAACCACGTCAGGAAATGCACGGTGTCGTCGACGGCAATGCCCATCGCGACACTGGCCGTCATCATGGATCCGATGTCGACAATCAACCCGCGCCACCCCATGTAGCCGAAGATGACGGCCGCGGGGAACACGTTAGGTAACATGGTTATCAAACCGGCTAGCACGCTTCGGAACCAGCAGATCATCACGACCGCGATCAGGACGAAAGCGACCATGAAACTGTTGAACAGCCCGTTCAGCAATTGATTCTGCGCTTCGTGAAAAAGGGGGACCATGCCGGTGTAGCTCATTTCGACACTGGCGGTATCGTCTTTCAGGCTGACGAGCTGCGCCTCGTGATTCTTCGCGTAGAAGTCCATCGAGTTGTTGAATTTTGTTCGCGCCAGGCCCAGCTTTTCCTCGTCGCCGGCATGCTCTTCTTCGAATTTCGCCAGTGTTTTCTTCGCTTCGGCGACTTGGTGATCGAAGTCACTGATCAGCTGCGAACGTTCTTTTTCCCGGCTTTCCCGGCGGGCGGCCAAAAGATCGTTGACGTATTCGACGATTTTTTCCGTGATAACGTCGTACTCTTCTTCCGTTCGTTTGATGCGCGCGTTAATACGCCAGTACTCGACAGCAGGTTGTGCGGTTTCCCAGTCGATCTTGTCCGGCTGCCCTTCCGGCAATTTGTAGCTGTAAAAATGCATGTCGTGGTAGGCGGGGCGGCTTGCGGCGAGCCGCTTGTTGGTGGCAAAACGTCTGTTTCGACTTTTAGCCTCTGACAGGTCTGGGGCGAAAGTCGCCGCCGAAACCGCGCTGTCCACCAGGTCACTGCGGTTCTTTAACAGGTCTTTATGCATGTCGCTGACCAGTTCCAACTGCTGAAGCGTGTTCAGCGGTTCTTTCTGGTTGTCGAATCGGACCACCAGCTCAATCGGTACCTGCGATCCAAATCGTTCGGGAGCCGTAAGCCATCGATAATCCTTGAGCATGCGGCTGTCGTGGTCAAAGAACCGAGCCGGCCGGACGGAGGTCTTAATGAAACAAGCGCCCAGCCAAGCACAACCAGGATTGCCAGACAGGCCCCCGACATGGCGACCTTGTGATCGACCACATACCCGCCAAACGCTGCCATCTCCTTTTCAAACATCGGTGGCGCCGCCGTGGTCTGCTGATTGGTCGCGGTCGGCAGTAGATACTTGCGGGCGCCTAACGGCAGCTTCTGCAACAAGATCAGTAAGCTGGGCAACAGCAGAAAGATGAAAGCCAGACTTCCGGCGATTCCAAACGCCGAATAGAAACCAAAATCCTTGACGGGACGGATCGGGCTGACACAGAGTGAACCAAGTCCGATGGCCGTCGTACCGGCCGCCATGGCACACGGCAGCCACCCATGCTTGATCGCGATCAGCGGCGCTTCCGATTCAGGCGCTTCGCGCAACGCGTCGTGATAGTAGTTCACCAGGTGGACACCGGCCGAAAGCGACAGCACGTAGACCAGAACTGGCATGACGACCAGAATCAGGTTCATGTTGCCGCCGGAATAGTACAGCAGCGATTCGGGAAAAAAGGAACTGTAGAAGGCCGAGAGAAACAGGGCGATTACTAGACCCAGGCTGCGGAGGCTCAGATAAGAGCACGCGAGTGCAATGATAATGGAAAACAAGACCAGCGATTGAATCGCGTCCTGGCTGGCGATGTCCACCTCGGCGTTGGTGACCGCGTCGCCCGCCATGTGGATCTGAGATTCTTCAAGCTTCAAGTCGTTCGTCGCGATCTGTCGCAAAACATCCACCGTCTTGCGACGGTTTGCGTCACCCTCCTCCGTCAGTTTGACAATCACGCTGGTGGTTTCGCCGTCACGACTGATGGACGTCCCTGCCAGGCGTGTCTTGGCCTCCTCGGCCGACAGATTAAAGGGGCTACTCTCCAGGCGTTTTTGCATCCGTGGTCCGGTCTGGATCTCGGCAAACAGATGATCGCGCTGTTCCAACAACTTCGCGTATTGTTCGACACGCGGGTCGTCCAGCGTGCAACCCTCCCAACTGACGATGGCGAATTCATCCGATCCGAAATGCCGGAGAAACGAGTCGTAGCGGTCCGTGGTCGGACTGTCGGGCAACCACTGCTTGACGTTGTTGTTATTTGTTTTCTGCGCCTGGATGCTGCCGTTGATCGCGACGGGAAAACCCAGCGCGAAGATGAGCAGCACCCACAGGTAATTACGCTGATAGAAGTCAGTGCTCATAGAACGGAAGTGCCGAAGTTTGCCAGGCAAATCGCGCGGTCACGACTATTCGGCTGTGTAAAAAAAGGACGTGCAAAAAAAGAAAGAACGTGTGAAAAAGAACGAGCCGCTGGTGCTGATGGAGTCCCCGGAACTGCTGGCGAGAGCCTGGCGTTAAGTCGTACTCGCCGGAAGCCATTCCCGGCACGCCAAATCAGCAGCTATTCGTCGTTCAAAGGGCGGGCTTTGGTGGGCACGTCAAACTGGTGATTATAACGCCGTGCCTGGAAGTTAAAACGGGAAAGCCTCCGAGCGGCCCAATTGGGTGCTCAGTTGTTGTCTTATAATCTTGGGGTTATGCTTAGGGATCGCGAAACCATAAATGGCAGTGAATGGATCGTGAGCGAATGACTTACCGTGGCGGCCGTAAAGGCCAGCCACTGCAGGTCTTGTGGTTGGCGGCAGCTAAAGCCAAACTCTTGGCCTAGCTGTCAGGGCTCGCATTCGCGATGATTTGCTGGCGCGTCCGAAACACAGGATACAAGCCGTTTTCTGCCGGCACGAAGCGGGATTGGCCGCAAGCCAGGATACCGATGACGAAGTTTGCCTTTGTTGTTCATCCGCTTTCCCGAGACATGCGGGCTTTTATCGAATTGGAAAGCCAATCCGATATGCGGGCCTTGCTAAGTCAGGGCAACGTCATGGAACTGTGTCGGCAGGTTCAAAACACGCTCGCTCTCGGTTCCGCCGCCGGAAAACAGATGGCGGATCGAGTAACCATTCTGGACGACATCGGGACACTGCGGTCGGCACGCGGCAAGACGACCGAAGGCCGTTTGTACGAAATTCCGCTGGACGCCTATCAGATTCTGGAAAACCCCCATGAAGCTCTGGGGTATATCGACGAAGCGGTTCGGATGGCCGCCGAATGGGGAGCTGGGATAGTCGGCCTGGGATCGATGACCGGCGTTGTCGGTGGCCACGGAACCCTCGTTGCCAAGAACAGTCCGATTCCGGTAACGACTGGGAACAGTTTGACCGTCTATGCGGCGTTGCAGAATCTACGCCACGTCTGCCAGGAGACGGGCATCGATTTGTCTGGCGAGTGCGTTGCGGTGGTCGGCATCCCGGGCAGCATTGCCACGGCGGCGGCGAAAATTCTTGCCTCCGACGTTGGCGAGCTTCTGTTGGTTGCTCGGCGTGATTCCGAGCGAATACGCCAGACGGCGGACAAGCTAGGTGCACGGTTCTTTACGGATATCTCGGCTGCGCTTGCCCATGCCAAAATCGTCCTTTCCGCGACGTCGACCGGTGGCTGTATCGATCAATTCGCACTGCAGCCCGGCAGCATTGTGGTCGACATTGGCGTGCCCGCGGATGTCTATGGACGGTCCGCTCAGCGCGACGATGTACTGATCATATCGGGCGGTTTAACCGAAGTGCCCCTGGCGCTGGGTCGTGATTCCATACTCTTGCAGATGCACCTCGGGATGGTGCCCAGCTGTCTAGCCGAAACAATGAATCTTGCGATGGAGTCCCGCAGCGAGTGTTTCTCGTTGGGTCGCGAGTTGAATCCGGACAAAGTTTCCGAAATTGGTGAGATCGCGGTCGCGAACGGCTTTGTTTTCGAGCGGCTATTGTCGTTCGGTCAGCCCGTCGAGGAATCGATGTGGGCCAACTTCCTGAAGGTCGTGTCGACCCAGCGCCTGCGCGCTGCACAGATTTCAGCGTATGGGCGAGTCCGCGAGTTCGAATGGGCAACCGACCGATCATCAGGCCAGTGCATCGCCTGCGGGGTCGCAAAAAGCCGTGCCGGTTGTCGTGCCTCCGCTTGCTGAATTGGCCAAGAAAGCGAGCGTTTTGTATCGCCGTTATGTGAATCCCGTCTTTGTCGATATGGCGGGTCAAGCGGGATTGGCGAAGGTTTTCGTACGGGGCGAAGGATGTTATCTGTGGGATTCCGACGGACGGAAGTATCTCGATTTCGTTGCGGGATTCGGTTCGTTGAACCTGGGCCACAACCATCCGCGCGTCACGTCCGCCATCAATCGAGCGCTCAAAGAGTCCGCTCCAGGGTTCGCTCAATCTGCCATTAATCCCTATGCCGCCGCCCTGGCCGAACAGTTGGTCGCGCACGCACCGCAGGGCCTGGAAATGGTCTTCTTGTGCAACAGCGGCACGGAGTCCGTCGAAGCGGCGTTGAAGCTGGCGCGACGCACGACCGATCGAGAAGGGTTCTTGTCCTGCGACGGATCCTTTCATGGCAAATCCTTAGGTGCCCTGTCCGTTACGGGGAATCCGGAATATCAGAAACCGTTTCGGCCCTTGCTGCCGAACTGTCGACAAGTGCCGTTTGGTGATCTGCACGCGTTGGAGCGGCGGTTGACCACACGAGATTTCGCCGCGTTTGTCGTTGAACCGCTGCAGGGCGAAGGTGGCATGATCGTGCCGCCCGCCGGCTATTTGTCAAAAGCGCAATCGTTGTGCCGCGATACGGGCACGCTGTTTATCGTCGATGAGGTCCAGACGGGAATGGGCCGCACGGGCACGATGTTCGCCTGTCAGCGCGAAGGTGTGGAACCCGATGTGATGACTTTGGCTAAAAGCCTGGGCGGCGGCCTGATGCCGATCGGCGCAACGCTGGCTCGGCGTGACCTGTGGCGTCGTGCGTACGGGACGTTGGACAAATTCATGCTGCATACCACCACCTTTGGCGGCGGCAGTCTTGCTTGCGCGGCCGCACTAGCCACCTTGCAAACATTGTCCGATTCCGACTTGATGGATAACGCCGTCGTGCGTGGCAAGCAATTGATGGACGGCCTGCGAGAAATTCAAAAAGAAACGACCGGTTACATCCGCGAAGTACGTGGGCAGGGTTTGATGATTGGTTTGGAATTGGAGCCGCTAACCGATTCCGTGGTGTCGATCATCAAGCGACTCGATACGACCGGAATCCTCGAATACCTGTCAGAAGATATGGACGATATGGTGCTGGCCCTGCCGGCCATTTTCCAGATGCAGAACCTGTTCGAGAAGTACGGCATCTATAGCCAGGTCGCTCGCTCGAATCCGCTGGTCCTGCGGGTACAACCGCCGTTATCCATCGATGCGTCGATGGTCGACCATTTCTTGACTTCGGTCAGCGAGTCCTGTAAATCAGGCAAGATGGCCGAGAACATCTTTGACGTGATGGTCACGCGATCCATCTCCGGGCAATTGGACTCGAACAAGTTGCGCTCGACTGCCAACGTGCGAAAAGTCGACCTCAGAATGCCCGACGACCCGCTGACTCCCTACGACGACGTCAGTAGCGGGCAGTAGCCGGCGCTTCCTATCGCTTAGGGGCGGATGCGTTAGGGGAGGGGGCTGTTTAATTCTTCGCCGTCGCCTTGTCTTCCGTTCGCTCGTCCGATGCAGCCTTTTCCACGATCACGTTCGCCGAACCCATGGCGTGTTCCTTTTTGCCATGCACAAAAACGCGAACATGGCAGTTGCCGGATGCGTTTGTCGGAATGGGCAATTGAACTGCGGTCTCGCCGGTCGTGACCGTAAGCCGTTTGTCGGCCAGTCGCGGATCGTTCGCTTGACGATAGATGTCGTCAAAACTCGACAGAAATTGATCGCCTGAATCGTAGTTGCCACGTTGGGGCGGCTGAAAGGTCAGTCGGTCCCGGCGCACTACCAATTCGACGGTTGCTGGGCCCGCCACCGGCGATTGAAAGTTTACCTGCAGGTCCTCGCCGGGCGAGGTCGAGGCCTGGACCCGAACCGTTATCCGACGCGGAGACTTGACTCGCAGCAACGGATCGCCGATCAGGTTGAATAGATGTTGATGGTCCTGTCGCTGAGCGCCCAGTTCTTCGGACGACGTGGTGAAGAGCCGACCCATGTTGTCGAGCGCCTTGCGGCCGCGGTCGGTCGACTGATCCTCGGCCATACTTCGCTTGGCATTCAATAAGATGTCTCCCAACGTTAGATTCCCCAACGTTGGATCTCTTTTTTGAAAGCACTCTTTCATCAAACCCGAACTCATGACCGCCATCGCATAGGGCAGAGTCACGCGCGAACCGGCAATGGCGGCCACCGGACCGCGCGGATGCTGTAGCATTTCTTCGGCCAGACAGTCTTCGGGTGCGTCGAAGGCGCCGGCATAGCAGCTGAAGAAAACGGCGATCGGCGCACCCGCCGAGCAGGCGATGGTTGGTACCTGAGCGGCAGTCAGAATCGGAAACCGACGGTCGGGCAGAGTGAACATGTCCAAACTGCGAGGATTGCCGTGGCCCATGTAGATCCAGAACAGGCATCCTTCATTGATGCGGTCTAACGTCGTTTCCGAAAACTCGCGCGGGTCGGGACAATAGGGGCTGGTCCAACTGGCCTGTGTCATGGTGGTGTGATAGGCAGGAGGGATCCGTCCCGCCAAAAATGCCTTCGTCGTGTTCTCGATCAAACCGTCGATCAGTCCACCGAAACCCCCGACTCCGGCCACCAGGTTGATTTGCCGACGCCAGTCGCCAAAGTCGTCGTTCGACTCGTAGGCGATGATCTTGCGAATGATTTGCGTCAGTTGCTGTGGCGAATCGGCGCTCAAGCGACCCACGCTGATGTCGGGAACATGATCGCCGTCCAGATCGGCGTAGGCATTGTCGGTGGCAATCTGCTTTTCGCCCCCGTATCGAGTGATCGCTCGTGACGCGACGTACGCGGTCGGAACGGCCGTCATCGCGCCGCGGCCGGGCTCGGGTCGGCAATCACCCACCAGGACCACCGACTTTAAGGCCCCCGTCGCGGCTATCTTGCCAATGACCGGTCGTATCCGGGCGATGGACACGTCACTGGAAATGACTTTCAATCGGTGGCCCTGGGCCGTTCTATGAATGAGCCACGGCTGAAGGGCTTCGCGATAACCGTCGGCACAGACGACGACGACATCGAAATCGTCAGCGCCGTCGACCGAGGTTCCACAGATCAGCAGAACCGCCAGAAGGGCAGCGTTGCGAATTGCTAGCATGGCAGCGGGCCGCGATTTGAGAATGGAAATAGGTGGCGTACGGTAGCGAATTGTTCGTGGTTGATCGATGCCAAGTGGCATCAGCACCCCAGCACTGCGCGCATCACGTCCTGGTATTGCTTGTCTTCTTCCCTATCACTTAAGCTCTGCCATTGTAGCGTCGGGCCGCGGACGATGCGCCGGCTGGGCGTTCTGGCATCTGACTGTTTCCTCGCCGCTGGCAGTAAGCGCCAACGGGAATTCGGGATGGGGCGGCCGGAGACGGCTGGTCGTCGCGAGCCGGAGTCGCCGGGAGAATTGCAGTCCCGGCGGACCCGTGCCGCAATCGGCGCAACTACCTGTCCCAAGAAACAGTCGTCCAAAGCAGGTTGCATTACGAATGTCAAGGAAGACTGCGGGCACCGCAACGGCTGATCGTATTCGCGTTTTCGCCCCCGACGACAGCGATCTGGATGTACCATCTTTCCGGCTGGTCGACGTACCCGACGCCCCACTGGCGTTCCTGGACACCGGTCGTCTGAGGTGTGCATCCGATTACGAACTGAGTTCCCCGCTGCGGCAGGCGATCGTGACCGCGCGGCTGGAACTTGCCGAGTCACAGCAGCCGAACGGAATGTTTCGCTGCCCGCGCGGAGCGGACCCCGCGCCGGTGAGTCAATTGATTCTGTTGGCAGCGTGGTGTGATCAATTAAGACACGATCATCTACAAAAGGCAGCCAATACCCTGGTCCACACTCAGACGTCCGATGGAGCCTGGTCACGCGTGTTCGGCGGATCGCCCGACCTGAACACGACGGTCATCGCATATCTGGCGTTAAAGATTGCGGGGCTCGCCGGTCATCACCCCGCGCTGCAGGCTGCTCGCCGATTCATCTGGCAGCAGGGCGGCGCCGACGCGGTGGACTCGCCGACCCGACTGATACTGGCCCTGTTTGGCCAGATACCATTTACCGTCTGTTCGCTTTTCCGGACCGCGTCCACAGAATCGAATGGTCACGTCGTGCCTGCGGCGATGCGGTTGTTGATGCGGCGGCGTTCAACGGCACCGCGTGTCGAAACGGGGCTGGTCCGCGAACTTTTCAAAGCACAGCCGCACGCTTGGAGTTGTCCGTGGCAGGCCAGGCCGGCCAGATGGATGGCCCGTTGGTTGGCCACTTGCCGCGAGCGTGCTACCAAGACAAGTCGCTTCGTCCATGTGACTTTCCTGCGGCGATGGTTAGGCGGCCTGCGTGAAGTGCAGCTCAAACAACTTCGCCGACGTCTCGTGTTTGCTGTGCGTGCGGCACGATCCGCTGAAGGGTTGCCTTGTGCGTTGAGCTGGAGCGAGAGCATGTGGTCCGTGTTTGCCACGAGTGGTTCATCGCCGACTCGCAAGACGCCGCCCACTCGAAAAACACCGCCCACTCGCAAGACAGCCCGCGCTCGAGAGACACCCTGCGCTCGAAAAACACCAATCGCTCGAAAAAAAAAGTGGGAACGCCTGGCGCAACGATTTGTGGGTCCTGTTCTTGATGGTAGCGAACAGATGCTGGAGGTCAGTAATGCCGCGCAGCAGGTGACCGATACGGCGATGACGGTTATCGCGCTGTGTCAAAGCGGGCTGACGATACGATCCACGGTGATGATCGACGCACTGCGGCGTTTGATCAGGTTCCGGATTTCGTCGACAGTAGAGGCGGCGGTTACTCTACGTGCGCTAACGGCCGTCTTGTCCAGCGACGGAGATGAGGCCGATCGATTGCCACCGGAGTTGCAAATATGCAGTGACCTGACCGAGACACCGTCGCAGGACCAGTCGCTGCCGGCGCTGTTACAAGAAGCGGCTGAAATCCAGCAAGGATTAAAGACAGCACTGCTGCAGCACCAGGCCAAGGACGGCGGATGGGGGAATGTGCGACTTGTTCATCCACCGCATGGCCGTTCTCCAAACAGCGAAATAGTGACCACGGCGCTCGTCTTGCGCGGATTCGCCGACGCAGGCTACCGTGTCGGATCACCGAAAGTAGATAAAGCGGTCGCCTGGCTACGTTGCAGGCAGTCGGCCGATGGTCGCTTCCCGCATTCCGACAACCAACGTCCGGCAACCGCGTCGCAGCTGATCGACGGGGCGGTTCAGATGACGGCGATCGTTCATGCCGCGCTGCTCGCCGCCGGCCTCTCGGCGGACGATCGGACGTGTCGGGCTGCCGCCAACTGGCTGGCAGCCCATGAACAACCCCAAGGTGGCTGGGGCGACGGCATTCGCAATGAATCGCAATATATACCGGGCGAAGGTCCATGTCGCCTGGAAGATACTGCCGCGGCCGTCGAGTGTCTGGCAGCGGCGGGTTCGCGGTATCGCGAGGTGACGGCCCGCGGAGTGGACGTATTGCTGGACGTTCTACTCGACCCTACCTGCTCGCCACCGACGTCGCCACCGCACGCCATGCTATCAGCACTATGCTGCTGGGCGCGCGATGAGAACAATATACCGCCCATCCCACGTGCAACCTTGGCGCCCACGCTCCGTGTCGCGCGCTGTGACGAAGTGCCGGCGTAGCGTTGCCATTCCATCAAGAGCACTAGGTCCGTCTTGCAGTTTGGCAACGTGGCGTTGTGAACTTGTTAGCACGCAAAGACGCAAAGACGCAAAGTTCTCAACAAGGTCGAGACCGCACGATCAACGCTGAAAACGTTCAATACGATAGCCCAGGGCTGCGGTAAGGCGAGTTTCACGAGCCACACCGTCGCCCTGGGTATGGGTAATAGAGCGAGAATCTCGCAAGCCCCGAAAGGCAACGCTGTGAAGCATTTCGATAAGGCGTTTCTAGGGTTCGTAGCTGGATTCGCAAGAATTCAGACGACTGGCAGTTCACTGAATTCTTGCGAATCCAGCTACGGAATTGCTTCACAGCGTTGCCTGAAAGGGCGAAATGAGTAATGTTGGTTGGACGCGTTTTCTATTTCTTATTACGCCATTTCAGGGCTTCTGTGGATATCGTCTTTCTACCCAGGGCGGTCTCCCGGCGCACCGGGACTCGTTGTTACTCACAATCGCCGACCAACCTTCGGTCGGTGCTCGCCTGGGCTTTCCGATGGCTGACTCTGCGGGGCGAAAATAGACGTGCTACAGCGCTACTGCGATGCGCTTTGGCATGGATCGTCCTTTCGATTGCCGCCGTTGCGGCAGCTCAGCAATCCAGCGCACCGACAAAACCCGATGCAGCGCGGCCGGCAGACAACGACTACACCGCGGAATCTCTGCGCCGTTACACGGAGTCTCTGATTGAAACCAACGGCGGTACCTATCGGGACGTTCCTTTAGCGCAGAAAGCCGACTATTTCGAATGGGCCCTGTGGCGCTATCATCAGACGCCGTACGGTCCGGTGCAAAACTCTGTCCGGCTGCCTGGCCAAGTCGGTGAGTTGCCGCAGCCGCTGGTCAGTTCCGATACGTCCACGTGGAACGGCGCCTTGTTGGCCGGGTTGTGCTACAAGTACGCGGTCACCCACAACGAGGAAACGTTGCAGCGGATCGTCGAACTGCTGGACGGGATTCGCTTTTATACGATCGTGACCGGCCGGCCCGGCTGTTTCGCGCGTTGCATCGTACCGGAAGGGACGACCGTTCGAGCGAACGAAGCGCGAAAATTTGGCCTACATCGATATTCGGCGGACCAGTCTTATCTCTATCTGGGTGGACCCGCCAAAGGGACCTACAACCAATTAGCGTTCGGTTACGCCAGTCTCTTGATGTTCGCGTACGACGACCTGCCGGCGGACGTTCAGCACCGAGTGCGAACGGATGTGGCACAAATGGTAATGCATCTGCTGCGGGACGACTATCACATTACGGACGTGAACGGCCAGCGGACACCGCACGGCGACGTGACACCGGTCTTCGCGTCGGTGGGTGTGCCCTTCAACGGGCAGGTCGCCTATCATATCGTCGCGACGGGGCATTTCTTTCCAGAGGCCGACCCGCAATCCCGGCAGGTTATCAGTCGTCAGTTTTATCGGTTACGAGACAAGCGGCATGTGTATTACAAGGACTCGATCAAGACTCCCGTTCCCCCTCAACGAGTTGGCGACAACCCGTTGGTCAAGGGGATGAACGACCGCAACCATGTCACCAACGCCGCTTACAGTGGTTTGTTGTTGGATATCGACCAGCGGCAGCGAATGGGCAAGCCGCTCAATGTTCAAT
Organism: uncultured Planctomycetales bacterium; assembly: GCA_963844115.1. Lineage (GTDB taxonomy): Bacteria > Planctomycetota > Planctomycetia > Pirellulales > UBA7805 > CS4-C045. The sequence goes on along the minus strand of CAWJNN010000071.1, from coordinate 3,518 downwards.
TCATGTACGAGTTGGGTCGGACGATGTATTGGAGCATGCGAAGAATCGGGCATCAGCGCAATGCGCTCTGCAATTTCATGTGGGCGGGTGTTTTGAGCGATCCCGAGCGGATGAAGATGATTGTCCGGCGCCGCGAATACACGGAAGTGAACAAGCAGATCGAACGAGGCCTGGCCGACGGCGTCGAACAATTACGCCGTTTTCGTCTCGATCGCTTTCGCCCGACTGGAAAATACTCGGAAACGAAGCAAATCCAATGGGTCGACCAGCAGCTGCCGGACGACTATTGCTGGAAAGCGAACCCGAAGGCGTCCTACAAGCGGACCGGACCGTCAACGGATGTGCACCTGGCCGCCATCGATTATCTGGTCGCCTATTGGCTGTTCCGTTATCATGAGCTCCAGAGTCACCCGGCCGTAGCGCAACATCGGCAGGTGCTGCAGCAATAGGAACCCGCTGTGTACGCGAGGGATAGTGTTATTTGTTTTTGTGAGCGGAAGGGCGCTAGCCCAATGCCACTTATTTTACCCTCCCTTTGGGAGGGTCGGACGAGGTAGCGGCCGGGGAGGGTTGAGCGAAAGTCAGTACTGAGCCATTGAATCGAACGCTTCGCTGTGGCCGGTTCAGTTCGCTGTGGCCGGTTCAGTTCGCTGTGGCCGGTTCAGTTCGCTGTGGCCGGTTCAGTTCGCTGTGGCCGGTCTCCCGACCGAGCCACTTGGCGTGACCGCAGGTCTCCCTAAACATTGCCGTCCGGGAACGAACGCGATCCAGTCTAGTCCTTTACATCGACAAATCGATCCATGAAAATACTGCTTACCACACCGCGAGGCTTTTGCGCCGGTGTGAACATGGCAATCGAGTCTCTCGACCTTGCGATCCAGGCGTTTGGTACGCCGATCTACGTGTACCACGAGATCGTCCACAACCAATACGTTGTGGAAACGTTCCGTGAGAAGGGCGCAGTATTTGTGGACGACGTGGCCCAGGTGCCCGAAGGCAAGACGCTACTGTTTTCTGCGCATGGTGTCTCCCCCGAAGTCCGTCGCCAGGCTGTCGAACGGAAGTTAACGGCGATCGACGCGACCTGCCCATTGGTCACCAAGGTACACCTGGAGGCAATTAAATACGCCAAGGAGGGCCGCACGATCGTCTTAATCGGCCACGAAGGGCACGACGAAGTGATCGGTACGATGGGCGAAGCCCCGGAAGCGATTGTGTTGGTCGAAACCCCCGAAGACGTTGATGATCTGCAAGTGAAGGACCCGAATCACATCGCTTATTTGACTCAAACAACACTATCGGTTGACGATGCCAACCGAGTGATCGCTCGACTCGAGCAGCGCTTCCCAGCCATCGTCGCCCCGCCGAAAGACGACATCTGTTACGCCACGCAGAACCGCCAGGAAGCCGTCGCGGCCTTGGCAGGCGAAGCCGACCTGGTCTTGGTCCTCCCAAAACCCCAAAACCCCATTGCCTTTGATTAAAAGAGAGTAAGGAAAAGAAAATACTTGAGAAATAGCTTATCTAATAAAATATTTATAGTTGATCAGTGCTCGAGCTCGTGGTCGAAAATATAGTAAAGTCCTTCCATTGCGGAGTAAGCTCTTGCCTTCTTTTCGAGCTCTTCGAATTCGTTGGCACTGTCAACTTGCTTCTCGAGGAAAGCGACAAGCTTGATGACAGAGAGTTCGTCTCCAGCAGCTCTTGCGACGCCAGCGACACTCTCGATGTGATCTCTGTATTGGCACTCGAGTGCGTAAGCATCTTTGAAGAGATCGTGGGGTTTGGCCCAAGCAGCAGCTCTCTCCTTGTTGGTGTTGATCGATCCAAGAACGAACTCGGCGTTTCTCTGAAGGAGCAACTCCTCGAGCTCGTGAGCATGGCTGGTTTCCTCATCAGCTTCCTTCTTGAAGAACTTGGCAGTTCCAGGGAACAAGTTAAGTTCGGCCCAGTGGTAGGCTTGTCTGTAGAAGAGGGCAGCTTCGTACTCTCTGTGGATCTGAGCGCTGATGGCTTGAATGACTTCTGGCTTAAGGTCTCCCATAGTATTTTTGTGATGTGATCGGTAATTAATCGATTATAATCGCGGATCTTTATATACGCATGAAATTTCAATCCACGTAATTATCCACTTATCCACGTTTTTATCCCTTCTACCAATTGGGGTTTTGGGGTTTTGGGTTTTTTTTTTTTTTTGCCTATTTACTCGTTCGACTACGTATTGCTATGCATTGTCATCGCCGCATTTTCAGTACCTTGGCGAACGGTGTTCAATACCCATTGTTGGTGGAAAAGCTTGAGTATCCGTCTGATCACCGGATTTCTATCACCGTGAATTTCTCGGCTAGGTCTGATAAACTCGGTACTAAATGCTGTTCAAAAATCCGCAGTTGTTATTCTGGGGCGGTTCCTCTTCAATGCGCTTACTTTGTTTTTTGTATACGTTCTGACGGATGACGACAAATGCGTCATTACTGTATTTGGCCATAGCATATGGCGGAAGCATGGTCAGAACAAGTGTTCCATAGATGGTTCTACAAGAAAATATTATTTTTCTCCCGAGGCTGTAGTTCAGATTTCAGTCACGTACGACCATTGCTCAACCTAGGTTTGCAGTTCTTTGTGCTACAATTGCCGTGTTGGTCATATTTGCCACTGATAAAATTCTTATCACTCAACTTTTTGGGCCTGATTTTAAGCACGTACGATGTTCTATTTAAGTTATTTTCAGTAATTTCAATTATTTATGGGCTAATTACAGCACCGCTGTGGTCATAATATACACAGATGCATATCATCGAAGTGACTTTGTTTGGATAAAGGGTGTTTTAAGAAAGCAGTTTTTGATATTTGGAGGGATTGTTTTGGCGGTAGGTTGTTTGATTTTAGCCGCCAAGCCGGTCATAGCAGTTTGGATAGGTGGTAATGTAGTCATATCTTTTGCCACTTGTTGTCAGTATGGGATTCTTTATATTGATTTCAACTTGGAACAACATTTTTGCACTTTTTCTGAATGGAATTGGAAAAATTCGTTTACAGATATATTCAGCAGTTTTCGCCATGCTTTTGAATATCCCACTTTGGATATTATTTCACTCAATATCTTGGTTTTGGTGTGAGCGGGGTCGTATTGGCAACTTGTGCAAGTTTGTCATTATTTGCCATGATAGGCCCTATTCAAGTACGTTCGACTTTAATAAGTAAAATATGACGAATCAACCCTTAGTAAGTATTTTGATTACCATTTTCGACCGTGAACATTATTGGCGAATGTATTGAGTCAGCCCTTGCGCAGACATACACCAATATTGAAGTGGTGGTTGTGGATAACGCCAGCACAGATAGAACTTGGGAAATATGTCGAAAATTCTCGCTGCGGGATGCCAGAGTAAGGATATTTAAAAATTCAGATAATATAGGCCCAGTGCGCAATTGGCAGAGATGCCTTTTGGAAGCGAAAGGGGAATTTGAAAAGTTTGCTTTTTAGTGACGATTTGATTCGCCCTGAATTTCTTGAT
>CAWJNN010000070.1:0-14362 GCA_963844115.1 uncultured Planctomycetales bacterium | reverse complement strand
TCGCTCGATACGAAGAGGTCGTGCCATTTCGCCATGTTAGCAAAACCCGGACGCGGAATCAACACTAATGGTTAATGAAGCTCTGACCCCAAACCACTTCCTGACTCGACCCAAACCACTTCTGCTGGAATGTCGTGCAAAATGCAATCGTTCGTTCGCGAGGATGATGGCCCTGCCTCGCGATCGTCTCTGCAGGATATGCGGTATGATGAAGCCGTGGCGAGGTGGCGATGCCCTATTACTTCTTTGTGTGCACACCATAGATTGTCGATCATTTGGCGGAGCACGGTGTCTCACTCGAAGAGTTCGAGGAGGTCGTTAGCAACCCGGACTATGAAGACGTCAGCCGTTCGACTGGAAACCCGGTGGCGTTCGGTTCGACCCACGACGGGCGTGATCTTTGCTGTGTTTTCAAACGACTGGGTGACGATTTGATTGAACCGGTGACCGCGTACCAAGTGGGAGAAGAGTGATGCAATTGACCCCGCAACAAAAAGAGCAGAATCGAGCAGCAAAGGAAGCTGGCGAGACGCGAGCGACGGTCGAGTTTACCTCCGAGCAGAAACGGCAGTGGGAGACGGCGGTCGCGGCGGAGCTGGCCGGGAAGGAGGAGAACATCGCGCATCACCGGAAGATGCAAGCCGCTGCCAGGGAGCCCGGTTTCCTCGGCGACGTGCGTCGGGCCATCACGTTCTCCCGCCGGTCTGTTAGCGAACTCGCCACGGAACTCGGCATCGAAGAGCGTCTGCTATCGGATTTTCGGGCTGCCGACGCGGACCTGCCCTCGGTGGCCCTCGCCATGCTGGTCGACATCCTTGGCCTCCGGCTGATGCGGGAGATCCCACCCTCCGCTGAGACCAAGAGCGTGCCTTGAAGTCGCCGAGACAATCGAGTGTCACTTCTACAACTAGCCACTTCCGTATTGGCGGAAAAAAGCTTGGTGTCGATTGCTTTACGGTTCGCAGGGTTCAAGACGACAAGCCGATCGATCCGGAGTTATTGGAAGCTTAGAGACACCGGATCGGGATGCATTGGCGAAAGGATTGAGCCCGCGTGCTTGAAATGCTAGCTCGACGGCAGACACGAATAAGTAAAGTCTCCGGCGGTACCCGTCGATGAAAGGCCTGGATTCTACACGGGGGGGCATGCGCTATGCCCGTAGGTTATCCGAGTGAGGTTCGCAGCTGGCTTTACGATCAGCCTTCTGATTCCCCTCGTCCTCTCTGGCGCTGCAATAGCCCAGACGCACGAGCCCTACGGTCACGTTGCAGACGGCTTTCCTGAAGTCGGTCATTGCAGCTGTCCTGAATGCTGCCCCATCATCCAAAATGGGCGTTCCACCGCGATGGGAGCAACCTTGCGTACGGGTATTATTTTTACTCCCGCCGGCAGTGGATTTCTGGATGAACATATTCGCGATGGCGGTTGGAGTATTGAAGGCACCGTTCGCCAAGAACTTGGCAACATGTGTTGTCCCATCGGAGGACCGTATTTCGAAATTGGCGGTTCTTACATGCATAACTATGGCATCGACGAATTCGTAACCACGAGCGGCACGCTCGTCGAGATACCGCTGGGTCTACCGCCCGTCAATATGCCGCTACAGGACTTCTTTTTCACCCGACTCAATCACCTGCAACGAGCAAGTTTGCAATTGGGACTGGGAGCAGCCTGGCTATCGCCTCCGTTCCTTAATCCCAGCTACAACGACAAAGTTCTGCTGAACGTGCGCGGCGGTGTACGGTTCGGTCACGTTCACGCACGCTATGATCAGCAGCCGACCCCCGAACTGCAAACACTCATTGACGCAGTGCCGGCGACCAGCACGTTCGTGCTACGCGACGACGTCGAGCAGACCGATCAATTCTTTGGCCTCTATGTCGCTGCCGGGCTGGAAATCGCCTCGATACCAGTGCCCCTCTTCCCAGGCATGGGCGAGTTTCGCCTGGTGACGGAGGTCACGTACGAGCATTCGTGGTTCGACCTGGGCGCCTATGGCGAAAGCGATAGCGGATTGGGAACGGCAGCGGCGCTGGTCGGCGTGACGGTCGCGTGGTAACGGAACGGACGAGAACGGGCTCAGGAAGAGTCGTCCGCGAAGGCTCCCAAGGCTGCCATCTGAACAATTCGCACAGGCCACGTTCGCACGAACCTCTTCGAACCCGAACTGGATAGAGGGCGGTTCAAAACCGGATGGCTGCCGCTTACCGTAAGAGCGAAGCGTTGGTGAAGGCCGCGGAAATGAGTGGATCTGCTCGCGCATGAACTTTTTTTCGTTCTAGCGTAACATCGCACGTGGGATGGCTGCTCCGAAGCTGCGAATCGACGGGTTCGGAGACCCATCGTACGATACAATTGCTGCATCCGGCGCAATATGTTCTCACGCTTCGCGTTACTAGAACGTATTTCGAAACTTCGCATACAAGTCCGACGCAATCATGCGGCACAGCGTGCGGTCGCCTTCAATTGTTTGCGGGGCGGCGGATGGCTCTGGCGAAGCGAATCGGCCATTCGTCTCGCTCGCGGTTTTTCCCGACTGTGCTGCCAACGACCATACTATTCGATGCCATCTTCTTGGTGTAAGGTACAAGCGGTTGGCTGAACAAGTTCGACAGCTTTTCACGGGCAATGTTTTCACACCCGCCAAACGTGGCGTTCCTTACCTGTCGGAGATGGTCAGATGTCAAACGAAAAGAGTCAGATCGGGGAAGTGATTAGTACGCTCAAGCAACAGCGCGACGAAATCGCGTTGAAGATCCACTTGGGTGAAATGGAAGCGAAGGAAGAATTCGAAAAGGCGAAAGGCAAGCTGGCGGAAATGGCCGACGAATTCGAGCCGCTAAAGGATGCCGCCCAAGAGTCCGCGCGTAACCTATTTAGCTCGCTGCAGCTGGTCGGCGAAGAAATAAAGAACAGTTTCGATCGAATCTACAAGTCGCTTTGAACGGCGAGATGTTGGTCGACCTCGCGGACGGGACGTGGTGGGACGTTGGTTCCAGGCAAGGCGGTGGTTCCAGGCAAGGCGGTGGTGGTCCGTGGGATTGCTAGGTATCACGCGACAGATCGCCCGGCAATGGGCCGCTCACAACAATACGCGGTCCGCGGCGGCGATCGCGTTCTTCGCGATCTTCACCCTCGCCCCGACGCTCGTTCTGGCGACCGTTATCGCAAGTCGATTTGTAAGTAGCAAAGAGGCTCACGAGTTCGTCCAAACTCGCCTGGCCGACACGGTCGGTCCCGCTGGAGCCCACGTCGCGCAGGACATTCTGGAGAATGTCAGATTCCAGGAACACCGATCCTTCGCGACGATTTTCTCCGCGATACTACTTCTTTACGGATCGTCAGCGATGTTCTATCAGATGCGAACGGCATTGGATCATGTCTTTCACAACAAAGCGCAACCGCCGAAACGCCAGGCATGGATCACCGCGATCCTCGGCCGACTGCTCGCCGCGTTGTTTGTGCTTGGTACCGGCGGCCTGCTGGTGGTGATGTTGTTGGGCACATTGGCTCTGCACTGGCTGGAAAACTGGCTGGTCCAGAACACCAGCTTTGGCGGAACGGGATGGCAGCTGACCGGTGGAGCCACGTCCGTCGTGGTGACCTATATAGTTTTTGTGGCGTTCTTAAAACTCCTTCCTTCCAATCGCCCACCGCTCGCCAACGTATTACCCGCCGCGGTCATTGCGGTGATACTGTTCGAAATGGGCCGTTGGCTGATCGGCCTGTACATCTCGCACAGCGTTATCGCTACGGCCTACGGCCCCAGTAGTTCGATCGTCGCGATTGTCCTCTGGGTTTTCTGGACAGCGCAGATCCTGCTGGTTGCCGCCGAAATTTGCGCATGGTCGCTGGACCGGCGAATCAAGACGTAACGGGTACCGATTCCACCGGCGCGATGCCGCGACGTTGCGGATCCTTGTTTCTTTGAGGTCTGTAGCGCCACAATGGCTGTCGGAAGAGCATCCTTGCGAACAGGAACGCGAAATGAGCGCCAAAACGATCGCGTCCGAGACAGCAGGAAAAATACCGCGCGAGGTCCCCCTGACCGGTCAGGCCTTACTCGAGTTGCCCCTGTTCAATAAAGGAACGGCGTTTTCGCAGGAGGAACGTCACGACCTTGAGTTGCTGGGCATGTTGCCGCCCGATATTGAGACGATCGAACAGCAAGTGGCTCGGTGTTACCAGGCGTTCCGGAGGCAGTCGTCCGATCTTCAGAAGCATATCTATCTACGCAGTCTGCAAGACGAAAATGAGACGCTGTTCTATCGGCTGGTATTGGATCATATCGCCGAAATGATGCCGATCATCTATACACCGGTCGTTGGCGAGGCGTGCCAGAAGTTCAGCCAAATTTATCGCCGACCCCGGGGCTTGTTTATCGCGTATCCGCTGCGGGATTCGATGGACGAGATTCTCGCGAATTGCGGGCTGGCGGATGTCGAAGTGATTGTCGTCACGGACGCCGAACGCATCCTCGGCCTCGGCGACCAGGGCGCCGGCGGCATGGGTATTCCGATTGGCAAACTTTCGCTGTATACGGCCATCGGCGGCATCCACCCCTCGACTACCTTGCCGATCATGCTGGACGTCGGCACAAACAATTCCGACCGACTTAACGATCCGACGTACTTTGGCTGGCGCCACGAACGAATTACGGGGCGGGATTACGAGGATTTCATCGAGTCCTTTGTGTCGGCCGTTATTCGACGTTTTCCCAATGTGCTATTGCAATGGGAAGATTTTGCATCGAAGAACGCGGCGCCAATTCTTGAAAAATATCGCGACCGCCTCTGTACGTTCAACGACGACATCCAGGGAACAGCCGCCGTGACGACGGGGACCATCCTGGCGGCCGTGGCGGCTACCGGTCAAGATCTGAAGAAGCAGCGGGTCGTGATGCTGGGGGCGGGGTCGGCAGGTATCGGGATCAGCAACCAGCTGGTGGCGGCGATGATGAAGGACGGGTTGGGCGAAGCAGACGCTCGTTCCTGCGTTTACGTGGTCGATAGCCACGGTCTCATTCACGATGGTCGTTCAAATCTGGTGCCCTACAAGGTTCCGTTCCAACAAAAGCTGGCAGATCTGTCCGATTGGAAGCGTGCCGATGGCGACGAGATCAGCTTCCTGGATACGGTTAGGAATGCGCATCCGTCCGTTCTGGTCGGTGTCACTGGACAGCCGGGTGCGTTTACGGAAGAGATCATTCGTGAGATGGCGGCGCACTGTGACCGCCCCATTGTCTTTCCGCTGTCGAACCCAACGTCGCGGTGTGAAGCGTTACCAAAGGATGTTGTCGCCTGGACCGAAGGCCGGGCACTAATCGCAACGGGAAGTCCCTTTGATCCCGTCCCGTTCAACGGGCAGAGTATCCCGATTGCGCAATGCAATAACAGCTACATATTCCCCGCCATGGGGCCTCGGTATACTCGCATCCAAGGCGACGCGTGTTACCGACGAGATGTTTATGGCCGCCGCCTGGGCCTTAGCCGATGGGGCCATAAGAATCGTTCCCCAACGCTCGGCGACTCGCACGCGCCGTTGTTGCCGCGACTGGAGGATCTGCGCCTGCTCACGCGGCGGATCGCCATCGAAGTCGCTCTGCAAGCACAAGAACAAGGCATCGCCGAGAAAACGACTGCGCGACGAGCTTGAACGTCGCATCGATCAGACCATCTGGGAACCGGTCTATCAGCCGCTAGTTCGGAAACAGACGTAAAACCGTTGACGGATTCTCGGCCTGCAGAAATTCCATCACGTCGCGTCAGGCAACAATACCTTCACGACAAGATGCGGAATACGAACCCACGGTCTCCGGCGTTGCTCTACTCCCCTCCGACGCAGACATCAGACCGAATGTGAGATTCAGTTTTTTGACAATGACATGAAGCACGACGCCCAGCAGATGACCGACAAGCTGGTGCTCTTGATCGCTGATGTATTCAATCGTGGCGGCCACAGAGGGTCTTGGATCTGTTAGGAGCAGGCCAATCAAGAGCGTCAACTGCTGGGATCAGCCGAGCGGCGAACACCGCGTCGTTCGGGTTCGTTGGGTCTGGCTGGATGCCAGTCGCGACGATCCGTATTCTCCGAAGGCCGCCATCAGCGCGATCCGTCCGGCGACCCAGCGGCAGATCATTTCAATGAAACACACCGAGCATGGAGAAGAACACCTGTTGACGTACTGCGCACGTGGCTATTAATGGCGAACGCCCAGCCGCTTTGGAGTTAGACGAGACGGTCACCCATCGGCGTCGAAAATGCGGTCCTTTGCCACGCGGATGATGATGCTGACCGCGATCACGTTGATGTTGTCGATGGGCATGGTCGTGTTGTTGGGTAGCGAATTGGTCGGCAAGCCGTCGAAAAAACTGATTGAAAAGACCAGGCGGATCGGCCAGGGCGATCTGAGCGGGCCGGTGCACCTGCAGCGGCACGACGAGTTTGGCGAGTTGGCGACCGCCATCAATTCGATGTGCGAACAGCTGGTCGAAGTACAGAGCAAGGCGACGCAAGAGACGCGGACGAATCGCCTGCGCTCGAACAGCTGCGTCATGCGGACCGACTGCGAACCGTCGGGCGTTTGGCTTCCGGTGTTGCTCACGAACTGGGCACGCCCTTGAACGTCGTTGGGGGACGAGCTGGCATGATCGCGTCGGGAAATCTTTCCGAGGAAGAGATGAAGAAAAGCGCCAAGATCATCAAAAACGAATCGAACCGATCGCAATTATCATCCGTCAACTGCTCGATTCGCTGTCGGGATACCCTGAACGAACTTCCATCGATATGCGGCGACGAGTCGACGAAACGGTCGACCTGGTCGGGCTCCGTTCGGCAGAGAAAAAGGGTGTAAATATCGAGTGCATCGCTGATTCCAGCCTTTTACGTGTCAAGTCGACACCGGACAGATGAGCAGGTGATCACCAACCTGCCGATCAACGCGGTGCAGGCGATGCCCGACGATGGAGGAGTCGACGTCGATATTCGACGCGCCCACGTCGATCCGCCGGAAACTGAAGAAGCCGCAGCCGGGAATCTCTGGTGCTGACGGTTCGCGACAATGGGCTCAAATAGTTGTTCCAAATCTTCCTCGGCAATCCCAAGCCCATTGTCGCGAACCGTCAGCACCAGGAATTCTCCGGCTGCGGCTTCTTCAGTTTCCGGCGGATCGACGTGGGCGCGTCGAATATCGACGTCGACTCCTCCATCGTTGGGCATCGCCTGCACCGCGTTGATCAGCAGGTTGGTGATCACCTGCTGCATCTGTCCGGTGTCGACTTGACACGTAAAAGGCTGAGAATCAGCGATACACTGGATATTTACACCTTTTTTCTCTGCCAACGGAGCCAACAGGTCGACCGTTTGGTCGACTAATTGCCGCATATCGATGGAAGTTCGTTTAGGGGTATTGCGACGAGCGAAATCGAGCAGTTGACGGATGATAATTGCAATCCGGTTCGATTCGTTTTTGATGATCTCGGCGCTTTTCTTCATCTCTTCCTCGGAAAGATTTCCCGACGCGATCATGCCAGCTCGTCCCCCAACGACGTTCAAGGGCGTGCCCAGTTCGTGAGCAACACCGGAAGCCAAACGCCCGACGGTTCGCAGTCGGTCCGCATGACGCAGCTGTTCGAGCGCGGCGATTCGTCCGGCCGTCTCTTGCGTCGCCTTGCTCTGTACTTCGACCAGCTGTTCGCACATCGAATTGATGGCGGTCGCCAACTCGCCAAACTCGTCGTGCCGCTGCAGGTGCACCGGCCCGCTCAGATCGCCCTGGCCGATCCGCCTGGTCTTTTCAATCAGTTTTTTCAACGGCTTGCCGACCAATTCGCTACCCAACAACACGACCATGCCCATCGACAACATCAACGTGATCGCGGTCAGCATCATCATCCGCGTGGCAAAGGACCGCATTTTCGACGCCGAGTGGGTGACCGTCTCGTCTAACTCCAAAGCGGCTGGGCGTTCGCCATTAATAGCCACGTGCGCGTACGTCAACAGGTGTTCTTCTCCATGCTCGGTGTGTTTCATTGAAATGATCTGCCGCTGGGTCGCCGGACGGATCGCGCTGATGGCGGCCTTCGGAGAATACGGATCGTCGCGACTGGCATCCAGCCAGACCCAACGAACCCGAACGACGCGGTGTTCGCCGCTCGGCTGATCCAGCAGTTGACGCTCTTGATTGGCCTGCTCTAACAGATCCAAGACCCTCTGCTGGCCACCACGATTGAATACATCAGCGATCAAGGGCCCCAGCTTGTCGGTCATCTGCTGGGCGTCGTGCTTCATGTCATTGTCAAAAAACTGAATCTCACATTCGGTCTGATGTCTGCGTCGGAGGGGAGTAGAGCAACGCCGGAGACCGTGGGTTCGTATTCCGCATCTTGTCGTGAAGGTATTGTTGCCTGACGCGACGTGATGGAATTTCTGCAGGCCGAGAATCCGTCAACGGTTTTTCGTCTGTTTCCGAACTAGCGGCTGATAGACCGGTTCCCAGATGGTCTGATCGATGCGACGTTCAAGCTCGTCGCGCGTCGTTTTCTCGGCGATGCCTTGTTCTTGTGCTTGCAGAGCGACTTCGATGGCGATCCGCCGCGTGAGCGGTCGCAGATCCTCCAGTCGCGGCAACAACGGCGCGTGCGAGTCGCCGAGCGTTGGGGAACGATTCTTTATGGCCCCATCGGCTAAGGCCCAGGCGGCGGCCATAAACATCTCGTCGGTAACACGCGTCGCCTTGGATGCGAGTATACCGAGCCCCATGGCGGGGAATATGTAGCTGTTATTGCATTGCGCAATCGGGATACTCTGCCCGTTGAACGGGACGGGATCAAAGGGACTTCCCGTTGCGATTAGTGCCCGGCCTTCGGTCCAGGCGACAACATCCTTTGGTAACGCTTCACACCGCGACGTTGGGTTCGACAGCGGAAAGACAATGGGGCGGTCACAGTGCGCCGCCATCTCACGAACGATCTCTTCCGTAAACGCACCCGGCTGTCCAGTGACCCCGACCAGAACGGACGGATGCGCATTCCTAACCGTATCCAGGAAGCTGATCTCGTCGCCATCGGCACGCTTCCAATCGGACAGATCTGCCAGCTTTTGTTGGAACGGAACCTTGTAGGGCACCAGATTTGAACGACCATCGTGAATGAGACCGTGGCTATCGACCACGTAAACGCAGGAACGAGCGTCTGCTTCGCCCAACCCGTCCTTCATCATCGCCGCCACCAGCTGGTTGCTGATCCCGATACCTGCCGACCCCGCCCCCAGCATCACGACCCGCTGCTTCTTCAGATCTTGACCGGTAGCCGCCACGGCCGCCAGGATGGTCCCCGTCGTCACGGCGGCTGTTCCCTGGATGTCGTCGTTGAACGTACAGAGGCGGTCGCGATATTTTTCAAGAATTGGCGCCGCGTTCTTCGATGCAAAATCTTCCCATTGCAATAGCACATTGGGAAAACGTCGAATAACGGCCGACACAAAGGACTCGATGAAATCCTCGTAATCCCGCCCCGTAATTCGTTCGTGGCGCCAGCCAAAGTACGTCGGATCGTTAAGTCGGTCGGAATTGTTTGTGCCGACGTCCAGCATGATCGGCAAGGTAGTCGAGGGGTGGATGCCGCCGATGGCCGTATACAGCGAAAGTTTGCCAATCGGAATACCCATGCCGCCGGCGCCCTGGTCGCCGAGGCCGAGGATGCGTTCGGCGTCCGTGACGACAATCACTTCGACATCCGCCAGCCCGCAATTCGCGAGAATCTCGTCCATCGAATCCCGCAGCGGATACGCGATAAACAAGCCCCGGGGTCGGCGATAAATTTGGCTGAACTTCTGGCACGCCTCGCCAACGACCGGTGTATAGATGATCGGCATCATTTCGGCGATATGATCCAATACCAGCCGATAGAACAGCGTCTCATTTTCGTCTTGCAGACTGCGTAGATAGATATGCTTCTGAAGATCGGACGACTGCCTCCGGAACGCCTGGTAACACCGAGCCACTTGCTGTTCGATCGTCTCAATATCGGGCGGCAACATGCCCAGCAACTCAAGGTCGTGACGTTCCTCCTGCGAAAACGCCGTTCCTTTATTGAACAGGGGCAACTCGAGTAAGGCCTGACCGGTCAGGGGGACCTCGCGCGGTATTTTTCCTGCTGTCTCGGACGCGATCGTTTTGGCGCTCATTTCGCGTTCCTGTTCGCAAGGATGCTCTTCCGACAGCCATTGTGGCGACTACAGACCTCAAAGAAACAAGGATCCGCAACGTCGCGGCATCGCGCCGGTGGAATCGGTACCCGTTACGTCTTGATTCGCCGGTCCAGCGACCATGCGCAAATTTCGGCGGCAACCAGCAGGATCTGCATGTCCAGAAAACCCAGAGGACAATCGCGACGATCGAACTACTGGGGCCGTAGGCCGTAGCGATAACGCTGTTCGAGATGTACAGGCCGATCAGCCAACGGCCCATTTCGAACAGGATCACCGCAATGACCGCGGCGGGTAATACGTTGCCGAGTGGCGGGCGATTGGAAGGAGGAGTTTTAAGAACGCCACAAAAACTACATAGGTCACCACGACGGACGTGGCTCCACCGGTCAGCTGCCATCCCGTTCCGCCAAGGCTGGTGCTCTGGACCCGCAGCTTTCCAGCCGAGTGCAAGCACATACGCGCCCAACTACACACACCAGCAGGCCGCCGGTACCAAGCAAAACAACGCGGCGAGCAGTCGGCCGAGGATCGCGGTGATCCGATGCCTGGCGTTTCGGCGGTTGCGCTTTGTTGTGAAAGACATGATCCAATGCCGTTCGCATCTGATAGAACATCGCTGACGATCCGTAAAGAAGTAGTATCGCGGAGAAAATCGTCGCGAAGGATCGGTGTTCCTGGAATCTGACATTCTCCAGAATGTCCTGCGCCGCGTGGGCTCCAGCGGGACCGACCGTGTCGGCAAACCAGGCGAGTTTGGACGAACTCGTGAGCCTCTTTGCTACTTACAAATCGACTTGCGATAACGGTCGCCAGAACGAGCGTCGGGGCGAGGGTGAAGATCGCGAAGAACGCGATCGCCGCCGCGGACCGCGTATTGTTGTGAGCGGCCCATTGCCGGGCGATCTGTCGCGTGATACCTAGCAATCCCACGGACCACCACCGCCTTGCCTGGAACCACCGCCTTGCCTGGAACCACCGCCTTGCCTGGAACCAACGTCCCACCACGTCCCGTCCGCGAGGTCGACCAACATCTCGCCGTTCAAAGCGACTTGTAGATTCGATCGAAACTGTTCTTTATTTCTTCGCCGACCAGCTGCAGCGAGCTAAATAGGTTACTTCGCGGATTCTGGGCGGCATCCTTTAGCGGCTCGAATTCGTCGGCCATTTCCGCCAGCTTGCCTTTCGCCTTTTCGAATTCTTCCTTCGCTTCCATTTCACCCAAGTGGATCTTCAACGCGATTTCGTCGCGCTGTTGCTTGAGCGTAACTAATCACTTCCCCGATCTGACTCTTTTCGTTTGACATCTGACCATCTCCGACAGGTAAGGATCGCCACGTTTGGCGGGTGTGAAAACATTGCCCGTGAAAAGCTGTCGAACTTGTTCAGCCAACCGCTTGTACCTTACACCAAGAAGATGGCATCGAATAGTATGGTCGTTGGCAGCACAGTCGGGAAAAACCGCGAGCGAGACGAATGGCCGATTCGCCTCGCTAGATCCATCCACCGCCCCGCAAACGATTGAAGGCGACCGCACGCTGTGCCGCATGATTGCGTCGGACTTGTATGCGAAGTTTCGAAATACGTTCTAGGAGCGCGAAGCGTGAGAACATATTGCGCCGGATGCAGCAATTGTATGTACGATGGGTCTCCGAACCGGTCGATTCGCAGCTTCGGAGAGCCGTCCCACGTGCGGTGTTACGCTAGAACGAAAAAAATTCGTGCGCGAGCAGATCCACTCATTTCCGCGGCCTTCACCAACGCTTCGCTCTTACGGTAAGCGGTAGCCATCCGGTTTTGAACCGTCCTCTAACCAGTTCGGGTTCGACGAGGTCCATGCGAACGTGGCCTGTGCGAATTGTTCAGATGGCAGCTTTGGGAGCCTTTGCGGACGACTCTTCCTGAACCCGTTCTCGTCCGTTCCGTTACCACGCGACCGTCACGCCGACCAGCGCCGCTACCGTTCCCAATCCGCTATCGCTTTCGCCATAGGCGCCCAGGTCGAACCACGAATGCTCGTACGTGACCTCCGTCACCAGGCGAAACTCGCCCATGCCTGGGAAGAAAGGCACACGGGTACCGAGGCGATTTCCAGCCGGGCACCGACATAGACGCCAAAGAATTGATCGGTCTGCTCGAAGCGTCGTCGCGTAGCACGAACGTGCTGGTCGCCGGCACTGCGTCAATGAGTGTTTGCAGATCGGGGGTCGGCTGCTGATCATAGCGTGCGTGAACATGACCGAACCGTACACCGCCGCGAATGCACACGTTCAGCAGAACTTTGTCGTTGTAGCTGGGATTAAGGAACGGAGGCGATAGCCAGGCTGCTCCCAGTCCCAATTGCAAACTTGCTCGTTGCAGGTGATTGAGTCGGGTGAAAAAGAAGTCCTGTAGCGGCATATTGACGGGCGGTAGACCCAGCGGTATCTCGACGAGCGTGCCGCTCGTGGTTACGAATTCGTCGATGCCATAGTTATGCATGTAAGAACCGCCAATTTCGAAATACGGTCCTCCGATGGGACAACACATGTTGCCAAGTTCTTGGCGAACGGTGCCTTCAATACTCCAACCGCCATCGCGAATATGTTCATCCAGAAATTCATGCCGGCGGGAGTAAAAATAATACCCGTACGCAAGGTTGCTCCCATCGCGGTGGAACGCCCATTTTGGATGATGGGGCAGCATTCAGGACAGCTGCAATGACCGACTTCAGGAAAGCCGTCTGCAACGTGACCGTAGGGTGCTCGTGCGTCTGGGCTATTGCAGCGCCAGAGAGGACGAGGGGAATCAGAAGGCTATGTCGTAAAGCCAGCTGCGAACCTCACTCGGATAACCTACGGGCATAGCGCATGCCCCCCCGTGTAGAATCCAGGCCTTTCATCGACGGGTACCGCCGGAGACTTTACTTATTCGTGTCTGCCGTCGAGCTAGCATTTCAAGCACGCGGTCTCAATCCTTTCGCCAATGCATCCCGATCCGGTGTCTCTAAGCTTCCAATAACTCCGGATCGATCGGCTTGTCGTCTTGAACCCTGCGAACCGTAAAGCAATCGACACCAAGCTTTTTTCCGCCAATACGGAAGTGGCTAGTTGTAGAAGTGACACTCGATTGTCTCGGCGACTTCAAGGCACGCTCTTGGTCTCAGCGGAGGGTGGGATCTCCCGCATCAGCCGGAGGCCAAGGATGTCGACCAGCATGGCGAGGGCCACCGAGGGCAGGTCCGCGTCGGCAGCCCGAAAATCCGATAGCAGACGCTCTTCGATGCCGAGTTCCGTGGCGAGTTCGCTAACAGACCGGCGGGAGAACGTGATGGCCCGACGCACGTCGCCGAGGAGACCGGGCTCCCTGGCAGCGGCTTGCATCTTCCGGTGATGCGCGATGTTCTCCTCCTTCCCGGCCAGCTCCGCCGCGACCGCCGTCTCCCACTGCCGTTTCTGCTCGGAGGTAAACTCGACCGTCGCTCGCGTCTCGCCAGCTTCCTTTGCTGCTCGAATCTGCTCTTTTTGTTGCGGAGTCAATTGCATCACTCTTCTCCCACTTGGTACGCGGTCACCGGTTCAATCAAATCGTCACCCAGTCGTTTGACAACACAGCAAAGATCACGCCCGTCGTGGGTCGAACCGAACGCCACCGGGTTTCCAGTCGAACGGCTGACGTCTTCATAGTCCGGGTTGCTAACGACCTCCTCGAACTCTTCGAGTGAGACACCGTGCTCCGCCAAATGATCGACAATCTATGGTGTCCACACAAAAGAGTAATAGGGCATCGCCACCTCGCCACGGCTTCATCATACCGCATATCCTGCAGAGACGATCGCGAGGCAGGGCCATCATCCTGCGCGAACGAACCATTGCATTTTGCACGACATTCCAGGGCGGGGCCAGTCCAACCAACGTGGCCGAGTCGCCTCGGGATTGCGGATAGCTGAAATCGTCTTTCCGCAACGCGTGGACGATAATCGACGAGGGCGGCGCCTAACGCTTGGATAGAAACCGGGTCTTCGCGTATTAGTGATGAAGGTCGGGTATCCCGACCGAGTAGATTCGCAATGGATCATCGACTTCGACGACCTGCGTGGGGTAGACCACGCAGGCGTGCGGTTGCCCCTGACCGAATACAACCGAATTTATCGTCGGCGCCGGTCGCAGACGGTCGT
>CAWJNN010000069.1:0-10496 GCA_963844115.1 uncultured Planctomycetales bacterium | reverse complement strand
CGAACTACTGTCAGGGCAAGGTGACCGGGAATTCCTTTGGTCGGGATCACCATCCCCGCTGCTTCACAAAGTGGATGGCCGGTGGCGGGGTCCGCCCTGGCATGACGTACGGCAAGACCGATGAATATTCCTACAATGTAGTGGAAAACCCGGTTCACGTTCACGATTTTCATGCGACGCTGCTGCAACTGCTAGGGATCGATCACGAACGACTTACCTTCAAATACCAGGGTCGCCACTTCCGTTTGACGGACGTTCACGGCAAAATTGTGGACGGAATTCTTTCCTAGGCGATCGTAGTTTCGCCTTCAGGCGGCGATTAAAGGAATGGAATTATCCCGCATCCTGTATCCCGCATCCCGCAACCCGCAACCCGCAACCCGTATCCCGTATCCCGCATCCCGCATCCCGCATCCCGCATCCCGAACCGCCTAAAGGCGGAACTACCAACGAAAACGAAGGGAGAATCGTGTCATGTCCGTGTGGGCTCTTTGGCTACCAATCGTCATTTCTGGTGCCGTCGTGTTTTTCGCCAGTTTTCTAGCCTGGATGGTGCTTCCGCATCATCGGTCCGACTGGTCCAAGCTGTCCGACGAGGACGGCTTCAAGAAGTCGTTGGGCGAATTGAATGTCGAACCGGGTGACTACATGTTCCCGTGTCATCAGAGTCCTGAAGAGATGAAAAGCTCTGAATTTCAACAGAAATGGAAAGCGGGTCCACGTGGTCTGCTTTCGGTCTGGCCGGAAGCGCCCGGCATGGGGCTTCAAATCGGGAAGACGTTCGTCTTCTATCTTTTTGCGAGTTTCACTGTCGGATACCTGGCTAGCATCGGGCTCCGTCCAGCGCGGCAAGCATCGAGGTATTTCGGTTCGTGGCCACCGCGGCGATCGTCGCGTATTGCTACGGGCTGTTTCCCGGCGCCATCTGGTTTCGGCGTCACCTGGTCAAGGACGTCCTGGACGGCGTCGTCTACGCGTTGCTGACCGGCCTGATTTTTGTGTTCCTTTGGCCAGCTGCCGCGTAGGCTCTGTCGAGTGTTGTCGAGCTGCGAATTGTGAGTTGATTGAATGCATTTGGTGTCGGTGAACGTCGGACAGCCTCAGTTGACGATACGTGGTGGTCGGCAATATTCGACGTCCATTAACAAACGACCGGTGAACGGCGCCGTTCCGATCGACGATCAAGGTCTTGAGGGCGATCGCTCGGCCGACGCTGAAAATCACGGTGGTTCCGACAAGGCAATCTGCTGTTATCCCAGCGAACATTACGAGTTCTTTGCAGGCAAACTGGGACTTTCGAGTCTGGATATTCCTTCGTTTGGCGAGAACTTTACGACCGTCGGTCTGCTGGAAGACGAAGTGTGTATCGGCGATACGTATCGAGCCGGCGAAATCATCCTGCAGGTGTCCCAGCCTCGTCAACCTTGCTGGAAGCTTGCGAACAAGCACAACAGCCAAGACTTTACGCGCTGGGTCGTCGAGTCGAGCTATTCTGGATTTTATCTGCGCGTGTTGAATCCCGGCGAAATCGCTGCGGGGTCTCCGGTGGAACTGGATCAGCGTCTGCACGACGGCGCGACCATTGCCAATGCAATGGCGGCGATGTATTCCAAGAACACCGATACCGAGGCCTTGATTCGCTTTTGCGGCATCGCCGAACTGTCGTCTAGTTGGCGCAAACAATTTGCCCAGCGAATGCTGTCCGCGGACGACCCCTAGACCAGGCTTTGTGGGTCTCACCATTCGCCCTGAAAGGCAATGCTGTGAAGCATTTCGATAAGGCGTTTTCCGCGGTTCGTAGCTGGATTCGCAAGAATTCAGTTCACGCTAGCCCCCTGAATTCTTGCGAATCCAGCTACGGAATTGCTTCACAGCGTTGCCTGAAAGGGCAAAAACAAAATAGCCCAGGGCAGAGCAACTCGCGAGTCGCACGAGGGATTGCGTCGCCCTGGGTCTCGAACGAAAAACAGAAAACAGCCCTGAAAGGGCGAAACAAATCGACTTCGGTCTTTAGCAGATGTCGGATGCTACTCGATTGGGCCGCCCTTTCAGGGCTTGGATCCTGACGGTTTGTTTCCCAGGGCGGCGCTGCGCTCTGCCCTGGGCTGGTCTGTGATTGCCCTTCAGGGCGAGGGAGCAGCCACTAAAATCCCCGAAGAACCCCAAAGGGAGGGTAAAATAAGTGGCATTGGGCTAGCGCCCTGTGGCTAATCCCAAAAACGCTAATCCTAAAATCGCTAATCCAAAATCGCTAATCCAAAATCGCTAATCCAAAATCGCTAATCCAAAATCGCTAATCCAAAATCAAGGTGTAACAACGCGCTCGTGGGCGTACCACAACCATCGACAATGGTTTCCAGCAGCGCACAGCGGTCATGCTAGCGATTGCTGCTGGCTCTACGCCCGAAGTTAGCCGACATTGACTGGTGAGCCCTAGACGATCACGTCGATGAGCAATGTGTATCGCCCGACTTCGAGGCTCCTGCTCACTTCTGTCAGGGCAACTCTGGTCCCACTATCTCGTTTGCGGCTCACGGGCTACTCATGATCTCGCCGCTCGTTGCACAATGTAGCCGTTGGGCTGTCGTGACCCTGCTTATGCTGTTCAGTGGTTGCGCCGCAACGCTGTCTTTACGACCTTTGACCCAGGCAACGGGCCGGGGTTGGGTTCGCGACGCATATCCGTTCTGCAAATCGAAGGGCCGCCGCACCTGGCCGCTCTCACCGAAGCTGAGCTGAACAATAGGCTGCGCCACGTCGGTCTGTACGAACTTGTCGCGCCGCCCAAAACACCGCAGGTTGCGACGGCAAGTTTTCGCTCTGGCGACGGTTCCGTGGTGCGCTGGTCCCAGAACCGCGGTGTCGACACGATCGTACGCGGTCGGATTGAAAGCGGTTACAAGCGCGGAGGCGAGGGGGGAATCGTCATCGGGGATCCGACGATAAACGTTTCCCTGTTTGTCGAATTAGTCAATGCGCAGCAGAACAAGGTTTTGGCCCATGAGACATTCGTCGAATCAGATCGAATCGATACGGACGCCGATCCCGCTGATCCAGGTTCGGAACCCCGAGTGATCGCTGCTCTGACAAAAAAATGTGTGGAACGGGCGACCGCCCAGTTGTTCGTTCAGGAGAAGTCTATTACGGCCGAGCTTGCTTCGGGCGGCTATGGCTACGGCACCGGCGCTACGGAAATCCGCCGCGGTAACAAGCTGGCCGGGGCGAGTGACTGGTTAGGGGCGAAAGCAGCCTATCGGGATGCGCTGAAAGTCAATCCGCAGAATTCAGCGGCGGCATACAACCTGGGAATCGCTCACGAGGCGATGCATGACTACGGGACCGCGCCAACCTTTACAAGATGGCAGCGGACCGGGAAGACCATCAGGAGTACCGGGACGCCGAGCTACGCGTCGAGCGCACCATGAACGTTCAACGAGTGGCGGCCAAGTTGCGACAGGGCGGCACCGAGCAGGCGCGGATCTTGGACTCAAAGCAGCAGCCCGCCAAAAGCAAATGGGCCATGTCGGCTGCAGCCACGCTGCCCGTTCGCCCATCTCCCGCCGGCCACCCCCAGGCCAGAAGACTCCCGCCGCTCGACTGAACCGGCCGATCGAGAGATCCGCCCAGTAACTTCTGTCGTGGTTCCCTCCGCGAACCAAACGTATTGTTCGCACCACGAACAACGACGACCGGATGCTTTCCTCGTCCTGCTGGTCCGCTAGGCCACTTCGAGGCCCAGATACTGTCGAGCGTTCTCGTAGCAGATGTTACGGATCATTGTGCCGACTAGCTGGTCGTCGTTCGGGAGTTCGCCGTTTTCGACATCGCGCCCAACCAGGTTGCACAACGTACGTCGAAAATACTCGTGCCGCGGGTACGACATGAAGGAGCGAGAGTCCGTTAGCATTCCCACGAATCGAGGCAGCAGCCCCAGGTTCGAGAGCGCATTCAATTGCCACTCCATCCCTTCTCGTTGATCCAAATGCCACCACGCCGAGCCGAATTGAATTTTGCCGGGAAACGCTGCATCCTGAAAGTTTCCGGCCATCGTTGCGAAGATGTAGTTGTCGTTCGGGTTATTATTGTACAGGATGGTCTTTGGCAGCATTCCCTCCTGATCCAGACGGTCCAGGTAACGAGCTAGCCGCGTAGCCTGAGCGAAATCGCCAATCGAATCGCAGCCAACGTCCGGTCCGATCTGTCGAAAGAGTCGAGTATTATTGTTGCGAAGTGGGCCCAGGTGCAGCTGTTTCGTCCAGCCCTTCTCAGCATCCATTCGACCAAAAACCAACATCATGTAGGACGCGAACTGCTCATGACGGTCGGGTGTCGCAGCGCGGCCCGCGCGTGTCTCGTCAAAAATCGCCGCCGCGACCTGTTCGTCGCAGAAGTCGGCATAGCAGTGCGGCAAGCCATGGTCCGAAAGCCGTGCGCCCAGTTCATGAAACGCGTCATGTCGCCGCCGAAGTGCATCGAGAAAATCGGCGAAGGACGCGATGTCCACGTTGCTCGCCGTGGCGAGCAACTCGACCCAGTTATTAAAGGCCTCCGGTGCATTCACCGTGAGCGCTCGATCAGGGCGAAACGTGGGATAGACCCGCGTTTCCAGGTCCGATGCGGCGATGGCCTGGTGGTTATTCAGGTCGTCGGTCGGATCGTCGGTCGTGCACAGGGCTTTGACATGGAACTTGTTCAGGATGCCGTGCACATCCAGATCCTCGCTGCAGAGCATGTCGTTGGCGGCATCCCAAATCCCCGGCGCAGGACTGTTCATTCAACAGTTCGTCGATGCCAAAGTCGCGCTGCAGCTCCAGGTGGGTCCAATGATACAGCGGATTGCGCAGCGTAGAGGGCACGGTGCGGGCCCACGCCAGGAATTTGTCATAGGGATCGGCATTGCCGGTGCAGAGTGCCTCTTCGATGCCATTCGCCCGCATTGCCCGCCACTTGTAATGGTCGCCTTCCAGCCAGATCTCGAACAAGTTATGGAAGCGTCGATTACACGCAACGTCGGCAGACGGTAGATGGCAATGGTAATCGAGTATCGGCTGGTCGGCGGCGAATTCGTGGTACAGACGCCGTGCGGCCTCGGTTTGCAAGAGAAAATCGTCGTGGATAAAAGACATGATGGGTGAACGCAACGCTGGCCGTAACGGTAGTGCGCCCGGGCGGCGCGGTGCGTCCATGATATGAAATTCCAAGATAAGACGCAGGCCCCACCCTGTTCGTCGTTCAACCTCATGCCCAGCCTTCGCCTGGGGTCGCACGGGCACGAGCCTCTGTCTCGACGATCCGGCAACTACATCTTTTGGCGTGCTAGGGGCAGCGCCGCGGAGGCATGATTAGTAGAACGGAACAAGTTCCGTTCTACTACGGTAGCGCCGAACGCGCGCTAGACGCGTACTCCGCCAGAACGGGACGTCCCATGCATTCCCAAGCAGAGCCTTGAAACGAGGAATCCCGCACCCCGTATCTCGCACCCCAAATCCCGCACCCTGAATCCCGTCCCCCGTATCCCGTATCCCGTATCCCGTATCCCGTATCCCGTATCCCGCATCCCGTATCCCGTATCCCGCACCCCGTATCCCGCATCCCGCACCCCGCATCTAGCTATCCCCATTCTCCAACAGGCGTCGCAGAGTGCGGAGGTTCACGACATCCCATGGCGTTTTTCCGCGGTCACCTTTTGCGGTTTCCAGATACATTGGAACCTTGCGGAAACGCCGATCATTCATCAGGTAGCGAAATGGTTCGATCCCCAGATGCCCTTTACCGATATGCTCGTGCCGATCGACGCGAGAGCCAAATGGAGTCTTGCTGTCGTTCAAGTGAAACGCCTTAACCTTCTTGATGCCGATCGTCTTGTTCAGCTCGCGCATCGTGGCCTTGTACTCTTTTTCGGTGCCCATGGCGTAGCCGGCCGCGAACACGTGGCAGGTATCAAAGCAGACCCCCAACCGATCCGGGTTCTTTACTCCGTCCAGAATGGTTGCCAGGTGTTCGAATCGCCAGCCTAGATTGGATCCCTGGCCGGCAGTCGTTTCCAGCAAACAACACGCCGCCATATCGGGAGTCTGCCGGTGGGCTTCGTCCAGTGCCTTAATGATTTTCTTCAAGCCGGCCGCTTCCGTGCTGGTGGTAAAAGCACCGGGATGAGCGACCACGTAAGGAATCCCCAGCAGTTCGGCCCGCTGTAGTTCCACCACTATCGAATCGAGTGACTTCTTCCACAGCGCACGATCGGGGCTGGCCATATTGATCAGGTACGAATCGTGGGCGATAGGATGCGCAATCCCAAGACTGCGTAACGCATTCTGAAACTTATCAACATCCTCATCGGTTATCGGCTTGGCTCGCCATTGATTATTGTTCTTCGTGAATAGCTGAACGCAGTCACAGCGACACTGCTTCGCTGCCTCGACAGCTCGATAGTAGCCGCCAGCAATTGACATGTGCGCGCGAGAATAGCCATTCGATGATCGTCGTTCGTGTCTAGTCAATTTACCCGTTTCAAGTTGTGCGACGTGATTGTATCGAAACATGCCCAGGTCGTGCAGTGGACGCACAGGCAGATCAAAGAAGTTCGAAAACGTTCGACAGAGCCTAGTCGACAACGTCGACGAACTCGCCGCCGCTGCGATACCAATCGCCGGTGCGACCACCCCAGCGGATGTGTACGCGCATTTGGACAGTTTGATCTCCGAGCGGGAGGTCGACGGTTATTTCACCTAGGTTGACCGGTGTGGTGTGCACCAGGCCAATGCCCTTTTCGGAGATGTCTCGAATATAGGCCGGCTTGCGCAGCAAACCGCCGTCGCCGACACCAATCGTGGTCGCACAGAGGAATGGTTTGCGTACGGCCGCTCGCCGCTCGACCGCAGGTTCAATTTCATCCATGATCTCGCGAACGATGGACTGCCAGTTGCACTGCGATGACGGCAGGGGTCGAAGGCATAGCGGAATCCTGGATTGTGGTTCGCCTTGGCAGCGACGCAGAACTAGAATGGTCCGTTGGTGTCGACGACGTCTATCACTGGGCCGCCGCTGATATACCAGCTTTCTCCGCACCGGCGGCACCAGCTGATCCTCACGCGAAGGCGAATGATGTCTTCTCGGCAAAGGCTGGCATCAGCGTCGTTCAGCATGAACGTCGCGGTAAGTTCACCCAGTTCAATGGGCGTCGAGTGAAAAAAGCCGACGCCTTCGTGGCTGATGTCGCGGACGAAGGCCGGCATACGAACGGCATCGTCGTCCCAGCTGAGCACCGCCGTGCAGAAATGCGGCGTGCGTTCGGCGGCGCGTCTTTCGTCGGATGGCGTCGTTGCCGCCAACAGACGAGCAACCGTCTGCCGCACACGTTCCTTGACGCTGCCGGCTGGCTCCAGGAATTTCATGATCGCCTCGGTATCGGAAGTGCGCTGTCGGTGCTTTGTTTTATGGATGGGCCGGTCGTTCGTGTCGCGAAGCCGGCTTGGGAACCCGTAAATGGTGATCGAACCGTTGCGGTACAACTTGCCGAGAAGTTAAACTTTTTGGGCCGAATCGCCTGATTCGCGGAACAACGGTAGCGTGTCTCCGGGTGATGGCAAGGGTGACGATTACAGGGTCGAACAGGTTGTGGATGTTCAGGAACCGGCCCGGACCTCCGTATCAGGCCGGCGGAAGAGAGGCGGGCTGACCGGCGGCGCAGCAACGAGGAGGTGTTGCCTTATGTCGCGAAAGATAGGGCGGGGAGGACAGGATCAAGCGACCGAGCAGCAGAGTGAAGCTGGATCTGACGATCCGCCTCAATATCGATAAGGAAAGTACGTCGCCATGGAGGGAAAAACTGCCTTCAAAGGTCTGTCCCATTTCCCACCCTTGGCGCACAAGTACCTCTCCGCGGCATTCGTCCGGGACTGCGTTGGACCACTGAGAACGCTTGCATGAGGTACCTCGCACGGCGTGAAGTCGGTTGAAGGACGACCACTCGCGCCGTGTAGGGATCAAGAACAAACGCATGATCGCGGCCTTGGACGAAGGCCACTTCACCGAAGTCCTGCTGGGCAAATAACTTCCGGTGCAATCGCCCTGGCCGGCCATTGCCCTCTTTCACAATTGAAAAAAATCTTGCCGCATTTCTTGCGGGCATTCAGAATTGAGGTTAAGGTAGGGGTCAGCGTTGCCAGGAGCTCGGCGCTAAATCGGAGGGAAGAAGGGGAGCAAAGCGACAGAATGACAACCTAGAGTAGCGCGCTCGGCCCGGCTGCCGGATATTGACCGGCCTTGAGCCGTGGTCGCTAACTGGATTTATGTCGTTGACCCCGGAAAAATTAATTCTTGCTGAATCGCGCGGATGCGGTGCGCGCCGCTGTGGCGTTAGTGATTGGCCTGTCTGTGGCCCTCGCCGACGCGCCTTCACGCTGGCCGAAGTGCTGATCGTTATCGCGATCATCGGTATGCTCATGGCCATCCTCTTGCCGGCACTCAATGCCGTGCGGGATTCGGCACGTCGCATTCAATGCATGAGCCAGATGCGGCAAGTGGCACTGGGAGTTCTGCAATATCACGACGCCAGACGCCGCTTCCCGCTTGTCACCAGCTCTCCAGTTAGCCTTTTTGCTGCGAACCCGGGTAGCACCCAGCCAGGCAGTGAGGCAGGTTCCAGTTGGATTTCACAAACCTTGCCCTATCTCGAGCAGACGGACTTGTACGATGCCTTCGCACAGCAGGTTAGTGGCATCGGTGGCCAGCCGGCATTTTCCGCCGCGCTGCTGGACGTAAATGGCGAGCGACATGTTTCCGAGCGCCCAGTCGCGTTGTTGAGATGTCCAAGTTTTTCCGGCCAAAGTTTCGTCGACGTCGGCGTCGCTCAAGAATATCAGAGCCAAGGCACAAACCTCCGCCCGGCCATTTCCAACTACATGGCCCTGGCCGGGACGCATATTGATGAAACAGGTACAGACCCGGACTGTCCTACCGGTGTTTGCGAAAACGGCGTGCTTGTATCCTCACTTGAAAACGGTGGCCGCGGGCTTCGGCAATTGCAGCTTCGTGATGGTACTAGCAACACCTTGATGCTGGCGGAGAGTCGCGAGACCGCCTACGCATCCTGGTACGACGGACAGACTTCCTGGGTGATCGCTGCACCAGATCCCCAGTCGATAGACGTCTTGCCAAATGTAACCAGCGACGGACGACGATATCGGGCCAAAGTGCATGCGATCAATTTCGGACCGGGACCGGCCTCTAGCGGCTCTCCGCATGCAGCAGTGTATTTGAAAGGCGGATCATTTCCCGGTAACGGGCAAGGGGGCGGGGGCGGGGGCGGAAATTCTAACGGCGGTGGACAGGGGCAAGGAGGTCAGAACGGTAATGGGGGAGGAAACGGAAACGGCCAGGGCCCCAGCGGAGAGGGAAACTCAGGCAACGGTGTGGGTAACACCGGGCCCGGCAACCAGGGCAACGAAGGCACGATGGGAAATGCCGGCGGTGGCGTTTTCCGCCCGACGCTTGAGGACCGTGCCTGGGGACCCAGTAGTGAACACGGCGGTCGACTGGTGGTGCATGCCTTCGCCGATGGTCATGTACGCGCAATCCCGGAAGATGTTGCAGCGGATGTTTACCTGGGCCTTGTTACACGCAACGGCGGCGACGAAGCTGATCTCGATACCCGCTAAGAACGGATATTCGGACGTAGGTCAGCCCACGATGCCAGTCTGACAATCGCGAGGTTTGTTTTTGTTAACGAGCCTCGGAGATGCTTGTCTACTTGGTGGCGCTGCGGGGTTAATAACCTCAGTCAACCCGCAAAATCCCAGGCTTGCGATCCAAAACATCGCAAAGAACGCAACGTCTGAAAGTGTGCGCCAGGTCTCGAAAGCGCCTGCTTCAGCGGCGCCTCACGGGTGCTGCTCCTCCCGAACACGTATTCATAGCCGCTGGGTCGCAACCGCTCGATGCGGCTAAAGTCCAGGAAGAGCGGCACGGCTGGTCGATTCCGGACCTGGGGATAGTGGGCGACCTCGCCGATTTCTTCAAAACCAAGATTTCGGCAATAGAAACTTGCGTGCCGGGGATGGACCGCGACCAGCAATTGGTCGACTCCATGATGTCGAGGATGTCGAACGAACTGGCCGATCAGCCGTACCAGCTGGCGAAAGACTGGGAAGAAACGTCGCACGTGGCGACGGCGGTCGGCCAGGCAGGCCACTTCGCCCAGCAGCAGTCCCTGCTTGTGCCGAGCGATAATTTGTTCAGCGAAAAAAGTCGCGGTCGCCGCCTACCTGCGCGGCCGTTGTTCGGGCGGATCAGCACTCGTCGCACGGCCTGGCGACACGATCGCCTCGCCCGCGACCGATATTTCGGTTTGTGACACCGGCCGGTCCCCGCGGCAGAACACGTAAAGCGAGCCTGCCATCTTGCCTATGTTTCCACAACGGCAGTCCCACCGATTGATCTTGGCCCCAGCGAATAGCGATTAGCACCATTTACCGGAAAATCCTTCCCAAGGGTGC
>CAWJNN010000068.1:0-72578 GCA_963844115.1 uncultured Planctomycetales bacterium | reverse complement strand
TCCTCCATCGTCACACTGAACCACGCTGTTGCACTTTCGCATGCCGAAAGCCCGGACGCGGGCCTGCGACTTCTGGAATCTGTCGCCACCGAGTTGCAGGAATACCAACCGTTCCACGCGGCACACGCCGATCTACTCCGACGCGCCGGGCGGAGCGACGACGCGATAACGGCGTATCGTCGAGCGCTTGATCTGAGCCAGAACGACCCCCAGCGTCAGTTTCTTCAACAACGGCTCTCTCAACTCGAATCGCATCGGAAAAACTTCTGAGCTGATTGTCGTTTTCGGTTTTCTCTTGCGACGTGGTTATGTGGCGGGCATCTCGCCAGCAGACAAACAACCACTTGTTCCAAAGGAGCCATGTCGTGAAGAGCAACCTTGAAATCGTCAAATCGAATTACGAAGAGCACACGAAGCTGTTCGAGAATCTCGCGCCGGACGTCGAGTGGCAGGAGATGGAAGGATTCCCATACGGCGGAACGTATCACGGTCCGCAGGAATTGATCGACGGCGTGTTCTCAAAAATCGATCAGGACTGGGACGATTTTCAGGCCGTCGCCGAGACGTTTCTTGAGTCCGGTAACAACGTGGTCACGATCGGACACTACAGCGGTGTGTTCAAGAAGTCCGGCAAGGCAATGAAAGCCGTGTTTGCCCACGTCTACACGCTGCGGGACGGCAGGATCATCAAGTTTCGACAGTTCGCTGACAGCGCCTTGTTCACTCAGGCAATGAGGTAGGGGTGCGCTATGAGGTACGTCAAACCTGCCCATGCAAAGCGGTCAAGCGGCACGTTGAAGCGCGTGTACGATGAAGTGCGCGGAGTGTTTCCCGGAGGAGAAATCCCCGGCCCGTACCTCGTTCACTCCTACTTCCCCGAATTCCTTGACGCATTCTGGAATTCCGCGAAGGCGTCGTATTTCTCGGGCGCGTGCTCACGCCCGGAGACCGATGCGATCGCCTGCGGAGTTTCTATGGCGAACGCGTGCAGTTTCTGTCTGGAGGCCCACGCCGAGCTGTTGCGATTCTCGGACGTGGAAGCGGCAAACGATGCGATCAACGGCCGGATAAGCAATGGAACGAAGTCTGCTCTTCAACTTCTGAGAAGACAAAAGGTGTCAAGTACCGATTCTAGAGTCGGGCCCCAGACAAAGGCCAAGCGAGATTGCCTAATACCCCAAATCGGTACTTGACACCTTTTCCTCCCCACGCATGTTACGCGGTGGTGGACACGAAGGTGCCATGCGGCCGTTCGAATCGGAGGGTGACGAACACCACTCCCACCATCCAGTGCTTCTTTAAGCCGCTGCGTTTCTGCTCGCAGTGTGTTACCTCGCCAATCGCCAGGCACACGTCGCAGTCGATCTTCAGAAATTGGCCCTTGCTCAACTCCTGCTGGGTAACAAACTTCATGCCGTTGTGAGAAATGTCCTCGGTCTGGCCAGTGTGACCCTCAGGCTGCGGCCAATTTGTATAGAAAGAAATAGCATGATGCTTGGCGAAACGTTGAATCGCTCGTCGATCCGATTCCTCCACCTGCAGTCGGCGGGCGGCATACAGAGGACTTTCACAGTCCGAGCAAAGTGCGTCCATGTGGATTTGCTCGCCGTGACCATAGGGCAATTTACAGAACGGACAGACATGAGGGCCTGTTGGTTGCTCGGATGGGCAGGGACGCTGGCCTTCTCTCCGCTGTCCGCTGTTCGGATGCGCTGCAAAACCAGGGCGAGCGTCACTGCTCTGTGCCATCAGTTGGCGGTCGTACTCGGCCCGTTTTGCAAAGTCCGATAGGATCGTGAAAGCCTCGTTTATCAGTACGGCGTTCCCATGATCGCCGCCCAGATCCGGATGCTGTTTCAACTCCTGCATTAGCGTTCGGTAGCTGGAGCGGATGATTTCTACCGGAGCATCCGGTTGAACGTTGAGGATCCGGTAGTAGTTTCGCCTGTTATGCATTCTGTCCGTCGATATCCCTAGTTATCCGAAGGGACGTACACCTACTCTATAGAAGACTCAATGATTCCATTCCGATGATCGCAAGTGCGAAGCCGACCCACCGTCGGCAGACACACACCGAAGGTGGGTCGGCTTCGGGATCGGATAGACGTCGATCGCGACCTTTACTGCAGAGCAAGGTACACCCCTTTGGGCTTTATCGGAACCCAAAAAAGGATAGCTTTAGCATGCTGACTCACCGAAGGTAGTTCAGCCACACCTGTATTCTGCACAAACTGAACCGGATTCTGTAGCGACCTCTTCAAAATTGCCGGTTTCCCCCGATGAATTTGAGATTAGGCTGCGATATAATTAGCTGGTCGATACCCGGACGTTGCTCGTTAGGCCGGCCATTGGTCGGATTCGCCCCATTCGACTTGCAAAGGGACGGTGCTGTGGCAGACGATTCCGTTGTAGAACTGGTCGAACGGTTCCAGCAAGGTGATCCACGCGCGGCGGACGAGTTGTTTGCTCGTTATGTCGATCGGCTGGTCGCGTTGGCCCGTAGCCGGCTATCTCCCAAGCTGGCCCGCAAGGTGGACCCCGAAGATCTGGTCCAATCGGTTTATGGCAGCTTCTTCGTCGGCGCGCGCGAAGGACAGTTCACGATCGAGGAAGGCAAGGAGCTGTGGAGTCTGCTGGCTGCCATCACGATCAACAAAGTGCACCGACAAGTCGAACGCCACACGGCGGCAAAGCGGAACGTCAACCTGGAAGTGAGTGTTGCCGGTTCGGGCGCCGGGAGTTTTCTGGCAAGGCCGGAAAAAATTGCGGAAGAACCCTCGCCCCCCGAAGCGGCCGAACTGGCGGAGGGCATTGAACAGCTGATGAGCGGGCTGAGCACGCTGCATCGCCGGATGTTGCAGCTACGACTTCAAGGGCACACGCTGGTTGAGATCGCGGAAGAAACTTCGCGCTCGGAAAGAACCGTGCGTCGGGCCATGGACAAAATCAAAGCGACGCTGGAAGAATTGGCGGCCGACAGCTTGTCCGACTAACGACTCCTGCTAACGTTCGCGTTCTTGCAGGCGCGACGTCAACTTTTCTGGTCTGAGTCCGCGCGGGCCGACGCGATTCGTGAAAAGACGTCACGGACGATCGCCTGTTGCTTGGGAAACCGAACGACATATTCGTCGACGTGCGGGGTCTCGCCGGCATCAACGCGAAGCTCTATCTCCAGTTGCAAAAGGTGTGTCAGTACCTGGTCTCGCCTGGCGGCAGGAACCCGCTCAACAAACGCGGCGAGATTGGGTCGATTTCCCCAGACCCACGCGTCCTCGAATTCGTCACACAACTGCAGGACGAGATTCAAGGTCTCCAGTGGCACGGGCTCTTGGCGAGATGGTTGCTTTTCTGTCATGGCTTCTGGCTGGTCGTCATGTCAGGGGCGCGAGATCGAAGGTGCAGCTCAGATCAAAAGCGCCGCAGACGACCTTCGAAAAGATTATAAATGATGCTTCGGCACAGTTTACGAATTCGTTCCAACGGGCTCCCCGATGGCGAGCGCAGCCGCTTGTAAACACACGTCGGCTTTTAGTATCTTGTTATCCAGAGTTTCAGGGTATCCCGGAACTCTCACGGCACCCACAAATGCCCAGTCGGCTCGGATGCGGGGCGGTGGCCGCAGTAAATTGTTGCCGAATCTGGTTGGCAGGCCGCCACGTCGTTTCGGATCAACGTCTTTTCAAAGTAACGACGCCGCTAGGGAAGGCTCCTTGGCACAATGAATTTGGGCGGTGCCGTCTTGTTGATCACGCCCGTTCGATAAAAGGGTGAGGTAAAACGGCGAGATCTGCGCGCGGCCGCTGCCGTCGATCGCGTGGAATCTGAAGATGGCCTGGTGCACATCGTAGAGTTTTGCCGTTTCCTTGTGACATCGAAAAGGTATGAAAATGAGCACAGCCGAGACCTCCCTTATTCCTGCCGTCGAACAGATCGCTGGCGGTGAAGTGATGGATGTGTCATCACGAGAAACGCTGGAAGAACATATTTATCGTTACGGTCGGGGCTACGATTCCTACCTTTCCGTCGAACCCGATCGACAATATTTCTGGGCGAAGGACCAGTGTGGGGTCATTAGTTTTGTGCGGTTGGGAAGATACGTGTATGTGACTGGCGGCCTACTCGCACCAGAAGACCGCTGGGAAGAATTGGCGACTCAGTTTCTCTCCTTCGCAAAAAAGCACAAGTATCTAGTGACCTTTTTCAATCTAGACCAGGCACAGCGAGAGCTTCTGGCGAAACTAGGCCTGCAGATCACCAAGGTCGGTGAAGACGCGGTGATTGACCTGACGGCGTGTACTTGGCGCGGAAAACCTTTCGAGTGGGTACGCCGGCAGAGTAACTACTGCCAGCGGCAGGGTCTGGAGTTCTCGGAATGCCATCACGACATGTTGGCCGAAGAGGACTGGCGGCAAGTGATGGCGGAACTGGATGAGGTGTCGCGCGATTATCTGCGGATGAAGCCTTACGGCGCGCGGATGCGTAATTTCGTGGGGCGATTTGAACCGCTGTGGTTGCAGAGGCGTCGCGTCTTTATTGCGAGGTCGAAGCAGGGGGCCGGGCTTATCGAAGGCTTTATCGTGTGTAATCCCAGCCACAATGGCCGTCGCTGGTCTGTCGAAATGATGCGCCACTGCGCCGACGCGACGCGTGGCGTCATTCCGTTTCTGATTCACCAGACGTTCTGCACATTTCAGGACGAAGGAATTCCGGAGGCGTCGCTGTGCATGATTCCGGCTCTGCGCTGCGGAAATCCTCTGGAAGGGGACAGTCGCCTGCTTCGCTTCTTCCTCGGCCTGTCGATTGATCGCTTTGGTCTCTATTACGACATCCCCGGCATGTACCATTTCAAAACGCGGTTCCGGCCAGGTTTCCAGGAATGCTTTGTCGCGGCCAGTCCAAAGGTGACACCGCTATCGATGTTTGCGGGAATGGTATTGTGGGGTTTGAGCTGGGCCAATTATTTTCGCGTTGCCACGCGCACTTGGAAACGGCTTTGCAACCGCGAAAGCCGTCGGTCGCTCGTCATCCCAGAAAGCGGCAAGCCGGCGCGTTCCGCTGCTGGTTGATACGTTGGTGTCATCCTTTATGGCTGTCGTAGAAAAGAAAGCCAATTCCTCCGCTCCGTTTAACGCTTACCCCTTCTGGGCGCCTCGGTTCTGGACGGGCATGATCCCCTGGACGTGGTTGTACGTCCTGGCGTCGAACCGCTTTCGCGTCGCGCCGCGGCGCTGGGCGATGGCCATCAGTATCCTGATCCTCAGTACCGTGTGTTGGCCGCTGGCGATCGCCCAGACCGCGATCTACGGCCGCCGTATCCGGAAGACGAAGATCGACCTTCCACCGATCTTTATCCTTGGGCATTGGCACAGCGGGACGACGCTGTTGCACGAACTGTTGACATTGGACGATCGATTCGCCTCGCCGACAACTTCGGAAGTTTACATCCCGAACTACTTCCTGGTTGTCGGTACACTCTTTTCGAAAATGTTTGCGCGTTTGTTACCCCGGCATCGACCCATGGATGACGTCAACGTCCAGATGGAGAGTCCCCAAGAGGACGAGTGGGCGATGTGTAATCTGGGTGTCCCGTCGCCGTATCTGCGCGTTCTGTTTCCGGACCGGCCGGCACCTCACATGGAATACCTGGAACTGACCGATTTGTCGTCGTGCGATCGTCACAAGTGGCAGCGATCATTCCGACAGTTGTTGCAGTCGTTGACGCTAAAATACGACAAGCGGCTGATCTTGAAATCGCCGCCACACATGGGTCGCTTGCCGGTTTTGCTGGAAATGTTTCCCGAGGCGAAGTTTATACACGTTGTGCGCGATCCGTATGAAGTATTCGTATCCACCGTGCGGATGTGGAAGTCGTTTGACGAGTCCCAGGGATTACAACCAACCGATGAAAAGATTTTGGAAGAATTCGTCCTGGAGACTCACTCCCGCTTGTACACAAGCTTTGACACAAATCGTGGCCAGTTAGACAAGAATCAATTGGTTGAGGTCCGTTACGAAGACTTGCTCGCCAGCCCGCTCGACCAAATCCGTATCATTTACCAGACCTTGCAACTGGGTGCGTTCGACGCAGCGTCGGATAAGATGCAGGACTACCTGGACCGGCGACGCGATTACGTTCCAAATCGCCATCAGTTTCCGGCTGAGGTTTGCCAGGCTGTGACATCGAGATGGAGTGCCCAGATTGACCGTTACGGTTACCCGCAGCGCAACGGCTGAGCTGGCGGACCATTTACAGACGCCGGCGCTACCAACCAGTGGAGGAGTCTTCCGGATGAAGTTCATCTTTTGTTGTCTCGTCGCGATGATCATCGGTTCGCTGCTCTTCATTCTCACCAGAAAAGCAACTTCGTTTTGCCCTGCGGTTGCGAATACCCGGCTGGGTCCGTGGCGAGGTACTGCCAAGCGACCTTTATCGTTATGAAAACGACGTCCCCGCTGAGTGGACTATCCACGTGAATGATCAGCCGCTGCGCACCGACCTGGTCGATGGCTACGCAGTGATTGATCGGGAGTGGAAGGGAGGGGACGTGGTCGAATTGAAACTGCCCATGTTGGTGCACCGCGTCTTGGCGAACAAGCAAATCAAACAGGACGAGGGACGCGTGGCGGTTGAGCGAGGTCCGTTGGTGTATTGTGTCGAAGGCGCCGATCACGATGGCCGAGTCCGCAACATCTGGTTGCCAGGCGACGCACCGCTTGTGCCCGAACCTACCGAGAATCTGTTGGGAGGCGTAACCGTGCTGAACGGAACTGCCATGTCGCTGCACCGTGCCGGGAACGGGGCCGTTGCCAGCCGAACTAAGAAAGTTCGCATGATCCCGTATCATGTCTGGTGCCATCGTGGTGCCAACGAAATGATGGTGTGGCTACCGACGTCGCCAGAGCAATGCATTCTCCCGCCGGCAGAGACGATTGCCTTTACCAGCAAGAAGTCGGCATCGTACGTGGTGCGACCGGGGTTGCTGGATGGACTGGTAGATCAGGAAGCCCCGCAGCGATCGACAGACACCGAAACCCCTTGGTTTACCTGGTGGAACCAGCGCGGTTCGAACGAGTGGGTTCAGTACGAATTCGAGCAGCCGACGGTCGTCTCCCGGACGGATGTCTATTGGTACGAAGACCGTCGGTTGGGCATCGATGTCCCGCAGTCTTGGAAGTTGTTGTACCGAGACGGCGACGGCTGGCAGGCCGTCAAGACACAGGATGCCTTTGCGACGACGAAGGATCAAACCAACGAAGTAACGTTCCAGCCGGTGAAGACGGACGCGTTGCGAATCGAGGTGCAACTGCAGCCGAAGGCTAGCGGAGGCATTTTGGAATGGCGGGTCGCGGGGCCTGAAGGCGATGCGGAGGCGGCGGCGAACTGAGCCGTCGTACGGCGCGTTAGCAGCGAGCGATACGCGTTATTATGCTCGGCAGGTAGAGGCGGCAGGTATCGGCGCGGTTCGCACGTCTTGTTGCGAGCAGGTTGGCTTCTTTGCCGCGGCTTCATCACGGGATAGTCACGGGATAGAATGACTTCCGAAATGTCCTCGGGAGACGGTGTAAGTGGATCGTATTCTTATCACTTCGGGCCCCACTCGACAGTATCTTGATCCGGTTCGCTATTTGACGAATGCGTCCAGCGGGCAGATGGGTTGCCGACTGGCGGAGGCCGCGATCACGGCGGGTCACGAGGTCGTCGTGATCAGCGGTCCAGTCGGTATCGAGTATCCCAGCGCGGCGGAGATTATCAACGTCGTATCGACCGAGGAAATGCTGGCAGCCAGCCAGGAGGCGTTCGAAGCATGTGACGGGTTGATCGGCGTCGCCGCGCCGTGCGACTACCGTCCCCGACAGGTCCAAGAGAACAAAATCAAAAAGACCGGTGAACCACTGCGATTAGAGTTGATCGAGACCGACGATGTAGTCGCGACTCTGGGTAAGAACAAAGGTGAACGGTGGATGGTTGGTTTCGCGCTGGAAACCGACGATCAACGGCTGCGGGCCTTGGCCAAACTGGAAGAGAAGAGTTGTGATTTGATAATTCTAAATGGTCCGGAAGCGATGAACGCGACAGAAACCAGCGTGGAAGTCATCGCGTCGGAAGGCAGGGTTCTGGCGCGGTTTCGTGGCACCAAGGCGGACGTCAGTCGGCAGATATTCCAGATCATTCAACGGCAACTTATCCTTTAGCGACCCTGGAAAAGGCGGATCTTTCAACTGTCCGGCGCGGATCGGTTGGCCGCTCGCCGCCGGGCACCCAGGGGACGCTGGACGAGCGTTTGATCCAGGACAGGTGGCCGGCCTGGCAATGCCCGAAAAATCGGATCAGCTGTTAAAAATCGACGCCCTCGGCTCGCCGCCTGGGCCGGCGGTTGATCCGAATCGCGGATTCTGGTTTGAGCCGTGTCTTCCAAGGTTATAATGGTACGTATCGCGAGGGCGGCATTGTTTGCGTGAATTAAATCGATGCGGACGGCGTCAGGCAACGCGGACGTCGAGCAATACAGATTTCGAGCAACACAGATTTCAGACAACGCAGATTTTAGAGAACGGAGATTAACGATGATTCGATCGCTGGTATGCCTGGTGGGCCTCGGTGCGTTCTTGTTGACGGCCACGTCCGAGGCGCAAGACGATGTACTGGTGCAACTCTATGGGCAGGGGGTACACGAATATTTTTCTGGCCAATACCATGAGGCGCAGAAAAATCTGTCCGCAGCGATCGATTCCGGTAGTCGTGATCCACGCGCGTACTACTACCGCGGGCTGGTGAATCAGCGTCTGGGATACGAAGGCGCGGCGTCCGAGGATTTCAAAATGGGCGCCGATCTGGAAGTTCGAACCGGTGTTTCCGAAGCAGTGGGTCGAGCGTTAACGCGTATCCAGGGCCAGGATCGAATGGCAGTGGAAAAACACCGTACGGACGCCCGGTTGGTGCTGCAGCGCGAGCGGTCACAGCGGCGCCGAGATCGATATGAAGACGTACCCGACCGCGGGGCCGCCGTTGAGGATCTGGACGACGGATCCTTGGAGGACGACCTGCAGATTCCGGACGACGAAGATACGGCTCCGGATCTTCTGGAGGATTCCGACGATGCCGCGCCGGTCGAAGCGCCCGATGACACCGATAACCTGTTTGAAGACGTGCCGGCAAAGGATGCGACCGACGAACCGGCAGCCGATGATGGGGATCTGTTCAGCGATGATGAAGATGCCGGTGCAGTCGACGATGGTGCTGTCGACGATGGCGCAATGGACGATGATGGTGCCGTGGACGATGGTGCCGTGGACGATGATGGTGCCGTGGACGATGGTGCCGTGGATGATGGTGCCGTGGACGATGGTGCCGTCGAGGACGCAGGCGATGCGGGTGACGCCGGCGATCCCTTCGGTGATGATCCCGGCCAGCCGGGCGATGCGGCAGGCGGTGATGCCGCAGGCGGTGATGCTGGTGACGCCGGAGATGGTGGCGCTGGCGGAGACGACGCTGACGAGATTGAGGACGATCCGTTCTAAGTGATCGAACGGGGTCGACCGTCCGTCGGGTTAGTCCGATCCGCTGTTGTTACTTCGCAGGTTGCCTTTGCGAAAGGCGTCGGCCATCGCGCGCGGTACTTCTGCTTCGGCCAGGACCACGAGCGAGCGGTTTTCGGCGACGTTGGCTTTCATTTGCTGTTCTTGCGCAATCGCTTCCGCTCGGCGCTGTTCCGCTCGGGCCCGCGCGACACGCGTGTCCGCTTCCGCCTGATCCGCCTGCAGCCGCGCCGATGTTTTCGCTAACGTCGATATCCGCGATATCGATCGACACGATTTCAAACGCCGTCTGGGCGTCCAGTCCACGTTCTAGCACTGCCTTGGAAATGCGATCAGGGTTTTCCAGTACGTCCTTGTGGGTGTCGGATGAACCGATGGCGCTGACGATTCCTTCACCGACTCGAGCGATCACGGTGTCTTCGGTGGCTCCACCGATCAATTGCGACAGGTTCGTCCGTACCGTTACGCGGGCTTTCACCATCAATTGGATGCCGTCCTTGGCGATTGCACTGAGCGTCGTCTTGCCGGACTTATGGGGATCCGGGCAGTCGATGACTTTTGGATGCACACTGGTTCGGACGGCGTCCAGTACGTCGCGCCCGGCCAGGTCGATGGCACTCGCTCGATCGAAATCCAGATCCATGCCGGCGCGATGCGCCGCGATCAGGGCATGAATCACGTTGGGAACGTTACCGTTGGCGAGGTAATGTGCCTCCAGGCGCGCGGTAGTTATCCCCGTGATCGGATCGTTACCCACGCCCGCCTGCATGGCCATGATTTTGGCAGCGACGATCGTTCGGGCATTGACCTGGCGAAACGTCATACCGATCAAGCTGAAGATGCTGACCCGCGCGTTGGACATGTAGGCCTGAACCCACAGTTTGCCGTACACGTACATCACAATGATGCCGAAAAAGATGAAGGCCCCGCCAAGCAATATGACGAGCAGCGCGAGCCACGAATTTCCATTGGCAACGTCTGCCGCTTCGACCTGGGCGAGTAAGAGATGCGCCGCGATTGTCATCGTTTGTGCTCCCACTGTGCTTCCACGTTGTACGATCCCCGATCAAAGCGGCGCAATGGATAATTTGCGCGCTTGTTCCAACCGCACTAAGCTTACCGAATACCCCTTGATTCCGAAAGAACCTGTTAGTCGGACAGGCCCGGATTTTTCGATCGGACCGGCAGGTGGTTTTTCAAATTAAATTTGCCTATTGGCGAATCGTGGGGTATTTTGTCGCACCGCCTGGGGATTTCGTGACCTGGAGGCGTCACAACGACGTTAGCGGATAGGAATAGCCGGTGGTAATGGACCTAAGGACGAGGACTGGCGTCGTCCGATCGGCCGCGGTCGGGTCAATAGGGAAGGATCGATTGCATCGGCCGAGGCTGTAGAAATTTCTGTGGCGCCTGGTGAAATACCGCATCTTGCCAGCCTGGCGGGTCGATGCTTGGATCAGCAAGCTGAAAAAGGATTGAATTGCAGGGAATGGACTTCCCACACTCGTCCGCTCCAGAGTCACGAAGACTTGGATCGGATGTGACCTTTTGAATTGGACGGGACGATGTCCCCGTACGAAAGGAGTCCGTACCCGATGAGATTGCTTAATTCCTCCGTCGTCTTCTGCTCCCTCTTAATCTGCACCACCGCGCAAGCAGAATATCCCCCGACGTACACCTTTGATCCCTACGTTCGCAGCGCCAACAACTATTTCGAAGACGTGGTGCCCGAGCCCGACGGGCTTTCGCCGGTCCCGATGTCCGAGGCGGCCGAGCAGCCCTCGCAGCAGATCAACAACGGCTACGTTCAAAACGACTACGTTCAAAACGACTACGTTCACAACGACGTTCAAAGTATCCTGGGTTCGAATGGCTGTGCGGATGGCAGCTGCGACGGGCCGTCCGGCTGTAACCTTGGCGGCTATTTCCACGACCTGTCAGGTCTGACCAGTGGTTGGTATGGCAGCGCCGCCGGGCTGATCATGACCCGCGATATGCCAGATCGACGGATCCTTACTTCCGAGATCGGCGATCCGACCGCTCGCGTGTTGAGCAACCGAGATGCTGGCATCGACTGGGAAGGTGGCTTTGAAGTCATCTTTGGCCGTTGCATTACCAATAACTTGCGCTGGGAAGCGGGCTACTGGGAGGTGGGGCCATTTCGAGGTTCGGCGCTCGTAGTGGATCCGACCAACTCGCTGGTCTCGACGATCGACCTGAACAGCGTTGATATTGGCCCGGACGCCGCCAGCGACTTTTTCGACGCGTCGGCTGGGCATTCGGTTTATCGCGATAGCGATGTACAGAACATCGAATTTAATATGATCTACCGTCCTGGTTGCTTCGGTGCCTGTGGCGACGGCGTTTGTGGTGGCGGTGCTTGTGGCTATGGCGACAGCGGATACGGCGCGAGTTGTAGCAATCCCTGGAGCGTCGAGCTGCTGGCCGGCATTCGCTACTTCCGTTTCGAAGATTTCCTCCGTTACGGGGGCGTCGAAGGTGGCGCCAGTTTTGGTGACCTGGGCGGCATGCGTGAAGCTTACATGCAGTCCGACGTGGAAAACCACCTGATCGGTTTCCAGATCGGTGCCCTGATCGACTACAACGTCGCTCGTTGCTGGACACTTTACGCCCGGCCGAAGTTTGGGATTTATGGCAATAGCATGAATCACAACTTCAACGTCCGACGAGGTGACGAATTAGAGAATGGTTTCAATACATTTACTGGCGACACGTTTCCAGCCCGCTCGAACGGCACCGATGTGTCCTTCCTGGCTGAAGTCGACTTGGGTGTTCGCTGGGACTACAACTGCCATTGGTCCGCATTTGCCGCTTACCGAGCCGTCGCGGTGACCGGTGTCGCGCTCAGCGATGACCAGTTCCCGACCGCGTTGGCCGACATACCGAGTATCCGAGCGATCGATTCGAACGGTAGCCTGGTGGTTCACGGACTAGTAGCCGGACTGCAATTCCAATTCTAACAGCGTGAGTGCGGGGACGTCACGTTGCGGAGGCGGCTCCCGAGCCCAGTGCTCGGGGGCCTTTTTTTATTGCGGATTGGCGATTGGGGATTGCGGATTGCGGATTGCGGATTGCGGATTGCGGATTGCGGATTGAAGTTACGGACCCCAGTGCAATTTCACGACACTGCCCAACGTCCGCGGGTTCGTTGCTGTAGCATCCCTCCACCCACTGACGATGGGCTTCCTCAATCCGCAATCCGAAATCCGCAATCCGCAATGAATTGATCCGAAATCACTTCACGTTCTGCATGAAGCGAGTGAAGCGGGCTTCATGCATCTTGAAGTTGTCACCGAACACGGAGGTGAAATCCTTCATGCGGGCGGCGGCGGAGTAGACTTCGCCTGGTTCGAGTTTCGCCGTGAGAGCGAGATATTGAGAGTATTGGCGGGGTCGCGTTTCCACCAGCCAGAATGTTAACGCCCAGGCCTGCGCATAGGCCTGGGCAGCATCGCTTTCGAACAGATCGTCCGAACTGATCAGATCGACCAGGAAACCCTTCTGGCGTTTTTTGGTCTGTGCTTTGAAGTCCGACAAGCGGCCGTTGTTGAAACGATCGCGCTGGCTTCGGTACTCTCGCGAGCTGTAAACGCCTGGGGCTTCGAACATCGTGCCGAGTCCCTCGATCACCCATTTGGGTGTGTCGGCGAACCGCGCGTGCACTCCGGTATTGAATGCTGTTTGATGGGCCGCCTCGTGAATGATTGTGTCCGCGTTCTGCTTCCAACCCGCTCGATCGTTTTTGCTGTTAGCCGCGTTGTAAAGATTGATGCGATTCGAGATCGGGTAGTAGTATCCAATCACACTGCTTGAAATCGAGATACCGCTCCGCGCGGCGTTTCGCCGAAAGTCCTGTTCGTTCGGCCACACGATGGCCACCAGCGGAAACTGGGACGTATTCAGACGATAACTTCGTACCGAAAAATAGTGCACAAAGTCGCGATAAAGGTCTTCGAAGCGACGGGCCCACAGGTCTTTTTGTCCGCGGGGATGAACGACCAGGTAATGGCCAGTGCCGGTTATCGAGAACTTGGCGCCAAACTCATCGGCCAGTCGAGACCGCATTTCGCTGGCCGAATAGCTGCGGAAGCGCGGTGAGGTCTGTCGAAAATTGCGGGCTTCGTTAGGGCGAAATGTCACGTACTGCCCGTCACGCAGCATCAGTTCCACTTGTTGATTCGAGTGCGAAAGGGGTCTGCCTTCCAGTCGCTGACCTCCGACCTCGACTTGGATCATGAAATTGTCCGCGCGCGCCGCGGTGCTCAGCATCGCTAGGGCCGCCAGGCCAATGATCGATCGAAACATCAGGTTCTTGTGTCGCACGGAGGTGTGCCTCGCAGTCCGCGTCGGACGGATGAGCTGACGATGTCGGCTCGCCTATTACTAAATCTAGGTCACGCTGGCAGGTGGGGTTGAAAGGATTTCGCCGACCAAACGCTCAGAACCTAGCGAACGCGCTGGGCCATGCGTAGAATGAATCTGGTTGTCAATTTTCTGCAGCAAAACGAGCCGAAATCATGGGTTTC
The DNA here is from genome assembly GCA_963844115.1 of uncultured Planctomycetales bacterium. Classification (GTDB taxonomy): domain Bacteria; phylum Planctomycetota; class Planctomycetia; order Pirellulales; family UBA7805; genus CS4-C045. Next base: position 58,494 of record CAWJNN010000068.1, on the reverse strand, counting down.
ATTCCGTTGGTGTTTGGAGTTGCAGTGGTCTTGGCACAACCGGAACAAACGGCAGAAGAGGATTTTCGTCTTCAGGTGCGACGGCTCGTCGAACAGCTGAAGTCGGATCGGTTTGATCAGCGGGAATCAGCCCGTGCGGAATTGATCACGCTGGGGCCGGCTGTCTTACCACACCTTCCGAAGATCCATGCCGGTACGGACTCGGAATTACGCGAAGCGATTTCCAAAGTCCGATCGGCGCTGGAGGTCGAGGCGGCCAGGAATTCGCTCAACGCGCGACGCGTGAACCTGGACGTTACCGACAAACCACTTCTTCAAGTCCTGAACGACATCACGCGGCAAACGGGTAATCCGATTATCGATTTCCGGGGTTTTCGCGGCCAACCAAAGACGAGCCCACCCGTGACCGTGCACTGGAAAGATGTCCCCTTCTGGAAGGCGGTCGACGAGGTGCTGGCGAAGGCTGGCATGGCGGTCTATCCCTATGCGATCGATCGAGAGGGTGCTCCTTTGCGCGCCGTCGCGTTCGTGGATCGTGCGGGGCAGGCAGCGGGTGACGATAAGGTAGTGGCCTACGAAGGAGCGTTTCGCTTCGAACCACTGCAGGTCATTGCGAGACGCGGGCTGCGCGATCCGTTGCAGAGTGGTCTGGAAGTGACGATGGAGGTCGCCTGGGAACCTCGGCTGGTGCCGATCAGCCTGAAAGTGCTCTACGATTCGCTCAGCGCCGTCGACGATACCGACCAGCAACTCGTACTCGTCGCCGCCGGTGAACGCGAGATCGAAATGAACGGTGGTTCTGTCGGCACGTTTCCCGTTCGATTCAAACTACCGCGGCAGAGCGCCGTCAAGGTGAAGATGATGTCGGGGAAGATCGAAGGGCTCATTCCCGGAGGGCAGGAGACGTTTACCTTTAACAAGCTCACGACGGCGAAGAACCAGCAGCAGCAAAAGGCAGGGGCGACCGTCATTCTAGAAGGCGTCCGAAACCTCGGGGCGGCGGATGACAATATCGAGGAGGATGGCATTGAGGAGGATGGCATTGAGGAGGATGGTTTTGGAGAGGATGATCTCCAAGCCGATGACCTGCCGGACGATGATGAGGGAGATGGGATTGGTGATCCGCAGCGTTCCGGAGGAACCATTTGGGAAGTAAGGGTTCGTGTTCAGTTCCAGAGCGCGGGCGAGGCGCTTGAGTCCCATCTGATGCATTGGGTCACGGAGAATGAAGCGCATCTGATCGATGCGAAGGGCAAGAAGGTGGAATGGTCGACGATCGAAAAGACGCGGGAAGTTGATGATGAATTCGGCGTAGCGTATTTATTCGGGCTGGATGACGACATCGCCAACTATACCTTTGAATACAAGACACCGGTTGCGCTTCTCAAGCGGCAGATACCTTTTCAACTCGAAGAAATCTCACTGCCGTAGCTGCTACGCTCGATGTTAAACCTCTTGGCGCTACCGGCCCATTTGTTCCAGCCACGCCAGGTAGACGGCCTCGGCATCATGCAGCGGCGAATCGGTGCGACAGGTGATCAGGACGCGTGTTTTCTGATCCTCGCCAGTTTCGCGATAGACCAATGCCCACGCCGTTTGTTCCATGCTCTGGATGACACTGAGTAGTTGAATTCCGGCGATTATTGCCCCAATTGGCCCAAGCAGCATCATGAGGCAGCCCATGCCTCTGCCTTCTCGCCGTGGCGTCTGCACGGTGTCGTAGCTTACGTGGACGACCTTTGCGACTTCCAGGCTCCCGTGCCACAGCGAACAATTGCGCGACCAGTACAGACAGGCAGTGGATGCAGCCCGTTCTAGGACGAACGGGCCGCCGACGCAAGGTGCAAGTCGACCACGATCGGCAGGTGGTCCGACGCAGTTTTCGAGATCCGGGATCGAACGGCGCGCACGTGGCTAATGTCGATTTTGCCACGATAAAAGACTTTGTCCAGCGATCCCACGGCCATGTAGGCGGGAAACGATCGATAGCGGGAAACAGGCGAGGTTATTTGTTGGAAGCCATGCGCGAAAAAAGGACCGTCCTTCAGGCTGTCACGCCAGTCGTTTGTGTCGCCGGCAATCACCGTCGGCAGTTCGGCCGATTCCAGAAAAAGGTGATGCGTCAGGAGGCGCTGTATCTGCAAATGACGTTCTTTTTCGGCCAGCCCCAAGTGCAAATTGATGATTTGCAGATGACCTTCCGGCGTGTCGACGACGGCCAGCTGCGCGCTGCGCGCTTTCTTGTCGCCGATGCGCAGCGAGACGTGGTGTTTCTGCAGAATCGGCCATCGCGACAACAACAGATTACCGTAGCCACCCTGTTTCAACCGGACGTTTAACTGGAACATCCTGGACGCCGCACAAAAGTGGTCGGCAAGCTTCCGTGGTTGATCATGGAAGCGACTGCGCCGGACGTTCCGGTCGACTTCCTGTAGACAGATCAGGTCTGGATTCTCGTTTTCGAGGACATCCATGATCCGTTCGAGTCGATAACGGCGATCGCGTCCGCCGATACCCTTGTGGATGTTATAGGTGATCAGACGCATCGGCAGGGTGCGGAGAGAGCTGGAACGGTGGAAGAATGGAATGTTGGGTCGTGTTCGTATTATTCCATCATTCCATTACTCCATTGTTCCATCCTTCCAACATTCCATTCCCCCCCCTCCGCCATCATTCCATTCCGCCACCGGCACGTTTCGTATCGTCGTCGACGGCGTCGACGGCGGCGTCGACGGCGGTGGTATCGGCTTTTTGGCTTTCCGTTCCAGGAACAATCTTCGGCTGGGGCGAAGTGTCATCGACGATCTGCTTCAGTTCGACGGCGTCCATTACCTCAGTTTCCAACAGCCGTTTCGACAACGCGACCAAGGTATCGCGCCTGGTCGCCAGAATTCCCCGTGCTTTTTCCAGGCCCTCCTCCACAATCCGTTTGACCTCGCGGTCGATCTCGTGCGCGGTCTGTTCGCTGTGTGCCCCTCCCATCGATGCATCGCCGGTGGGAATGAATGCCGCTCGACTGCTTTCCTTGTAATTGACGCGCCCCATGCGGCTCATCCCAAATTCCATCACCATGCTGCGGGCAAGGCTGGTCGCCCGTTCCAGGTCGTTTTGCGCACCGGAAGAGATATCGTCAAAGATCATTTCCTCGGCGATGGTACCGGCCAGCAGCACCTGAATGCGGCTCTCCAGTTCGCTTTGCGTTACCAGATAGCGATCTTCTTCGGGCCGTTGCATCGTATAGCCCAGCGCTGCCAGTCCGCGGGGGATAATCGAGATCTTGTGAACCGGATCGGTATTGGGGAGGCTGTGTGCAACCAGGGCATGTCCCGCTTCGTGGTAGGCGATCCGTTGCTTTTCGTCCTCGTGGATAACCCGCTGTTTTTTCTCCAGGCCTGCGGTAACTCGTTCGACGCCTTCGTTGAATTCGTCCATCGTCACCGACGACTTGTCCGCCCGCGCAGCCAGCAATGCCGCTTCGTTGACCAGATTCGCTAAATCGGCGCCGCAGAATCCGGACGTGATTCCCGCGATATTTTTGATGTCGACGCTGTCCGAAAGCTTGACGCTCTTGACATGAACCTTCAGGATATCTTCACGGCCACGCACGTCGGGTCGATCGACCAGTACGTGACGATCAAAACGGCCGGGTCGCAGCAGGGCAGGGTCCAGGGTTTCGGGACGGTTCGTGGCGGCCAGAACGATCACGCCGCTGGTCGCCTCGAAACCGTCCATTTCCACCAACAGTGCATTCAACGTCTGTTCACGCTCGTCGTGTCCCCCAACGACACTCGTCCCGCGCGTCTTACCCAATGCGTCCAGCTCGTCGATGAAGATAATGCAAGGCGCTTTCGCTTCGGCCTGCTGGAACATGTCCCGAACCCGCGCGGCTCCGACGCCGACAAACATTTCGACGAAGTCACTGCCGGAGAGACTGAAGAACGGTACGCCCGCTTCGCCCGCGACACATTTGGCCAGAAGGGTCTTGCCCGTACCGGGAGGTCCCACCAGCAACACACCCTTCGGTATGCGACCACCCAGCCGCTGGTACTTTTCCGGGCTGCGCAGAAATTCAACCACCTCGCGAAGTTCGTCTGCGGCTTCATCAATACCGGCAACATCGTCGAAGGTTACTCCCAAATCTTCTTGCGCATAGAGTTTGCCGCGGCTGCGACCGAATGCCATGGGAGATCCGGCACCGCCCAGGCGCCGCATCATGACGAAGAAGATTAAGGTTATCAAACCCATGACGACCAGCAGGGGTCCCCACGTATTCCAGAACTTGGGGACATCCATGTCGTAGCTATCGAAGCGGTGCGATACGAAGAAGGACCGGATGGCCTCGTTCATTTCCGGGCTGTTCCGGACGCGGAATTGCACCTCCGCGGTCTTTTCATGATCCTCCAATTCCTTGCGCGAGGTCGGATCGACGATCGTCTGATGCACGCGGCCCGTGATTTCACGGTCGCCCACCTTGACGTCCTGCACATCACGATACCGCCGGATGTCCGGTATCTTTTCCGTACCGCGGTCAATCTCCACGTAACCAATAGTTTTTTCCGGTCCGTTCTTGTTTTCCTTGATCAGACGCTCGAAAGTGCCGTACTTGATCCGCACGGCCGAGTGACTGTCGTAGATCGTGAACGCAATCCACGTACCCAGGCCAACGGCCAGCACGTACAGCAGGATCTGATTCCCTGCCGGCGGCATGCGTTTTTCTGATGATCGACGGCTGTTGTTAGGTTGATGCTCGGAGGGCATCTGCGTTTCCGTGGGCTGTTCCGACCCCGGCGGGGCGCCTAAGGTCGAGAAAGATGATGCTGGCTGAAAGGCGATCAGGTCGCAAGCTGGTTCCATTATACACGTGTGATCGAATTTTGGAGCGTCCAAGTCCCCGTTTGTTCGTGCCAACTCGACCTTGTCGCTGATGGTCGACCGCCATAAAATGCCTCTGCACGCGGCGATTCGGCCAATCTTCGCAGTATTTCTCGGTCGAAAACCGGTTGACGAATCGATCGATCAATCACCATCGACGGCTACGATCGTTACAACCAGATGCCCGCTGAGGCCAGATAAGCAGCGCATCCGGGCCGCACCAGAAAGTGGTTTGACGACAAGCCGCAGTCGCCTGCGTCCACCGTAGAAATACCGTAGAAATGTTGAATGACGCGTTATGAAAAAGATCGCCGTCCTCGGTTCGACCGGCAGTATCGGGTGTAACACCCTGGAGGTGATCGCTGCGTCCAACGGCGCACTGAACGTCGCAGCTCTGTCGGCCCACACCAAGCTGGAATTGTTGCTGGAACAAGCGACCCAATTTACGCCGCGGTGGGTAGCCGCCACCGAGCCGGACGCAGGGGATCAATTTGATTGGAGCGGACTGCCGGAGGCGTGCCAGCTGGTTGTCGGTCCGGACGGCCCGGCGCGAATTGCCGCCGACCCGGAAATTGACGTTGTTGTCGCGGCGATTGTCGGCGCAGGCCGGTCTGCACAGTACCTGGGCAGCTGTCGAGGCCGGGAAGACGGTCGCTTTGGCCAATAAAGAGACACTGGTGATGGCCGGCCCGCTGGTGATGGACCTGGCGCAGCGGACGGGCGCCACGATTCTGCCGGTAGACAGCGAACATAGTGCCGTTTTTCAGGCCCTTCAGTCCGGGCGGAACCATGAAGTCCAGCGTGTCGTATTAACAGCCAGTGGCGGACCCTTTCGGAATTACACGTTGGACCAGCTGGCCGATGTCACGGTGGAGCAGGCGTTAGCTCATCCCACCTGGGACATGGGCCCAAGATCACGGTTGATTCCGCCACGATGATGAACAAAGCATTGGAGATCATCGAGGCCCGTTGGTTATTCGACTTGTCACCCGATCAGATCCAAGTTGTCATTCATCCGCAGTCGATCGTGCATTCGATGGTCGAATTTGTCGATGGATCCGTGATGGCCCAACTGGGTCCGCCGGACATGAAAATGCCAATCCAGTACGCTTTGAACTGGCCGGAACGCCGAACAGGCATCGCGGAACGTATGGATTGGAGCCGATCCTTGCAGCTCGACTTCGAACCGGCCGACTTGAATCGCTTTGAAGCTCTACAATTAGGACATGAGGCCGCCCGCGCCGGTGGAACGGCGGGCGCGGTTTTGAATGCGGCCAACGAAGCCGCCGTCGCCGGTTTTTTGGAAGGACAGATTTCTTTTGGGGACATCGTTCCGGCATGCAGGTCGGTGATGGAAACTCATGACTTTGATTCGCAACCCAGTCTCGAACGCTTGATCGAACTGGATTGCTGGGCACGCCGGGAGGTATTGCGGTGGGTATGCACCTAAATTTGTTGGGGGCCTGGAATTTATTGGGGGCCTGGTACAGTCCTGCGAACTGGCCCTTTTATGGCATCGCCTTACTGGCATTGGGCTTTGTCATTTTCGTTCACGAACTGGGACACTTCGTTGTCGCCAAGCTGTGCGGCGTGAAGTGTGAGAAGTTCTACGTCGGTTTCGACGTTCCTATTAAGCTTGGCTTTGGGAAGTACGCAATTCAACTCCCCGCCGCACTGTGGCGCAAGCAGTGGGGCGAGACGGAATACGGCATCGGGACGATCCCACTGGGCGGTTACGTCAAGATGCTGGGCCAGGACGATAACCCCGGCGTTCAGGCCGAAATGTCGCGCGCGCACGGGAGCAGGCCGCTGCCGGCGATTCGAACTCGAGCGACAGCGACGCGCAGAGTGGTGCGCAAGAAGAAAACTTCGTGATGGATCCGCGCAGTTACCTGGCGCAGCCGGTTTGGGAACGAATGGCGATCATTTCGGCCGGTGTCCTCATGAACTTGATCTTCGCGTTCATCTTCGCGTCGATCGCCTTTGGACTGGGCGTACCGTACATCAAGTGTGTCGTCGGTTATGCCACACCCGGTCGTTCCGCCTGGACGAACAACATTCGGCCGGGCGACGAATTTCTGAAGATCGGCGGCATCGTCAATCCACGCTGGAAGGACATGAAGCAGGAGGTCATGTTGAGCAAGGGGAGCCGTGATCTTCCGGTCGAACTGCGAACCAAAGACGAAGCCGGCAATGTCATCGTCAGGACGCTCGACCTGAAACCGCGCGAAGATTCGATGGGGATATATAACTCGAAAATCATCGGCGTCGAACCAGGCCTGACCCGGGATCTGCCGGATGAAGACTTCACGTTACCCAACTGGCCTGCCGCGGCAGTGAAGGCTCAAGTGCCGGGCGGTTCAACCATGGTGGCGGTGAACGGACAACCGATCAACGACTTTGCGGACTATACCGCTGCCCTGGCCAGGAATGCGGATCGCGAGATATCCATTACTTTTGAAACGATGGCTGCTGCGAACGACGCCCAGGCGGATCGAAAAAATTCGACCAGCACCCTGAAAGAGTCCGTCACGGTCAAGGTTGCGCCGACGGTGCTTCGGCGTTTTGGTTTGGAAATGACGATGAGTCCTGTGCTGGCGGTCCAACCCGGTTCGCCGGCCGAGGGCAAAATCAAGCCCGGCGACGTGCTGGTCAAAATTGATGGCGAGCCCGTTGGCGACCCGATCGACTTGCCCGAGCAGTTGCGATCGCTTGCCGGTCAGGACGTTGATATCGAGCTATTGCGAACGGAAGCGGATTCTGATCGCAAAAGAACAGTCCCGGTCAAAGTCACGTTACGGGAGGCGCAGTGGTATAGCCATCTGCAGGCAACCATGGAAGCGGCGTCCCTGGGAATTGCATTCGATGTGTCACCGACCATCGCTTCGATCAAACCCGGATCGCCCGCCGCTGCGTCGAAGTTAAGGGTCGGCGACACGATTGTTAAAGCGAAATTGGTTCCGGCAAATGAAGACCAGGAAAAGCTGGAATTAGAATCGTTCGTGTCGCTGGAGGCGGTGCCGATCGGCGGCGATGAGGGTGCCAGCTGGCCAGGCTGGCTTCGGGCCATCCAGTCGACCCAATCGGAGACGGCCGTCCGGTTCGAGGTGGCACGGGGTGAGGAAAGTTTGGACGTCGAAATGATACCCCAGCGAGACGTCAATTCGTTTTATCCTGAGCGGGGATTCAAGTTCGTCATCGATACCGGAGAACTGCGCGCGGAATCGTTTTCAGAAGCGCTTTCTTGGGGAGCGTGGGAAACGAGGTACTGGATGATGGCGGTTTTCCGTTTTCTCGATCGCCTGATATCGGGCGACGTCTCGTGGAAAATGTTAGGTGGCCCCGGCACGATCGCCTACGCGGCCGGTGCATCCGCCAAAGAAGGCCCGGCATCGCTTCTGATCTTTTTGACGTTGTTGAGTGCCAACCTGGCCGTCGTCAATTTCCTGCCGATTCCGGTGCTGGATGGCGGGCACATGGTCTTCTTGTTGATGGAGGCCGTCTTTCGCCGACCCGTCAGCGAAAAGATCGTCATCCCTCTAACGTATGCCGGCTTGGCCCTGATTCTTTGCTTGATGGCCGTGGTGATCGGCTTGGACGTCGATCGGTTCTTCTTCGGCGGCTAGTTATTCGTGACGCCTCGTTGGTGACGTCGTTGAACGCCCAGCCGCAGGCGCCGGCATCCTCGGACGTGCCGGCGCCCGTCCCGGCGCGCCGGGATTCAACAATTGATGGTAGGCGGTTTGTAACACGCGGAAAGGCTGCGACTAGTGCTTTGTCAGCCATCGATTGATGGCTCAAATGTAAGACGGGCACTCTTGCCCGTCGTTGTTCTGGACGGGCAGTCCCGGCGCCGGGACTACTCATCAAAGCACGCCTGACAAAGCACTAACATGTTTCCAAACGTCAAAGCCGTTGTATTTGATGCCGTGGGGACCCTGATTCGACCGCATCGCCCAGTCGCAGAAATCTACCACGAGGTCGGTCGGCGGCACGGCTTCGAGTTTTCGCAGGCGACGATCGCGGATCGGTTCCCCCTGGCGTTCCAACGGCAAGAATCAATCGACGCGGACGCTGGCAATTGGGAAACGGACGAGCAGAGGGAACGGGAGCGGTGGCGAGCGATCGTGGGTGATGTTTTCGAAGTGGTCGATGCTTGTGGCATTGTTTGTGGTGACTTCGAAAAACTGTTCGCCGACTTATGGGACCATTTCTCGCTCGCCGATCATTGGCGAGTTTACGACGACGTCGGTCCGACCTTGGGACAGCTCGCACGGCGACGTTTCATTCTGGGCGTAGCGTCGAATCTGGATTCCCGACTGGAATGCCTGGCGAAGCAATTGCATTCGTTAGAAACGTGTCAGCATTGGTTCATCTCGTCACAGGTCGGATATCGTAAACCCGGAAACGAGTTCTTTCAGCGAGCGGAACAGTGCCTGGGTGTCAGCGCCGATCGGATTTTGATGATCGGTGACGATCCAAGAAACGACGTCGAGGGCGCTCGGCAGCGAGGTTGGCACGCGATGTTGGTCAATCGCCAGTTGAGTTGCAGTTCAACCGGCGCGATTCATAAATTGACGGAGTTGCTAGCATTGCTTCCGGAGTAAAAGGAAGCGTCCAATCTATCGGTATTGCTCTGCTGTCAGGGCTGCGGTTAGATTGACAAAAGCCGTATTTACCCTTGGCCCACGAGCGGAAAGGAGTCTGCATCGTATGGCAACGCAATTGGCCGAATTAGCGCACCTGGTCGCCGGGGAAATTCTTGGTGACGGGGCAATCGAAATCTCCGGATCGGCCACGCTCGAAATGGCTCTGCAGGGCGAAATATCGCTACTGGATGGCCCCGACAAGCTCAGTGAACTGCACGCGTCGGATGCTTCGGCCGTTGTCGTGAAGCGCGGTATTGCGTTGGAGGGTGTTGCGGGAATCGTCGTCGACGACGTTCATGAGGCGTTTGCCAAAATCATTTGCTACTTTCGGCCACGCCGTGCCACACATCGAATCGGAGTTAGTGCTGAAGCACGAATCGATTCGTCGGTCCGGCTAGGGCAGGACGTTGATATTTATCCCGGTGTGATCATCGGACCGGAAGTCGAGATCGGCAGTCACTCGACGATTCACAGCGGCGTAACCATCATGGCCGGCTGTCGAATCGGCGATTACGTTACGATTTTTCCTAATTCGGTTTTATACGAGGATTCAATCATCGGTTCGCGCTCGATCCTGCATGCGGGTGTGGTGATCGGTGCCCATGGCTTCGGGTACGACTCGTCCAGCGGCAAGCATATCCTCTCGGCCCAGTTGGGCTTTGTAGAAATAGGAGACGACGTCGAAATCGGCGCCGGCACGACGATCGATCGAGGCACCTACGGGCCGACAACCGTTGGCGAAGGTACCAAGATCGACGATCAAGTGATGATTGCTCACAACTGCCGTATCGGACGCCACAACCTTATCTGCTCGCAGGTTGGTATCGCCGGTAGCTCCACAACGGGCGACTACGTTGTGATGGCCGGACAGGTGGGGATCCGTGATCACGTGAAAATTGGCGCGGCGCGACATTGGGCGCCATGGCCGGAGTGATGAACGATATTCCGGCCGGCGCGACCTACGTTGGGATACCGGCAACGCCGATGCGAGAGCAGGTGGTTCAACTGGCAGCGTTGGGAAGGTTGCCCGAAATGAGACGGCAACTGCATGCAATGCAGCGAATACTAAACAAACTTGACCCGGGTGGGGACGTGGGAGATCAGTCCGCGGCCTAGGTGGGGGAAACGGCGAGACGGAATAGTGGAAGGATGGAATGGTGAAAGGATGGAAGGAGCTGTGGCCCCGATTTTTCATCTTTCCAATATTCCAGTTTTCCAACATTCCACTCTTCCCGTCCTCCAACATTCCGGTGGGACCTTACGACGGGGGAATTGTGAGCGATAGTCGTCTAAATATCGAAGTTGTCAGCGACCAACGGCCCCGAATTGGACTGTTGGCCGGATGGGGCCGGTACCCGGTTGTCATCGCCGAGGCGCTGCGTCGGGAAGGTTATGCCGTTTATTGCCTGGGTATTCGAGAACATGCCGATCGAGAAGCGCTGGAAGCAATCTGTGACGATTTCGAGTGGGTAGGGATCGGCCGCGCGGGTACGGCCGTCCGATATTTCCGCCGGCACGGCGTCACCAAAGCGACAATGGCAGGTAAATTTCATAAGAAGCAGCTCTTTCAGCCTCGCCTCTGGCTGCGTCATGCTCCCGATCTGACAACGATCCGGCACTTCTATCCATACCTCGCCAGCCCGCGCTTGCTGGGGGGGAGCAAAGACCGAAAAGACGACACCCTGTTGGCCGCGGTGGTTTCGCTGTTCGGCCGCCACGGGATCGAATTTAAACCGGCCACGGATTTTGCGCCGGAGTTGCTTGCTCGTGAAGGACAACTCACGCGTCGAGGTATTTCAACGGCGCAGCGGCGCGATATTGAGTTTGGCTGGCAGCTGGCAAAACAGATGGGACGGTTGGACATCGGACAGTCGGTCATTGTCAAGGAACGTGCCGTGCTTGCCGTGGAAGCGATTGAGGGTACGGACGAATGCATGCGTCGCGCCGGCGAACTGTGTCCCAGTGGTGGCTTCACCGTGGTGAAAGTTGCCAAGCCGAATCAGGACATGCGTTTCGACGTTCCGACCGTGGGGCTGGGAACGGTGCAAACGATGGTCGCCTCGGGAGGTCGCGTGCTGGCGATTGAGGCCCGTAAAACGATTATCGTGGATCAAGAAAAGGTGGTCAAATTTGCAAACAAAAACCGATTGGTCATCACGGCGTTGGACGAGCCGCTAGCGGCTCGCAAGGCCGCGTAGACCCGTGACGCGAGTTGATCTGGGGGACGAAACAAACCGGAGACCGTGCGTGTTGGCAAGGGAAAGGTAGAAGAAGAGCGCGTTGGCGACGATCTTCCCGCGAAAATGAGTCGTTAGCGTGTCCCGCCTCTTGCAGTACAGAAGTGTCGCTTTTCTTTTTCCCACCTTAAGCGACTCTCGATACACCACGGTCTCCGGACTTTTTTTATGAGCACTCGCGGCGGTGAATCTGACACGACGGCGGCGCAGCACGTCGACGTGGCGGCCGTCACACGAAACGGGTTCCAGGATTCCGGAGAGGATTGGGGTCAGAGCTTCATTAGCCATTAGTGAGACGTCCCAGGAGGCGTCGGCTGGTTCTTTTCAGAGAAGCATTGCCCGATTCAACACGCTTGACCGCCTGCCCGACGCCACCGGAACTGGCATAGCCGAAGGCCGCAGCGATATCCTTCGAGCGGTACCCAAAGTGGCGTCGAGCCAGGTAAGATGCGATGGCTCGTGAGGCGTCGTCCGAACGTCGGCCTGCCGCCCAGCATCTTGGGTCGATGGCCAACTCGTCGCATACCTTTTCTTGGATCTGTGCGAGGGTGGGCGTGGACCGCAGTCGCTCGATGTCAGGAACGCCAGAATCGGATGCTTTATCGGATAGCAGGGACTGAATACGACCGACGAAAGCCTCGCCGCCGACAATCAGCCCTTCAAATGCAGAACGAAAGGGAGAAGCCGGTTTCATCTGCACCCCGGCCTGTACGAAACGCCGATAAGCTGCGCGAGCTGACTTCAGATTCCGGCTAAACTCCCCGAGAACATTCTTATACGTCACCCAAGGAAGGGTCTTGCCGGACCAATGATAGCCAGGATAGCTGCTCCACCGATATTCTTCCGGTCGAGCCACGATAGGCACCCGCACAGGATTTAGATGAATGTACCTGCTGACTTCCAGGTAATAACCTTCCTCTTCCACCAATTGCGCCTTGTATCGTCCCTGAAACAGATGGCCTGATCTTCGATGGCGGCGATTGAAATAGCTGGTCTAGCTACCATTAAGAAACTGCATCCCTCTGGAAAGATTCGCCTCCGGAGTTTCCACGAACAAATGGTCGTGGTTTTTCATCAAAACGAAAGCATGCAGACGCCAGCCGTACGTCTCCACCGTGCGACGCAGCCAATCAAGCCGCTTTTCCCGGTCGGCGTCATCTCGCACAATCGGACGTCGCTCATTCCCCCGAGACATCACATGGTAATGCGCTCCCGGATACTCGATACGAAGAGGTCGTGCCATTTCGCCATGTTAGCAAAACCCGGACGCGGAATCAACACTAATGGTTAATGAAGCTCTGACCCCAAACCACTCTGTCGATTGGAATACTCAGCAATGTCCAGACAACGTTGGTCCCCCCGGTTTCCCGTGACGCACTGGGAAACAGAATCAAGCAGCTCGATGGTCCTTATGACTTTGATATAGCCATCTTTACGGGCGCGGTCGTTTTCGGCACTCCTCTAGGACCGTTATTCCAAGGGGCTGCAGGCGCGGGCGTTTTGTATCAGATGCTATTGTCGCATTACCGTGAATCCTACCTCTACGGCCTCCTGGTGATCGACAACATTATATTCGCCGACGAGGATCTCTTCGGGTATAATCTCTAACTACGCTAGACTCGATAGGAAACCTACATCATGCCGGCGTGGCGACTTTTCGTAACTGTGTCTTGTCGATTCTTTTCACAAGCTGCCAGGCGGGCTGCTCCGAGCCGACTTGGCACGCGAAGTTCAATTGGAAAGCGGAAGAATACTTTGATGATCCCCAGGTAATCGCCCTCTGCAAGGCGATTGAAGCGAACGACCTGCCGGAGATCGATCGACTCGTGGCCGCCGGCGCCGACGTCAAGGCCCTGGGAAAGGACAACATGACGCCTCTGTTGTGGGCCTACCCCGACGACAAGCCGGAACGACTCAAGAAACTATTAGAGCACGGGGCCGATCCGAACGTGCTTTTCCAGAGCGATTTCAACACGCGGAAGGCAATTTCAGCGGGTGATTCCGTCACACACATGGCGTCGAGGACAAGGTTTGCGAAGTATTTTGAATATGTTTTCGAGCACGGCGGAGATCCGAACTTGGTGTGTCGCGGGCGACTGAGGTTCATGAACACCCCGGTATTTGAGGTGATCACGGGGAGCGGCCTGAATAAGAAGGAACGAGTTCAGTTGTTGATCAAAAGGGGGCCGACTTGAACTACAAGAACACATCTGGTAGAACGCCGGCGATGAAAGCGGTCGGTTGGGGCGGACAATACGACGTCGCCCTGATACTACTCGAAGCCGGAGCTGACCATAAGGTATATCGAACGAACCAAAATACGAGGCTTGTGCACCAAGTAATCTTTGAAGAGCAACGTCCTAGAGCCAGGACGCCACGGCAAAACGCTGACTTGCAAAAACTGATCGACTGGCTGAAACAACACGGCGAGTCGTTTGAAGAAGCCCGGGCCGATATCAAACGCTGGGACTCGTGGAGAGGCAAACCGTTTGCGGAAAAGGGTAAGTTGCGCCGAAAGGAAATCGCCGAGCGTGAATGCGCGAGAGGATCGCCAGCGAGAAGGAAGCCGCGAAGACGCAAAGCAAACGAGAAGCAATGGCTCGGCGAACGAAGCGACCAATCGACTCCGACCGATCGAAGCAGTGATCGCCATGCCGACAGGGAGAGGATTGGGGTCAGAGCTTCATTAGCCATTAGTGAGACGTCCCAGGAGGCGTCGGCTGGTTCTTTTCAGAGAAGCATTGCCCGATTCAACACGCTTGACCGCCTGCCCGACGCCACCGGAACTGGCATAGCCGAAGGCCGCAGCGATATCCTTCGAGCGGTACCCAAAGTGGCGTCGAGCCAGGTAAGATGCGATGGCTCGTGAGGCGTCGTCCGAACGTCGGCCTGCCGCCCAGCATCTTGGGTCGATGGCCAACTCGTCGCATACCTTTTCTTGGATCTGTGCGAGGGTGGGCGTGGACCGCAGTCGCTCGATGTCAGGAACGCCAGAATCGGATGCTTTATCGGATAGCAGGGACTGAATACGACCGACGAAAGCCTCGCCGCCGACAATCAGCCCTTCAAATGCAGAACGAAAGGGAGAAGCCGGTTTCATCTGCACCCCGGCCTGTACGAAACGCCGATAAGCTGCGCGAGCTGACTTCAGATTCCGGCTAAACTCCCCGAGAACATTCTTATACGTCACCCAAGGAAGGGTCTTGCCGGACCAATGATAGCCAGGATAGCTGCTCCACCGATATTCTTCCGGTCGAGCCACGATAGGCACCCGCACAGGATTTAGATGAATGTACCTGCTGACTTCCAGGTAATAACCTTCCTCTTCCACCAATTGCGCCTTGTATCGTCCCTGAAACAGATGGCCTGATCTTCGATGGCGGCGATTGAAATAGCTGGTCTAGCTACCATTAAGAAACTGCATCCCTCTGGAAAGATTCGCCTCCGGAGTTTCCACGAACAAATGGTCGTGGTTTTTCATCAAAACGAAAGCATGCAGACGCCAGCCGTACGTCTCCACCGTGCGACGCAGCCAATCAAGCCGCTTTTCCCGGTCGGCGTCATCTCGCACAATCGGACGTCGCTCATTCCCCCGAGACATCACATGGTAATGCGCTCCCGGATACTCGATACGAAGAGGTCGTGCCATTTCGCCATGTTAGCAAAACCCGGACGCGGAATCAACACTAATGGTTAATGAAGCTCTGACCCCAAACCACTCTGATGCTCCAGACGCCTGCTGTACGTCTCAGACGCGTGCTGACGCGCCAATCAGCCGCCCGGTCGGCGTCATCTCGCACAATCGGACGTCGCTCATTCCCCCGAGACATCACATGGTAATGCGCTCCCGGATACTCGATACGAAGAGGTCGTGCCATTTCGCCATGTTAGCAAAACCCTGGACGCCGATCTGAAGAAGCGGATCGTCTTCCAAGGCACTCCCGTCCTGATGTACGGCTGTGAAATCGTTTGACCGTGGTCAAGCGGTAGTGCTGTATTTATGTACGCGGCGCCGCGCTGGTCATGCGGGACGAATTCGTGTCGAGGCACCCGACTCATCGTGCGCAACACACGCGGGTCCGTGATTCCCTGTTTCTGCAGCAGGTTGACCATCTCTCGGCGCCGCTGTTCCTGTCCGGAATCTTCGACGTCTGCATTGCCGACGACCTCTGCGTCGCTGGCGACATCCGCGGCAGGCCCGACCGGACGAACACGCCGTCGCGCCGCCTCGGGCTGAGTGATCACGGACAGAATCCAGGCGACCGCTGCCGTGGCGAAAAATAGCACCAGCAGATTCACGCGTGGGCGTTTTCGAGACGTCGAATTGGGGCCTATGTCAGAGGTTTGCATACAACGGTATTGTATCAAATCGGCATCGTACATATTCCCAACACGTTTTTGAGGAATCGATTGAACGTGCATCCGTTAGCGCAGGATGAAGCGAGTTCAAGTCGCAATCAGCTGGGATTGTGGGACACGATCAGCATCATTACCGGAATCGTGGTCGGCGTGGCGATCTTTCGGTCCCCGCCTTTGATCTTCAGTAACGTTTCCAGTCTCTGGATCGGCATGGCGATCTGGGTAGGAGGAGGGCTGCTTTCCCTGGTCGGCGCGTGCTGCTACGCGGAACTCGCCACGACCTATCTGCGCTCTGGAGGTGATTACGTTTACCTGACTGAGACCTTCGGTCGCCTGACTGGCTTTCTGTTCGGTTGGGCGCAATTGGTTGGGATTCGCACCGGTGTCATCGGTGCTACCGCGTACGTCTTTGCTGACTATGCGGTCGCGATGTTTGGGCTAAATCCTGACTTCGCCGTCTGGTTCGCGCTGGCAGCCGTGCTGTGGCTAACCGTTGCCAATATCCTGGGGCTGGTGCTGGGAAAAATGACCCAGAATCTTCTAACGCTCGCCAAGTTGACCGGGCTTGTCGTGCTGGTAGCTACTGGCCTGGCGCTAGGTCAGCGCTCCGGAAAGTTTTACGACAAGCCAGCCGACGACGGGACCCGGATTCGGATTGGCCATGGTCTTGGTTCTGTACGCCTACGGCGGTTGGAATGATGCGGCGCTGGTCACCAGCGAAGTACACCAGCCACAACGCAATATGCCCCGAGCACTCTTCGTGGGAATCGGAATCGTGACGTTGTGCTACCTGGCGGTGAACCTGGCCTATCTGTGGGTGCTGGGATTTGAAGGACTCCGTCAAGCGACGGCGCCGGCGGCGGATGTGCTAAGGTTGGGGCTGGGCGAATGGGGTTTCCGCGGAATGAGCCTGCTGGTCATGGTCTCCGCGCTGGGCGCGGTCAATGGGATGATTCTGACCGGGTCCCGCGTCTATTCCGAGATGGGAAGGGAATACGTGATGTTCCGCCGGTTGGGCCATTGGAACTCACGCTTCGGCACGCCCGTCTGGTCGCTGGTCGCACAAGCGGGATTCGCACTGTTGTGGATCACACTGGTTGGAACCGCGCTTGGCCGCGACGTCGTGGACGGAATGCTAGCCTTGATCGGCTGGGGCGGTCTGGCGTGGGAGAAGTATCAAGGTGGTTTCGGGACGCTGGTCGCCGCCACCGCACCGGTCTTCTGGTTTTTCTTTCTGCTGACCGGATTGTCGCTGTTCGTGTCGCGTGCGCGAGCGAAAACGGCGGAGCGTCCGTTCTCGGTTCCGTGGTATCCTCTGGTACCGATCGTTTTTTGCGGCATGTGTGTGTACATGCTGCACGCAAGTATTGTGTACGCTTCCCAATTGGCGTTATTGGGAAGCGTCCCGGTGCTGCTGGGGATACCAGCTTACTGGTTTAGTCGACGAAACACAGATTCAATTGAATAAGCAGATTGAACTAGCAGATTGAAGAAGAAGCGTGACGCGATTTGAATGAGCGTCAGCGCCAGCTCCGTCACTTGTCAAACTGGGGTTCTTTACCTTCGTAAGCGCGATAGAAATCGTAGATCGCTGCTCGTAACGCCGCCGTCGGCGCGGCATCGGCGCTCTGCTTGCACATCATGGCCGCAACCATCACCGTGTGCGCGGCGGCCAGCTTCTTTTGATAGGCTTGCGGGCCTGCCATATCGTCGGACTTGATACGCTGTGTCATGAAATACTGAGCGACAATATGTTGGGTGTTGGTGGCGTGTGCTTCCTTGGTAGTGATCCAGCGCACTAGCTGATTCTTCGATTGCGCATCGCTCTTTGCGGACAGTTCGTTAATCTGGGCGACGGCCTTGGCAATGGTGGCCTGGTCTTCCAGCATTTCCACAAAACGAAGTTGATCATCGTAGATACCGCAGGGAACTTCGCAGTGAGCAAAGCTTCGTTGGACAGGTAGCAGAATCAAGGTAGCAAGCGTAACGAACAGAAAGTGGTGTCGCATTGGTATTTCTCCGGAAATTCAGAACGTAGTTCAAACATTAACAGCGGTTTGAATGTCAACGAGGCCATCAGTATAGCCCGTGGGGCCAGGTCAGACGAGGGAGCGGCCAGGGCCGGCTCTAGCTGAAGAAAAGCTAACGAAACGATGCTATCGAGCGTGCGCGGCGTTATTTAGCCGTCGTGATCGCTCGCAGGCTGCTCCTCCTGCGACGGATCGAAGAACTGATCAAATCCGATCCACAGACTGCGGGCATAGCGGAAGAACCAGAGCGGAAACAGTACACAAAACGCCATGCCGGCTAGCAGCAGAGCCCGTGGCGCAACGCCGAAGCCAAAAAACAAAAGCGGATATCCTATGGCTACGATCAACGACGTCAGGCCATAGTTGATATAGATCGAGCCGAGAAAGTAGCCCGCATCGCGATCGTACTTCAACTGGCAATGATCACACAGTGGATTCATGCGAAACCAGCCGCGAAAAAGTCGACCTCGACCACAGAGCGGGCAACGCAGTCGACATGATCGAAAAAAGAACCGCCAAAATCGCACGCTGCCTCCATTTCGGGAAAAACCGTGATGTCTACACCAGCGTTACTGGGCTAGAATGACAAGCGGGCCGGTAGCCTCGATTGCCGCCTGCAATCTTCGCGATTACGGATTTCCCCGTCTTGTGTTTCGTCGTCGTTGGCATTGGAAAGGACTCGCAATGAGGTCAAGCCACACAGTTGTCTGCTTTGCCGTTTTTCTGTCGCTAAGCTGCATCGCGTCACGATCGCTCATCGGTTTGGCCGACGAACCGACCGACGGGGGCAGGGCGTCCGGCAACGAGCCGGACGGTACCGCGGTGTTGAACCGCAAGCCAGTGCCCGACGCTAAGCCAGTGTTGGACGATAAGCCAGTGCTCGACGATAAGCCAGTGTTGGACAATAAGCCCGTGCCTGACGCTAAGCCTGCGTCTGACGGTAAGCCGGTCGAAAGCAAGGTTCCACCGCCGCGGACTCATTATATGGGTCGCGAAATCGCCCAGACAATGCATTTTAATGGTGCCCCGTGGCTGATCCGCGAATCGCGCGAACGCCAAGAGGATTGCAGCACGCTGATGGAAGTGCTGAACGTGAAAGCCGGTCAGACGATTTGCGACATGGGCTGCGGTAACGGGTTTTACACATTGAAGCTGGCGAACATGGTCGGCGCGAAGGGCCGCGTCGTGGCCGTCGATATCCAGCGTGAAATGCTGCTGCTACTGGAAGAACGTGCGAAGGCGGCAAAACTTACGAATATCGAAGGCATTCTGGGCGATTTTCACGATCCCAACCTGAAGGGAAGTGAAATCGATTTGATCCTGTGCGTCGACGTCTACCACGAGTTTTCTCATCCCGTCCACATGTTGCAAAAGATGCGTGCGGCCCTGGCGCCAAAGGGACGTATCGCATTGGTCGAATTTCGCGCCGAAGATCCCAAGGTGCCGATCAAGAAACTGCACAAGATGAGCAAAGAGCAGATCCTGAAGGAGTGGGAGCCGAACGGATTCAAACTGGTCGAAGAATACGACAAATTACCGTGGCAGCACGTGATGTTCTTCGAACGAGACGAAGAGCAGGGAAGGGAGAATGGTAATCAGTAATCCCCAATCCGCAATCCCCAATCCGCAATCCCCAATCCCCAATCCCCAATCCCCAATCCCCAATCCGCAATCCCCAATCCGCAATCCGCAATCCGCAATCCCCAATCCCCAATCCGCAATCCGCAATCCGCAATCCGCAATCCGCAATCCGCAATCCGCAATCCCCAATCCGCAATCCGCAATCCGCAATCCCCCCGTCATTCCACTTCTACATAAAGTGGCAGATAGCGGTACGAGACCTCCAGGGACAGCAGGTTCATCGTGGTGACGTAAATTCGTCCACCTTGAGCGCCCCAGCGATCGGGTACGGGGCCGCGTGGGTTCCAGCTGCCGGCCAGCGGTCCTTGTTTTTCTTGCGTATCTCGTAGCAGTTCGTGAAGCTGCAGTTGCCATTTCTCCCAATAGTCGCCCTTCATGTGGAACATGACCTGTGTTGCATAGTACCAATAGTACGTATCTCGCTGTCCCGCGTAGTAGGCTGGCGGCTGTTGCATCAGGAAATCCGCCCCTGCGCGAATCTCGGCATCCGATCGATCTCTTCCTTGATAAAGTCGCATCAGGAGACCCACCGCGCTCATTGGGCGTGTGACATCGCGGCCGAGGCGCTGAGTGGGTGTGTCCAGTGCGTCGGGGTTGTAGACGTACCCGTTCTCGCCGTTCGTGTTGCCCTGGCAGCGGTCCAGATAGCCGAGGGCGGCATTTAATGATTCTTCGGGGACTTCCAGACCCGCCAATTTGCCACTCTTCAATGCGACAAACATCCAGCCAGTGACGGATAAATCGGATGAACTTTTAGCAAGATACCGCCATCCACCGCGGTCCTCATGCTGAGTATCGACGACGTACTGCAGCGCTTTTGCGCCGGCAGTTTCAGCTTGGGATCGTGTGTCATGCCGTACGCTTCGCATAGCGCCATGGTTGCAATTGCGTGGCTGTACAAGGCGGCCGAGCGGTTGCTAATGGCATCTTGCGGAACGTACAAGTCGCCGTTGTCCTTTTGGTTTTTGACCAGGTAATCCAGTCCCGCCTGAACTTCCTGCGTATATTCGCCGCCGTAGTCGAAATGATCGTAGCCGGCGCCCAAGAAGGACATCAATGTCAATCCGGTCGCTGCCGTGTCGGCGTGAACCTGGGCGATCTCATCCTGCAGCGAGCCGTCTTGAGCCGCGGGAAAGTTGTGAAAACTCCATCCGCCATTATCGCTCTGCTGCAAACGCAGAAACTCCAGGCCGGACTGAATCGCCACTTCAAGATGTCGAGACTTTGCGCCAGGTTTGCTTGGGACTGGCTTGGAATTCTTGCGGCGTTCAAATGCGGGTCGCGCATCTCTGGCTCGTGTATTACCTGGCTGAATAGGACCACCCACGTCGCGCCGTTGAAACCGAGCGTCTGCATCGAGGGTCACCACATCACTGGTGCGCTGCGCCTTGCGGCTTGGGTTACCAACCTCTTGGGAGGATTCCGATCCGATCCCTCCATCGCCTGGTTCCGCCGGAGCGAGGACCTGCGTGCCGCCGCTCTCGCGTCGCTGCGGGGTACCCTGACCAACCCCTGGCGAGACATTGGTTAAAGGAGCCTCGCTCTGCGGTGCCCCGCCGGCCAATTCGTCATCCACTTGGACGTTCGCGACGCCGGGGAGGCTTGCTGCGGTACTTTGCTTCAAAGGCGCACCGCCGGTCGAGGTCGCGTTGGCGACCTGATCGCCGTCCGGCGCCTCAGAACGTTCGCCGCCGCGCATCCTTTGGCGCCCAGATCCGGTACGTTCAACGCAGCATCACTTTCAGCCGCTCCAGCCAGCTTGGTAACGGCGGGTTGGCGTTGCCCCGGGCTCCCGCCAACGCGTGACAGCTGGCCACCCGCCGCTTGCGGACCCTCAGGAGCCGCTTGGCCGCCGGCGGGAGACTCGATGGTCGGTGCGTCGGCTTTGGCGGTTGCGGTGTGTTGGATCCTGCCCTCACGAACAGGCTTATCCGTACCACCACCTGGCGTTGCGCCGGGGGGTGTCGCCGCCGCTGTCTTCTCTCGCATGCGGCGTATCGCGGCGAGCTGTTCGGCATGGCTACCGCTCGGCGCGGCATCGCCCGGTTGATCGTTCGCCATGGCCGCAGCCTGCGCGCTGGCCGCGGGACTGGTCCTTGTGGCGGCAGTGGCTGCCGCGTCGGCGGCCGGCGCGGGTGGCTGGCCACCACCGTCGGCCTCGATATCAACAGGCTGAGCGGCAATGGCATGCGTATCGAGTGCCGCGAGTAATTCTCCGCCGGCAGGTGCCAGACGCTGTGCTTCCGCGCTGGGGGTGGCGTGATGCACTTCCGGTTCCCCACCCCCCGCCGCGCGGCCGCTTTCTAGCTCGGAAGCAATTTGGGTTGGGCCCGTGTCGAATTCCGTGTTGCCGACGTCGGCGGTCACGGTCGCTTGATTTTGGGCAGCCGAATTGACGCGCATCGCGGCGCTGCTGCTCGCATCCAATTCGCTCGGATCCGTCGCGCCGGATGCCGCGGCGGCGTCGATGGGTTGGGCCTGCAGCGTTGACGATGGCGCACTAGCCAGCGCGCGATCCTTGGCGACACTTGCCTGTTGGCTGGTCAATAAGTCGTTGGGATTAGGATTCTCGGAAGTAGCCGTGCTGCGCCGTGCGGCGGCAGACGCGACGGGAGCAACGGTACGTGGGGCCGGATCCCCGTCGTCCAGGTTACGTTGAGCCCCGGCGCCGGCTACGCCACGCCTCGAAACGCTGTGAGCGGAGGCGCGCGGTTGTACGGAGTGCTGGGTCGGTTGGCTGGACTGCACAACCGCCGGGTTGGATAACGCGACGGGAGATGCCTCGCTTTCGGCGATTCGTGACGCTCGGCGCGGATGGTCGCTGGCTTGTTCGTTGGGCTGTAGGGTAGGCGCCGTCGTGGCGGTCGCCTGACGTGATTGCGCCATCGACTCCGCGGACGTGGTTACAGGTCTTTCATCCAGCTTGCTGGCCGTCACATCGGGTTTTGCGCCGGTCGCCGTGGAGGTCTGTCGTTGGATCGTAGATGATTTTGGTTGCAGCGGAGTCGTTGGCGTTTGTTGCGACTTCGCTACCTGCTGGTCGGGCGTCGCACGTTTGTCAATTGCCGAGTTCGCGACCTCGGCGCTACGTGACGGCGCGGTGACGTCGCTGCGCGTCAGCTGCGGCTCGCGCGGTGCCGGCGATTCCCGTGCCGGCTCGTCGCGGCGCGGCTCCGACGCAATGACGTCATTGCTGGGCTGTTGCTGAGGGACGATCTCGCTGGTCGCCGTTTGACGCTTGATGCTGTGTGACGGCTGGAGTTGACTTGGTTCCGAAGCATCGCTGGCGGTGGGCGGCACTTTGGCTATATGAAGCGTGTTGGGAACTTCGGCCGGCTGCCGTACGGCACGTTGCTGCGATGGACGCGATGTGTCGAGCTTTGGTTTGTCCGACAAGGCGGTCGGCTGGCGGGCCGTTTGCAGCGTCGGCTGTGTCACTTCCGTGGCCGGATCGGTTGCAGCCGTCGCGCGCTGCGACGCGGACATCGACTTGCGGGGCGCAACGGGTTGTGTCTGGGCGTCGAGCGTCGCCGCCTTCGGTTGTTCTTGAGTCGAGACCGTCGGCGAAGCGACCTGATTCGGTCGAGCCGTGGAAGGTTGAGGTTGGCGGCTTAGCCTGCCCGTGGTTTCCGCTTGTTTGGGCGGAGTACGCCGGCGTTCAGGCTGCTGGCGAGCAGAAGCATCCGCCTGCCGTTCGACCTGAGGCGTTGGTTGTGCATTGGGAACCGGCGATCGAACCGCCGGATCGGATTGTGTCGTCTGTTGTTCAGGCTCTGACGTCTCCGGCTCCAGCGGTTCAGTTTCTACGGGCCGTTCGTGTTCCAGTACGACGTGAGGTTGCTGAATTTCGAGGTACTGCACAACTTCCGGCGCGACGAAGTCCGACGTTGCCGCCACGTCGTTAAGTGTGTCTTCGATGGCTACCGCTGAAAAGATGTGAAAGTAGTAACATGCGGTTAGAAGGGACAGTGTCAGAACCAGGGCAACGGCGCCGGACAGCTGAGTGCGGCGGGCCGTGCGACCGCCTGCTTTCCACGCTAAGAGCATGGTGCCGATGACGGCGAACCAGACCCAGCTTAGCCAGGTCCATCCGTTGCTGAACACCGCTGGGGTCGTGAAATCGCCAAAGATCAGAATCTCGCCCGTGAGAAAGCCACCCAGAATCAGCAGGACGATGTTAACCGGCCAGAGTTGGTCATCGAAAGACGCCGTCAGCGGCTGCTTGACTCGTCGAATGACTCGGCGGACGCGTTTCGCCATGATCGGTTATTGAATGAAGGTTTGGTGTTGATCGAATGATTCGTGTGGACTGCCGCGCCGCAGTATCTGCTCGTTCGTCCCTACGGGTGTCCGTCCCTATTTATCTGTGGCAATGCTACAGTCACGAATATTGACTTTCTTGCACAGGTTCATCACCGCGACTGCATGTTGCAAGTCGCTTGCCCGGTCACCTCGGATCTTCACGGATTGGGTGCCAGGGTTGTTGGTGGCCGCCTGGCCCAGGATGGCTTCCAATTCGTCAAGGTCGACAATTTTTCCCTGTACGAAATAGCTGCCATCTCGATCGATGTTGACCCAGGCAATGTCCGGCTTCTGTGTCAGGGGCTTGGCATCACTGGCAACGGGCAGATTGACATCCAATTCGCGTTCCTCTTCGGCGAATCGCGTTGCGACCAGAAAAAAGATCAAGAGGAGAAAGACGATATCGATCAGCGGTGTCAGGCTAAGCGAGCTGAGGGCTGATCCTTTGTCGAATTTGACGGGCATTGGGGATTGGGGATTGGGGATTGGGGATTGGGGATTGGGGATTGGGGATTGCGGATTGCGGATTGCGGATTGCGGATTTGGGATTTGGGATATGGGATTTGGGATATGGGATTTGGGATATGGGATTTGGGATTTGGGATTTGGGATTTGGGATTGCAAATTGCAGATTACCGATCACGCCTCCGTGGGTTGTCGTGCGGGCGGAGGCGTCGGGTCGGCTTTTTTGGTTCGGCCGGCAGGCGGAGCTGTCGGCGGTTCTTTCGTCAACTCTGCGGGGGCTGCCGGGCGTCCGTCCGCGTCGCCGGACAGGTGGTCCTGGCTAACCCGCAGCTTGCCTTCGAAACGCTCGATCTGTGGTAAGAGGCTCGTTAGCAATTCATCGATCTCGTGAAACAGAGATTGAATTCGGCCTTCGAAAAAGTGCGCGGCGATCGCGGCTGGGATGGCAACGAACAGGCCGCCGAGCGTCGTGACCAGGGCGATCACGATGCCGTCCGCCAGGACCTGGGCTTTGCTCGCGCCATCCGGAAGATTGGCGGTCGCGTAAAAGGCATTGATCATTCCCCACACGGTTCCGAACAGCCCCATCAGGGGCGTCACCGCGGCGGCAAGATTCAGCCAGCGAACGTTGGCGTACAGTCGCGACGACTCACGTTCGTTCGCTTCAAGCACCGCGTGCTCGACCTCCGAGTGGGGCCGTCCAATCTTGAGCAACATGGATCGAATGACATTGGAAGCGGCGGAAGGATATTGCTGGCAGATTCGATAGACAACGCGTGGATCGAATCCACTGGACGTTGTCGCCAATTGCCCAAGTTCGTTGGTCAAACCGCCAGGCATAACTTTATCGCGTCGAAGTCCTAGGATGCGTTCGATCGTAAATGTGATGACCAATACCAGCATGAAGGCAATCGGTATCATCGGCCAACCTCCCGCCAGCAGCAGCTTCAACAGGTTCAGCTCAGCGAAGTCTGGCCCAGCTTGCTTGGCGGGCTCACCGTCGGCATCCGCGCTGGCGGGTTGCGTTGCATCCACTGGTTGGTTGGCTAGCGCGTCTTCGATTTCCTTCAATTCCTCGTCGACGGCAGCGGCGGGTTGAGCGAACGCGTTGCCTGGACGGATCGTTCCTGCGGCCAGGACGATGGCGAAGGCAAGAAACCAGGGGCTTGACCTCAGACAAAAACTCATGGCGATTCTCGTAAAATGTTCGTAATGCATCGCAAGTTCACGCTATTGGATAGATTCGTTTGGATAGACTCGCTGCGCCGTGAATCCAGCGAAAACGGCAGGCATTCAGGCCGGGCCCTTGGACGCTTGGATTCACGTCACGTCTACTTGAGTTCCGAAACACGCTGTTGGGCGAGCTTGGCGAGCTGACTTTCGGGGTAATCTTTCAGCAACTGTTGATAGTATTTCTTGGCATTGGGAACGTTCTTTAATACTTCAAAGCAGCGGGCGGTCTCGTACATCGCCTGAGATTTCCAGGGATCGTAAGACGCTGGAGCGCCCTTATATCCCCGAAAAACCTTGAAGAAATTGACAATCGCCTCTTTGTGCTGGCCTTGTTCAAACTTGATTTCTCCCATCATCAGTCGTGCGCGTGCTCCTACTTCCCGCTGTGTCATGTCCGTGACACGCTGATAGAGTTCCATCGCCTCGTCCAGCGACTTGAGATTCTGTTTGGCCCAGGCGATCTCATACAGAATATCGGGTTCGCGAACCGAATCGGGGAAAACGTCAAGCGACTCCTCCAGCAGGGTAACGCCGTTCGGCCAATCCTTGAGCTGGTTGGCTGATTGGCCGGCGTGCAGCAGCGCCAACAGCTGAAAATCCTGCGACGGTGGCGGATCTTTGCGGACGGCCTGGTAGGCGTCGAGTGCTTTTTGGAACTGTTCCTGCTCAAACAGGCATTCGGCCGACATAAAACGCGCGTCGTGCGCCAAGTTGCCTTCGGGATACTGCTGCAGCTGTTTATCAAAAGATTGCTGCGCCTCACCAAAAGTGCCCAGGCGATACTGTGACCACGCCAGCTTATGCAGCGCCATCTCGGCGATATCCAGTTGCTGACCGGCCGTCGCCTGGCGCAAAGCGGCCTGGTAGCTTTCGACAGCGGGCTTGTATTGCTGATCGGCATATTTCTGTTCACCCACGTGATACGACGCCTCCGCGGCGAAGGGGCTGTCCGGGCGCTGTTGGGCCAGCTGGCCGAACATGGCAGACGCTTCTTGGTCCCGATTGGCGTTTTTCAGCGACCATGCCAACTGGTACTCAACCTTGTCGATACCTTCGTACTTGGGATCATCTTTCAAGATCGCTTGAAAGGACGCGATGGCAGCTGGATAGTCTTTCAAGTCCATTTCTGCGAGGCCGCGTTCGAACAGGGCTCCCGAGCGGTCCGCTTGATCCGGTTTGGTTTCCAGGAACGCGAGGACGTCAGCGACGGCGTCGGCCGGTTTTCCGGAAAGTCGACGCGCTTGCGCACGCATGTATCGGCCCGATGCGGCCAGCGGATTCTCGCCATGCTGATCAATCAAGCGAGTCATCGTCGTATCCGCGGACGGATAGTCCTGTTCAGCGATCTGGGAAGCCCCCAGCCAGTACAGGGCGGTCGGGAGCAGCGGACTGTTGGGAAAGTCGTCGACGACCTTCTGGTACTGTGCCGCGGCCAATTTGAACTCGCCGCTGTTGTACAGATATTCGCCCAGTCGATAGAGGGCACGATCCAGAATCTTGCTGCTCGGAAAATCCTGGATCAGCTGCCGGGCTGTTTTTTGCGCAGCGGCCAGGTCATTCAACTGGTGTTGGGCACGGGAGAGCAGTAACAGAGCTTCTTCGCTGACGTCGCCTTGAGGTTCCGTTGCGACACACTTTTGCAGAGCGTCCCGCGCTTGCTCGAATTGTTTGAGGGCAAAATGACAATTGCCCAAGACCAGGCACGCTTCGGCACGGCGGCCAGGTTGCTCGAAGTCATCGATTTTCGATTCGAGAACAGCGATCGTCGGTTCGTATTTCTTCTGTCGGAACATCGACCAGCTCAACAAAAGCCGCCAGCGACGGGCATCTTCGTGCTGCGGGTTGCGCTGCAGCAGTGCGCCGTATTGCTTTTCGGCCCGTGCCAGCTCACCGGTATTTAAATAGCTGTCGGCGGCGACTGATTCAACAGCCGTGCGCAGTTCATGGTCAGGGAATGCGTCGAGGAATCGCTTGGTGTATTGCTTGGCCAGATCGTGTTCACCCAGATTGAATGCTGTCCACCCGGCGTAATAAAGCGCGGTGGGGGCCTTTGCGTGGTCTGGAAATTGGTCTACGACCTTGGCGTAAACCGCGATAGCCTCTTTGCGCCGTGAAGTTATTTCGTACAACGCATCTGCCTGATCCAGCAACAAGTCGACATAAAACTCACTCTTTTCGGCCTTGGGCAGCACCTTTTCGACCGCCTCCAGCGCGGGGGCGGGCTTCTTCAATTCGAGGTGAGCGCGGGCGAGCCAATGCGCTGCTTCGGCCTCTTGCGGACCGGAGGCGCGGCCGAGCCATTCGATCGCTTGCTGATGATCGCCGGCCAGATGATAGCGGCTACCGGCCGACAGCGTTGCAGCGGGTAGATACTGGGACATGGGAAAGCGCTTCGCGACGTCGGCGTAGATCGCCGCCGACTCCCCATACTTTTTTTGGCTCGTCGCACAGTCGGCCTGCCGCATCAGGCAGCGATCGGCAAAGGCAAACCCTTCGGTGACGGCGAGCGCGGCATATTGCTTTTCCGCGTCGCCGAACTTCTCCTGATCGAACAGCGCGTCGGCCTTATACATCCTGGCTTGTGCCGATAGTTTGTGGTCGGGGTACAGCTGCAGAAATTGATCCAGCGTAACCAATGCCTCGACGGGCTTGTCGGCTTCGAGCTGGGTAATTCCGAGGGCGTAATAGGCGTCCGGTTTCAGCTTGTCGTCCGGGTATTGCTTGAGGAACGTCTGGTAGGCATCGATTGCCTTTTGAGTCTCGTGCAGTGCGTAGTAGCATTCGGCCAGGTTGTATTGCGCCGTCGAGGCCAGGCTGTCATTTGGGAATTGCGAGAGTAGCTTTCCGTAGGTGGCCGCGGACTCCGTATAGAGCTTCGGATCGTTCGCCGCGGTGGCCAGCTGGTATTGTGCCGTCGCGAGATTGATCAGCGTGGCGGCCAGCATTTCAAATTTGGGGTGCTCGGCGGCGACTTTTCCCAGCTCGGCGACCGCCTCTTCGTATTTCTTTTCCTGGTTCAGACAGACACCCAGAAAATGCCTTGCCTTGACCGCCAACGGGTCATCCGGGTGTTTTTCCAGAAAGGTTTTCCATTCCCCAATCGCCAGATCGAACAGATCGTCGTTTTGCAGTTCGGCGGCCGCACTGAATTGAATCTTCGCGGCGTCGGACGATTCTTGAGCGATCAGAGGGGACCCGCCGCCGGCAATCGACGCGAACAGGACGATACACAATACGCGGATCAACAGTGTGGGGATCAAGGCACGCACCATCAGCCATTCCTCCTCTCTGTTCTGATATTCTCTGTTCTGATATTCTCTGTTCTGATATTCCCGGTTCTGATATTCCCGCCGAATGCTATTCGGTGTTCCCGCCTAACGGTCGACGCCGGGCAACGAAAAGCGTCCGTCGGGCGTCTACCTCTACAATGCGAAGAGAAAGTGAAACAGCCGAAATCCGTCATCCTAGTTTAACGTCGTTGCGAGGCCCTTGAAAGCTACACCGGGATGCGTCCAAGCTGCGTGAGATTGCCATGGCTCACGACCAGACTCTATTATCATTTGCAGCAGAAGCCACCAGGGCAACTACTTCAGCCCGATTTCCAGCGCCGGCGTGACGGGCTCGCGACCACGACGGCTGGACTCTTGTTCGTATCGCAGGCGTCGATGACCTACCCGCACATCATCCGACTGAGGAATCCGTGGCAGAATAACGCCGATCAAAACCCGACTCGCTACCGCCGCTCGTTCAACTGCCCGACCGGCCTGGAAGCTCACGAGCAGGTGTGGTTGGTCGTGGAAAACCCGGATCGAGTCGAACGCGTAGTGTTGAATGCCCGACCGTTAGGTGAAGCCCCCTGGGACACGAAGTCCTGCGGATTCGATGTCACCGCGATCCTGACAGCTCGCAATACAATCGAAATCGACGTCGCAGGCCAGGTGATTGGCCAGACAGTTACGGACGTCTTCGGGCCGGTCCGGCTGGAAATACGTTTAGGCCCCGCCGCAACGTAATGCGCTCGGGCGATCGTATTCGCTGGATCGCAACCGGCAGAACGTTTGACGGCGTGCCCCGTGCCCCACCGGAGGCGAAAGTCCTCTTGTCTTACAACAAATCTAACACGGATGTGGATGCCAATTGAATCGTGGCTTCGCGAGGAATGTCAACGAAGCAAGGGAATTGTCCCACTTCACTATCTGGTATTCCGGCTCGCATTCCGGAGAAAACATCCGTCTGGCCGTCCGCCTGTTCGATGTTCAGCGACACGGCCGGTGACGAAAACGGCTGAAATGACGCGTCATCGCCAAGTCCAGCGCCATGTTCAGAAGTGTCCGAAACGCGCTCAGTCATCAGGTTTAGCAACTGTCGAATCGTAGTCGACTCGATCGTCGTCCCACGGTCGTCGTCGGAGAAGAACTCGCTGACAAGCCGCTGTTCTTCGCTGCCGGAGGCGGCGTCGACCGTGGCGGTCGAAATAGTATTGGCCCTTGCACGCTGCGTCGTGTTGTCGTTGCTGGCCGCGATATTTGGGTCGCTGGCGTTGCTTACCGCGAGGCCCACGGCAAGGGCAACGGCGAGGGCTACGAAACCTGATAACTGCCTACGTGTTTGCATTGGAGCTATTCCCTTCGCACCTGCGTTCAGAGTGATCCGAACTGTTTCTTGTCGGAGAAAAAAGTTGAGAAAGTTCAGTGACGCGGTCTCGTGGGGTTACCACTGGATCTTGCGGACCCGTCGTTTGTGGATGCCCTTTTGGCTGGAGTTGTTTCGGCGTCGCCCGAATTTTGAACTTCCCGGAAGCGATTTATTCGGTTGGGACTTGCGTGTTGGCTGGTCGTTGCCCGTCCGACGATAGGTGGGTCCGAATTCGTCGTCGTAGCCATCCGCATCATTGACATTCATTGGTCGTTTCCTTTGCTAGCGGGAAATCGGGCCCGCAATCCCGTCGGTTGATCGTGGCCTTGTGGCTGATCACGAGGCTACCCCGCGACCACACGAGACTGACCACAAATGCATGCGATGTGCCAGTGGGAAACAAAAAATTCTGTATCTGGGGAAAAAGATATAAGTATCTTCCAGTTAAGAATTTACAGCCGCGATAATTCCGCGGATCGGCGGTCTGCCGATGAAGGCCGGCGGCGATGGATGACCAAGTTGGTAGGGACCTCTACCATTTTGGCTACCCCTTTTGGAGTAGCCGACCGGCGGCTGTAGATCGCAAGTTCGAACCGTCTGCGCAGCGCACTGTCTGCGCAGCGCACCACGGTCCCCGCAGTCCGTCTCCCTAGACCTGCGGATATGGCATCCAGCGCGCGCCAGAACACGAACACCCTTGCGACAGCCCGATTTCAAGCCAGAGTGCGCAAATCTAAGCGCACCAAGGACTTATCCGGCTCCATTCGCACGGTTTTTCCGCGTTTCAGCGCGCGGCAGATGCACCGCGCTGACCGATACGGATCCCTGCTGCTGGTCAAAATGCTCGGCCACAATGGGCCAGGCAGATCGATTGCGCAGCGGTATATTCAGGTTATCGGGTACTTACCTATGCAGATGGTGTGCCAACCGAGGGAAATCTGCCGATCAGAAGAATTCGGCGACGACCTGGGGGCTAATCAGCCGGGTCAGAAGTACGACTCGAGCCCGCCCCGCCGGCGGATATCGAGCGTCGCACAGTGGAAGGCACCACCAAACAGAAAGTGATCCTCGAAGGGGCAGGGGATCGTTTCGAAGCCCCAGTCTTCTAGCATCTTGATCAAGGGTTCCTGTGCCGCCTCGACGACGACCCGTTTCGGATCCAGCATCAAGACATTCATGCTGAGCCATGCACTGCTGAGATCAAATAACGCTCGGCGGCTGGAGATTGGTGTCGGAGCCTCGCGTAGGTCCCAGCTGTTCAGGATCGCCGGAAGTTCAGACCTTTTGATGTATTGCGGATTGATCAGCGCTTTGCCTGGGGCCAGCGGCACAAAGGTCGTATCAATGTGTACCGGCTGTCGCGAGTGTGAAATGATGCGGTGCAGCGTATAGCGATCACCCAGGTGCCGCCGCAGCCATTCGAGTCCGAATTCGTTCGTCACGTTGCTACGCGTGTAGAAGATATCCCGACCGCAGCGAACAAAATCGGCCGCATCAAACGTCGGTTCCTGTTCCGTAATCACGTATCGAAGCGGCTCGTTCTTGTCCGGAACCGAGTAGTCCTCCTCGTAGAATGAATCGCACAGACGGGGCTTGGGAGCCGCCGTCCAGCGCGCGCCGCGTCGAAAATACTCCTGCAACAGCGAACGGTAGGCGTGGACCTCGAAATAGCGAGACCGCCAGGCCATGGGGGTTTCCAGGATCTCGTCGCCCAATACCAGCAGTCCGTCGCGGGGATTGGCGATGTTGTAACCAGCCGGACTGGTCCAGTCTGGAGTCGAGAAAGAAGACGTTTGAGGGACCGGATCCGGCCGGCGAACAATGATATTTTCGCCTTCCAGTATCGAAATGAAGTTATCCAGCTGCGGTTGAGCACCTTGGACCAAGACCGCGGGAGCAGGCTGTCCCGCGAGGGCTCGTAAAAGTTCCCAGGACTGTTCTGGCGCACAAGATTCGATCGTCGAATGCCAGGGCGGGACCGCTCCACCTTCGACGCGGCCGACGATAATCTCTTCCAGTGGGTCCCATTCGTTGTGGCTGTTGACAATCGCCTGGGCCGTGCTGTCTTGGCTGTGAACGCTGTCCGAACTCATTGAATCCTCGAAGGTGAATTTCCTGGTCAATTCGCGCTTAATAGGTCGCGAACCAATTTACCGATTCTTCGCCGTCTTTACAGCGTCCCAGGACGGTTTATCAGTCGGGAACGGTTTAACGGCCAGCCGCAGGCGCCGGCATTCCAGACGTGTCGGCGACTGCGGCCGGCGTTAAACGCAACGGGGATCCGGAGAATCGCAGGGTGAGTGCCCGCACCGCGGATTGCTACGCTATTCGATGGGGATCGTGTAGCTGAGCGCCTCGATTGCCGCGCCCTTGGGGACATCTTCGTAATGAGCATGACACATGATGCACTTGTCCATGACAACGGGAACGATCGTGGCAGCGCACAGGTAACGTTTTCCGTCGTTTTGCGTTTCCTGCTCGTAGTAGGCCTTGCCTTGCTTTAGTTGCTCGATCGCCGCCTTCTCGAAGTTATCATTTGGTGAATTCTCTTCGTTCAAGGGCTCGCCGGTCGCGTCCAGTAAGCGAACTTCGTGCCAGCCGTTCTTCTTCGCGCTGGCGAACAGCAACTTAAAGGCCTTGCCCGCGGGGAGATCGGAATCGTCATGGACGTAGTTTTCCGTGATCAAGACAATTCCGCCCTTGTAGATATCATCCAGCATCCGCACCTGCTTGCGAGTTCGCTGAAGGGCGGCGTCCTTTTCGGATGAGTCCTCGGCATGGGAGGCACGACTGGCCAACAAGAGCACACAGCCGAACATCCAAAGGACGGCAACAATCCAGGTTACTTTTGCGTTGAGCACGGAATCCTCCAGTTTCTAATCAAGTCAGGGAAACAATATCGCGACCCGGTCGGACCACGTCGTATAAGTACACGCTATTCAATTGGGATCAGGCCTCAAAACGTGTTTTAAAAGTCGAGAGCAAGCGTGTTTCACCCTCCCTCCGGGTGGGCTGATGAAAATGTAGTGAAGGTGGTAAGTACGGCGAATTTTGGTTTTCACTCTCCCTCCGGGAGAGTCGGGCTCTCAGGCCCGGAGAGGGCAATTCGGTTTCAGCAAATACCGCACGGCACATCGCAAAAACCCTCCCCGGCCGCGGGCACCGCCGCGTAGCGGTGGTCGGCGTCCGACCCTCCCGCAAGCGGGAGGGTGATAATCGTTCGGTTACTTTTGAAAACAGAATCTCAACATTTTCATCAGCCCTCCCGAAGGGAGGGTTTTGTCATTTTAAAACACGTTCTCAGCGAGATGCGCCCCCCCTTGAATTCGGTCGTGTCGGCTGGCTCAGCCGTCGCTGTTTTCAAACAGTTCCCGCGGGGATTCGGCCGCCAGGATCAAACGGGCGACATCCAGCAGTTTGCTCTTTGTCTGGCTGGCCCGCCGCTCCATCTGCATCAAAGCCTCGTGTTCGCTGCTCAGCCCGGCGCTCTCCATCAATAAGGCTTTCGCCTTTTCAATCACTTGGCGCGACTTGAGCTTCTCGTGCATCCGCGTCCATTCGTCCTGTAAAACCTCGATGGTCTCGAAGCGGCCCCAGGCGAGTGCGATCGCCGTCTCAAGGTCAGCACGCTTGATCGGTTTGACCAGGTAGCCCATGATCCGCGACGCCGCCACCCGCTCGATCATGTCCGGGTCGTGATGGGCAGACACCAAAATGATCGGCACCGAGTGCTGCTTGGAGATCTCGATCGCCGCGTCGATGCCGTCCATTTCGGGCATTTTAATGTCGCTGATCACGAGCTCGGGCTTCTCCTCGCCACACTGCTGGACCAACTGGCGCCCGTTTTCGGCCACCGACACTACTTCATGGCCCATGTCGGTCAAGGTCTCTTCGAAATATCTCCGAACAAATGCGTCGTCATCGGCGATCGATATGCGCAGGCGTTTTATCATGCGATCCTCCGTGGCAAAGTTATCACAATATCAGCGCCTCGGCCAGCAGACGGGCCGACCGCGATTTCACCCTGGTGGGCATCGACGATGCGTTTCGAAATCGCCATCCCCAGGCCCGTACCCTGGGTCTTGGTGGTGAAAAACGGCGTAAATATATGCTGCCGTTGCTCGGATGTCAGTCCAGGCCCATTGTCGCGGATCGACACCCGCAACGCGGGCCGTCCGTCAAGCTCCATCTCCGACCAATGCACGCGAATCTCCGCCGGATCATCTGCGGCCGCGACGGCGTTCTCCAGAATGTTCCGCAGCACCTGTCCCAAACTGCGCACGTCGACGTCGCACTCCAGGCTTATCCCGGTCGGTTCCTCGATCAACCGGTCGGGGTGGCCGTTGCGCCGCTGCCGCAGCTGTTCCCATGTCTCCCGCAAAATGAGTCCCAAATCGACCGGCTCACGGCGAACCGTGACCGGACGCGCGTACCCGCGGACCTCTTCGTAGAGTTCGTGCAAATAGTTTTGTGATTTCTGGACCTCGGTAAGCAATTCCATTGACTCAGGCCGATCTTGCAGTCGTTTGCCTAACATCTCAAGTCCAGCCTGACTTCGCTGGAGTGCATTCCGGCTTTCATGAGCCAGGCACGTCATCGCCTCACCGACGGCCGCCAGCCGTTCCGACCGCAGAACATGCTCCTGCGCCTCTCGCAGGGCCGTTGTATCGCCCGCGATGCCCGCGGCGCGGTACACCTGGCCTTCTTCGTTGCGAATCGCAAAGCCGCGTTCACGAATCCAGCGGGTTTCCCCGTCCGGACGCAAGACGCGGTATTCAATGTCAAATTGCCCCTTTTCCTTGACGTCGCCGAACGCGCCCGCGCGCCGTGCGCGATCCTCAGGATGGATCGCGTCGACCCACTTATGCGGATGAGCGTATAACTCGCTCAGCGACTGGCCCCAGATCACCTGAAAAGCTGGGCTGACGTAGATCAATTGCTCGCCGTCGGCACTGGCGATCCAAAACACCTCGTCGATGTTCTCGGCCAGTTGGCGAAACCGTTCCTCGTTCCGTTTCATTCCCGCCGCGGAATGCTGCCGGTCGACCGTTTCCGAGGCGAACAGCCATGAGCCGAAAAACAGCAGAATCGCCACCAGCGCCGACCATCGCGAAATCCCCCCGATCATCTGTCGTCGCCAGACGGCGAATACATCGGGATGAACGTGGGAGACCAGTTTCCACGTACTGGTTGTATCCGCATTGGCATTCGCGCCGTCGCGTGGTTGTAATACCTGATCGGGCGCCGCCGAAAGGCGGTGAAACGTGAACATCCCTGCGGGATAGCGGAACTGCTCCGATGTCAACGATGAAATTCGCTTCCACGGTCGGGGAAACTGCTGGGCAAAACTGCTGTTGGGCTGGCCGGGGCGGACGAACACGAGCTTGGAAGGGTCCCGTGGGTCGGGTCCGATTATACGATTGCCAGCGACATCGAGCAGCGAAATGTCGCTCGCCACGTTCAAGCGTGCCAGACTCAGCTCCTTGACCAGGTTCGATCCCGCAATCAACCGTTGCAGGAGCCAATCCATCTTGATATCGACGACAATTGCGCCCCGCGGTGTCTCCGCTCCCATGAGCAGCGGCGTCGCGAATTGAATCGTCGGCGCCGATCGTTGCTGGGCGTCACCATCGTCATCGCGAGTGCCGACTTCCGGTGCAAGCACCTCGCCGGGTTCCATTTTCTTGGCGCGATCGGGCGATGGCGTGTCCTCCTTCGCTTCTATCTGCGGCGGCATGTCCTGATCGGCGTTTCCCGGCGTCCAGCGGATCTGCAGGATCGTCTCGCCGCTCTCATCGATTAGACGAACCTGGTCGTAGATACCACCTTTCTGCAACAAAAACGAATGAAAGTGCAGGCCCAGTCGTGCGAGAGCCTCGTTGCGGTCTTCGCCAGTCAGAGCGACGTGCAACGCCTCATTTTGCTTGTTGGACAACACCTGAAGATCGGAAGCAAACGAAGCGAAATCACTCAGCACGTTGTTATTCAGCAAGACGACCAGATCGGACTGATTGATCGCCACCGCGGCCACTTCGCCTTGATAATGGCGCCAGTACAGATACGCGATCGTGCCGGCAGTTACCAAAAGCAGCGGAACGAAGATCATCAGACATCGCGGTCCAACCTCGCGCAAACTGGTAGCGGTTCTTTCCTCGTCGTTAGCGATCATTAGGATCTACACAGAAAAAGTTACCGTTACAGGGCGAGTGGACGCGACCCTTCAAAGGGCCAGACGGATAATACGGAGATGCCATGTGCTCCCCGATTGAAAGGCGAACCAGGCTTGCGAGTGCCTGGGGTAAGGCCTGGGGTAAGAAAAGGTAAGGAAAATGGACGGGTAAGAATAGGGGACGCAGCGGCTCGGTAAAAAACCTGCGATTCGATTGGATATTTCAGCCACGGATTGAACACGGATGAAACAAGGATGTCATGAAGTGGAAAAAATTTTTGCTGGCCAGTGTTGGCAAAGATTCAAAATGAACAAAAAGACAAGTACGGAATCACCTGAATCACGGATTGTACTTCAACCCAAATCGCCTTTTGGCAGTTTATTGAACGATCTGTATCTCTCGTCAATTGAATTGTATCCGTGCTAATAACAGTCGAGTTCTTGTTTTCTTGCGCAAATTCGTAGGACGGATTGCTAATCCGTCTGGACGGAATGGCATTCCGTTCTACTTGGGTTGCGGCCATAGGCCGCGATCGATTCAATCCGTGTTTCCTCCGTGGCTACGAAACTCGTTAGCTCGTGGCCTTATCTACCGAGCCGGACGTAGCGTGTTTCAGGACTCAGCGGGGATTCATTCCGCTAGCGACCTTTTCTGCAGAGCATTTCCGACGGACCTTCTGCCGCGGCATTCGTCTCACAGTTCAGGTTAGCGGTTTGGTTAAAAATCGAGTCGGCGCTGAATCCCCGACGACGAAATCGACAAATCCACAGCTTTCATACACACCGCGGGCCCGCGTGTTATCGTCCTGGACTTCCAAGGTCAGTTTGCAACAACCGCGCTCCCGCGCATAGGTCTCGACGGCACTCAGCAAGGCCCGTCCAATACCCTTGCCACGCCAGGCGGGGACGACGGCCAGATCATGGATGTTGACTAGTGGCGACGCCTGAAACGTAGAAAACGCAAAAAAGGAGACCGCGATGCCGACCGGCTGCTCATCCGCAAACGCCAGTAGGATGTACGCCGTGGGATGTTCCTGCAGAGCGGGAACCAGTCGCTGGCGAACCAGGGCACTTAACGGCATTCCGCCACCAAGTGGATCGCTCGCGTACGAATCGAGCACGTCGACGATGCCGGTTCGATGTTGGGGATCGGTGAAGTCAGCTTCGCGGATCGCGATCTGCATTGGGGCTATTCTTCGATCAGCTTGATCAGGATCGCTGGGCGTGCCGACTCCTCGGCTACGTTACTCTTGAGCACGGTTTCCGTTTTCTTATGGCGAATCGTGTTGAACGCCACCCGCTGCCCCTCGATAACAACCATCGCCTGGTCCGGACTAGCGACCTCGATCGTCGCGATCCCCAGATCGTTAGTCGTCGTTTCGAATTTGTCCGGCGATTTGGAAAGAAAGAGTCCCGAGTGGGTGACGGATACAGGGGTACCTACGAGCGGATCGCCGTTGCCGTCCACGACGCGGACGTTGTAGGTGGGGTGAACACAGCCAGTCAGCAAAAGGAATATAACTGCCGTTGCGATCAACGGTTTGACGATCCGCATGACTGATACTCCGGTGACACATGAACGACGTTTCATACAGCGACGTGAATTATGCAGAGTACTTGTCCGGTGGCCCACCGCAGCCGTCGCCAACTTTCGATTCCGTACGATGGGCCTCCGAACCCGTCGCAAACTTTAGATTCACGGCAGGCGACGGCTCTACGACGGCCATGGTACCTATCGATCAGGCCGCTTCGCTGGTTTTGGTTGGCGTCCTTTCGCCGGGCCCGGTCGTCGTCGGTTCCAGGACTTTGGCTACCTCGGTGTATTGAATCTCCTCGTCGTCTACTTCCCAGGTGGCTTCCGCATCGACGGGTTGCAGAGGTGGCGGTGCGATCGGAACCGGCTGGGGAGCTCGTTTCGGCGCGAATGCTGGTTTCGGCTGCGGTGCCGGCGGGTCGTCGACTTTCTTTTTCACGACAGGTTTTATCGGCGCAGGCTTTTCGCCATGCAAGCGGCGTGTGTCCGCATTGACCCCGTCGAAGATCTGCAGGATATGCTCGTGGCAGGTAAAAATCAGAACCTGGTGTCCCAGCGCCGCGAAGTCTTGCAGCACCTTGGCGGCCGCCGTAGCCCGCTGGGAATCGAAGTTGACAAAGACGTCGTCCAGGACCAACGGCAGTTGCACGCCGCGCTGAGCGTACTGCGTCACCAGCGCCAGGCGCAGCGATAGGAATAATTGCTCCCGCGTTCCCCGGCTCAGGTTCTCCGGCGTGAGGCTGCGTCCTTTGTTATCGTCGACGCACAAGGCATCTTCGTCCAGCAGCGTCCAGATGCGACCGTAACGACCGTCCGTCATTTGATGGAAATATTGGGATGCCTCGCGCAGTGTCGCCGGTTGGCGCTCTTTCTCGTAGCGCCTCCGTATCGATTGCAACAGCCGACTGGTCACCGCCAGTTCGCGCCATCGGTTTTTGGCGTCGCGCAGCTGTTGCTGGACGGCATTCAGTTCCAGCTGTTTCTGCGTTGCCCGCCTGTCGTCGGCCAGGGATCGCAGTTGCTCGGTCAAGCGGCCTCTTTTTTCGAACGTCTCCTTCAGTCGCGTGTCAACGTCCTCCAATTTGGCGCTCAGTTTTTCCCAGCGACGTACCATTTTCTCGGCCGTCGATCCGCGCATCAGCTCCTTAAATTGTTGCTGTTCGCACACACCGCTGATGGCGGTAGTGATTTGCGAGTGGAGCCGTTTCCGCTTGTCCTTCAAATCAACCGATTCGGCATACGATTTGGCCAGCTGGCAGAAATGATCCGGCGATTCGGCATCTGCCTTTTCGAGCATCTCGCGGCGACGGGCCTGGAGCTTGTGGATTTCTCGTGAGACGGTTAGTTGCTGGCGTCGCAGTTGATGCGATTCCTTCAGGATCGCATCCCGTCGCTCGACCCACTGCTCTTGTTCGCTGTGGGCCTTGATTAGCTGGTCCACCTGGTCGATCAGGCGGCCGCTGATCCGTTCGAGACCGACTTCTTCCAGCAGCGTTGCAACACGTTCTACACAGCTGCTCAACTCGCCTCGACGGTGTCGCGCTTCCTCACGGCGACGGTCGACGAACTGCTGCTGTTGAGCCAGTCGACGGGCATCCATCAAGACTTGTTTCGCTCGTTTTGGCGAAAGATTGGCACGCAATCCGACATCGTGCAGAGTGCGGAACCATTGCTTGCGGCTCTGTTGGTAATCGTCGCGAAGTTCGGCGACGCGACGAGTGTCCGAATGCTCCTGCTGCAGGGAATCCTGCTGTTTGTTCTGTAGCGGCACAAGCGATTGCAACTGGGCGAGTTCTTGTTGTGCCTTGCGCAGCTGGTTCAGAAGCGGCCCGCCACCCGGTTGAAAGTGGGCGTCGAGTTCGTCACGAGCTTTGCGCACTTTCTTAAACTTCGCGTCCAGGACGGATAGCGAATGTTCGCAGGAGTCCAGGTCCATCTCCGCCGTGTGCTCGAACATCAGCTTGGTAACCAGCACGGCACCGACGATCACAAGCCCGAACAAAATGTAGGGCCAGCCGGTCGAATAGATGGCGGTTAACACGCCCATCATGATCAGCATGCACCCGAAAGCGAAGGCGAGGCCTCCCGCGGCCAGGCCCCAGGAGGGCAGGACATGTCGGTCGACGAGAATGTCGCGATCTTCCTTCAGCTCCATTGCCTTTTGTTCCAGCTTGTCCAGCTGTTCGTCAATTTCGACGCGTTGCTTCAGCTGTTCGACGCGATCGGTCGCGGCGTTGACCGAGACGGCAAGGTCCGCGGTGCCGCGCGAGCTTGTTTCGGCGTTCAGTTGGTCGGCGTCGGCTTCGCGTGCCTCACGCAATTCGATAGCCTGACGGCGGACTTTCTTCAAGCGGGCTTTGGCCTGCCGCATGTTTTGAGCCGGACCGCGCAGTTTGGAAATAGTCGCCTGGCGGTCTTCCCTGGTTTCGATCGCCAGATTGGGTTCGATCCCCAACGAACGACGTTTATCAACAAGCGACGTTTCGCGGCGGCCGATTTCGCCGTCCAGTTGTTCGATGCGGTCGTCCAGCGACTGGATCCAGTCCCGCTGTTCAGCCAGTGCTTCGACACGCGCTGCGCGTACACGGAGCGATTCGTTGATCGGATACGAGGTGGCTTGTTCGCGACGTTGTTGTCGCTGGACCTTCAACTTTCGATAGGCGTGCTGACGGATACGAATCTGATCTCCTAATTTCTCCAGCTGCTGGACATCTTCATTCGTGATTGCCGGCACGGATCCCAGGTCATCGATTCGCCGACGAATGGTCTGTAACTGCTGCCAGCGCTCGAACAGCGTACTGGCAAGCTCGGCGACGCGTACGTCACGCTCCAGTTCGCTCCGTTCGGCTTCCAACTGCGAAATCTGTTTGAACAACCGAGCGCGTTCGCTGGTCAAATTGTTATATCGTCCCAGCGACTGCCGAACGCGTTTCAACTGATCGCGCAGTTCATCGCGTCGTTCCAGCAGTTGAAGGATCTTTGATTCGGGATTGCTTCCGTTCAACAGCTGTTCGCGCCACAGCTTTAGATGCCGCAGAACGTCGATCAGGGAAACGCGGTCCAAACCGGCGCTCAGGTCATACAGATGGCGGGCGGCCTCCGTGTCACTGAGCGTTCCCAGTTCCTGCATCTCGCGCAGGCCGACGGCATACACGTTGCGATAGGATTGTTCGTCGACGCCGCTTAACAAAACCCGCAGCGCGTGTCCGCCCTGTTCGCTGCCTTCGCCGCCGTCATTGTCGCGGCGAATGACACTTACTTTGTCATCGGCAAATCGATCGCGACCGGGACCAGCGTCCAGGATGCGGTTAATCGTGTACGTGCCCGTGGGCGTTGCGACGCGCAGTGAGCCGCCGGGGGTCCCGCCATTTTGGGGCGGCAGGTAACGGGTGCGACGCTCGTGGGTCAGTCCATACAACATGGTGCGGACGAATTGCAGCAGGGTCGTCTTGCCGGCTTCGTTGCGCCCATAAAGAACACTGACCGATTCAGAAAGGTCCTTTAACTTCAGGCCGCTGAAGGTGCCAAATCCGTCGACAGAGATATCCAGAATCTTCATGATTGGGTCTGCGGGGCTATGGGACTGTGGACTGTGGACTATGGACTGTGGACTATGGACTGTGGACTATGGACTATGGACTGTGGACTATGGACTGTGGACTGTGGACTGTGGACTGTGGACTGTGGACTGTGGACTATGGACTGTGGACTGTGGACTGTGGACTGTGGACTGTGGACTGTGGACTGTGGACTGTGGACTGTGGACTGTGGACTGTGGACTGTGGACGGTGGACTGTGGGTTTCGAATGTGGACTTTCGACTGCGGGAACAAGGGAAATATAGGGCGTTATGCGGCCAGTCCCATCGTCCATCGTCCCCATCGTCCATCGTCCCCATCGTCCATCGTCCCCATCGTCCATCGTCCCCATCGTCCATCGTCCCCATCGTCCATCGTCCCCATCGTCCATCGTCCCCATCGTCCATCGTCCCCATCGTCCATCGTCCCCATTGTCCATCGTCCCCATCGTCCATCGTCCCCATCGTCCATCGTCCCCATCGTCCATCGTCCTATGCTCTAGTGGCTCCTACCCGCTCGGGATGGATCGCCGCTCAACAGCTCCGCTCCCAGCGTCGCGGCGCGTTGCAGGACAGCGGCCCGGTCCTCCGTATCGCGTATTTCCAATTGAGCGGCCAGTTCGGCGGGTAATGGATCCAGGTATTTTGCTAAATCGATTTTCTCCGAGGACGTCATCGTGAGCTCGCGGACATTACGCAGGAATTCGCCCAGCATCGTTTCTTCCTCGTACCATTCGGTGGGGAAGTCATGCCGAGGTTCAGCGGTCAAGGCAACGGTCCAGACGGCCGGTGTGTGGTGGCCGAATTCGGTCCGAAGTTTAGCGACCACATCGTCGGCCGTATTGCCGCGACGTAGTTCACCCAGTAAGGGGCCGTGACCGGTAATCGAAAAACTGATCAACAGTATCTGGTCGGCATGATTCGCTAATAGATACTGCAGTCGTTGGCGAGCCTGCAGTTCCAGTTGAATTGTGTCTACCGAGGCATCGATTTCCAATCGTTCCGCGTGCCAACGCACGACGTCCGTTGTGACGTGTGTCAGGGAAACGGCATGCGAAGGGGTGATGTCGACCACGGTACAGCCGTGTGCCCCCGTTTCCGACGGGTGGCGGCCTTGCGGGCTGCCGCTGAATTGAATCGTCATGGGTTCACTGGTCACCGTGCGACGTTCGGCACGTCCGCCGAGGGCCCAATAGTCAACCGGCTGCTGTTCCAGGGCCAGCGGTTCGCCCGCGCTGCGTGCGATGCCGATGGTCACGACCTCGTTGGCCGACGAGACGGAATCGATGGCTTGTCCGTCCAGCGCGTCGAACGCGACGATGCGCGCGTCGGGCTTCTGGCGTCGCTGGTAAATCAGTTCGGTATTTTCCCCGGCCGGTAGCCGCACGACATTGTCCGGAAACATCGCAGCGGAAGACCAGTCGTCGGTCGGGTCGCTACGGCTGGCCAGCCAATAGACGCGGATTTTCTTGTCGGCCAGGCGTTCGAATTGATCGGCCAGGAACAAGATTTCGCGCGGCCCCGCACGATCGGCCGCCAGGACATCCCCGGACAGGATCAGGAATTCGGCATCTTCCTCGATGACCGTGTCAAAGACCTTTTCGGCCGCTCGAATGGGTGCGTCCACCAATGCGTCGCTCAGATGCGGCGGAATTTCGGCGATTCCGTCCAACGGGGAATCCAGATGCAGATCGCTGGCGTGGACGAAACGAAGATGCGGATCGGACATACGCGCCTCCCTGCGCGGTAGTGCGCTAGGTCGTTATTCGGTGGGTTGGGCCCATCGTGGTTTCAACGCGGGTGGGTATCGCCCGGTCGATCTGCCGCGGTGCGCTCGCCATTCAGCGAAGAAGCGGGGTACTTCGACGTCGCAGGCAGGGGGGCTACAAGCGGAACCGTCGCGTCAATATTGTTGGTCTCAGTTTACTGGCAGTCCCTGGAAGCTCCTATGCTGATTCGCCCAGCCAGCCACGATGATGCCCTGGGTAGACCGAGACGAGAGCGGCAAGAAGAAGTAGAGTAGCGCAGCGATGCTAGCATTGCTTGTTGGCTTGTCCGGCCGCGAATCCGCGAACATCGGTCGAATGGGATCTTTGCCACGAAACCAACCGAAGCACTAGTGCGCCTTCAAGTCTTGAATTTGGGGTTTGTCTGGTGAGCGGTATCCCGGCGCCGGGATTCCGCTCACTTACCTCTGTACTTAGCCTTGAAGGCGCACGAGTCCAACGGTCGGTCCGTGGCCGCTGCACGTGAATTTGAATTAAGCGAGCGGTTTGCGAGGCCTTAGAAATTCCCGAAACGATCGCTAAAATGAAATGATCGCTAATAAGATATAGGTGGGAATCGTTAAGCAACATGACGATGTCGTGCTGATATTTGCTGGGAGTGATTGAAATGGGAACAAGCAAGGGCACCATTGCGATATTGACCGGTGGTGGTGACGTGCCGGGATTGAATCCCGCGATACGGGGAGTGACCTATCGTGCGCTGCGCGAAGGTTACCGGGTATTGGGAATTCGACGCGGCTGGGCGGGGTTGGTGGACCTGAATCGCGACGACCCGACGAGTCGCAACGAATTCGTCCTCGAATTGACAGAAGATGGTGTGAATCGGGCGGCCCGTACCGGTGGAACGTTTCTGCACACTTCCCGTACCCGGCCGAGTGCACTACCTTATGCCGTCGTTCCGCCCCATCTGCGCGAAACCTATCGAGAGGAGAAAAACGACGTCACGGCCGAGGTCCTCAAGAACTTGGAGGCGCTGGGGGTCGATTTTCTGATCGCGATTGGGGGTGACGATACGCTGAGCTATGCGTTGCGACTGCACC
The DNA here is from genome assembly GCA_963844115.1 of uncultured Planctomycetales bacterium. Taxonomy (GTDB): domain Bacteria; phylum Planctomycetota; class Planctomycetia; order Pirellulales; family UBA7805; genus CS4-C045. Next base: position 13,965 of record CAWJNN010000068.1, on the reverse strand, counting down.
AAGAAGGAGTCAACGTCATCGCGATCCCCAAGACGATGGATAACGACGTACCGGGCACCGATTATTGCATTGGCTTCAGCACATGCGTCACGCGGACGATAAAGCTCACGCGCGAGTTGCGGACCTGTGCCGGCTCGCACGAACGGTTCCTGGTCGTCGAGGTGTTCGGACGCTACGCTGGGTTTACGGCCCTGTTACCGACCATGGCAGGTGCGGCAGACCGGTGCTTGATTCCGGAATCGCCGTTCGACGTCGAACAGTTGACCGAGCTGTTGGTATCCGACCGAAAGAAGAATCCCAGCAAATATGCCGTCGTCCTAATCTCAGAAGGCGCGACGATGCGTGGCAAGGACGACATGGTGTTCACCGACCAAGAGACGGACCAATATGGTCACAAGAAGCTGGGCGGGATTGGCGACATCGTGGCCCAGGAATTGAAAGGTCTCTCACCCAAGTTCAACAACGGTCGTCGCGTTAATGTCGTGAACCAGCGGCTGACCTACATGGTCCGCTGCGGCGATCCGGACGCGATTGATTCGATCGTCCCGATGGCCTTCGGGACCCTGGCACTCGACCTGGTACTGGAAGGGACTTCCGGTCGTTTAGTGACGCTACGTAACGGCTGCTACGACACAGTGCCTATCGAAGAAATCATGGGTCGCAGCAAGGTGATCGACGTTGCCAGGCACTACAACGTCGAACGACTTCGACCGAAATACGAGACCTTCCTCAAACAGCCTCTTTTCATCATGGCCAGCGATGGGTGAGCGGGGGAATCGGTGATCGGTGATCGGTGATCGGTAAACGGTAATCGGTAATCGGTAAACAGTGAACGGTGATCCGTTTCGTGGGGGTGCGGGCGTTCGATTTTCGCAGCCTGTCGCCTTCTTTTCACGCTAACCGGCGCGTGTCAGCATGGTTCGAATCCGCTGGCTGATCAGGGCGGCGTCGACCGGTTTTCTGAATTGGTCGTCGACCAACGCATTTTCTAGGACACTGAGCTGTCGGTTGTTGGGTAACAGGGCGATGATCATGACGTGGGATAACGCTGGACGACGTCGCAAATTGCGGCAGATTTGTAATGCGTCGAACTGGCCGATGCCGAAGTCAACGATGACACATTCAGGCATCACCGATTCGGCCGCCATACCGGCTTCGAATCCGCTGGCGGCACGTACCAGCTGAAATTTGCTGTCCTCGCCCATCTCGCGCTGCAGGCAATCGATCGTATCCCGGTCGACGGCAACAACCAATACCTGCTTTGCGGCCGCTTCGCTCAACACATCCAGCGGCATGCCGTGGCCTTCCATGAATTCAATCAGGCACTCGCGTGGGATCCTTCGATGCCGCGAGCCGGGGACGCGATACCCTTTCAGTCGGCCGGAGTCAAACCATTTGTTGACGGTGCTGGCCGCGACGCTGCAAATCTTGCTAACCTGTCCGCTTGTGTAAATTATGGGCATGAAAGCCACCGTCCGTTAGACCACGGGCAAACTGCAGCACGTTAGTCGAGGAATCCGACCAGTTCGGTGCTGCGATAGGGTTGTTGAAGTTTCTGCATCGCGCGTGCCTCGATTTGACGTATGCGTTCGCGAGTCACCTTGAAGATGTGGGCTACCTCTTCCAGCGTATAGTTTTGGCCGTCACCCAGTCCGTAGCGAAGTTTGATAATTTCACGTTCGCGCCAACTAAGTGAATCAAGCAACTTGATGACCTCGCCGCGTAGCATTTTCAGCGACGCCCCAATCATGGGTTCCTCGTGGGGCCCTTCGGGAATCAGGTCGGCGAATTTGTTGTCTTCTGAGTGGCCGATAGGCGTTTCGAGGCTGAGCGGCGTGCGGCTGACGCGCGCGATCTGACGGACCTCCGCGACGTCCATCTTGAGCGCTACGGCGAGTTCTTCCGTGGTGGGACGTCGACTCAGTTTGTGCTGTAGCTGGTTCATCATTTCGCGAACCCTGGCCACGTTGGGCATCATGTGGCACGGGATACGAATCGTCCGCGCCTGGTCCGCGATCGCCCGCGTAATCGCCTGGCGAATCCACCACGTCGCGTAGGTACAAAACTTGAAACCGCGGCGATATTCAAACTTTTCGACGGCCCGCATCAGCCCGGCATTGCCCTCCTGGATCAAGTCCAGCAGGCTGACGCCCCGCTTGCGATATTTCTTGGCGATCGACACGACCAGCCGCAGGTTTCCCTCGGACAGCTGCTGCTTGCGCGCGAATAGGCACTGTGCACCTGGCGAATACGCTTGACCCGCCGACGTAGTTGGACCGGAGATTCCTGGGTGGCGTGAATTAGCACCGAGTATTCCTTCAGAAGCTTGCGGTAGTTCTCACGCGGCACGTTACGGCGTCGTCGGTCGCGGATCGATTTCCGCAGGCGACTGGCGCGGTCGGCATACTCCGTCAGGCGGGCCAGCTGTGGTTCGAGGTTTTCCAGGCGCAGGCCTAGTTCCTCAATTAGCCGCGCAATCCGCCGCCGTCGTCGAAGGATGCGGCTCCAGGCCGCTCGGCGTCGAGCGTCCGTCTTTGATTTGTTGATCACGATCCGGAAGTCTTGCCGGTTGGCGTCCAGCAGCGCGTTCAGCGTTTTTAAATTCAACGGCAGACGGCCCAGGATCTGATGCTTCTCCAACCGATCGCTGACAGCCACCTGGACCGTCCGATCAAACGGCAGTTCGCCGGCCGCGACTTTCTTTAGCAGAGTAACAGCCATGCGAGCGACAAAGTCGCACTGGAGCAGGTCACGTCGAAAACGTCGCCGAGTGGTCTCGACTCTTCGAGCCAGTCGTAATTCTTCTTCCCGTTTTAACAGCGGAATGCAACCGATTTGATTCAGATACAGGCGAACCGGATCGTCGGACCAAGCGTCGCTCGCCTTTGAATTCTGGCGCAGGTCGTCCGGTCCATCACCGGGTCCATCGCCCGGTTCGACGGCAGCGCTAGTTGTCGATGACGATCCCACTCGACCTGCTGCCGCAGAAGGTCGTCCGTTGGATCCGGTGCCAACCATTCGCTCGTCGCCGTGGTCCGCTGGATAGGTGTCGGTGTAAAGTGTCGTCATTATGGTATCTGCTTAGCCTCGCGCATAAGGTTGGCGCAAAAGTCAATTGATGACGGTCCAGTACGCGTCGCCGATCCGTATCCTGACGGATTAAAAACGGCGCGCAGGGCAACAGCCCTAGCCGTCCTGGTGGCGGGTCATCCAAGAGGTCTGGACTGGCCCTGCGTACACCGTGAAAGACGTAAAGAATCTCGTGATTCACACCCCGTGCGGTGATGCCGAACGTGGAATTCTACGCACGCCGAACCTGACGGACCAGCATCCAAATCGAGGCCGTCGCCCAGCCGTTCCCACCCAGCACGCCCCGGACAAGGATGCGGGGGTAGGGAATGAAGGCGGGCCAAGGAAGACAGTTCAGACAGTGCAACCCATCCCCATTCGCGGGTACTCACGCTTCGATTCCTTATTCTGCATTCTGCAAAGTGCATTCGTTTCGGTTAGACTTTTCGTTGCCGGTAGGCCTGTGGATTCAGGCATTTTACGTGCTTGCAGGAAAGCGGCGTTTATTCACGATGACCCTCCTGTACCAATCCGCTCAATTCCTCGACCACGATACGGGTCGTCACCCGGAATGTGCGGATCGTCTGGCGCGGTCACCCGGCATCTGGCCGATTCTGGCCTGGGCGGTCAGTGTCGTCGTCCGCCCTGGCAGCCGGTCAGCGGGCTGCGGATGGGCCGAGTGCATGATTTGGATTATGTCGAGCGGCTGCGACAGTTGGCGGAGGGCGGTGGAGGAGCGATTGATCCGGATACCATCGTTTCCCGGCCGTCCTACGATGTCGCGCTGCAGGCCGCCGGGGCCGTTTGTGACGCGGTGGCCAGAGTGGCAGCCGGCGAGGATGCGACGGCGCTTTGCCTGGTGAGGCCGCCGGGACATCATGCCCTCCACCAGGCGGCAATGGGTTTTTGTCTGCTCAATAACATTGCCGTGGGGGCTCGGGTCGCGACGGACGAACTGGAGATGGATCGAGTTCTGATCGTTGACTGGGATGTACATCACGGTAACGGAACGCAGGATGCCTTTTGGGAGGATGAGCGGGTCGGTTTTTTCTCGGTTCACCGCTGGCCGTTTTATCCCGGTACGGGCCGGCGGAACGAAACGGGGAGTGGGGCCGGTTTGGGCACCGTCTGTAATTTACCGATCGAAATGGGCACGTCCCGTCGCGATTATTTGGCTCAGTTCGCCGGCGAACTAGAGGCCTTTGCTGATCGCATCAAGCCGCAGTTGGTCCTGGTCAGCGCCGGTTTCGATAGCCATCGTCTGGACCCCATTGGATCGTTGGGGTTGGAGATCGAAGACTTTGCCCAGCTGACGGATTTCGTTTGTCAGGTGGCCGATCAGCATGCCGGAGGCCGGGTCGTCAGCGTGCTGGAGGGAGGTTACAACCCTTCGGTTCTTGCCGAGTGCGTTGGTACTCATCTACAGCAACTGCTGGCATCGGGTCGAGCAGACACGTAGGTCAGTCCGCCACCGCGGACGGACATTCTCAAGTCCAGCTTGTGTTTGCCAGCGTCGTCAGCTGTCAGGTGCGAGCCTCCCGCCGGGGCGGATAAGCGGCGAGGCGCGCCGCCGGACAAGTGAAATCAAGACTTTGAAAACGGGGCTTTTTTAACGGTCAAATTGACCGTTACGGTCCTGGAAATTTTGCTGGTGGACTTCTGGACAGTATAACGATACATGTGTATAGTGAACCGCTATCGACATTCCTGGGCGATTGAATGTCGGAAGAATGACGTAGGACCTCCGCAAGAGACCCCAACGGGGTCCGACAACGCAGCCCAGGGTCGCGCAGCGCACCCTGGGCTGTGATGTTGAACGCTTTCCGCGTTAGGGATGCTTCTGGGAATGTTTTGATGCACGAACATCCGTCCAAACCACAAGACACCCTTGAGCAACTACAGTCAATGCTCGAGCGCGCCGAGGGCACACACCGCTCGACCCCGCCTGCTTGGAAAAGTTCACCCGTCCAAACCGGTTCGCCGTTAGACCAGCTGTTGCCGGCCGGTGGTTTGCCTCGTGGCTCGGTCATGGAGTGGTTAGGGCAGGGGGGCGGTAGTGGCGCCACGATGTTGGCATTGAGTGTGGCTCGTGCGGCGATCGGCGGTGGCATCCAAGGAAACCATACGGGATACGAGATACGGGATGCGAGATACGCGGTAAAAAACAGTGACGCTGGAAGAAGAAACAATGGCATGGTACTGGTGGTAATCGATCGACAGCACCGCTTTTATGCCCCCGCTGCCGCACACTTGGCCATCGATCCGTCTCGCTTGATCATCGTCCGGCCCGCGGGGCAAACCGACGAGATCTGGGCGCTGGATCAGGTTGCTCGTTGCACGGGTGTTGCCGCCGTGTTGTGGCGAGGCAGTCAGCTCGACTCGCATCACTTCCGGCGTTTGCAATTGGCTTGTGAAGCGAGCGGGGTCATTGGTTTGTTGGTCCGTCCGCATACCGGCGCAAGGCTCCTTCCTGGGCGGACGTTCGTTTGCTGGTTCAGTCACCTGTTGCATCCCCTCCCCCAAACCCTCTCCTCAAGGGAGAGGGGGACCAGTCTTTGGAGTCGGTGTTGGGAGAAGGGATCCGGAACGAGCGGCGGCGTTTACGGGTAGAAGTTTTGCGTTGCCGTGGCGGGGCCGCGGCGGTACAGGTGGAATTGGAGATCGACGATGAAAGTTTGCAAATCCGTCAGGCGCCTACTTTGCGTATGGCTGCCCGACGGCCCACAAAGCGGCCCACAGAGCGGCCCACAAGGCGGCCCACAAGGCGGCGACGGCCGGCCTGAAAAACCGGCTGCCATTGCCGCCGATCACGGATCGCTGGAAAAGCGCGGATCGCTAGAAAATCGCGAAGCGTTGGAAAAGCTGGCCCTTTGGTGCGAGCGGTTCAGTCCGACGGTTGCGTTGGACGAATCGGAGGCGTTCGACACGCTGTTACTGGACATCACCGGGCTGGCTCATCTGTTCGGTGGCGAAGCGGCCTTGGCCGATCACGTTGTACGCGAGTTTGACGGTCGCGGCTTTTCTGTGCGTGTTGCCGTGGCCGACACAATCGGCGCCGCCTGGGCCATGCGCATTTCGGATTTCGGATTGGGGATTGCGGATTGGAAGAGGGACAGACACAACACAATCGGCAATCCGAGCACCCGCGCCAGTGGGTCATCTGCAATCCGCAATCCGCACCAGTGGGTCACCCGCAATCGAATAATCCGCAATCCCGGGTACCCTCTGGGTGCCGCAATCCGCAATCGAATAATCCGCAATCCGCAATCCGCAATCCGCAATTGGTAGATCCGCAATTGAGCCCGTTGCCGATCGCGGCATTGCGTGTGCCGGCAGATACCGTTGAATTGCTGGCGTCACTGGGCATCCACACGATCGCTCAACTGGCTATGCTCCCGCGCGATCAACTGTCGTCGCGGTTTGGTCCGGAGCTGCTTTTACGCTTGGACCAGGCGACCGGGGCCTGTGACGAAGCCCTGGTCGCGTGTCAGCAAACGCCCGCAGCGATCGCCGAACGGTTATTGGAGTATCCTCTTTGGCGGCGCGATGGGATTCGACAAGTGCTTCAAGAGCTGATCCGGCAAGTATGTGGGCAGGTAGCGGATCGCGGACAGGGCATCTTGCAGTTGAATTGCCGCCTGGAGGTGCAGGCGGGATCGGCGGTACAAATCCCCGTCGGCTTGTACCAGCCCTCCGCGCAGGCCGATCACCTGCTGGGTCTGGTCGACTTGCAGTTAGAGCGGTTGCGGTTGCGCGAACCGGTGATCGCGTTGCAGGTGACAGCCACTGCCACGGATCGACTGGAAGTTCGGCAGCTTGGGATTGCGGATTTCGGATTGGGGATTGCGGATTGGGATGAGCGGCGGCGGGAGGTGGCTCATTTGGTCGATCGGCTCAGTAGCCGGCTGGGGCGTGAAGCTGTTCTTGTACCACGGCTACTGGCGGATGCCGTGCCTGAGTGTGCTTGTCGGCTGGAGCCGATGACGAGCGTTCGTTTGAAAAAAGCCCAGCGAAAGAGGGCCAGCAAATCTTCGGCGGCGTCGCGCAAAAAAGAAACGCGAAAGAAATCTTTTTCCGGCAATCCCGCTCGTTCCAATCAGCCTCCTGCCAGGCCGTTATGGCTGGAGCCACAACCGATCGCTCTGACCGTCACGGCCATCCTGCCGGACGGACCGCCGATTCGTTTTTGTTGGGCGGGTAATTCCTTCGATGTGGCTGAGTGGTGGGGGCCTGAACGAATTGAAACCAGCTGGTGGCGCAAGCACGAGCCGCGTCGAGTCCGCCGTGACTACTACCAGGTCGAAACTACCAGCGGCCAGCGCTTCTGGCTCTTCCGCCGCCGCGACGACGACCGGTGGTTCCTGCACGGAGAGTTTGACTGATTGCGGATTTCGGATTGCGGATTGCGGATTGAAGAAAGGACAGAACGATGAGTTATTCGGCTGAGCAGTTTAAGTTGCGCACGAAGAAATTTGCATTGCGAGTAATACGGTTATTCGACAGTTTGCCCAAACAGGCGGCGTGTCAAACGATTGGCAGGCAATTGCTTCGATCAGGCACCTCTGTGGGGGCAAATTATCGTGCTGCTTGCCGAGCACGCAGCGATGCCGAATTCCGTTCGAAAATGGGCATCGTCGAAGAAGAAAGCGATGAATCCATCTACTGGATGGAACTGCTAATCGAAGCCGAGTATGTGCAACAAGATTTACTCGACGATTTGATGACCGAAGCCAATGAAATCCTAGCCATGACAGTCCAATCCATAAAAACATCCCGCAACCCAAACTAATCCGCAATCCCCAATCCGAAATCCGCAATTAGATAATCCCCAATGTATTCCGAGCTTCATTGCAAATCGAATTTTTCTTTTCTGGAGGGTGCGTCGCATCCGGAAGAGTTGGTGCGGCGCGCTGCGGAACTGGGCTATGCGGCACTGGCCATCACCGATCGCAACAGCCTGGCCGGTGTCGTGCGCGCTCATGGCGCGGCCAAGGATGTCGGTTTAAAGCTGCTGATCGGTGCAGAAATCCATCCTGTCGATGCCCCGCCTGTCGTTCTATTGGCTACCGACCGAGCGGCTTATGGTCGGTTGGCGCGCCTGATAACTCGCGGCCGCCGTAACGCTCCCAAAGGCGAATGCCACCTGACCTTCGACGACATCGCCGAACACAGCGAAGGCCTGCTAGCCGCAATCCATAACGAATCCGCAATCCGAAATCCCGGATACCCTCTGGGTGCCGCAATTCATAACGAATCCGCAATCCGCAATCCGCAATCCGCAATCGAAAAAATCCGCAATTACAAGGCCTTGTTCGGTTCGCGATGCAGTCTGTTGGCCGAGCTACATTTGGGTCCGGACGATCGGGGCAAGTTCCAGCGACGGATGCAGTTGTCGCGGGATACGGGCGTTCCGTTAGTCGCCGCCGGTGGCGTGCTGTATCACGTCGCTCGACGCCGCGCCCTGCACGATGTGCTGACCGCCACGCGGTTGGGAGGTACGGTCGACCAGGTGCGGGGCAGCCTGCCACCGAATGTCGAACACCATTTAAAGACGTTCGACCAACTACAGGCGCTATTTACTCAGGCTCCTCAAGCCTTGCGCCGCACGATCCAGATCAGTGATCAATGCAGTTTTTCGTTGGACGAATTGCGGTATGAGTATCCCGAAGAGCTTGTGCCGGACGGCTTCACACCGATCGAATACCTCGCGCATATGGCTTGGCGCGGCGCACACAAACGTTATCCGGAGGGTTTGCCTGAAAAAGTCCGGGGACTGATTCAGCACGAACTGGCTTTGATTGGCGAGCTACGTTACGAAGCCTACTTTTTGACCGTCTGGGATCTCGTCCGGTTCGCTCGACATCGTGGCATTCTCTGCCAGGGCCGCGGGTCGGCAGCCAACTCGGCGATCTGTTATTGCCTCGGTATTACCTCCGTGGATCCTTCGCGGACGGATCTGTTATTCGAGCGGTTTGTCAGCCGCGAACGGAATGAGGCTCCCGATATCGATGTCGACTTCGAACACGAACGACGCGAAGAAGTGCTGCAGTATATCTACGACAAGTATGGTCGTGAGCGGGTTGGGATGACGGCCGAGGTCATTACGTATCGTCCTCGTTCGGCCGTCCGCGATGTCGGCAAGGCGCTAGGGTTATCGCTGGAACAGGTCGACCAGCTGGCGAAGAGTTTGGAGGGTCGCGGTCAGGAAGACATGCAGAAACGGTTTACCGAGGCCGGCTTGGAGGTTCAGTCACAGGTTGGGCAGCAGCTGGTTGCATTGACCGAACAGCTGTGCGGATTTCCACGTCATCTGTCCCAACACGTTGGCGGCATGGTGATGACTCAGGGACCCTTGTGCGAACTGGTACCGATCGAAAATGCAGCGATGGCCGACCGAACGGTGATTCAATGGAACAAGGATGATCTGGACGAACTGGGAATTTTGAAAGTCGACTGCCTCTCGCTGGGGATGCTGACCGCGATCCGCAAGTGTTTTGCTTTCGTCCAGCAGCAGACGGGTCGAGCGCTGACGTTGGCCAATGTTCCAGCGGAAGACAAGCATGTGTATGACATGGTCTGTCGAGCCGATACCGTTGGTGTGTTTCAAATTGAAAGCCGTGGTCAGATGAGCATGCTGCCGCGACTGAGGCCGCGATGTTTTTACGACCTGGTGATCGAAGTCGCGATCGTGCGGCCCGGCCCGATCCAGGGCAACATGGTCCATCCCTATTTGCGCCGGCGGATGGGACAGGAACAGCCAACTTACCCCGACGACGAAATCCGCCAGGTGTTGGAAAAGACGTTGGGCGTGCCCTTGTTTCAGGAACAGGCGATGCGGATGGCCATGGTGGCGGCCGGTTTTACGCCGGGCGAAGCCGATCAACTGCGGCGCGCCATGGGCGCTTGGCGCCGGCCTGGTGTGATTGATGGCTTTCGCGAGCGATTGATTAACGGGATGCGCGAGAAAGGATATTCGGACGAATTTTCCGAGAGCATCTTTCGACAGATTCGGGGCTTTGGTGAATACGGATTTCCAGAATCGCACGCGGCCAGTTTTGCGCTGTTGGTTTATGTCTCTGCCTGGCTGAAACATCATCATCAGGCGGCATTTACGGCAGCGCTACTGAACAGCCAGCCGATGGGATTCTACGCCCCAGCACAATTGGTTCGTGACGCCAGCCAGCATGGCGTGGAAGTTCGACCGGCGGATGTCAACTTCAGTAACTGGGACTGTACGTTAGAAGGGCAGGGGGCACGACCGGCTCTGCGGTTGGGCCTGCGCATGATCAGCGGCCTGCCCCGGACGGCGGCGGATACGATTGTCGAGTGCCGTGCGACGGTTGCGCATTCGTTTAACCGCAGACCCATCGGGTCGCGCGCTGATCCAGCGCGCATCCCGGTGGGTCTGCGGTTAAACGAAGAGAAGTGTTTCTCGTCGATCGAAGACTTCACGGCCCGCACACGGTTGAATCGCGCGGTCGTGATGCGGTTGAGCGAAGCGGATGCGTTCGGTTCGCTGGCGGTTGACCGCCGCGGCGCGTTGTGGAATGCCTTGGCGCAAGAGAAGAGTTACCGAGACCTTCCCTTGTTTGCTTCGGCCGAGGAACCCGAAGACGAAGACGTGCAACTGCCGGCGTTGAGCGGCATGGAGCAGGTGGTCGCTGATTACCAGACCGTCGGGCTCTCCTTACGCGCTCATCCCATCTCCTTCATCCGCGCAGGACTCGACTCGATCGGGGTGGTCACCAGTCAGGCCCTGGCCACGATACCGGCCAATCGTCGAGTTCGTGTGGCGGGCCTGGTACTTTTGCGGCAACGGCCCAGCACCGCCAAAGGCATCACCTTTGTGACGTTGGAAGACGAAACCGGAACCGCCAATCTGGTGATTCATTTGAGTGTCTGGGAACGCTTTTATCAGATCGCTCGACACGCGTCCGCCGTGATCGCTCACGGCCGACTAGAACGCAAGTATGGAGTGATCCACGTCGTGGTTCAGACGCTGGAAGATTTGAGTGAACGGCTGCAGCAGTTGAATAGCTCGTCGCGCGATTTCCGCTAACGCTGTTTGCTCACAATTCGTTTAGACGCCTACCGAGCTGGACTTCTGTCCAACCAGTCGCTCGGCGGATCGCAACACGTTCTTGATACTGAACGGCTTGGCGACGACCTCGGCAATGTTCAATTCCTTGGCGAGGTCCCGCGTCCTTTGTTCGACTGCCGTCGCCGTTAAAAGAATAACGGGTAGATCCGCGGTGGGTGGGTGCTCCCGTACGCGTTTGACCAGTTCGAAACCATCCACGTTGGGCATCACGACGTCAGCAATCATCAATTCCGGCGGCTGTCGCTGGATTTCCTCCCAGGCTTCCCGGCCGTCCATGGCCGTCGTTACGTCGTAGCCCGCTTTGGCGAACTTTACGCGCAATGCCACAGTTACATGAAGCTCATCGTCGACAATCAGTACGCGGGTGGCCATTGGTAGACAGTTCCCTTATTTGATTTATGCTGGCGACCTGTACAAAATGTTCCGAAAAGCTAGTTGGAAAACGCAACCCGCCTTTTGCGAACCACGTCACCCTAGCAATGATAGGTTATCCTTGCCTATATCTGGGAAGAACGAACAGGGATCAGGATGCCAGCAGGTCGGTCGTACCGGTTGTGACGGCGCGCCTGTTACCCGTACGATTCGTGGTTCTGGTAGTTCCGGATTTCCCCGCCGCACCGGCCCTTTAAGCGATGCCAAAAACCAGAAACCACCAGCCGCAGGTACGGAAGTGAAATTGCCAGTACGTCACCGCACAATCTTGCTCGCCGGGTCGCTGATCCTTGCAATGTTGCAGCTCCTTACCGGCACCAGCGGCGCCGAAGACTTGCGGCCAACGGCCGGAACGGATCTGGCGCAGAACCATGGGGCCAGGACCGTGAAGCCAGCCGATCTGCTGGCCATTCCGGACGTCACGGCAGACAAAAAAATCTGCTTCGCTTTATACACCGTCCATGACAAGACCTTGAAACTGACGGCTCAGCTGTATCCACTGGACCGCGACGCCGACCGGCGCGTGCGTTTACAGATCCGTGACGACGATTCGTGGAAAGAAGTTGCCGCGACGGAAGTCATCCCTCGTGGCTGGACGGCCAATTTCCGGGTGGAGCCATGGGATTCCAGCCGCGATGTCGCCTACCGCGTTGCGCACGGTACGACGGCGTTCTATGAGGGAACGATTCGGAAAGACCCGGTTGATCAGGACCAGATTGTCGTCGCGGCATTTACGGGAAACTCAATCTATCCCGCACACGGTGGCGATCTTCCCAAAGACGACATTATCCAGAACATCAAACGGCTGAAGCCGGACTTGCTCTTTTTTTCGGGGGACCAGGTCTACGATCACCACCGCCACTACGCTTACTGGCTTCGCTTCGGGCGCGACTACGGCGAAGTCATTCGCAACATTCCCACGATTACGCTGCCGGATGACCATGATGTCGGTCATTCCAACCTGTGGGGTGAAAGTGGTGGAGTGTCGAAAACTCCCCAAGGCCACGATGGTGGATATTTCATGCCGGTAGAATATGTGAATGAAGTTCAGCGGGCGCAGACCAGCCATCTTCCCGATCCGTTTGACCCGACGCCTGTCCAGCGTGGGATTACGGTGTACTACACCAATCTGACGTTGGGCCGGATTAGTTTCGCCGTCCTCGAAGACCGAAAATTCAAATCCGCGCCGGAGGGACTGGTCAAGCACAACGGAAAACGCCCCGACCACATCATGGATCGAGACTTCGATGTCACAACCGCCGATGTGCCGAACGCCCAATTACTAGGTGACCGGCAATTGAAGTTTATCGAGCGCTGGTCGTCGGATTGGACGGGATGCGATATGAAGGCCGTCCTCTCGCAAACCATCTTTTGCGGCGGCGCGCATGTCCATGCCGGTGCGGGTCGCGTGGTCGCGGATCTGGATACCAATGGCTGGCCGCAGACCGGTCGTAACAAGGCGCTGGCGGCGATCCGCAAAGCGTTTGCCGTTCACATTGCAGGCGATCAACATTTGGGGACCGTGTTTCACCACGGTATCGACGATTGGAACGACGCCGGTTATTCATTCTGTGTACCGTCCATTGCGAATCTCTATCTGCGGTGGTGGGATCCGGAACAGCCGGGGCAGAATCGACAGCCGGGTTTGCCGAAATACACGGGCGAGTTTCTGGATACCTTGGGCAACAAAGTCACTTGTTGGGCCGCTGCGAATCCGGATACCGAACCACGCAGAGGTGACGGTCATCTTACAACGCGTGCTGCAGGATTCGGCGTGGTTCGCTTCAACAAGAAGTCACGGCAGATTACCTTCGAGTGCTGGCCTCGAAATGCGAATATCAACGACCCTGCCACCAAACAATATCCTGGTTGGCCGATCACGATTGACCAGCAGGACAATTACGGACGCAAGGCGGTGGCCTGGTTGCCGGCGATCGAAGTCACCGGACAGGATTCGCCGGTCGTCCAGATTGTGGATCAGGCCAAAGACGAGGTTCTTTACACGATTCGCATCCAAGGCACGTCATTCCGCCCCAAAGTCTTTGCCAAAGGCAAGTACACAGTTCGAATTGGCGAAGGAGACGTCGTGCGGGTCTTTCAAGACATCGAAGCGTCAACTGGTGAGGACCAGCGGAATCTGACTGCCAAATTCTAGCCGTCTCCGAAATAGACAATCGACTAGTTTCGCAATAACTAATTCCGCAATAGTTCGACGCCGCCCAAAATGGGCTTGCCCGTGATCGACTTCAGATCGATGCGAATGGGTGACGACGTGGCGCCGGTTTCAAATTCTTTGACGACCAACCGTCGAGGTCCGCCGGCAAGCTGCGTCACATCCAGGCCTTCGACGACCTTTTGCCCGT
>CAWJNN010000067.1:0-60522 GCA_963844115.1 uncultured Planctomycetales bacterium | reverse complement strand
TCGGTCACCGTACCGATGGCATGAACCGCGGAGTCGGGCAACTCGCTGCAATTCGCTCCCAAGAAGCGCGCCTAGAGTATACTAGCTGACGCCGCCGTCTCGGATTCGGTGACTGCTCGCAAGTGGCTTTGCCCGTTATGTTCCACCAAGACGACAGGCCGCTCTCCGTATTTGTTGGAAAACCGAATGGCCAACCCACCAGCCGTATCCAGGGTTGGCTCGTCGACGTCGCCGACCAGCAGAATAACCGGACCGGCGAAATTATCCGGCTGCAGCGTTGCGGCCGTGCGATTGTCGGCGCGTACGGCAAGGTACTTCAGCATTTCGTTTTCGTCGGCTCGTCGACCGATGATCGCTTTGGTGGCGGAATTCAGCCGCACGTGCCGGCCAATCTTGAGAAGTTCGAAGTCCCACGGCGTGTTGGTCACGTCCTGCTTCAACAAATCGAAAACGCGCGGAGCGAACGTTTGTTCCGTCAACGTACAGCCTGTTGACGGAGACGGGATCTCGTCACGCTGGAAGCCGAATTTCTCCGCCAGAGCAATCAGACCCTTGCGCGAACGACCCGTAAAGTCATAGAGCCGCTCACGGTCGACTTCACCGGTCTGCTCCGGGATGGTCGGGGGCAGTAACTTGGCGGACAACGGCCTTAACAGTCGGCCTTCCAGTCCGCTCTGTGCTTCAATGATCAGCAAATCTCGCTTCTTTTGGCTCTTCGGTCGCTGTCCCAGCACTTCGCCGCTGACCACCATCGACGCCCCGGTATCGTCCATATGCTGCCGGGCTCGTTCGAACATGTAGATCCGGCAATCGATGCACGGATTGGCGCCACGCCCGTAACCGTATTTTGGTTTGCGCACCAGGTCCAGATAGTCATCGTCCGAACCGATCACCGAGATTTTTATGCCGAGTCGCTGGGCGGCTTGCGCGGCGGTCTCCTGGCAGCAGGCGAACATCGTACGAAAGTTCAATGCCTCGACTTCGATTCCCTGTTCCTGGAGGATTCGGACAGCGAGGATGCTGTCGAGACCACCGGAAAGCAGGACTACGGCGCGTGTGGGCATTGCGGTGATCGGTAATCGGTAATCGGTGATCAGTGATCGGTGATCAGTGATCGGTAATCAGTAATCGGTAATCAGTAATCGGTGATCGGGATCCAGAACTTAGTCGTCGTCGCAGGGGTAGGGGACTGGCTGGCCGTCTAGTGTACTGAGTGCATTCAGTGCGGCGCGTTGTTCGGCTTCTTTTTTGTTTTTTCCCCAGGCCGGCGGATAGTCGGTACCATGAATCTCGGCGGCGATCTTGAAGAATTTTTGGTGGTCTGGTCCTTTCTGGTCAATCATCTTATACGTCGGCGTGGTCCCGTGTTCCCGTTGGACTAACTGTTGCAGCTCCGACTTGTGATTACATTCGGAGTCACCACGAACCGCCGCTTCGATTTCCGGCACTAAATGACGAAGAATGAATTCTCGTGATGCCGCATCTCCGCCATCGAGATGAATGGCGGCCACCAGCGACTCGAACACGTCGGAAAATAGCGACGTCGGGATTTTGCCGTGACTGGCAATTCCCTTTCCCAGAATAAGGAATTCATCAAGGCCCAATTCCGCGCTCAGCTTGGCACAAGTCTGCCGGCTAACGACCATTGATTTGATACGTGTCAGTTCACCTTCGAGGTAACCGGGATACTGCGCGTACAGCCACTCGCAGACGACGACACCGAGAATGGCATCACCCAGAAATTCCAGCCGCTCGTTGGATGCCAACCGGTGTTGGGCGCCGGAAGCGTGGGTCAAAGCGGCGTGGAGAAGATCTTTGTCCTTAAACTCATACTTCAATCGCTGCTCACAGCGCACGAGCAGCGCCGTCAGCTTATCTGTCGCTTGCTGCGGAACCCGTTGTCCCATACGAAGTATTGCAGGAAGAAGGCCAAGGACCGATGCGAGACTGTACAAAACTATCCGCTCAAAACTATCCGCGGCCTTCCGATTTGTCAACCTTGGCCAACGATATCCGCGTCGGTCCGACGTCGACGGGACAAGGTTAGATGGCCCGGCGAACTAATGCGCGGCGGGCCATGTCGTTGAAAGATGGAGTGGTATTAGCGTCCAACTTCCGGAAGCGCGGCACGTATGAAAATTCCTCGTCCGGACGCTGCGCGACGCGCTCTCGGCCGGCTTCCTGGGATCGCCAGTGGAACGTAGTCGTCGGCCGAGTACAATACGACGCACCAGCCTGCCGATGGTTCCGCCGCCGTCATCGCGATGGCTGAAAGAGGGCATCATGACGATCACGAATCCACTATTCCTGCCAGAGCTGCGCGAAATGCTCGGCGACAATGACCGCGACGGCATGCAGGCATTTTGCGAGG
This sequence comes from uncultured Planctomycetales bacterium, assembly GCA_963844115.1. Classification (GTDB taxonomy): domain Bacteria; phylum Planctomycetota; class Planctomycetia; order Pirellulales; family UBA7805; genus CS4-C045. The sequence continues at coordinate 58,151 of CAWJNN010000067.1, read as the reverse complement.
AATTCCATGCTGCCGCAGCGGCAGAGTTCATGGTTGGATTGTCGTCACTGGAAACCTGGCAAGTTCTGCAATTCACGGACGCTGCGACACGCGTCGAAATTTTCAGCTTTATCGAGCCCGTCAAGCAGATCGAAATGATCGAAACGCTTGATCGGGCCGAAATGGCGTCGTTGATTGGCAATCTCGCTCCTGACGATCGCGTCGACATTCTCAAAGAAGCGGACGCCGCGGTAGTCGCCGAATTGATGGCGCTGGTGCCGGCCGAAGAGCGGTTGGATATCCTGCGATTGCGATCGTATCCGGAAGAAACAGCCGGCGCGATGATGACGACCGGGTTCGCTCGAATCAGCGAGTCGGCTTCGGTTCAAAAGGCAATGGACGAGCTCGCCCGGCAAGCTGGCGACTTGGAAACCATCTATTATCTGTACGTTGTTGACTCAAGCGATCATTTGCGCGGAGTCCTCTCCTGCAGGCAACTGGTGTCTTCCATTGTTCGAGAGCCGACAGCAACTATTGCGGAAGTGATGGAGCACCATGTCGTCTCGGTCGACGTGGACGACGACCAGGAGAAGGTCGCCGCGAAGGTGTCGCAGTACGACCTGCTGGCCATCCCTGTCGTGGACGAAGAACATCGGTTGCTCGGGATCATCACCCACGATGACGTGTTGGATGTAATGCGAGAGGAAGCCGTCGAAGACGCGCAAAGACTGGGGGCGGTCGACCCGCTGGGAGAAGGCTACCTGCAGACAGCGTTCTATACGCTAGCTTGGAAGCGCGGCATGTGGCTGACGATTTTGTTTTTTGGGGCCTTACTCACGGCCGTTGCCTTGCGGCATTATCATACGGAACTTAGTCATTGGGACTGGCTCGTTTTGTTTATTCCGCTGGTGATCTCCAGCGGCGGCAATTCCGGCAGCCAGTCCGCGACCCTGATTATTTCAGCCATCGCGGCAGGTCACGTCAGTTTGGGCGACTCGCTTACCATCGTGCGTCGCGAGCTACTGCAGGGTCTGGTTCTAGGTACGTTCCTGGGAATCATCGGTTTCATCGCAGCCTATGTATTACGAGGTAATCCTCAGGAAGCGATGGTGATACCGCTGACGGTCCTTCTGGTGGTGGTGTGTGGCACGCTGTGCGGCGCCGTGTTGCCTTTGTTTTTCGCGCGATTGGGCCAAGACCCGGCGCTGATGAGTACCCCGTTTATCGCCGGGATCATCGATGTACTGGGCATCCTGATTTATATGACCGTGGCGATCGCTCTGCTGCAACCACCCGTGGCTGGCGGGTAGGTCGACACGCAGAAATAAACGTGCGCAGTTAGACGTCTAGTGCCGGCTCGTTCATGTACATTTCGATGATCTGGCTTTGCACCTTGATCGCACGGATCAGAACCCAGACCTGTTCGGCATGAAATGCCGTCGGATCCGACTGCGCCAATTCCTTCAGTTCACTTGTCATCGCCGCGTGCTGGTCGGTTGCCATCTGAAACCGGATATTGGCGTCGCCGATCAATTCCTTCAGATATTTGTCGTCCGCCAAGCGATCAACGTCGTCCGTCGCATGGATCAGCAACAGGCAAAGGCGAGCGACTTCATCGCAGCTTGCGTCAGGCTGCCGCTGCTGTATCCGGTCGGCTAATTCTTGACAGTTCATCGCTTTCAACCTGTCGGGTTTTGCCTTTTTTGGGCACACGCTTGGCCGCTCAGTTGCATACTTAGCACGATAAAGTGTAGCTTAAGCAAATCGATCTGGTTGCAGGTGAATGCGTGGAGTATTACCGGTGTCGTGGAGTAACGAAGATGACGGTTTTGACGGCCACCATCTCAGTACTGTCTCAGCACTGTCTCAGCACTATCGCAGCACAATCGCAGCACTATCGCAGCACAATCGCTGAAATCGATTAGAAATCGTACCGACAACGCGACAATAGAGGACTGATCAATTGGCTGAATTGGGCGTCAACATCGATCATGTCGCCACGGTCCGGCAGGCGCGACGCACCACGGAACCAGATCCGGTCTGGGCCGCGATGCTCGCTGAACTGGCGGGCGCGGACGGAATAACCGTACACCTGCGCGAGGATAAACGCCATATCCAGGACCGCGATGTCCGCGTACTGCGGGAAACGGTTTCAGTCAAACTGAATCTGGAGATGGCCTGCGATCAGGCGATCGTCGATTTCGCCTGCGATGTGCTGCCGGATCAGGCGACATTAGTCCCCGAACGGCGCGAAGAAGTGACCACCGAAGGTGGTTTGGACGTGGCAGGAAACCGCAAGGCCATCGCCCACGTCACCCGGCAACTGCAGGAGCGGGGCATCGTGGTGAGCCTGTTTCTGGATCCGGACAAGCGGCAAATCGAGGCGGCCGCCGAAATCGGTGCCGATGCGGTCGAACTTCACACGGGCCAATATGCGCTGAAAAAAGGTGAGGCGCAGCAGGACGAGCTCAGCAAGCTCGCAACGGTTGGCCATGAGATTCTTGCCGCGGGAATGACGCTAAACGCAGGACATGGCCTGAACTATCGCAATGTTGTCCCCGTCGCGACCATTCCGGGGATGACTGAGTTGAACATCGGCCACAGCATCGTGTCGCGTGCGATAATGGTCGGCTTTGATCAAGCCGTGCGGGAGATGAAACAGCTGATTTGATTGCGGATTGCGGATTTCGGATTGCGGATTGGGGAGACGGCTCTGCCATCTGAACGTTACAAGGCCGTAATTGTTCCCGATAGCGATACGCGAAGGATTAAGTCGGTCGCCAGTCGATGGTCGACGGTGGTGGAAAGGTGACGATTCGTAGTAAGATGAGCCGTTGAGCGACCGGATTTATGCAAGCTAATCGCGGTCCGAACGTGATCGCAATCCCCAATCCGCAATCCCCAATCCCCAATCCGCAATCCGCAATCCGCAATCCGCAATCCGCAATCCGCAATCCCCAATCCGAAATCCCCAATCCGAAATCCGAAATCCCCAATCGCCATGACTAGAGCCGAAGAATACGCAGGGCTATCCGTAGCAATCACGACTCCTTTCCGAGACGGCCAGGTCGATTACGATCGGCTCAAGGAACAGGTCGAATTTCAGATTGCGGCGGGCACGAATTGCCTGGTCCCTACAGGGACCACGGGCGAATCACCAACCTTATCGCACGATGAACATGAACGGGTCATCTCGGCCGTCGTGGAAGCGTCGGCGGGGCGGGCAAAAGTGATGGCAGGTACCGGCTCGAACAGCACAGCCGAAGCCTTACGCTTGACGCGGTGGGCTGCGAAAGCAGGAGCCGACGCAGCGCTGGTCGTCGCGCCGTATTACAACAAGCCCACACAAACCGGCATGTTCGAACATTTCAAGGCGCTGGCAGAGGCCGTTGATATACCGATCTGTATTTACAACATTCCCGGACGCACTGCCAAGAATATCGAACCGGAGACGATCGTGCGATTGGCGGAAGTGCCCGGCATCACGATGGTCAAAGAAGCCACCGGCCAGATGGACCAGGCATCGCACATTATCGCCGAAACCGATCTGACGGTGTTGTCGGGCGACGACAGCATCACGCTGCCGTTGATGGCGATCGGCGGACGCGGCGTTATTTCCGTTGTCGGGAATATCATCCCTCAAGATATGCTCAGCTTGATCAACGCCTTTGAAAACGGAGATTACCAGCAGGCACAGCAGTGGCACTGCAAACTCTTTCCGCTCTGCCGCGACATGTTAGGCCTGGCAACGAATCCGATTCCGATCAAAGCGGCGATGCAATTGCTGGGGAGGGATACGGGCGAACTTCGCATGCCGATGACGCCGCTGGACGAGGATGGTGCGGCAAAATTGCGCAGTACTCTGGCCGGCTACGGCCTGCTGTAGTGGGAACAGGCCGGAGACGGGAGTAGGGAGACGAGAGGCTTGAGATTGGAGGGTAGGGGGTAAGAAGGTGGAAGGCCGGAGACAGGAGGCAACGGTAAACCCACCGGGTATTTGCGATTCAATCCGAAATCCGAAATCCGCAATTTCCGCATGGCGCGTGTCCTGGTCATCTTCGAGCACACGAGTCTCAACGGCGGCGAACGTTCGCTGTTGACCGCCTTGGAATACCTGCAAAACCGGGCCGGCAGTGACAATTTCAGTATTCACGCCATCGCGCCGCCCGCAGGCCCCCTGATCGACGCGCTGGACTCACTCCGGATCGAAACTCATCCGTTAACGTTTGTTGACGAGCGGCAAGTTAGACGGTCGCAGGAGGATCTCCGATCTGAAATCGATCAACTCGTGAGGCGATTGGCCCCTGATTTGCTTCACGCAAATAGCCTGTCGACTGCGCGCCTAACCGGCCCGGTTTCCGCCGATTGCGGCGTTCCGAGCATCGGACATCTGCGCGATATTCTACAATTGAGCCGGGCGGCGGTCGATGACTTGAACCATCACACACGACTCGTGGCGGTTTCCGAAGCAACGCGCAAATTCCACGTCAGGCAGGGGCTCGACCCGGCCAAAACGCACGTCACCTACAACGGAGTCGACTTACAGCGATTTCACCCGCGCCGCCCAACCCGCTGGCTGCATCAAGAATTGCGATTACCAGGCAATGCGATCCTGGTGGGCGGTGTGGGCCAGATCATTCTGCGAAAGGGTTGGGACGTCTGGCTGGAAGCCGCTGCCACCGTCATCAACGCGCATCCCGATGTTCACTTTGTACTGATTGGTCAACGGCACTCGACAAAGGCCGAAACGCTGGAGTTGGAACAAACCCTACTGAACACCACGCGGCAGTCGCCCTGGCAAGGACATCTTCATCTGCTGGGAACTCGTGATCGAATGGAGAAGATCCTGCCCGAATTTACGGTTTACGCTCATCCCGCTCGGCAAGAACCGTTTGGTCGAGTACTACTCGAGGCGGCCGCCTGCGCGGTGCCGGTCGTTGCTACCGATGTGGGTGGGACCCGTGAACTTTTTGGCGATGCAACAGCCGTATTGATCCCGCCTGATGACGCGCAACAGTTGACCGAAGGAATCCTCGATGCATTGCGTCAGCCCGCGATCGCCATGGAACGAGCCAAGATGGCGTGCCAGCGCGTCAGCACCCGATTTGATCAGCGACAAGCCGCAGAAAAGATGGTCGGCCATTATCGCGCGGTGCTGGAGGAACGCCAACGGTCGACGCTACATTGATCCGTCGACGAACGTCGATGTGACTTTGCACCTTTTCGGACTACGCGGGAGGCGGTAGTCTTAGGTCCAAGCCTACTCGATTTCAAAGGATGAATACAAATGCCGTCGGACAAGCAGAAGTATTGGATCGGCTTCGACCTGGGCGGCACGAAGATGCTGGCCAAGGTATATGACAGCGACTTCACCGCGGTTGGTAGCGATCGGACGAAGACGCGTGGAAACGAGGGCGCGGAGGCCGGTGTCGAGCGAATCAAGCAGACAATACGCAATGCGCTGAAAAATGCCGACGTCTCTGTCAAACAGGTGGCAGGCATCGGTGTCGGCTGCCCGGGGCCGCTCGATTTGGACCTCGGCGTCGTCCTCGATACACCCAACCTGGGCTGGCAAAACGTTCAGTTGCGGAAGGAACTGCAGGCTGAATTTGGCTGTCCGACCTTCATCGTGAACGACGTCGACGCTGGACTGTATGGCGAACATCGATTTGGGGCAGCGAAGGGTTCACGAACGTCTGTCGGTATCTTTCCTGGAACAGGTATCGGCGGTGGATGCATTTACGAAGGAAAAATCCTGCGCGGCCGGAAGAGTTCCTGCATGGAGATTGGCCATGTTCAAGTCATGCCGGAAGGACCTCGTTGCGGATGTGGCCGTCGCGGTTGCCTGGAAGCGGTCGCCAGCCGGTTGTCGATTGCCTCCCGAGCGGCCATGGCGGCGTATTGCGGGCAGGCGCCAAATCTTCTAAAGGAAGCCGGTACCGATCTGGCAAACATTCGCAGCGGCGCTTTGGCAGCGGCCATTGAGGCCGGCGACGTCGTCGTCGAATCGATCGTCCGCGAAGCCGCGCGCCACATCGGTCGCGCAGCTGCGAATATCGTGAACTTGCTGGCTCCTGACGTGGTCGTCCTGGGTGGCGGTCTGGTTGAAGCGATGACCGAGCTGTTCGTTGGCGAAGTCGAAAACACTGCTCGAAAACGAGTCCTGACGTCATTCAAAGATACGTTTACGGTTGTCCCAGCCAGCCTGGGTGACGACGCCAGCGTCATGGGCGCCGCAGCATGGGCCCAGCAGGAAGCGAAAGAGTGAGGGGATTGTGGATTGCGGATTGTGGATTGCGGATTGGAAGATTCAAATTTAGCCGCTAGCTGAGTTGGCACTGAGCAACGGCTACACGCGATCGCGAACAAAGGCGCCTCAGCGACAAGAAAATAATCCCCAATCCGCAATCCGAAATCCGAAATCCGCAATCCCCAATCCGCAATCCGCAATCCGCAATCCGCAATCCCCAATCCGAAATCCCCAATCCGCAATCCCCAATCCCCAATCCCCATCAGTCTCCGACACCGATATCATCGTCGAAGGCATCCAGGATTAATTCATTCTCGCGGGTTTCGTGCTCTTGGAACCGGGCATGAAATTGATAGAAGGTCACTGCCAAATCTGTTTGCTGGCTGTACCCAGATGGACGTTCGTGGTAAAGTATCCTTTCGGCGCATTCCACGAGCTCACAGATTTCGCGAAACAGCCCTTCGTGCTCTGCATGCAGTTGTTTCGCCCGTTCGGTTAGCCGTGGCGCTTCGGCGATTGCATCTTCGAAATAGCCGAAGGCATCTTCCAGTGTCAAATGCATGGCCAACTGATCGCGCAATAACGTCAAGTCGTTGACGATTTGCCGTGGCGGAATACGCTGCCGTCGAGGGTGGCTCAGCAGCGCGAGCGTCTGCTGAAAGAGATCCCGTAACTGCCGATTGTCCTCCTTAATTTCTTGAAGGAAGGCTGCATTGACAGTCAGAGTGCGGGTGACGGTAGTCATCGATCTGTCCTTTCTCTGGCCCAGGGTACGAACGACCCCAAGGTTCAACGCGCCTCTTGAATGTCCCTGCGCACCTTGACAGACGACCTAATGAGTACTGTAGTTAAACGAACTAGCCAATGTCAAATTTTTCGTGGCAACATAGGCTAATTAAGGAGCATAACTAGATATGCAGCCATGTTTATTAACAACGACTCGCCTCTGTAAGTCGTGTTGATAGCGAACGTTCGGCACTATCTGGCCATTCGGCGGGCCGCACAGTCCGTATACGCTTTTGTGCTTTAAAGGCTTGTTTCGTGCCGTTCGATTTTTGCCCCAGTGTTATTTGGTGCGGCAATTGCAAACCGTAGATCCGAATTCGCGGCGTCAGACGCCATTCGACGTTGAATTTCGTTAGCGTGCGAATCCTCGCGACACAGGGCGAACACGGTGGGGCCCCAGGAAGTCTGACCAACTCCGCAAACCCCCAGTTTTCGTAGTTGCTCAACAACATCGGCGGTGCGGGCAGTGGTGAAGGATCCAGCGGACTGCTGGCTGGCAAAATAACTTCCTGCCGCCAGGCCGTAGCGATGGACGCTCTCGCTAAACCACTGGTAATCACCGACCCGAGCCGCCGGCAGCAGTTGTTCGTTGATCTCGGAACGAAGTTTGGCAACGACTTCCTCCGACACCCGCGGCAGCAACTCGAAAGCGACTTTCTCGTCCTGACCGTGCAATCCATATCCGTCTGAGTAGACGAGTAGCCAGCGCCATTGGTCAGGAAGTGCGACGCGCGATATCAGCGGCGCCAACACCTGTTCGTCGCTCTTCTGTTCCTCGTACAGCAATCCACCTCGTAAAAAACCGTGAGTACCGATTGACGAGCGCCAGCGCGCCGGCCAGGGACGCCAGCTGGACAGCCGTCAGATCACTCGCGCCGACGTACCTCAGGAGTCCAGCAGTCACCGACAGGGCAAGCTGCGTGCCGGTTCCTAGGCCGACATGGTGGTCCGCCGCGCGGGTAACTTCGATACAACATCGGAGTCCCGCTTCTAACGGATACGATTCCAAAACATGATTGGCGACCCGGCGGACTCGTTCTGCGTGCTGCCCGACCACCTGGAACTGATCACTGGGCCGAATGATCAGTTCCAATCCCGGCTGATCGATCATTGCTCCCACGCCACCAAATTGCGGCTGGCTGGCGGGTCCGACCGACAGCAATCCGAAATGCAGTCGGCTGGGGGCCGCAACTCGGACGGTCAAGGTTGAGCATTCGGTCGACATAATCAGTCCGGTGAACCTGCTTTCACAGCGGCGGTGCGAATGTATTCATCCAGAAACGCAAAAGCCGCTTGTTCGGCGGCACCTCCCGTTTTTTCAATCAACACCGCCAATCGGTCAACGTCCTCCCGAATTTGCGCCATCGGCAACAAGTGAACGCGTGTCGCCAGAATCGCAATTTCAACCACTGCATGCTTAGCGCGATTCAGGCCAAAAAATTCTCGCAACCGCCCCTGGTCGACGACGCGCGTCGTGATTTCTGCTCGCTGCTGGCTGTCATCCAGCGAGGTTACCTCGACCGCGTACCAGCGACACGCATCGTCGATGATCCGCCCGCTGAAAATTGTCGTCGGTATCATCGACGGTGGCGGTTCCAGTTGGCCGACTGCTGCACGAGCGATCATTTCGACGTTGTCGGTCACATGAAAAACACCGTGTCGGTCGCGTTTCAAATTCTGATAGGTTCGCGACGTCTGGAACGGCCGGAAGAGCATCTCCTGCATATCGTCGCTGACAATCGGTCCCATCGGCGAGATATTGACCGTTTCGTCGGCGTCCAGGGTTGTCATAATTCCTTCGAGTATCATCGTTCGTAGTTCCGCCTTCAGACGGTTAGCTGGATGTTGGATGCTCAATACCCGATGCCGGTTTCAGCTTGCATCTTGCATCTTGCATCTTGCATCTTGCATCTTCCGCATCTTGCATCTTCATCTTCCATCTTGCATCTTGCATCTTGCATCTTCCATCTTCCATCTTGCATCTTCGCTCGCCGCGCATCGCGCTGTGCGCGGGTCTCCCGACCCCCGCTGTGCGCGGGTCTCCCGACCCCCGCTGTGCGCGGGTCTCCCGACCCCGCACAAATTCCTGACCGAAGGTCTCCCACAACTTTCGCAGTGATTTCCAACTGGGGAGACCTGCGGTCAGCTGTTTCGGCGAGGTCGGGAGACCTGCGCCGAGCGCTCTTCGAGACCTGCGCCGAGCGCTCTTCGAGACCTGCGCGGCGCCTTCGAGACCTGCGCCGAGCGCTGTCATTGGTCATTGGGATTTGGTCATTGGGATTTGGTCATTGGGATTTGGTCATTGGTCATTCTTGGATCCGGTGATGATGATCTTCGGGCCGTGTTAAAAATCCCCAATTGAGTGCTTCGTCCTGGCGATAATCTTTTCCCAACGTCAGTGCAGTCAGCGCTTTCGCCAGTTCGTAGCCCAGGTAAAACGCGTGGCCACGGTCCAGGTGTTTGGGATCGCTGGCCAGGACTTGCTGGAAGATCGCAAAGGGATCGTCACCCCGCAGGTGCATGCCGGCACGGATCAGATGCAGCTGCCCGTCCTCGGCAAAAACGCGAAAGTTGTTATCGCGAATATCTTCGCTTAGTTTTTGCAGCTTTTCCTCACCGTGCTCCAGCACATCAGGATCTCGTAACATGACCAGGCGCGGTTCGACGTGTTTGGGCAACTGCTCTCGTCGGACGGCATGATAGACCAGCCGCCGCGCCAAGTCGCATTCGCGCACCGAAGTTCGCGCCCAGTTGATGACCTGGGTGGTCAGGATACTGCGAATGCCAAGTTCCTGGCAGATTCCCAACAGCAAAACATTGACGCCCGCCGAATCGACGTCGGTCAGCTCCGTCAGGTTGCCGATGCCCATCATTATTTCCGCGTCCGGATATCGCCTGCGTGTTTCGATAAAGCCGTGCAGGCTTTCGGCAAAACCGAAACCGATCGGCGACAGGACCGGATCGATTCGAAGAGGCACCCGCGCCATCGCCAGCTGATCAATGGTTTCGTCCATACCCGCCAAGGTCGTCGGATCGTCCGGGATCACAACGACTTCGCAGCCCCAATCTGCCGCTGCATCCCGATTGTCGCGATTGACCGACAACACAAGTTCGGCGCCGGCGCGGACGGCGGCTTCGATTTCCTGAGGCCGCAGGCTGTCGATCGATACACGGTGTCCAGCGTCTCGCAACGCACGGACGGCAGTCGACACGCCACTCCAGATTTCGCCCGGATTACAACCGACATCAATCAAATCGGCACCGGCCTCGGCCAGCTGGGCCGCTTCCGACAGAAGCTCGTCGATAGAAAGGCCAGGGGCATGATTGATCTCGGCCAGAATTTGGATATCAAACTCGCCATAGGACGGTCGCGGGGCGAGCTTGGGACTCAACAGCTCGTGCAAGCGACGCAGGTCGCGCGGACCTCGTAAGACCGGCAAACCGGTCGTCCTTTCAATGTCCCTAACATCCCCTTCGCAATAACCGGGCAGCACAATACAGGTTGCCTCCGACGTCGGCTTGATCCGCGTCGCGACCCACTGGGGTGTCATCAGCGCGGCAACGGTAATATTCAGAACGTCGATCGAGTAGGTAAAGCCAACTTGTCGAGCCAGCGGCTCAACGGTTTCTTGCAACGAGAACTCTGCCAGCCGGCCGGTGACAAAATGAATGTGCTCGTCCGACCAGTTGCGCGCCGTTTTGGGCGGATCATGATCGCTCACCCGTCCGGCCCTCGCGACGAATTCCCCTGCGATTGGCGCATGCCACCATTGATCGGGATCACCTGTCCGGTAATGAAGGAGGCCGCCGGTGAAACGAGGAAATGGGCGACCCGGGCCACATCTTCGGGCGTGCCCCAACGTCCCAGCAACGAATCTTCCGTCGCCCGCTGCTGCCAATAGTCGGAAGCATGCTCACCCCATGCCGTGCGAATCCACCCCGGCGCCAGGCAATTGACTCTTACTTCCGGGGCCAGCGACCGCGCCAGGCTGCGCGAAAAAGCCATCACCGCACCCTTGCTCGCCGCAAACATCTCGCCGCTATCGCCAGCCATGCCATGTTCCGCCTGATCCCACCCCATGTTCAAGAGGACACCGCCACCGACTTCCTTCATTCGTTGTCCAGCGATCCGCGAAATCCTGATCGTCGCCACCACATCCACTTCCCATAGCTGCTGCAGCTTGTCCTCAAATGACCAATCCGCCGCTTCGCCGGTCAGGACGTCGGCGCCGGCGTTATTGATCCAAATATCGATTTTCGAGTTCCACTCAAAGGCCTCCCGGCACAGGCGCTCTTGCTGGTCGCCGCTGGCCAAATCGCCGACGATCGAAAGCACCTCGCTCCCTGAATCCTGTATCCGCCTGGCGACGTCGCGTAAGGCGTCCTCGTTCTTCCGGGTGTGCAGCAAGCAGTTCGCGCCGGCAGCCGCCAGGCGCAACGCGATCTGCCTCCCGATGCCACTGGCCGCTCCCGTCACGACAGCGTTCATTCCGCTCAGTTCAAAGTCACTACGAATGTCTTGCCGGATAGCCACAGAGCTATTTTCGGCGATCGTCACGTTAGCGGCAAGCTGGGAGGAATGGAATATTGGAGGAATGGAATATTGGAGGAATGGAATACTGGAAAGGACGGTCAACAGATTTATCTGCGCATCATTCCACCATTCCACCATTCCCTGGTCTCCGCTGGCGCAGTCGGCCGAGCGACGATCGGATATGATTCAGGCCTCAAATCACCATGCTTGCCAGCGGACGGACATGACAACCAATCTTGAAAGTCGCCTTCCGAAAGCGTGCTTCGCTTTCCGTGGTTACAACCTCACCAACCTCGGCCGCAGTCACGAATTGCTTGCTCACCCGGCTTACGGTGACCTCGTCAAAACGGTCCTAAAGGAAGCGGCAGAGCATGCTTCCGATGCGGCGGGCCGCCGGATCGACCTGGTGAACCGGGTACGCGATGATCGCGAAACCACCTTAAAAACTTTTGCCGACGCGATCGGGTTGATCGTCGGAATGGAGATTGCCCAAATTCGGTTGTTGACGGAATTCTTTGGAATCGACTTCGGCGCTGCGAAGCTGGCGATGGGTTACAGCCTCGGTGAAATTTCTGCAATCGTTTGCGCCGGTGTGTTGGAGATGCATGATGCACTGCGCGTCACCGTGTCGATGGCGGACGATTGTGCGGAGTTGGGCGCGATACGACGATGGGTATCCTCTTTTCCCGCGGTCCGGCCTTGGATATTCATGCGATCCAAAAAATCTGTGCACAGATCAACCAGGAGGGCAAGGGTGTTTGCGGCATCTCGTCGCACCTGTCTCCCAATACGGTTCTATTTTTAGGGCAGCACAAGACGGTCGAGCGATTTGACGAGCATCGACGTGAACATCTGCCCAAGCACGTGCATCTGCAGCAAAAACAAGAAACACTGGCCGCCAATGCATACACCGATCATTTGGGAACGCAACATCCCCAATCGCGCTGCCTTCATGATGCACACCGCCGCCGGTGGATTCAGCGAGCCGAAGCCGCCCGTCGCCTCACTGGTCACGGGCAAGGTCAACTATAACGATTTCAACGCGCACGACATCATGAATCGCTGGATTGACCATCCACAACGCGTTTGGGACGCAGTATACGAATCGTTGAATCGCGGTGTCGAAACCGTTATCCACGTAGGGCCGGAACCCAACATGTTTCCGACCACTTTCAAACGGCTGAGCGACAACGTGCGGAGCCAGCTTGAGGGACGCATGCCAGGAAATATCGGCATGCGTGTTGCCTCACGTTTGGCACAGCGGCCATGGCTGACGGCAATCCTCCCGTCGCGCACCGCTCTGTTGCGAGCTCCTTTCTTGCAGCACATCATTCTTGAAGACTGGCTGCTGGAGCAGAAGGTGTGAACGACGGTGGTGCCCTTGACTGCTCCTCGTCTATTCCCCAAACCCATTCTTAGGCCTTGCCGGAGCACGGCCGGCTATTGACGGTTTGCTTCGGCTTCGCGCCTGGCGATTTCCTGGTCGATCAAGTCGCTAAGCTCGCCGCGTTGATACATTTCAACTAGCGTCACCGTCACCATATGGTCCGCAAGTTTTTTGAAGAGTTCAAGCAACTCAGGAGGGGTATCCGAGGCCAATACGATGTCAAAACGCGGAAGAAATCCGTTCTTGTAATTTTCCAGCTGCTGAAGGGTAATCGATTCATGTTGGATGTGATTGCGGTACCATTCCTCAGGCGCGGCAACTGTCTTCGCTTGGCTGATCAGGAGTTCGATTCCCGATACGTTCGCCGGATTCTCGGTGGCAAGATGCTGCTCGAGATTCGTTATCATCCCCGGTATATCACCGCGGCTCACTGCCGCTTTGGCCTTCTGGAAGTAACTATCAGTAGTGCCTTGCGCAACATCCGGACCTGCCTCGGGAGCGGGCTCACCGCCGGGCACCTTTCCACCTGGGATCCAATCTGAATCGTCGTCGCCCTTTTTGTCGTCCGATGATTTCGGATCAGCATCACGCGGCGCGGTCCTTTTTGCGGCGGAGCTATCTTTGACTTTGCCGCGATCAATGTTTGAGGGTCCAGGATTGGATGACTGCCGCGGCCCGGGTTGGTCAACTGTCCCGGCCGCGTCGTCAGAGGAAACGATCGAGCCACCCGTTGGCTCGGCGATTACCGGGATTTCGTCATCACCGTAACCACCTTTGCCCAGCAACGTGCTGCGCTCCGAGCCTGCCTCGGGTTTTGGCTGTTGTGACGCGTCCTCATCCATATTTGCTATGACATATCCCAGATAAATGACCGCGCATACCACGAGCAGGACTGCAGGGCCCAGGAAAGCGTTCTTGTAGCTCGTCTTTCTCCGTCTCGCTGCCGTGGCAAGGCCGGCGCCGCCTTCGTCTGTTTGGATGGCAATCCGCGGTAAAGCGGAAGCGCCAGCGGATGATTCGGACAGCGCCGCTTCTTGTAACGGCTTCGAAATTGGTGTCACTTGACGTAGCGGAACGGCTGGCGACTCCACGACCTTTTGTGAATCAAGCCATTTCGAAAGATACTCGGAAACTTGCGCGGCTGAACTGAAACGTTGGGCGGGATCTTTCGCCATCATTTTGCGGCAGATCCGGGCCAGATGTTTCGGTACGTCCGGCCGTAACACCTCAATTGCCGGCGGCTCCTGCTCGGCATGGGTGCGCAATCGCTCTTCGCGTGTACCCGCGGCAAACGGTGGCCGACCCGTCAATAAGTAATAGAGAATGCAACCGAGCGAATAAATATCGCAGCGATGATCAAGTGGCGTGCCGTCAACGGCCAGTTCCGGCGCCGCGTAATCCGGATCAATGATCGTTGCACTGTCCATATTGTTGGCACGCGCCAACTGGGGAAGCGCAAAGTCGATGACTTTAATGCGATCCCCGATCTGCACAAGATGTTTCGGTGTCAGGTTGCCGTGAATTACCCCTTGCTCGTGCGCGTAAGCCAGTCCCGCCGCCGCCTGACAGATTACCTCCGCCGCCAGCGCAGGAGGCAGCGGTCTTTGCGAGGTGACAAGGCGTGCCAGATTCTCGCCTGCGATGTCCTCCATCACCAGGAAGTACCGGCCGTTGACTTGATCAACGTCGTACACGTGGACAATGTTGGGGTGGTCGAGCGCCGCGACCCGCTGTGCCTCCTGAATAAACTCTGCGGAACCTTCCGACGTAAGGGGACGCGGCGACGAAAAAGTACGAATTCTCGCCCGCCGGTTCATCCCGTCGTGCCGGGCCACAAAAGTTTCACCGAAATCGTCAATCGCGACCTGATCCAGCAGCGAATAATTACGCAGGCTATAGTCTTCGCGACCACGCAGGATCTGATTCGCCTGCCAGGCGGACAGCAACGAGACGTTTACCAGCTTCCGCGCGATGGCGGACGGATCCGAAACCCCTTCGCAGGCGCGTTTGGCCTTGTCCATTTCCGTATCAGACAGCAGGCCTGCCTTACGCAACGCGCTGAAGAAGGAAGACGGATCTAATACGGGCACCGCCATAAAGAGATCTTTTTTAACCGTGTACGGTTTAACAGCGAAATGCAGTTGTCCCTGGCCCACCGAAGAAGGCAATACACATTCACCTATGTTTATTTTCGTCCATTGTCGACAATCTCCCCAGCTATTGCAATTGTTCTTACCCACCGCTAGTTTGCTAAATTCGACGAGCGAAAATCCCACCTCGATCGCGGCTACTCGGCCCGTCCTATCAATCACGCCTTGTATAAAGGATTTTTCGATGTTTCCTCGTTCCGTCATTCTAATTAGCGTCGTGTTGGCCGCCGCGTATTGCAGCTTCACTTTGCGAGATCTTCGCGCCGGAAATCCGGTCAAATCGAACGGGGCACACACGGACGAATCGCAGCTTGCCCAACGACAACTTCCGCCTGCCAAGGATAACCCCGCGGTGACGAGCAAGAAGAGAACAGTGGAAGGCGAAGTACCCTTGGTTCCTCGCGACGTATTCTTTGGCAATCCCGATAAGGCGGCACCCGATCTGAGCCCCGACGGCGAACAGGTCGCCTTTATTGCCCCACGCGACGGCGTATTGAATATCTGGCTGGCGCCGGTCGATGATATCGACGCCGCACGTCCCTTAACCGCTGACAAGCATCGTGGTATCCGGTCATTCTTTTGGGCACAAACCGGCCGACACATTCTGTATTCGCAGGACGTCGACGGCGACGAAAACTTCAAAATCTTTGCCATCGATCTTAAGACGAACGAAATCCGCAATTTGACGCCGGACAAAGAAGGACAATCCGAAAAAGCCGATCCCACCGGCCAGAATCGTATTCGAGCTCGGATTGAATCGGTCAGCCACCGTAAGCCGAATGAAATTCTGATCGGCTTGAACGATCGCGACCCTCGCTTCCACGACGTCTATCGATTAAACATCCTGACCGGTGACAAGGAACTCGTACAGAAAAATCCGGGCTACCGGAACTTTGTGATTGACGAAGACTACAACGTGCGATTTGCCTCGCGCTTTCTGCCGGATGGCAACCTGGCGTACTACAAACCGGGCGCCGGCACCGAAAGCGAGACAGAAATCAAGTGGGAGCCTTTTCTGACGATACCACAGGAAGATAACGCCACCACGGATTTCCTGGGCTTCGATAAGTCGGGACAGACGCTCTACATGGCCGATAGTCGCGGTCGCGATACCGCAGCCCTGGTCGCGCTGGACTTGAGCAGCGGCGACAAGAAGGTGATTGCGTCGGACCCGCGGACCGATGTCGGCGCGATCAAGTCGCATCCAACCGAAAACACGATCCAGGCTGTGTCGTTTGACTATGCCCGGCGAGAGCGAAAGTTTTTCGACGACGAAGTCGAGGCGGACTTCAAGTTAGCCAGCAAAGAAGCGACCGGCGAAATGGGGATCGCCAGTTGGTCGAAGAATGATCGTCAGTGGATTGTTGCCGACCTCCAGGACGACGGACCGGTGCGATACTTCCATTTCGATCGCGATACAAAGAAAGTGACTTTTCTGTTTGTCCATCGTGCCGCACTGGAAGGGCTGAAGCTTGCGCCGATGCATCCTGAAATCATCGAGGCGCGTGATGGATTGAAACTGGTCAGCTATTTAACGCTGCCGGTACAAAGTGACCCAGAGGATACCGGGAGGCCGTCCCAGCCATTGCCAATGATCCTGGCGGTCCACGGTGGCCCGTGGGCTCGTGATAGCTGGGGCTTTGATGGCGAACATCAACTGTGGGCGAATCGGGGCTATGCGGTCCTGAGCGTCAACTACCGGGGTTCGACCGGGTTTGGCAAGAAGTTTCAGAATGTCGCCAAACGACAATGGGCCGGCACGATGCACGATGACCTGATCGACGCGGTCGAGTGGGCCGTGAAGGAAGGAATCGCCCAACGTGATAAAGTCGCGATCATGGGGGGCAGTTACGGCGGCTATGCGACCCTGGTTGGTCTGACGTTTACTCCCGACGTATTCGCCTGTGGCGTCGACATCGTCGGCCCCTCCAGCCTGATTACACTGATCGAAGCGATTCCGCCCTATTGGGAATCATTTCGCCAACAGCTGATCGAGCGCGTAGGCGACCTTGACACACCGGACGGGCGCGAAGAGCTGCGAAAACGTTCGCCGCTGTATCATGCGGAAAAGATCAAGCGGCCATTGTTGATTGCTCAGGGAAAGAATGACCCGCGGGTGAAGGAAGCGGAGGCCGAACAGATGGTCCAGGCCATGCAGAAGAACGGCATCGCGGTGACCTATGTTCTGTTTACGGATGAAGGCCACGGCCTGGCGCGGCCCGAGAATCGCCTGGCGTTTTACGCCATCACCGAGGCCTTTCTCGCCAGGCACCTGGGCGGCCGCGCCGAACCGATTGGCGACGCCTGCAACGATCCGTCGCTGACGGTGCCCAACGGTGTTGAAGATATCCCTGGTTTAGAGAAGGCGCTTTAACGGCGTGTTGGTAGTCCGCCCTCAACACCCTGTAGTTCTGGCTCCGCCTGACGATCGATTTGTTGGCGTGGTGAAAGTCGGTGCCTGGTAACGACGCCACTTTGTAACGACGCCACTTTGCAACGGCATGCAGCGCATGCCCTACGCCACTGACGATCGATTAAGTTCGTAGTTCCGCCTTTAGGCGGTTTTTTGTTGGAGCACTGGCTTTAACCGGAAAATCGTTTTTCTAAAGCGACTACATTCCGTTCAAAGGCCGGACTCCAACGTTCCCTGAAGTCGGAACTACAATGCCCACACGTTTAGCTTTGACATTTCCCATGTATCGACTTACAATCCAGAAGACATGGCGACTACCGACCACATCACTACCGCACACCAGCTTTTGGATGTTTCGCTGGGCCAGCCATGCGAACTTGTCCGAGGACATCTGGTTATGATGTCGCCAAGCGGCTTCGAACATGGACGTGTTGTCGCGCATATCACACGACTGTTGGGCGATTTTGTCGTCCGAAAGCGCCTAGGTGTGCTGACGGGTGCCGAAAGCGGATTTCAGCTTGCCCGCGACCCCGACACGGTCCGCGCCCGGACGTAGGCTTTGTGCGTAAAGATCGCGTTCCGCGCACACCAATTCCGGGTTTCTTCCCGGGTGCGCGCCGATTTGGCTGTCGAAGTTCTTTCACCCAATGACCGTCCCCGCGACGTCCAAGCGAAAGTCGGCGATTGGCTGAACGCCGGCTGTCGGCAGGTTTGGGTTGTAGATCCCCGCGGGCGGACGGTCACCATTCACATCGCGAATGGCGGGCAGCGATCGCTTTGTAACTCTGATCAGCTTGACGGCGGCGACGTTCTGCCGGGACTGTCCGTGTCGATTGCAGACTTCTTCGCCCACTGAATCCCCACTGAATCACAGTGCCCGGTCTTGCCGTTCCGGGACGATAGGCAAGCTGAGACGACGCGCGGAGGAAGGCGAACTCCCCGCTAACGGTCCTCGGCGGCCGCGCCGAACCGATCGGCGACGCCTTCGAAGGCTCGTCGTTAAACGTTCCCAATGGGGCCGAGGATATTCCGGGATCGGAAGACGCACTTTAGGGGTCAGGCGACGTTTACCGATTTCGGAAGCGGCGGCAACCGATCAAGAACCCGCACGCACCGACAACAGCGAGCATCACCGTAGAGGGCTCCGGAATCGGCCGCCAGGATTGTATGGTCGTCAAAGCGAAGCCCTGTCCGCGAGAATCCGATCGTCATCCCGGCTGTCGGTACGTCACGGTTGAAATACCGAATAATGTCTCCATCGTCGGCACCATCACCTAAGACTCCACCAATATCGATACCTACAATCACGCCGTCGTGCCCAATCACGACCAGGCGACCTTCACCGTCAGGCCGAATGCCGTCAATCTCCCGAACCGGCCCGGCCGCGCCGGGAGTCACGAGACCGCTCAACAATCCCAGCCCAACATCGGTGGAAAAACCTGCAGAAGCAGTGACCACCGCCGCATCGATTAGGAACGGCAGGCCACCCACGGGCACAGGTCCGACACCAAGGCCGGCGTCGGCGATGTCGAAACCGATCGTTTCGCCAGTGCTAATGTTTGTGCCGAATAACAGGCCAGTTGACGGATCAAAATCCATTTCGTCGGAACCATCCGAGACCCCGAAACCGAGACCAGCAAGGCCGCTCGAACGGTCCAATCCCGTGACTTCTCACGGCAAGTGTTCCGCCAACCGCAAGACCTGTACCGGCACCCAATTCGACACTATACAACTGTCGCTCGGCGGCAGGACCGCCGGTGTCATGAGCGAAAAAGAACATACGGTCGCCGACGATCTCGACGCCTGAAAATTCAACCAAGGAATCGCCAACGCCATCGTAAACTTCCTCTTCGACGCCACCGGCAATTGGAACTCTCATCATCCGATGTTCCGTACCAGCAAAACCGAATTGGTTTTCCGTGTAGTAATAGTGAGTGCCTGACGGATTCGGAACGATCGACGCTGGCCGCGACGCAGGCCCAGCCGGCGCCAGTCGGCCACGGCATTCGTCGATCCAATCACGTCGGGCAGCTCCGCCCTGTTAGGACGTTGTAGCTGGTCAAGCGCACCGTTTGCCGTTGAAGTGCTCTGGGCCGTGACAATAACTTCTGAAAACCCACTCCCTGGCACGAAATCGATATTATCCAGCCGCAAATCCGTATCCGATTCGCTCGCAACGATCGTCAGTTTCGCACTGTCTGCGACCGCCGAATTAAATACCACACGAAAAACAACCTGGCCGTCTGCGGGCGTGTCCCCCGTTAGATAGGTGATCAGCGGCCGGGCCTGTGTAATCCCAGGCATCGCTGAGACAATGCCAATTACAACAAGAAGCGTCACAGTCTGCCTGAGGTGAATAATGTGTGTCGAGCGCAATCGATAGCTGGCCATATTCGTATCGCCTTGTTGAGAACCGGGAGGAAATCGCGCAAAAAACAAAAAAGGTGTTTGACCGTTCTTGCGCCGCTATCGCGCAGGAAAGGTCCGACACCTTTTGATGCTTCGAATTCGGGACCGATTCATTAGAACTGCCTCGCTTAGACTAAAAAGGGAAATCCGTTTGCCAGCGGTCAGGTTACCATTACAGGGCGAGCTGTCAAGCGAAATCCGAGAATTTCATCGGCTAGCCCACAACTAGGGGAAACCCCGATAACATTGTTTGCCATACGGGCCGCTTTTACCCATCCAAAGAAGTATGTCGCCGTTGCGCTGGCCCTTCGTTCGGCGGTTCCTAAAATGCGTAATGTGGCGGGGAATCGTTCGTTTTTCGCAACGCCAAGAAATACTGCACAATTCGCGAGGTTGACTACGTGGACAGCACCACTTCGACCGCTCGTTTGACCGCAAGCCCAACGGGCTGCGCAGGCCTAGGGGAGTCGAGTGGATTACCCGCCACGACGACACGCACGCCGATGGCGTTGCGGTTAAACAACTTAGGTCAGCGATCAATGCCAAAGGGGCACCAACTACCTCATGCATGAAATTTTGTCGATTCGTCAAGTCGTTCTCGACTGCGCACTTGCGATACTGTGTGCGCTGAGTGCCAGTGTCGGCGTATCGGCTGAAGCGGCGGAAGAAACGGAAGCCCAACGCGGTTACCGGTTGTTGCGGACCAAGGCCTACCTGCCGCCCGATTTCGATGAAGGCATCTTGGATCAGCTGTGGACGCTGTGGGAACGACCGCTCCGCGAACAGGCGCGGGCGGCCGACGCGACCACGCGTCGACAAATGGCTTACCAGCGGTACGGGCTCGTTCGGGAGGAACCAGTCGGACATTGGCCACACACTGCAGTACGTCGTCGATGACGATCCGGCAACTGGATCGATGAACTGCCTGGCCTGCCACCAGGGGCAAGTCGACGGTCGAGCCGATTCCCGGCTGTCCCCAACAGCCAGTTTGCGCTCTCCTCGCTGAGCGAGGACGTGCGTACGGTCAAGCTACACCTGAACAAGCCACTTGCCGGATGGACGTCGGTTCGCTTGTTCATTCCCGTTAGGCAACACGCGCGGGACCACGAACGCCGTCATGTTCGGCGTGGTGCTGATGCACTATCGCGATGCGGCATTAAATCTGATTGAGGTTCGGACAGCGCCCCATACCGTCCACCACGACCTGGACGCACCTGCCTGGTGGCACTTTAGCAAGAAACGGCGGTTGTACTACGACGGCTTCGTTCCGAAGGGCCATCGAGCGTTAATGCAGTTTTTCCTGGTACCGGCCAACGGACCCGACAAGTTTCACGACTGGGAAGCAGGATTACAAGGCGATCTACGCCTACATCAACTCACTGAAGTCACCACCTTACCCGTACGAAATCGATGCGACACTGGCCGCCGAAGGCGAGCAGGTCTTCAACCGGAACTGTGCGTCATGTCATGGCCGTTACGACGGGGCAGGGGGGGACTACCCCAACAAGATCGTCTCGATTGACGTTGTCGGCACGGATCGGGTTCGGCTGGACGCCTTGACGGCCGAACACCGACGCCGGTACGCGGAAAGCTGGTTTCATGAAGATGACCGGGAACAGGTGAACGAACAACCGGCGGGCTATGTCGCTCCGCCGCTGGACGGTATCTGGGCGACGGCACCGTACCTCCACAACGGCTCCGTTCCAACGCTCTGGCACCTACTGCACGCCGAACAGCGCCCGGTGCTATGGAGCCGCCGCGACAACGGCTTTGACCGCGAACGTATGGGAATCAATGCTGCGACCCATGACCGTCTTCCGGAATCTGCCAACTCCCTACATCAGCGGCGCCAATATTTTGATACTCGCCGTTTCGGCAAAAGCGCCGCGGGGCACCGCTTCCCTGAAAAACTGAACGAACAGCAGAAACGTGCGGTTCTGGAATTTCTTAAGACGCTGTGAAGTTGCCGCCTCGCCCGCGCGTGTCCGCGGAGCCGCGCTGTGCGCGGAGCCGCGCTGTGCGCGGAGCCTGCGCTGTGCGCGGGTCTCCCGACCCCGCACCCTGCTGACCGCAGGTCTCCTGGTTACTAAACGCAATCTTCTGGCATCGCGACCACTCCTGGAGACCTTCGGTCGGCGAGACGGCGGGGTCCGGAGACCCGCGCCGAGCGAAGTTGCCGCCTCGCCCGCGCTGTGCGCGGAGCCGCGCTGTGCGCAGGTCGCGGCGCTGTGCGCGGGTCTCCCGACCCCGCACCCTGCTGACCGCAGGTCTCCTGGTTACTAAACGCAATCTTCTGGCATCGCGACCACTCCTGGAGACCTTCGGTCGGCGAGACGGCGGGGTCCGGAGACCCGCGCCGAGCGAAGTTGCCGCCTCGCCCGCGCTCGCGAGCGCGCTGCGCGGGCCACGCGTGCGCTGCGCGTGCGCGGGCCGCGCTGTCGCGGGTCTCCCGACCCCGCACCCTGCTGACCGCAGGTCTCCTGGTTATTAAACGCAATCTTCTGGCATCGCGACCACTCCTGGAGACCTTCGGTCGGCGAGACGGCGGGGTCCGGAGACCCGCGCCGAGCGAAGTTGCCGCCTCGCCGCGCTGTGCGCGGAGCCGCGCTGTGCGCGGGTCTGCGCTGTGCGCGGGTCTCCCGACCCCGCACCCTGCTGACCGCAGGTCTCCTGGTTACTAAACGCAATCTTCTGGCATCGCGACCACTCCTGGAGACCTTCGGTCGGCGAGACGGCGGGGTCCGGAGACCCGCGCCGAGCGCGGCGGAGACCGGCGCCGAGCGGGGCGGAGACCGGCGCCGAGCGGGGAACAGCGCGGATACGGCCAGTCCCGCCTTTCGTAGAGGGTACTTTTCGCCTAAAGGCGGAACTCCAACAGGCACGTCACCTTTCAAACGAACCCCTCCGTGTCGTATAAACGGTAGCTGACCATCTCGCAACAAGGAGGCCCGAAAGCGATGTCGACACCGATTACTCAGCTAGAACTTGCCCGCGCCGGTGAAATCACGCCGGAAATGGAGTTCGTCGCCAAGCGCGAAGATCTGTCCGCCGAAACAATCCGCACCGAAGTCGCCGAAGGTCGCATGGTGATTCCAGCCAACCGGATTCACCTGGAGGGCAAGCTGGAGCCCATGGGAATCGGCATCGCGGCGACGTGCAAGATCAACGCGAACATCGGTAACTCGGCCGTCACCAGCAACGAGCAGGGTGAACTCGAAAAGTTGCAGGTGTCCTTGCGATACGGCGCGGACACCGTCATGGACTTGTCGACGGGCAAAGACATTAATCGAATTCGCGAAGCGATTATCGCCAAGTCGCCAGTCCCCATCGGGACGGTACCGATTTATCAAATGCTGGAGGAACTGGGCGGCGACATCGAGGAAATGAAACCACAGCATTTTCTTGACATGGTGGAGACCCAAGCGAAACAGGGCGTCGACTACATGACGATTCACTGTGGGGTCCTGCTGGAGCACCTAGCGCTGACAATGAATCGCGTTACCGGAATCGTGAGCCGTGGCGGATCGCTGATCGCCAAATGGATGATGGTTCATCGCAAGCAGAATCCCCTGTTTACGCACTTCGACGAGCTGTGCGACATCATGCGGCAGTACGACGTGACCTGGAGTCTGGGTGACGGTCTGCGACCGGGGTCAATCGCCGACGCCAGCGATGACGCTCAATTTGCTGAACTCCATGTACTAGGAGACCTGGTCCAGCGCGGCTGGGCCAACGGCACGCAAGTCATGGTCGAAGGGCCGGGGCATATCCCGATGGACCAGATTGCGATGAACATCGAAAAGCAGATCGAAGTCTGTCACGGTGCGCCGTTTTACGTGCTGGGGCCGTTAGTCACCGACATCGCACCCGGCTACGATCACATTACCAGCGCCATCGGCGCCGCACTGGCCGGTTGGAGCGGAGCGGCGATGTTGTGTTACGTCACGCCCAAGGAACATCTGGGACTGCCGGAAGCCGACGACGTCCGGCAGGGCGTCATTGCCTACAAAATAGCAGCCCACGCCGCCGATCTCGCTCGACATCGCCCGGGCGCTCAACAGCGAGACGACGCCCTATCCAAAGCTCGGTTTGAATTCGATTGGAACGAGCAATTCCGCTTGGCTCTGGACCCGGATACGGCACGGCGCATGCACGACGAGACACTACCGCAAGATGTCTTCAAAAGCGCACATTTCTGCAGCATGTGCGGCCCCAAGTATTGTTCGATGAAAATCACCGAAGAGATCCGGGAACTGGCGCGCAAGGGGACGCGTTAGTCAACATCGAGCCGTGATGATTGCGGATTTCGGATTGGGGATTGCGGATTAGCAGAGCGGCGAAACCGCGAAAAGCACCAGTTCCCAGTTCCCCATCCGTACTCGCGAGTCCCCAGTCCCTAATCCGCAATCCCCAATCCGCAATCCGCAATTCTTCAAATGCCCTACGTGCTGTTTGTGCTCCTCTGTTTCTTATGGGGCACGAATTTCATCTTGATGAAGAAAGCGACGCTGCACTTTTCTTCGGCGGACGTCGGGCTGTTGCGCGTCGTCGGTGGTGCTATCCTCTTGGGCGCCATTCATTTCTACTATCGCCGACCCTGGCCAGTGCGGCGACGCGATCTTCTGCCGCTGCTGCTGATTGCGCTGTTCGGTTATGCCTATCCGTTTATGATTCAGCCGTTTTTGGTCAAAGAGTGCGGAAGCGGCTTTATCGGCATGATGGTCAGCTTTGTTCCGTTGCTGACGATTATTGCCTCGATCCCCATCCTGGGAATTCGCCCTACGCCGCGCCAGTTGATCGGAGTCGTGGGTGGCCTGGTGTTGCTGTTATTGATCATGAAAGACGGGCACGATCGAGAGGTGTCCGCTTTTCATTTTTCGCTAGCGATTGCGGTACCACTGATGTACGCCGTCTGCAACACGTTCATTAAGCGCCGCTTTGTGGATCTTCGCCCCGTCCCATTGACTCTGACGTGCCTGGTATTTTCCCTATTGGCCATGGTGCCCGCGTCGATCTGGTCACCCGACAGGACGACAGGCACCAGCGAAAATTATCCGCTGGCGCTCGTCTCTGTCATCGCGCTGGGATTTTTGGGAACCGGCCTGGGCGTCTTGATCTTTACAAAATTGCTACAGGACCATGGCCCGCTATTCGCCGGGATGGTTACCTACTTGATTCCGATCATCGCCGTGGTCTGGGGATGGCTTGACGGCGAATTAGTGACGCCGACACAACTGGCGGCATTGCCCGGAGTGCTAATAATGGTCGCAATCGTACAATTGGGAGCGGCGGCGCCGCCGGTTGTCGAATCGGCCGAGCCGCCGTAAGGTGACAGGGTACAATGACCAAATCCCTGCTCGCGCTCGCTCGGCGCAGGTCTCCCGACCTCGACGAAACTGCGGACCGCAGGTCTCCTTTGTCCAGGCGCCAATCCAAAGAGGCTGGAGACCTTCGGTCAAGGGTGAGTGCGGGGTCGGGAGACCCGCGCACAGCGCTTGTAGGGTGGGAATGACCAATGTCCAAATCCCAATGTCCAATTAGCCTGCATCCCGCACCCCGTATCTCGCATCCCGTATCTCGCATCCCGCATCCCGTATCTCGCATCCCGTATCCGCATCCCGTATCCTGCATCCCGCACCCCGTATCTCGCATCCCGTATCTCGCATCCCGTATCTCGTATCTCGCATCCCGTATCCTGCATCCCGCACCCCGTATCTCGCATCCCGTATCCCGCATCCCGTATCCCGCACCCCGTATCTCGCATCCCGTATCTCGCACCCCGCACCTAAATATGTTTCAAGTAACGCGCGAAATCGATTTCTGCTATGGCCACCGACTGCTAAATTACGACGGTAAATGCAAGCACTTGCACGGCCACAACGGTCGCGTTGTGATCACGTTGGAGGCGCCCGATCTGGATACCCGTGGAATGGTGATCGATTTTTCGGAGATCAAGCAGGTCGTGGCCGGCTGGATCGATGACGAATTGGATCATCGCATGATTCTGCACCGGAAGGATCCGGTTGTTGAAATTCTGCAAGAGATGGACGAGCCGCTGTATTTGCTGGACGAGAACCCGACCGCGGAGAACATTGCGAAACTGATTTACCAGTTCACCCGCGACCACGGATTTCCGATCGTCGAAGCCCGCTTGTGGGAAACTCCCCGCTGCTACGCGACGTATGCAGAGAAGTAGGAAAGTTCGGATTGCGGATTGCGGATTGCGGAATAAAAAAAGCAGTCCGGGTGTCCTGCAAGCAGTTCACACCGGACCGCGGTCCCCCCTGGGTAGTACGTCACCTCGCGATACCTGGAGTAGCCGCTTTGCGGTGACGTGAGAGAAGGTATCGGCAATGTCGGGCGGGGGACTTTGGTAAAGTTTGCCGGTTCTTCCGGCTGTCTCTCAATCGCCCGGCCCCCACTCGAACGACAGTATTCGACCACTTTCTGGTTGAATCTGCGTTTCGGCTCAACTGACTGGGATATTTGCACCGATTATGACGGTTATGACGGCATTGTCCGTCCGCTGGGGTCCGAATGCACCTGGCGGTAGGCGGACCAATGCCGCAGGCGTCATGCACCGCTAGCACGAACAAAGGAACGCTGCTGTGTCACAAAGACATAACCGTCCGGACCACAATACCGCGAGCACCTCCATGCACTGGCCCGTGGTGTGGGGAGCCCTCCTGACGCTCGGTTTCTACGTGATGATCCAAAAGAGCGTGATCGATAATCCTTGGATCACTCGTTACTTCGCCAGTCACCCCGTCGAATATATTACGACGACTATGTTCTTTGTTGGCCTGGCCGCCTTGTGGCTAAAGGGACGACAGCTGAAGCACGAGCCCGACGAGCCAGAAACTCTGATTGATGCAGTCGTTGGCGACAGCGAACCGGAAGGCGCGCCCGTTTCCGAGGCCGCGGCCATGCTGGAACGTCTGTTAGATAAAGGCGCAGATCATCGCAAAAGTTTCCTGGTCCGTCGTCTCCACGAATCATTGGGGTTCCTGGATCGGACGCGCAGCGTGGACGGGCTGGATGACCAGTTGCGGAACCTGACGGATACAGATGAAGTTCGTTCGCATGAAAGCTACTCACTGATCCGCGTCATTATCTCGACCATTCCGATCCTTGGATTCCTGGGAACGGTCGTGGGAATCACCAAAGCCGTCGCCCAGTTGGCCCAAATCGTTGGCGAACTTTCCTTCGAAGAGGCGATCAATTCCGTCGTGTCGGGGCTCAGTGTGGCCTTCGATACGACCGCATTGGCCCTGGGGCTATCGATCGTCCTGATCTTTTCGATGTTCTTCACGTCGCGAAGAGAAATGGGGATTCTGTCGCGCGTCGAGCGGCTGGTCTCCGACGCGCTGGTAGGCCGCTTTCGCGCTGCGGATGCTGAAACCGACCCAGCGGTGGATGCAGTTCAGAAAATGAGCAGCGAGCTTGTCCGCAAGACCGACAAATTGGTCCAACGGCAGGCCGAGATCTGGCAAGAGAGCCTCGATCAATCGCACGAGCGGTGGACGACAATGGCCGTGACCTCCGAGCGACAGCTGGAAACCGCGCTCACTCGCGCACTGCAAAACAGCCTTCAGGCCCATGCGGCCAAACTCGAAGAGTCCGAAGCCAAAGCCGAACAGCGAGTCGGCCGTTATTGGCAGGAAATGCTGACCATGATGGAAAACAGCACGCAGACGCTCGACGCGCAATATGACGAGTTGCGACGACAGGGTTCGGTGATGCAACAAGCGGTCGATGCCACGGCGCGCGTCATCCAGCTGGAAGATGCCCTGAATCACAATTTGTCCGCCCTACGCGAGTCCAATCACTTTGACGAAACGGTTAACAGTCTGGCGGCAGCGATCAACCTGCTGAACGCCAAGTTGGGTGATACGAATCCACCTGAAGTCAAACTGCGATCTGAATCAACTGGCCGCGCCGCATGAAACGCCGAAGGCTACCGGACGCCGAACGGATCTCGTTGTTTCCGTTTCTCGCCGTGCTGATTTGCACGATGGGTGCGCTACTGGTCTTGCTCGTCGTGATCGCCCAACGTGTCCAGGCCGGCGCACGAGCGTCCCAAAAGGCAGATACAGCCGAATTCATTCGGACACATCGCCAGCAACAGGCCAAATTCAACGAACTGCGGACGCACGTCCAGGAACTTCAGAATACCCACTCCAAAGTGGCCAGCGGACTGGCTCAACGGCGCGATGCGCTTTCGCACGTCGAAGATCACATGCGCCGCCTGCGCGACGAGTTCGCCGCTCTACAGCGTGCGGTCCAGCAGCTGAACGACACCAGCAACGATGATTTCGGCCGGCTCGCTCAGATTCGTCAAGAGATTGACCGCCTTACGGCGCAGATCGCAGAATCGGAAAAACTGCTCGCCGAAACGTTAGACAAGAAGGCGACGCGGCAAGCCTCGTACGCGATCATTCCTTACGAAGGTGCGAATGGAACGCGGCGGCGGCCGATTTATCTGGACTGCCAGGCCTCCACGATCATTCTGCAGCCCGAAGGTATCGAGCTGAGCGAACAGGACTTCCGCCAACCGCTTGGCCCTGACAATCCGTTGGCTGCGGTGCTGCGGGCGACCGTCGAATACCACAACGACGGGCACACATCTGACGAAGGCCGGCCCTATCCTCTGTTATTGGTTCGGCCCACAGGGATCCGCGCCTACTATGCCGCACGAGCCGCCTTGAAATCATGGGATACCGATTTCGGTTACGAGTTGATCGGGGACGATTGGACGGTCGAACATTCGGCATCGGATCCGCAGCTGGCCCGAATCGTACAACAAGAACTCGTCTTTGCCCGTCAGCGACACGAAGCGCTCGTGATGCAAGAACGTGGAAGTGGATCGGGTGGGCGCGGAATCCGCGGTGGCCAAAGTCGTATTCCGAGCGCCGGGCCAGGCGCTCCCGGTTTCGGTCGCCTGCCAGCTGGCTCGCAAGAAGAATCACAACGTGATTCCGAAGGCGGCCCCAACGCGTGGACATCTCCTAATGAGACAAATCGTGACGGTGGTTCCGCAGATCAGCCGCATGCGTCGGATCCTCCCAACGCGGCTGGCGGTACAAGCGGCGGCGGACCGGGGACCGACGATGACCAGCCGCCTGGCGCTCGACCGTCCAAACAGCAGCAATCTCCCAGTGACCCCAGTCAAGCGGCTGGGCAAACGTCAACGTCAAGTGCAGGAGATACAGTACCCCGGGCCGATCAGTCGGCTGCGGCTGGCGTAACGATTACCACCGACGCCAAGAGCCTCGCCGACGCCAAAGGCAGCGACTGGGCACTGCCCGGTGCGAGTCGAAGCGCCGTTCCGTTTACACGACCCATGCGAATTGAGGTCTATCCGGACCGGCTGGTCATCGTGCCCCGCGACCAGAGCGACGAACCGAAGACGATTCGGGTCAGCGGTGCCACGCAAGAAGCAATCGAAGAATTCGTCTCCGCCGTCTGGGATCACATGGGCAATTGGGGGATTGCCGGGCGAGGGATGTACTGGAAACCGATCCTTAACGTTTACGTTGCGCCCGGAGGACAGCAACGTGCGGCCGACATGGAAGCCCTTTTGGACGACAGCGGCCTGGAGGTTCAGCGGAGATGAGACGAGCGCGCCAAGACGATTCTGACCTGCACGAACACGATTCCTTCTTGGACATCGTGGCCAACATGGTCGGTATTTTGATCATTCTGGTTCTGCTGGTCAGTATTCGAGCGAAGGACGCGCCCGTAAAGACTGAAATGCCGAATCTGCCGGAAGTCGACCTGGAGTCGGCGTACGCTGCCGCCAGCTCCTGGCAACACGATGTGCAACAACTTGGAACCGAAGTCGTCAAGTTGGACCAGCTGCTGGCGGCGCGCACGCAGGAGCGGCAAGCGTTGGCCACGATGTTGGCGGCCGCGAAGGATGGCCTGAAAGAGCGCCGCGCGGGACTAAATGATCAACAACGTGAGAAGTTCGATCTGGATCGACAACTGGCCGCGACGCGGAGCAAGCTCGAACAAATTGAACTACAGCGAATCCGTGAGGCCGGAAGCGAAGCGGAAGTTATCGAAGTCAAGAGCTTCCAGACACCCATCAGTGATAAGGTGTTTGGTGACGAACTCCATCTTCAGTTGCGTGGCAGCTACGTGGCCGAAGTTCCGATTGACGAGCTGTTTGAGGAAGCCAAGGAACAGGCTCGCGAAAAAGTCTGGAAGCTGGATCAGCTGTCCGAGGTCACCGAGCTGGCCGGACCGATCCGCGGATTCCGTATGCGATACACGCTGGAAAAAAAAGAGCTGCCCTTGTCGGTACGACTGGAGACGGGCCGCAGTGGCCACATGATTCGCGCGAATCACTGGGAATTGATCCCGACCGAGAGTCAGTTGGGCGAACCGACCGAGGTGGCCCTCGCGCCCGGCTCGCAGTTTCGCCGCCTGGTCGAATCGCTAGACCCGCAGAACACGACCGTCACGGTCTGGGTGTATCCCGATAGTTTTGCCGATTTCCTACGGCTGAAAGAGCAGCTCTATCATCGTGGCTTCGCCACCGCTGCTCGCCCCCTTCCCATGGGGGTTTCAATCGCCGGTTCACCCGGCGGCAGCCGCTCAAATGCCCAATGAACTGCGAATTGTCTGCTGAGTCAAGATACCAAGTTCTTTAGAATTCCACGCATTTATAAGCGCAAAATCGTTGCATTTCGGCCGTTCGTTGGGTACCGTAAGTCGCAGGAGAAGAACTACTGTAAAATAAAATGTCATCTAATGACCTTCAAACAAAAACGGTGTGAGCGGTCCTTCTTGGAGAGATGTTGGCCACTGTTGACGCCTTTTTTGTTTGATGTTCGTTTAATCGTGCGTTGAAGAGCAAACTGAATTTTGCCCTCGGATCAAGGAAAAAAAACCATGATTCGACGCATAAGACCCTAGTCGTGCTATTAACTGTTG
The DNA here is from genome assembly GCA_963844115.1 of uncultured Planctomycetales bacterium. GTDB lineage: Bacteria > Planctomycetota > Planctomycetia > Pirellulales > UBA7805 > CS4-C045. The sequence continues at coordinate 27,302 of CAWJNN010000067.1, read as the reverse complement.
CCTGTTGTGCTGCTCTGTCGAGGCGGCGTTGTTTGACCTTCGCGACACGGGTGCGACGGCTGAAATTGAATCGGGAACGATAGTTCGCGATGGGATAACCGCAACCTTGACCCCTAATCAGGGCCATCTGAACCAGACCGCAAGTAGCTTCGGTATTGATTCGCTGGGTGCGGAGACGACAGCGATGGTCTAGACGATGTCCAAGGAACGGAATCGATCACGATTACCTTCGACATCCCCGTTCAACTTACCGAACTCACGTTGTCTCTTTTTAGCGGCGCTGAAGAGGCCACCCTAACGATCAATTCCTTTGCTCCACTCACTTTGACGGATACCGGCATTGGCACGGATGTCTTTTCCTTTGCGAGCGACAATTTCGTCGACATTGGGGAGTCGATCGTCCTGACGCATTCCATTGGAAACGGTTTCAGCTTTGATAATTTCACTGTCGGCGTACCTGAACCTTCGACGTTCGCGTTGAGTCTATTGGGAATGCTGGCATTAGCCGTCGGCATACGAAACCGGCGTCGCGACTGAAACAGCTGCGCTAGCAACAAGAGCATCAAGCCTCGTCTTCATGGCGAGGTTTTTTTTATGGCTCTGACAAAGTTAGTGGGGTATATCGAATATTGCAAATACCCCACTAAGAACGTGTTTTGAGAATCACAAACGGGACTAACAATCCTGCCACCTATGGAAAGATCCCCATTCCGGTGTAGACCAGCGCGATCTTGTCAATCGCGCTGATGAACGTCGCCGTCCGCAGATCGGCCTTCCCGGCGTGCCGTTGTTGCAACTCGCGAATTTCCTGATAGGCGGTGACCATCGTGTCTTCCAGCCCGGAATAAACCAGGTCTCGTTCGTCCGCGCCTTGCGCCAATACCTTCAGCATATCGACCGAGAACCTCCGCTCCGTCGCCTCCTCGACGGCAGACAGCAGCCTCCGATAGGCGTATTCCTCGAAACGCTTTTCCAGCCGGCCGAATCGCACGTGTGACAAGTCTTTCAGCCACTCGAAGTACGAAACCGTGACGCCTCCGGCATTCAAGTACGTATCTGGCAAGATGAAGACGCCGCGCTGCAGGAGTCGCTCGGCGGCATCGGCCGTGACCGGCCCGTTCGCGGCTTCCGCAACGATGCGAGCCTTGATGCGCGGTTCGTTTTCACGGGTGATGACATTCTCCAGCGCCGCCGGTACGAGAATATCGCAGTCCAATTCCAAGGCCGCCTCGCGGGTCGGAAGCCGCTTTGAACCCGGAAAATCCAAGATCGAACCGGTGGCACGTCGGTGTTCAACGAGCTCGTCCACGTCGATTCCGTTTTCGTTGAAGATCGCGCCGTCGGATTCAGCGATTCCGATGATTCGAGCCTCTCCCCGCTCTTCAAGGAACTTGGCCGCGTGATAACCGACGTTACCAAGTCCCTGGATGACGATTCGCTTGCCTCCCAGGCCGGTCTGCAGCCCACAGGCCTTCATGTCCTGCTCAATCGAACACGCCTCGCGGACTCCGAAGAAAACTCCGAGACCCGTTGCCTCATTACGACCCCGAATTCCGCCAAACGCGACGGGCTTGCCAGTAACACAAGCCAGCGCATTAATATCGTCCTGAGCCAACCCCTGATACGTGTCGGCAATCCACGCCATTTCCTGGGGGCCCGTACCGAAATCCGGAGCGGGAACGTCGATGCCGGGTCCGATAAAACTCTTCTTCGCCATCTCAAAGGTCAGGCGGCGGGTAATGCGTTCCAATTCGCCTTTGGAATACTTGTGCCGGTCAATTTTAACGCCCCCTTTCGCTCCGCCGAAGGGAACGTCGACAACGGCACATTTGTAGCTCATCAGCGCCGCCAGCGCCTTGATCTCGTCTTCATTCACCTCCGGGCTAAAGCGAATTCCGCCCTTCGTCGGTAGCTTGTGATGGCTGTGTTGAGCCCGCCAGGCGTGGATGACTTCAATTTTTCCGTTGTCACGCTCCAACGGAAACGTCATGTGATAAACACTGTTGCACTCCTTCACTTGTTCCAGCAGTGTTGCGTCGTGACCGGTGAGCGCCGCGGCCTTATCAAAATTCTGGTTGACTTGCTTGAAAAAGCTGATGGCCATGAGTTTTTCCTTGATCGATGGCGCGTCGAAAGCATCCGTACCGTGACGCCGCGAGGACTTAGAACGTGTTCTGAAATTGATTGCCGGCACGTATGTGGGCCGTAGGCGCGAGCCTCGGGTGCGGCATTTCCGGCGTCGAACGCTAGGTTACCCGACGCTAGCGCGTTCGGCTCAAACAATTTCAAAACACGTTCTTAGGTCTAAAACCGTCGCCAGCAGTGTACCCGCAAGTTCGCTGGTTTGCGCATAGCAGAATGATCGCTTTCGGAATGAGTCTTCCTGCGATTCTGGGCAAAAAGGGAGCGTATCGCGTAGGCGTGAGCGCCAAGGGAGAATCTACAGCATGCGTCCCGCCTGCGTGCCGGATTAGCTGAAGACGTGAGTCACGAAGCGGCTAATTAGCGATTCCGTGGCGGGCGTTTCGGTTAGCAGTTCGCCGAAGCGTTCCGGGGGCATTCCGCAGATGCGGTGGATGTATTCCGGGTATTGGTTGACCCGACCCAAGAGGTCCGCGACGTTCAATTCCGGGTGGAACTGAGTGCAATAAATGGGTTTGTCCTGAAAACGGTAGGCCTGGTTTTCCACCAGGTCGCTGGATGCCAATCGAATGGCATCTGGCGGCAAACGCGACACGCGATCTTCGTGTCCCATCTGGGCGCCGAATATTTCACCCAGGGCGCAAAGACCGGGTCTTCGCACGCCGCCTCGGTCAAATGCAGCCAGTGAGTACCCAGTTCAGCGCACTGCAAGTCCTTAATCACTTCCCCGCCCATCGCGCGGGCCATCGCTTGAAACCCCCAACACGAGGCAAAGGTTGGCTTGGACGCATGATGGAGCGTACGCAGGCAGTCCAACAAAGGCTCGATCCAGGAATCCGTGCTGGTTGCCGAATATTCCCCGCTGCCGCCCAGCAGGACGACATCGTGAGCGTCCAGTTCGGATGCCTGAGGTATGCTCGCCAGGAAGTCCCATGGAGTAATCTGGTGGCCGTTGCACAGGAGGACTCGACGAAAGCAATTGATTTCCTGCTCGCGCATGGGATCGTCCGAGTTGCGGACCTGCAGCAGAAGATAACGCAATTTGTCGTTCATCATGTGTTGAGGCTCAGTCCTATTCTGTCACGGCCACAATCCCATTTTCGGCAGCGATGCAGATGCGATCCAATTCTTCCAGCGTCACCGATAACGGTGGCACAATCACAATCACGTTTCCGAGGGGTCGCAGCCAGACACCTTCGTTCAACGCATATTCGCAAACGCGCATTCCGCGTTTTTGTTCCCAAGGAAACGCCTCTTGCTTGTCCTTGTCGCTTACCAATTCAATTCCGGCCAGCAAGCCACACTGTCGCACATCGCCAACATGCCGCAGCTCCGCCATGTGGCTCAAATGGTCGCGCAATCGTTCGATCTTATCCGGCAACAGTTCGAGCGTCCGTTCCTCGTCAAATACATCCAAAGTTGCCGTTGCTGCCGCGGCCGCCAGAGGATTGCCGCCGTAAGTGTGTCCGTGGAAAAACGTCTTTGACTCCTCGTAGCTACCCTGAAAGGCCTCCCAAATCGTGTCGGTCGCCATGGTCGCCGCCATGGGGAGGTAGCCGCCCGTCAATCCCTTACCGAGGCACATCAAGTCCGGCGCAACTTCTTCGTGCTGGCACGCGAACATCTGTCCTGTGCGTCCGAAACCTGTCGCGACCTCATCAACAATCAACAGAACGCCGTAGCGGCTTGTCAGCTCGCGCAAACCTCGCAGGTAACCGGATGGATGAGTCACCATGCCTGCGGCGCCTTGGACCAACGGCTCGACAACCATGGCGGCAATTTCATCGTGTCGCTCGGACAGGACATGTTCGGCTTGCTGCAAATAATGTTCGGCGGCGCCCTCGCGCGTGACGCCCTCTGGCCGCCGATAACAATCGGGCAACGGCAGGCGGATCACATCAAACAGCAAAGGCCGAAATAACGCATGAAACCGTTCGACGCCGCTCACGCTGACACTGCCAATGGTGTCGCCGTGGTAGGCGTCGCCCAACGCGACGAACCGCGTCTTTTCCGGCCGCGGCTGGTCACATTGGCTCCAATATTGGAACGCCATCTTCAGCGCCACCTCGACCGCACTGGATCCATCGCTCGAAAAGAAGACGTGATTCAAACCAGGGGGCGTCACCTGGACCAGGCGCTGGGCGAGCCTAATCGTCGTCGGATTGGACATTCCCAGCGAGGTGCAGTGGGCAATCTGATCCAACTGGTCTCGAATCGCCTGATCGATCCGCGGATGACGATGCCCGTGAACGTTGCACCACAGGCTGCTGACGCCATCCAGGTACTCGTTCCCATCGATGTCGAACAGCGTGCAGCCTTCGGCGCGTTCAATGATCAGCGGCTCGTATTCCGCCATCTGCGTAAATGCGTGCCAAACAATCTCGCGATCCCAGGATCGTAATTGCGGATTGGGGATTGCGGATTGCGGATTATTCGATTGCGGATTATTCGATTGCGGATTGCGGATTGCGGATTGCGGATTATCCGATTGCGGATTGGGGATTGCGGATTGCGGATTATTCGATTGCGGATTATTCGATTGCGGATTGGGGATTGCGGATTGCGGATTATTCGATTGCGGATGACCCGCTGTCGCAGGTACCCCGCACCCAGAGGGTACCCGGGATTGCGGATTCTGCTCTCGTTCGGACGGTTGTTTCATGGAATTAGCGATTCGCTTCGTCGTTATGCCATCCGCGAAAAGCTGCGAATTGGGCAACCCGAGTCTCCAATCCGCAATCCCCAATCCGAAATCCGCAATCCGCAATCCCCAATCCCGAAATCCGCCAATCCGAAATCCCCAATCCGAAATCCGCAATCCGAAATCCGCAATCCCCAATCCGCAATCCGAAATCGAATAATCCGCAATCGAATAATCCGCAATCCAAAATCACCAAGACACGGTCACTGGCTCGCCGACGGCCACGCCCAGCATGGCCTTCGCGTTTTCGTTGACAATGGCCAGTTCCAATTTGCCGTTCGAACCAACCAGGGCAATGAGGGTCATTTCTGGCTGGTCGGCGTAGGTCTCAAAAATGCCGAAGGTTTCATGATCGTCACAGCATATTTTCACGGATTCGTCCTTCGGGCAGCCGTCCAACATCGACTCCGAAATATCCGTAATCACGTTGCCGAATGAATCAAACGATTCAACCGACCCGGTAACTTTTCCCGGCACGATCCTCACCTCCGACCAGTCGAGACGAACCAAATCACAAAAAGGCGCACCCAAATCAGCCGGATCAGCGCCCCAGACTCAGATGAGCGACCACGGGGGCCATAATGTCTCGCCCATGAAACGTCGCCGAGACTTTGGGCAGCCAGTATTTAGGGTTCGTCAAAGCAACTATTCTATCGGGGTCGGAATGGGCAGCCAAGCGGTCGAGAAGACCGTTGTCTGGGGCGACATAGTGCTGCCGCCCAAACCGCGCGTAGATAATTCGACGATCACTGCCGACACCGGGGTCAACGACCGCGAGGTGAATCGAATCCGGAGGAAATCGGTTGGTCGCATCCGCCAGGGCGATGGCCCCTTGCCGAATATCTTGAGGTGCGATGTCGTGGGTTACATCAATCAGCGTTGCGTGGGGATTGATCGACAGCACCACACCCTTCATCTCGGCAACGTAGGGACTGCCTCCGCCAAAATCGGTCGTTAAGGTAATTACAGCGGACGACATTTATCATCACCTGGCATCGGCCGGAGAACGTGTTTTGAAATGACAAAACCCTCCTTTCGGGAGGGTGATAATCGTTCGGTTACTTTTGAAAACAGAATCTCAACATTTTCATCAGCCCACCCAAAGGGAGGGTGAAACACGCTTGCTCTCGACTTTTAAAACACGTTCTGAGATTGTTTACTACCCTTGAATCAGCTTTAACAGCGCCTCGCGCACCTGGCCGGGATCCAAATTGGCGTTCTTCTTTTTGGCTTGCCCGATCAGCGCCCCGATCGCCTGCATCTTGCCAGCTCGAATATCTTCGACAATCTTTTCGTTGCTGTCGATCAACTCCCCGCAAATCGCGGTCAATTCCGACGGATCGACTTCCTGAATTCCCAGTTGTTCGATCAGTTCGGCGGGACGTTTGCCGGTTTCCAGCATGATCGCGAAAACGTCGCGTGCTCGGCTGGTCGGTAGCTGACCTGAAGCGACGCTCTTTAACAGCTCGACGAGCGATCCCTCGGCGATCGGGAACTGTTCAATCGCGACTTCGTTCTCGTTCATATACCGCAGGACGTCTTGTTGGACCCAATTACTGGCCAGCTTGCCGTCACCGCTGCCGTCCGCGACGGCGATGTAATAGTCGACGACTTGTCGACCCTGATTAACCAGCACATCACTGTCGTAGGGCGCGATGCCATACGTGTCTTCCAGTCGGGTACGCAGCGCCGCAGGTAATTCTCCCAGCGCTTCGCGTACATGCTGTATCTGGTCATCCGTGACCGTAACCGGCACCAGATCGGGCTCAGGAAAATACCGATAGTCACTCGATTCTTCCTTTCCTCGCTGAGCACGCGTAATCTGCGCGGCGTCGTCCCAGCCGCGAGTCTCCTTCGTGACGCCGGGGTCGCCCAGCTTGCGACCGGTCTCGCACCATAACTCGTACTGTCGATCCTGTTCGTGCGCTAAGGCCCGCTCAACGGCTCGAAAGCTGTTCATGTTCTTTACTTCGACAATCGGCGTGGCAATCGACTCACCATCCTGTTGAATGTGCAGGTTGACGTTCGCATCGACACGCAGGCTGCCCTCCTGCATATTGCAGTCCGAGACCCCAAGATACGTCAGTAGCAGCTTGAGCTCGGTCAAAAAAGTCCTCGCTTCGGCGGGCGACCGCATGTCGGGTTCGCTGACGATTTCCAGCAGCGGCGTGCCGCAGCGATTCAAGTCGATTCGGCTATCTGCCTTGCCAGCCACTTCGTCATGCATGCTCTTGCCCGCATCTTCCTCCAGATGAGCACGAATAATTCCAACCTGCTTCGGATTGAACGCGCCTTTCGCGTCGCTGATGGCCAGGTAACCGTTCTGCGACATCGGCAGGTCGAACTGGCTGATTTGATACCCCTTGGGCAGATCCGGGTAGTAATAGTTCTTACGATCCCACTTGGTGAAACGCGGGATTTCACAGTTCAACGCGGCGGCGGTTCGCAGCGACAACTCGAAGGCCTTGCGATTCAAGACCGGCATGGAACCAGGCATGCCCGTACAGACCGGACAGGTTTGCGTATTCGGCGGCGCACCGAACCGAGTACTGCACCTGCAAAACAATTTCGACTCAGTCGCCAGCTGAACGTGAACTTCCAAGCCGATGACGGTCGTGTAGCGTTGGTCGGTCATTGTTAAGGAGGTTAGAGGTTAGAGGTTGAGAGTTGAGAGATTAGAGGTTTGAGATTGGATGTTAATTGGACAGCGCCACTTTTACGAATCGTCGACCGTCGAAGTCGTTGTTGGTTCTTCGTTTAACGCCCAGCCGAAGGCGCCGGCTTCTGGCATCCGAGCCGGCGCCTTCGGCTGGGCGTTAAACGAGTTGCTCTCAACAAACAATGCACGCCAAAGTGGCGCTGCCCGGTTAGGGAAAGAAAACCTCTACTCTCTCAACTCTCAACTCTCAACTCTAACCTCTTTTTCAGGTGCCAATCGGTAGCGTTCTGGTACATATAAGCGGCCCGCAACAGTCGTTCTTCGGCCAGCGGCGCAGCCTGAAGCTGCAGGCCGATCGGAAGACCGTCTCGGCTGAGGCCGCACGGTATGCTGATGCCGGGAATGCCGGCCAGGTTCGCACTGACGGTGTACAGGTCCATTAAATACATTCCCAGCGGATCGTCAATCTTTTCGCCGATGCCAAAGGCCGGCGTGGGGGTCACCGGTCCGGCAATGACGTCGACTTTCTTGAAGGCATCGCGAAAATCCTCAGCAATTAGCCGGCGGACACGAAGTGCCTTCAGATAATAGGCGTCGTAAAATCCGGCGCTTAAGGCGTACGTCCCCAGCATAATGCGACGTTTCACTTCCGGCCCAAATCCCTCCGCGCGTCCGGCGATACATGCGGACGAGCGACGAGTCGAGATCGGCGGCGGCCGATTTGCCCTTTGCAGCAATCAACGCGGATCGCTCCCGGTCCAACTCCTCCTGAAGATCGTTGGTGTCCGTACGGTAACCATAGTGGGCACCGTCGTACCGAGCGAGATTGCTGGACGCCTCCGAGGGCGCAATGATGTAATAGGTCGCGACAGCGTACTTGCTGTGCGGCAGTTGAATGTCTTCCACCGCAGCGCCTAGCGAACGATAGACGTCGATCGCCGTTCGAATCGCTTGATCGACTTCGCGGTCGAGCCCTTGGCCAAAATGCTCGTGCGGTACGCCGATGCGCAATCCCTTGAGCGGCTGCCGGACGGTTTCCGCATACGCCGGCACGGGTTGATCGATGGAGGTCGAATCGCGACTGTCGTGACCCGCGATAACTTCATTCAAAAGAGCAACGTCCTCTACGCAAGCGGCCAGGGGACCGACTTGATCCAGACTACTTGCAAACGCGATCAACCCGTAGCGACTGACGCGACCATACGTCGGTTTCAGTCCGACCACGCCGCACAATCCTGCCGGCTGTCGAATCGATCCGCCAGTATCGCTTCCGATGGAAAGCGGCGCCATCCCAGCGGCCACACACGCCGCGGCCCCGCCGCTGGAACCGCCCGGAATTCGGTCGGTATTCCATGGATTGCGTGTCACCTGGAACGCCGAGTTTTCGGTCGACCCGCCCATGGCGAATTCGTCCATGTTCGTTTTCCCAATGAGCACCGCGTCGGCTTGCTTCAGTTTTTCAACAACAGTCGCACTGTAGGGTGGCCGAAAGTTCTCCAACATTCGCGAAGCGCACGATGTCGTTTCATCGCGCGTACACAAGACATCCTTGACAGCGACCGGCAGGCCGCCGAGTCGACCAACGGCTTCGCCGCCTGCTCGCCGCCGGTCGATCTGCGCGGCCTGTTCCAGTGCCGCATCACTATTCACCTTCAAGAACGCCTGAATTTGAGGGTCGTGGTCTGCGATCTGTTGCAAACAGGCCTCGACGAGCTCGACCGATTTAACCTCTCCCGTTTCCAGAAGCGAGAGCAGCTGCGTTGCGGATTGGGCTAAAAGCGACATGAATCCTGTCCGGTAGACGCTGCACGTACCAGCTAATCACCTAATACCGCCGGCACACGGTAGCATTCTTCGTCACGTTGAGCGGCGTTTGCGAGCATACGCTCGCGGTCAAAGCTCTCGTGAACGATATCGTCCGCAAAGACATTCAAGAGTTCGACCGCGTGTGCCATTGGTTGAACTTCGTCCGTGTTCAACTCGGAAAGCTGCTCGATATACTGGACGATCTTTCCCATCTGATCCGTCATCGTATCCAGTTCGTCGTCGGATAGCTGAAGTCGCGCCAGGAGAGATACTTTTTCGACGGTTTCACGGGTGAGGCTCATCACAAGACTCCATGAGTTGGACAGCGCCAACTGCGGCGTTGGCATTACTCGCAACTTCGTTCGAGCAATTTGTTTAACGCCCAGCCGTAAGCGCCGGCACGTCTGAAACGCCGGCGCTTACGGCTGGGCGCTAAACGATTGGAAGGAAACCGCTTACAAAAGCCGGCAGGGGGGAAGGCGGTCAATTCAACAGGGGGCTTTAGCCGCCACTCTTTGGCAATTGAAACGGTCGGGCTTTAATGCGTTTCGTTACCGCCCCACTGCGCAAGCACTGCGCACAGACGCGAATCGACTTACTGGTACCGTTTGATGTCGTTACGTGCACATTTTGTAGATTCGGCTTGAACTGGCGGCGCGTAATGCCCGTAATCTTCGTACCGACACCGCCGAGATACTTCGCCTTACCTCGCGTCTGCACTCTATTTCCAAGTTGCGGCCCTTTGCCACACACTTCACAAACGCCTGCCATCCGTCGTATCTCCCCTCGTGGACGTAGTCCCAATTCGGACAAACCATCAAGTATATCCAGTTGGGTGGTCTGGGCAAGAGGCATTTGACGGCGCGATCGCTTCGCGCCGATTGAGCTCAGCCGAAGATCGTCGATATAATTCAACCGTTTGTACGTCTGTTTCGGTATTTCCTCGTTCTAGCGACCATTGCAATGAAACTGCGCGTCGGCCTGATCGGCCTCGGCAGGTCGTGGCAGCAGCGACATGCCCCCATTCTTCGCGCGTTGGCGGACCGCTTTGAGGTTCGTGCCATCTGTGATCAGATCGCTCACCGAGCCGAGCAGGCAGCGAGGGAATTCAACGCTCGACCGGTCTACGGTTATCGAGCACTCGTGAAATGCGAGGACGTCGATGCGATCCTGATACTGGCGCCGCAATGGTATGGTGCTCTACCGGTCCTGGCGGCCTGCGACGCCGGGAAGGCCGTCTACTGTGCCGTTGCGCTTGAGATCGACGCGCAGCAAGCCGAGGCCATCAAACGTCGTGTCGAAGAATCCGGCATCGCCTTCGTGGCCGAACTACCCAAGCGGTATTCGCCGGCGACGCTGCGGCTCAAGGAATTAATCGCGACGCACTTGGGGCCGCCGAAAATTATCTTTTGTCATCAGCGGATTTCAGTCGATCGCAAGCAACAGGAGACGCAGGATCCGAGCGAAGTGGACGCCGCGCGTAACGCACCCATGCACAGGATGATCGAACTGGTCGACTGGTGCCGGTACGTTGTTGGCCGCGACCCCGATGCCGTCACGGGCGTCGCTCACGCTTCGCCCGCTGGTCCGTATAAAAACGACTACGAGATGATCAGCCTCCGCTTTCCGGGCGGCAATGACGATCAGGGGGAAAGTGTGACGGCGCAGATCAGCTGCGGTCATTATCTGCCCGCCGACTGGCCAGAGGCGATTTCGTTTCGCCGCCCCGCGGCGCTGCAGGTTGTTTGCGAAAAAGGAGTTGCCTTTGTCGACTTGCCGTCCAGTATGACCTGGTTTGACCGCGCAGGACGGCACCTTGAATCGCTCGAAACCGATCGCCCCGTCGGTGAACAGCTGTTTCTGCAATTCTTTCGCGCAGTAACCAGCCTGGTACAGCGTTCGTCCGATCTGAAGGATGCTTACGAGGCGATGAGAATCGTGCTGGCCGGACGCAAAAGCCAGGAGAAGCACGGCGAATCCGTGAAACTCTAATTACCGACGACCGTCGCAAACCATTGCAAACCATTGCAAACCATTGCCGCGCGATCCGCCACGCCAGGTCCCAGCCGCATGACACATTACTCCAACTCTTCCAGCCACAGCCGGATTTCGTTGTCGTATTCACTGCCTAGATCGTTGAGCGTCAGTTGGCGCAAGAAATGAGCGGCTCCCTCTTCCAGCAAGTCCGCCGCTTCGGCGCTGGGAAATCGTCGTGCGGGATCGGCAGAGACCAATCCCCGGCAGAAGTTCATTAACAATTCGTTCACTACCACTTCTTCCGGCAGGATATCGGGCAAGCGCCGCGCCATCATGCGCTTGGCCTCCAGCAAATCGCGCAGCCCTTCCACACCGGCGAACAAGGGTACGCCAGCCAGTAATTCGACCAATACATAGCCCACGCTGGCCAGGTCCGATCGCGGCGTGTACTCGCCACCTTCCAGCACTTCCGGCGCGGCGTACGACGGTGTACACGTCCGCAAGGCGGGCGGATCGTCAATCTCGAATGCCGACCCCATGTCAACTATCTTCGCGTTGCCCGTCCGCTTCAGCATGATGTTGGATGGCTTGATATCGCCATGGACAATTCCCTCGCGGTGCAGCGCCGCCAGGGCAGCCAACACGTCACGCAGCACCGAGACCGCAACACCCGGCTTTAATCGTGGCTGCCGCGGACCCGCAGTCACAATGACATTATTGATATACTCCCAGCGCCGATTGCTTACGCGATGTTTCGACTGATCCAGCATCACCGTGGTCATGAGGCGGCTGAGGTCGAAGCCATCAACCCACTCCATTTCCATCATGCGAATCCGATTTCGCTCGACGAAGTTATGAACATCCAGCAGATTGTCTTGTTGAATCTGCGCAACTTGAGCGGCCACGCGTGCGATTCGTTCCATGGCCCCTTCGTAAGGGCTGACACCTTCGTAGCGCTCAGGAGAAAAGATCTTCAGGGCGACGGGCAGAGTAAAGTTATCCGTGCCGCGACGTTCCGTCAGGTAAACGACACCTTGCCCGCCCGACCCGAGTTTTCGCAACAGGCGATGGTGCTCGGTCCAGCTGAAACGCTGAGTCGAAACGATTTTGTCGTACCCGTCGAGCAGTTCCTGAGGGCAGCGATTGGAAGGACGACCGCCAAAAGTAACCGTCTGTTGTAGCTGGTTGAGTGTTGTTGACATGAATTCGTTTACCTAAATCGGCGTCAACCTATCGTCGGGACAGTTGGTCCAATTATTTTAGTTGGAATCCACGATACCTTAAATAACGATTTCACGGACGCCAGCCGTTCGATTTCCGCCGTTTCGTGAAAAGTCCCGCGGAATGGTGGAAATTGATGAATACTTCCCCGTCGATTCGGCAGCCCTCAGGAACTTCGCCACTTCGCGGGGACACCCGCCGCGAACCGCCACGAAGGACTGCTCGCATCAACGTCCGTCGTCCGGCCACTATGCCGTCGTTTCTGCAATCGTTCGAATCCTGGTCCTTTACGAGCGTACCGGGTAGCCCAGCGTCTTATCGACCCGATTGACCAGCGGCTGTCCTTCCTGAAATCGGCCAAGGTTCTCACAGAAAAAATCCGTCATGTCATCGGCCCGCCGCGCGCTCTGGCCGGCAACATGTGGCGTGATGATTACGTTCTGCAAGGACCACAGACGACTCGATTCGGCAAGCGGCTCCTCTTCCGTCACGTCCAAGGCGGCTGCCGCAATCGTCCCGCTTTCCAGCGCCGCGACCAGATCGTGCTCAACAACAATCTGGCCCCTCGCAACGTTAACCAGCAGGGCACCCGCCCTCATCAACTGCAGCGTTCCGGCGTTGATCATGCCACGTGTGAATTCGGTCAGCGGCACGCTCAACACAACGATATCGCTTTCGGCTAGAAGCCAGTTAAGCTGTCCCGCATCCCGTAGTTGATCGATATAGTCCGGCTGATCACCCGGATGCATATCGGTGGCGATGATACGGGTCTTGAAGGGGGCAAGGACTTCGGCGACTCGGCGTCCCACGCCCCCCAGTCCGACGATTCCGACCGTCGCCCGGTGCAGATCCCTCGTTGGACGGCGTACAAACTGCCGTTGATGTTCGGCGCGCAAGAATTCGGGAAGGCTTCGCAAACTGGCCAAGATCAAGCCCAACGTGTGTTCAGCGACCTGATCGGCGAGCACCCCCGACGCGCTGGTCACGATAATGTCGGAATCGACCACGGCAGGCACGAGACAGTGATCCAAACCGGCCGCAGAAGACTGGATCCACTGCAATGATCCGTCCCTCACGACCTCGTCCCACGGCACAGGTACTTTGGCGTGGCCGCAGAAAACTGTCGCGGCGCGGATTTCTTGTGCGACGTTGTCCTGCCCGGCATCGATCACCTCCCACCCTGGCGCAGCCGACCGAATCTGATCGATGTGCCTCATTTCGACCGGATAACATAGGACGATATGCATATTTTCGACCGATCGCTTGGTTGGCAGATGCAGACAAGCCTATAATAATATCCGTGTTCCGCAGCGAATGCTGCCCTGCCGCCGTGCGCCACGCACAAAAGCCACCCACCGCAGAGGTACCGGCTGAAGGCGGCTTGAGTCCCTGGAATGACCTGCCCCCGCCAAAACCGATCTGTCGGCAACGACCACGGAAGCGTCGACCACGCCGGCATCTCTCCTACGATGTTGACGCCGCTATGAATGCTCCGTTTGCCAACGACCGGAATCCGTACTACCTATTCATTTTGGCGATCATCTGTTTAGTCGGTATGCGGATGTCGATCGGTTGGTATTTTTTTAACGGCGCCCGCGAAAAGAACTTGAATCGCGAATTTACGTCAGCCACCTTCCTTTCCGGAGCTCAGGGATTCCTGGCCGATTGGTTTAAAGCCGGCTTGCCGGACTTCCACGGCTGGAGCCGCCTGATGGCTCTGCCGCTGGAAGACAAGCCGAATCCGCACGATGCGACGGCAAAGCCTGCGGAATGGCGGCAGTTCGAACGGCGCGTCTATGCCGACTGGTATCAGCAGATCGTTGACGACTGGGGGCGGTACAAAGAAAAAGTTGCCAACCACTTTTCCTACGAAGCAGAACAGGAAGACAAAGCGGCGAAACTTTTTGCTTACTATACAGGCCGGCTGAATGACCACTTCACCGGTGCGCATCAGGACCTGGCAGCGTACCGTCACGAGCTGTACCGCCTGGAGAACATGAGCGCGAGCCATTCGGCCGACGACACGCCCTTCGAGCAACAGCGGATCGGCGCCATGCGGGCTGCGACCAGTGCGCAAGCGCTGCAGATCCAGGCCGCCGTCGAAGATATCGAGCGTGAGTATCAGGACGAACTACAAGCGGTGGCCACGGATGATCAGCGAAATCGTTCAGGACACGTGCCCATCGAAAAATCCGCTTTGGAGAAGTTTGACTGGTTCCTGAAATACACGCACTTTGCCATCGGCGGTTGTCTGCTGGTTGGATTGTTGACGCGGCTGGCTGCGTTTGGTGCCGGCGCGTTTGTGCTGATGGTAATTCTTTCGCGGCCGCCCTGGGACGTCGGTTACCAGCTGGTCGGCTACCAAATTGTGATGATGTTCGGATGTTTCTTGTTGATGGCCGTCGGAGCGGGCCGGTGGGCAGGTTTGGACTACTTTCTTTGCCCGGCGCTTTTGAAATGCTGTTCGTCCTCCCGTCAAGGAGACGCCTGATGCACCAGCCGAAAAATGAACCTGTTACCAAAACAACGGACCCGACCGGCAAAGAAAGCGGGGACTTTTCTCGCCGCGAGTTTCTGCGCGGGGGTGTGGCTGCCGGTGTCGTGGGCGGCGTAGGGCTCGGCTCGGCTTACTTTGGCTACGAGAGCAGCGTGCGAGATCCGGTTCGCATCGGGGTGATCGGAACCGGTGACGAAGGCGGAGTGTTGATTGGTGCCATCAATCCAGCTTACGTCCAGGTCGTCGCCATCGCGGACATCCGGCCCTACAACATTCACCGCGCTTTTCATGGAGACGAATCGAGTCCCGCCGCGCTCGCCGCTCGGCCCGGCCTGATCAGCAAGTACGGTTATCTGAGCGAAGCGGACGCGCACCGTGAAATTACCGTCTACGCCGATCGTTACGAAGAGTTGCTGGACGATGACTCCGTCGAAGGCGTCCTGATCGCACTGCCCCTGCACCTGCATGCCGAAGCATCGATTAAAGCGATGCGTAAAGGCAAGCACGTGCTGTGCGAAAAACTAATGGCCCATAGCGTTCACCAGTGCAAAGAGATGGCCCGACATAGTGTTTCGGAAGACAAAGTGCTTGCCATCGGCCATCAGCGCCACTACAGCGTCTTGTACGACAACGCGGCCAATATGATCCGTCGCGGCTTGATCGGCGACATTCACCACATTCGCGCAATGGCATCGCGGCAACCTGCCTGGCAGTGATACCTGGCAACCTCCGCTGCCGGACGAAGAAATGCAAAAGGCGCTTGGCAAGGACGAAAAAGAGTCTGCCAAACTGCTGGACCAATTGCAGGACATCGTCAAAGAAGATGCGGACGCTTGGGATAGCCGAGTCAGCGGAAAACGACAGCAAACTGTTTCGCGCCAGCGACTGCGACAACTTCGTTTGCTGGACCGACATGTCGACGCGGAAAAGTACGGCTACCGTCCCGTCCAACTCGTCAAGCCGGACGGCGAGTCGATCACGCTCTCGCCGCTTGAGGAACTCATCCGCTGGCGACTCTTTGAACGAACCGGCGGAGGCCTGATGGTCGAGCTTGGTAGCCATCAGCTGGACGCCGCCAGCATCTTTATCAGCAAGATGCACGGCGACGGGACGAAAAAGGTTCATCCCTTGACCGTCGTCGGCGTCGGTGGCCGGCATACCTTTCCGCTCGATCGGCAAGTGAATGACCACGTTTATTGCGCCTTCGAATTTCCCGCGCCCGATTTTGAATCCGATCCCAATAACAATCGAATCGTCGTTACCTATTCGTCAATCAACGGCAACGGCTTCGGTGGCTATGGGGAAATCGTGATGGGTACCAAGGGTACCGTCATCATTGACCGCGAGCGCGACATGGAGTTGTTGACCGACCGAAATACGGCCGTTCAGGCAGCCAAGGCGGGCCCGGTCGTGCTGGACACAACGGAAAGTGGTTATTCGGCGACCGCCGCGAAACAGGACACCGGGCCGGTTAGCCGAGGCTATACCGAGGAGATCGAGCACTGGGCCTGGTGCATCCGCAATCAGAGCAATCCCACGGCCATTCCCCGGTGCGACGCAAAGACAGGGCTGGCCGACGCCGTCATCGCGTTGGTGTCCAACATGGCAATTCGCAAGGAATGCCGGATCGAATTCGATCCGGAGTGGTTTGATTTCAACAGCGATAAAACGCCCGAAGACGTCGTGCCCGATGTGAATCGACCGGAGTACAAAGTATGAAGCTCGAACCCGAACAACGCGACATCGGCAAGGCGAATTTTTATTCCGCGATCGGCAGCAAGCTGACGCGAGGCAAGCTGCTGACTGAATCGGTACGCGGTGCCCTCGCCAGCAAAAAAGGACTCGGCAGTAAATACTTTGGTTACGGCAAGCCTGCCAAACCGATTCGGATCGGCGTCATTGGAACGGGTGACGAAGGGGGGGTGCTGATTGGGGCACTGAATCCCGACTTTGTCCAGGTCGTCGCCATTGCGGATATCCGCCCGTACAACGTTTATCGCGCGTTTCATGGCGATAAGACGTCACCCAATTCCCGACGTGCTCGGCCTGGTTTAATGGAGATCTACGGATGGCTGGACGAAGAAACAGCGCGCCTTCAAGTGAAGGTTTACACCGACGGCTACGAAGGGCTGCTAGATGACGGCAATGTCGAGGCCGTCATCATCGCGCTACCGCTGCATTTGCACGCCGTCGCCTCGATCAAGGCCATGCGTAAGGGCAAACATGTACTCTGCGAAAAACTGATGGCGCATAGCGTCGCCGAATGTAAAGAGATGGCTCGTGTCGCCGAAACGGAAGACAAACTACTGGCGATCGGCCACCAGCGTCATTACAGCGTCTTGTATGATAACGCCGTGGCGCTGATCAAGAAAAACCTGATCGGCGATATTCACCACATTCGCGCCCAGTGGCATCGCGGCAATCTTCCGGGCAACGACAGCTGGCAGCCGCAGTTACCCACCGATCCGGAGATGCACGACGACCTGGAGAAGATCCAGAAGGCCCTGGCCGAGGCGAAGGCCAGTTTCGCGAAGGTTAAAAAAGAAGCCAAGGCAAAAGTTACGAATGAGAAACATCTGAAGGATCTGGCGAAATTCGACGAGGAACTGATCTCCCGACCTCAGGAGATTGCCGACCTTAAAAAACAGCTAGCCGAGTTGGCGAAACAGGAAGCCCCAGACGGGATGTTGCAGGTCGAGTTACTCAAGAAGGTCAAGGATCACCAAACGCGACTGGCTGCCGTCAACAAGCGATATCTGGAAATTATCAAGCTCGATCCTCACAAGTACGACATGTCGGCGCTAGAGGATCGCATGTCCATGCTTACGCACCGACTGAAAGATGCTGAGATCTCGACGAAGGTAAAGGACTACGGCTACGTCGATCACCAAGTTGGCGGAAAAACCATTCCCGCGCTGGAAGAGCTGATCTGCTGGCGTTTATGGGACCGTACGGGTGGCGGTTTGATGGCGGAATTGGGAAGCCACCAGTTGGACGCGGCAGGAATCTTCATCAGTGCCTTGCGCACAGACGGCCAGAAAGCGCGTCCCCTGACCGTGACGGCGGTCGGGGGTCGACACATTTTTCCCCACGATCGCGACATCGACGACCACGTTTACTGTTCGTTCGAATTCCCCGGCCCCAAGTACAATGCCGAAACTGCTCCGGAGAAAAAAATCGTCGTCTCCTATTCGTCAATCAATGGCAACGGATTTGGCGAGTACGGCGAAACGGTGCTAGGGACAAAGGGCACCCTGATTTTGAACAAGGAGCAAGAAGTTCTACTGTTCCAGAAATGGGACGCGAATCAGCATGTTCGTGTCGGCGGCAGTGAGAAAGCTCCAGAGTTCAAGCAAGTCGACGCCGTCCCCCTCGACGCCAGCCTCGGACGCCAGGCATTAGGCGATACCGTTAGTCGCGGCTACACCGAAGAAATTGAACACTGGGCCTGGGCCATCGGCCAAAAAAATGGGGGCCAGGAAATCTCCGTGCCCTTACGCTGCAGCCCCAAAGTCGCTTTGGCGGACGCCGTGATCGCCCTGACAACCAATCTGGCCATCGAACGGGGCAAGAAATCAGGGGAAAACTGCCGGACCGAATTCAAGGACGAATGGTTCGATCCGACCAGCGACGAGACGCCCGAAGGCGCCGCCCCGGACGTCGACCGTCTAGAATATAGAGTTTAACCGCGACCCAACGGAGACTGCTGAAAAAGTCCCGCCCGCCCCTTAGGCTGTGCGGGCGTAGATGCGTTCGCCGGACAGTTGACGGTCGCGAACGATCTCCATGGCCTCTTGCCAGCACTCCCGATCCAGACCCGTGGGCCGACCTTTTCGCTCCCAAATGTCATAAGCCAGCCTGACGACATCCACTGGCAAAGATTCAGGGTGCGGTGCGGTCTTGGATGCTGGCTCGGGACGCATCGCCTCACGTCCTACCTGTCGGAAATCAACGGCCGGCGGGTGATTCACGAGGACCGTCGGCTTAAGCGGAATAACGCGCCGAGGACGCTCGACCTCTCGGGGGACCTCGCGAACCTGCACCGGCATGACCGGGGCCAATGGACGTCGCAGGAGTTCTCGAACTGCTTCCCAGCGAGCCCCAACGGCCTCCAGGATCGCTGGCCAGAAAAACCGTTCGAGCTCTAATTCACGTGATCCCGTATAGACACGCGCGTCAAATTCAATGGCATCGTGCAGTAAGTCGATCAGCCCGGCATCGGTCCAGCGCTGACCGTCCTTGTATTCACGGATCAACGCATCGGCAACAAAGTGAAAGCCATGAAGCCTTTGAGCCACCATGTGGCGTAAGCGGCCGATTCCATTCAGTCGTGAAAAAATCGCTGCGCCGCGGGCTGAACCGAGCGCGCCTGGGGCCAGGGCAAATACCTGCGGTGACCGTTCGGCTTGATAAGAATTCCCGAGTGCTGCGAGAGTACGTTCCCAGCCGACTTCGTCGTCGGTCAGCGCCAGGGTCACTTGGCGAATCCCGTGATCGGCCAGGCGTTCCCACTGCTCGCTGGTCGGAACCTTGCCCCGTCCTCCGAAGGCCGCGACATTCATTAGCCCGTGGGTCTGGAAGTAGACGATATCCAACAGTCCTTCGACCAGAATCAGGTGTTCCAAGCCACCGGATGATGTCCGCAACGAGAAATCCAACCCGAAGGCGTCGCTCGTCGCGTCGCATTTTCGATAGAGCTGTCGCGGCAGGCCATTCAAATTGCCGGAAGCTTCGTGGGCGACCGCCGTCCGGATATTGCCCCAACGATCTCGCCAGGGAATGATAATCCGCTTCGCGAGACGTACATCACGAACGACGCGGGATTCGCTTATTTCCGCATCGCTAAAACCGACGCGACGCAAGTAATCGCTGACGTCATCCGCGGACGTGTATAAACCTAGCGGAAAATACGCCGTCTCGTGGCCGTTAATACCGTGGACACGCTGTAAGTACTCCAGCGCCGCGTGACCGTCGCTGCTGCAGAGCTGTAAGTGGCAGTAAGCAATAAACGCCTCTTGCAATTGCCGCTGCCGCTCGTAAGC
Source organism: uncultured Planctomycetales bacterium (assembly GCA_963844115.1). Taxonomy (GTDB): domain Bacteria; phylum Planctomycetota; class Planctomycetia; order Pirellulales; family UBA7805; genus CS4-C045. The sequence continues at coordinate 7,257 of CAWJNN010000067.1, read as the reverse complement.
CTGCGTCGCCCGGCGGTTCTCCGTCGTCCAACGGCCATTTAAGGATGACTCATCAACCGACGCGCGGCGGGCCAAATCACGAACGGCCGCGATCAGGTCGCCATTGCCAAACGCCTCATCGCCGCCCACGTAGGCCAACCAACTGACCGCCAGCCCGCCGGCGTCCGTGAACCCCCAAGGTTGGCGACAGCGCACCGAGTGATCGGCGACGCGACCATTGCCACTCGCGGTCTCAGGCAGTTTGCCTTTCCAGCCGTGGTCGGCTCGCGTCCAATGAAATTCAGGAAAAGCGCGATCGAGGTGTTCGAATAATACGGGCAAGACACGCCGCTCGTAGAATTCAATGGTTTCTGGAACGAGCGATTGACGGGCCTGCGGAAGGTTAGTCTGCGGTGCTAGCATGGGTCGATTTCGAGCGTTGCGTGGTGTAATGAAGGAGATACTTTCCGCGACAAGATAACGAAGCCATGTCGCGGAAGACAATATCAATTGCGCTTCATCAATCTCGCCTCTTGATGCGAATTCGCGAGGGCAAAGTTGTTACAATAAAATCCATGATGCACGCTGCTGAAAATAGTGATCAAAACAGCGGAAAAGACAGCCAAGAAGTAGGCCCTCCGTCCAGCCCCGAGGATGCACTGCTAGCTCGCCTGAACGAACAGCAGCAGGTAGCGGTCCGTCACGGTCACGATCCCCTCCTCATCATCGCCGGGGCTGGCACGGGGAAAACTCATACGCTGGTTCACCGCGTCGCCAGCCTGATCAACGGTGGCGTCGCGCCGCAACGACTTTTGCTACTGACGTTCACGCGACGTGCGGCGGCCGAGATGTTGCGTCGAGTGGCTGGCTTGCTGGGAACCCACGCGAAGGACGGACGTGATCGAGCACCGAGTCGTCGCGTCTGGGGCGGTACGTTCCATGCCACGGCCTGCCGGCTTCTGCGTCTGCACGGCGCGGCCATCGGCCTCGATGCCGACTTCACCATCCTCGACCGCTCGGATGCGGAAGACCTGATGAACGTGGTGCGGACCGAAATGGGGCTGACCAGTTTGAAAACCAGGTTTCCGAAAAAAGGAACTTGTCTTGCGATCTACAGCAACTGCGTCAATTCCCAGTTGCCGTTGGATGAGGTGCTTCAAGCGAACTTCCCCTGGTGCCTTGATTACGAAGGCCCGCTGAAAAAGCTGTTCAAGAATTACGTGGAGCGCAAGGACCGTTCCGCGGTGCTGGACTATGACGACCTGTTGCTGTTCTGGCGTGGCCTGATGATGGATGATCTGGCAAGCCCTGCCGTCCGAGAACGTTTCGATAGCGTGCTGGTTGACGAATACCAGGACACAAACCAGGTCCAGGCCGATATCTTGAATCATCTGCGTCCCGACGGTTCCGGCCTGACCGTGGTCGGCGATGACTGCCAGTCCATTTATTCTTTCCGCGCGGCAACGGTGCGAAATATTCTCGATTTTCCCAAGACTTTCCCGCGCACAACGATCATTAAATTGCAGCAGAACTATCGCAGCACCCAACCGATCCTGACCGCCACCAACCACGTTATTGCGGAAGCAACGGAACAATTCGCCAAGGAACTGTGGTCGACTCGCAAGGAGGGCAACAAGCCACGGCTGGTTACATGTGAGGACGAATGGGAACAGACCGATGAAATTGTCCGAGAAGTTCTCGAACGCCGCGAAGAGGGACTTCAGTTGCGTGACCAGGCGGTCCTGTTCCGTGCGTCACACCACAGCATCATCCTGGAGGGCGAGTTAACCCGGCACAATATTCCGTACGTCAAGTACGGGGGATTGAAGTTCATCGAAACGGCCCACGTCAAAGATGTACTGTCGCTGTTACGCTTCGCCGAAAACTACAAGGATCTCGTCGCCGGCCTGCGATTTCTCATGTTGTTGCCGGGCATCGGCCCGAAGACGGCGCACCGTCTGGTCGATAGCCTGATTGAGTCCGGTGGCGATTTCGGTCGCTGGCAAAAGGAAAAGGTTCCGTCACTGATCCGGCACGAGTGGAAAGAACTGACGACTCTGCTGCGCCAACTAACGTCGCCCAAGTGCCCGCCACTGCCGGCTCAACTAAGTGCGATTTGTCGCTTGTACCAACCCCTGCTGGAAGCCAGGTACGATGCTGCCGCCGCGCGGCTTCGCGATATTGAACAACTGGAACAGCTCTCAACGCGATTTGCGGACCGACGCACAATGTTGTCGGACATGGCGCTCGATCCACCCAGTAGCTCGGCCGATTTGGCCGGCCCAGCGTTACGTGACGAAGACTATTTGATTCTCAGCACCATCCACTCCGCCAAGGGACTGGAATGGGACGCCGTCTACGTCGTTCACGCGGCAGACGGTCACATCCCCTCGGACATGTCGACCGACAACGCAGCGCAGGTTGACGAGGAGAGACGTCTGTTCTACGTCGCGCTAACGCGCGCCAAACGCTGGCTCTATGTCTACTTCCCCCAACGCTACGAAAGTCCTCGCAGTCGCCGCAACGACTGGAATGGCCTTGCTCAGCTGACGCGCTTCCTTCCTGCGCACGTAAAATGCCACTTCGACTGCCGCACCGCCTTGAATGTGGCTGCCGAAGAAACGTCGGGCGCCGGTTCGCGGACATCGAAACGCAAGCAGATTCGTCGTTCCGTGTCATCCTTCTGGGGCTAAATGCCGGCCCTGTAAATGCCTCGCACGCCAGCGCCTGATGGGGACAATCATTACCCGAAGCGTAAGTTCGGAGAGGCTCGCCTACGTGGGGCCGGACATCCAGCGTGGACGGTTTGTGCGGGCCGTTCGGGGGCGAGAGAGGCGATCTGCCGTGAAAGACCCGTCACAATACGCGAAACCGATACGCCCAAGCCGTGTCCCAGTTCCCTGTCACAATTCCGTGTCACAACGGCTGAGTAAGAGGCGCAGGTTGGCAGCGGCGAGGTAACGCTAGCACCGCTGCGCGGGCGATAATAATCAAACGCGATTCACACGCTCGGCACTAGAAACAAAGCATCTAATCGGTTGCCCATCCGCCTACGGCGACCCATCGATCGCTTTCTCGCACCAGGACGCGATTGCTTATGCCCACACGTGCTATGCAGGGCTAAAACGAACTTAATGGAAGGATCTAATAATGCGAATACTCAACGCGTGCTCGCCATGCCTCTTCTCGCTCGCCGTCGCGGGCCTTCTTCTCGCCAGCTCGACCACTCCCGTTCACGCCGAAGGTCACGCACCCGAACATACCACCGGCGAACACCCCCTCGCTTCCGTGCTGGACTACGCTCGGGGCGAACTCACCCGAATCGATCGAGAAGTCAAAGGCTATTCATGTACCTTGATCAAACGTGAACGCGTCGACGGCGAACTACTGGAACGCGAATACCTATTCGCCAAGGTGCGTCACGAACCGTTCAGCGTCTACCTCTACTTCCTGGCACCCAGAAGCAAGAAGGGGCACGAAGTTATCTACATCGACGGACAATACAACAATAAACTTTGTGCTCATGCCGGAAGCGGAGCGGAATCACTGATTGGCAAGGTCTACCTTCACCCCGAAGGGCGACTCGCCATGCGCGACAATCGTTACCCGATCACCTTCTTCGGTTTCCGCACCTTGATCGCGCGGTTGATCGAAGTCGGCGAACACGACATAGCTTACGGCGAATGTGAAGTCGAGACGTTTGAGAATGCCAAGATTAACGGCCGCGTCACGACCTGTATTCAGGTAAAACACCCGATCCCGCGAGAAGAGTTCAAGTACCACCTGGCTCGTATCTTCATCGACAAGGAACTTCAAGTCCCCGTTCGCTTGACGGCGTACGAGTGGCCCACGACAGAGGGTGGCAAGCCCTTGCTGGTGGAAGAGTACACCTACGTCAACGTGAAGATCAATCCGGGCCTGACGGACAGCGACTTCGATTACGAGAACGACAAGTACCGATTCATCAAGCACAAATAACTTGATCCGACCGGCGCTAAGTCCAGCGTCATGGAATTAAAGCGATGGAAAGCCGGCATCCGACCACGGGTGCCGGCTTTTTTATTTGGTCGTTCCTGTCGAAAATATCATAACCCGACGCGTGAGCGAGGGACGACACGCGTAGCCTGGTCCCTCGCTGACGCGTCGAGCCAGAACAGGCGCTACTCGCTCGCTACCGAATCCCCTCGAATAGCGACATCAGCGCCTCCGCCGTTATCCGCCGAGGATTGTTGGCCAGGCGTTCCGCATTAACGTGAGAGGCAATCAATTCGACCTGCTGATCGGTCGTGACCCCAACCTCTTGCAATCGAACTGGACCGCCGACGGACTGAACCAATGCCGTGATCTTGTCCTGCGCGTCGCATAGATCATCACACCCCAGCAAGCGACTCAACTGTTGAAGGCGGTCTTTAACATGCTCAGCACCACGCGGATCGTTACAATCTGCCGGCGTCACCTCGGCGTTGAAGCGCAAGACTGGCGCCAACGTCAAAGCAGCCGCCATCCCGTGCGGCACGCCGAATTGTTTCGTAATCGTGTACGAAATGGCGTGGGGCGCAGTTGTCTTGCTGATGTTAATGGCCTTACCAGCCAGATGTGCTGCCTTGCTCATCCCTGCCCGTGATTTCGCGTCTGGCCGGTGCACCGCGTCCTGCAAACTGTCGAGCGATAATTGGAGCGCCTCCGTGGCGAATTCGAGCGACGATTCCGTTGCTCCCACAGACCAGAAAGACTCGACGGCCTGCGCGAAAGCGTCCAGACCTGAGGCGGCGGTCTGTCGTGGCGGAAGGCTGTGAGTCAGGTCGGGGTCGACGAGGGCATATTCGGGCAGGAGGTACGGATGAGCGACCGAGTATTTTGCCTGATCCACATAGCATACGGCGAAATGCGTCGCTTCACTGCCCGTTCCGGACGTTGTGGGAATCGCTATCAGCGGCGGCCCGTCCGTCGTGATCTGTTCTGCACCGCGGATCAGGTCCACAGGCGGCCGCTCGTGGACCCCGATCACGGACACCAGTTTGGCGACATCCAACGCAGAACCGCCGCCGACGGCAACAACCGCTTCATAACTGCCGCCACGAAATCGCCGAATACCCTCCTCGACGTCCGGCAGTCGAGGGTTCACCTCAAAATCCGAAAAACGCTGGACAACACGCTCACCCCAGATTGACTCCAGGATGGCTTCGGCACCCGACACTGCATAGGCAACCGGGTCATGAACGAGAAACACCGACTCGACGCCCAACCGATCCAATATCCGTGGCACCTGATTGATCGCGCCAGGTTCTACATACGTGATTTGTTTCATGTGCTCTGACGAGACGAGAGGGATCGACGACGCGACGCGGGAGATTGGCAAGACAAGGTCAATTTGCCAGAGAGCCCCAGAGCGTTGCCCATCCGCACCGAACAAGTCGGCGAGGAAACCGGTCGTTGCTCCTCATTCTCATCTCGTTTTACCCCATGACCGCGTCATTGAATAGCGATCACCTTCGTACCGGTTGATTCAGGGTGCAGGAACGGGCTGCGCGCGTGCGGGGTGGTTGGAATTCGGGATGGTGGATTTTGGCTTGCGGAAGTAGATTCCTGATTGATCTGGGTAAATAGGAGTCTTTAGAAAGGAAACTACCATGAGCAAGGAAGCTCGAAACGAGGATTTGGATTTGCGGCCCGAGGCGAAAGAGAAGTTCGATGAACTGGTAGCGTTGCTGGCAACGCATGGCTTTGGTGAGCAGGGACCACCACGCGATACGACTTTCGCACAGATCGAACAGTTCGGTCATCAAGCTGGACGCATGGTCGCCCGGGCGGTCGATGAACATCTGGCCGACCAGCACGCGACTCACTTCCAAGACGAACAGACCTGCCCGACTTGCGGCGAGAAGACTCCGCCGAAAGAGACGCCTCACGAATTGCCGTTACAGACTTCGGACGGCGAAGTGGGACTTCGCGAACCGACTTGTCGTTGCTCGCCTTGCCGGCGAGATTTTTTTCCCGGCACGCATCGCATTGCGAATTGATGGCGGTTCGGCCAGCCCCGCAGTGCTGGAAAAGAAAGTGATCGCGGCGGCGCACGCTCCGTCGTATGCGATCGGCGGACTGTTGCTGCGAACGTTGGGTGGCATCGATCTGAGCGGGCGGGGCTTGAACAAGACGGCCGTCAAGATCGGCACGGAGATGGCGGTCGAACGTGACGCACAGGCGGCGGCGTATTTCAACGGGCCGCTGCCCCGCCAACATGCTTTGCCACAGACGCCGATTTCCTTGGCCTGCGTCAGCATCGATGGCGGACGGATGCAGACTCGCACCGAAGGCGGTGGCCGGGGCGTTCATGATCCCCACTGGCGTGAAACCAAAAACGCCTTGTTTTCTCGGATGCAAAGCCAAACTTTCGCCTGCGATCCGCATCCCGATTTGCCAGCTTGCTTCGCCAATCGCCAGCAAATGAAGACGCTGCTGTCGGGTGTGGCACCCGATCAGGCAGACCCAAAACAGGCAGACGATACGTCGCAGCAAGCCGCTGGGGAACCGGTCGCTGCCGAACAAGCGTCCGCAGCGGCGCAGCCAACGTCCGCTGACCAGTGGCGGCCGAAGCCGCTGTTCCGCACGTGCCTCAGTTCTCTGTTGGACAGCACTGCGTTCGGTCGTCTGATGGAAGTCGAAGCCGATGCGCGTGGCTTTTATCATGCCGGCAAACAGGCTTTCGTCAGCGACGGTTTACCTTACAACTGGACGATTCAAGAGCGTCACTTTTCCGACTTCACACCGATCCTCGATTTCGTGCACGTGGTCGAACACCTGTACGAAGCGGCCCGCTGTCTGCACACCGATGTAGATCGTCGCTGGGAAGATCACCTGGGCTGGACCAGGGTCTGTTGGAGCGGCCAAGTCCAACAAGTGATCGCGGAAATGAAGGAGCATCAAATGCGACTGGGCCTGCCGCCGAAGGATTGCGAGAAGACGGATCCCCGCAAGGTTTTGGCGGACGCGATTGGTTACTTCGAGAACAACGCGTCGCGGATGAATTATCCGCAGTACCGCCAGACCGGTCTGCCGGTGACATCGTCGTTAAGGGAGTCGCTGGTCAAGGAAGTCAACATGCGGGTGAAAGGCACGGAGAAGTTTTGGGACGACGGCGCCAGCGGCGAAGCGATTTTGCAGATCCGAGCCGCCGCGTTGTGCGACGACGAGCGGCTCAGGACGTACCTCGACAACCGTCCCGGCCATCCCTTTCACCCCAACGCTCCCAACCCCTCAACCATCGCCGCCTAAACAAAA
>CAWJNN010000066.1:0-24395 GCA_963844115.1 uncultured Planctomycetales bacterium | reverse complement strand
AGGACTTTGGTATCGAGCCGCCAACGGAATGAAGACTTCGCCGTTCGGAATCACCACGGAGGCACGGACGACACGGAGAGGACGTAGGTAGGCAACCGCGGTTTAAGTTGTCAGCAATCCCTTCCTGCGCTCCGCGACTCGACCCTGTATCCTCCGTGCCTCCGCGGTTCTAATCCCCGGCACCTGCTTTCAGTGATGGCTTAACCATCTCGCCGTGACCGCCACGCTTGCCGTGCTCTTCTGTTCGACCGCTCGGATTGGTCAGGGTTGTTCATGCTGTCCCGCGGCGCTCGTCGATACGACTACGGGCCTTTACCCCGTTTTTGACGACTGCGCATTGTTATGGAAACGTCCTTGCATCGTGAGCTCAAGTCGTTGTACGCAGACGATTCTCAGCAGATCGAAGTGAGTTGGGGTGATTATCGAATCGACGCGATCGCGCAAGACTGGCTGATCGAAATCCAACACGGATCGCTGGCGGCGATCCGGGATAAGGTGCGGTGCCTGGTGCAAGACCATCAGGTGCTGGTCGTCAAACCGATCATCGCCAGCAAGCGACTCGTCAAACGCAAAAAGAAGGATGGACCCGTCGTTGATCGACGGAAGAGCCCGAAGCGGGGTTGTCTGCTAAATCTGTTTGACGAATTGGTTTACTTTACCGAGGTCTTTCCGCATCCCAATCTGGCGATCGAAGCGGTGTTGGTGGACGTTGAAGAGTGGCGCTATCCGGGCCACGGGCGGCGACGTTACCGGCGGGATAACGACTTTCAGGTCGAAGATCTGAAACTGCTTGCCGTCCGAAACTCGTGCCGGATTGCGGAAGCGACCGACCTTTGGAAGCTGCTGCCGCGCATCAAAATGAAGTGCCCCTTTCACACGGGCGAACTGGCAAGTCGCTTGAAGACGGAACGCGGGATCGCTCAGCGAATTGCCTATGTTATGCGCGAGACGTCGGCGCTAAAGCAGGTTGGCAAACGCGGTAACGCGTTGCTGTATTCGTACAATTAAACGGGGAGCGTTGTGGAGTCGAGATGGTGGGATGCTGGCTTCGCAAGGCGGCCAATACTTACCTATAACAAAGCCCGAACATCGCTACAAAACTTGACTACATAACTTGACTACATAACTTCACTTAAGAACGCTCTAGAGACCCTGTCTGGGCTTGTGAAATTCGCTTGAAAAAAGTACTGTTAAAGGTCCCCTCGGCCGCCTGGTGTCGCGCTTTTCCAGTCGCTCAGCCAAGTCCAATGCACAAGCAAAAAATCGTCCTCCAAGCCAAGCAGAGCCGCATTCGTCATTTGACGGGTGTCCAGGTGGTCTCGATCGGTAGTTATGTTCCTGACAACATAGTTAGCAATGAAGACCTGGCGGAACGAGGGTACGACGCGGACTGGATCATTCAGCGTACGGGTATCGAACAGCGTCGTCACGCCCCGCCGGATATGGCAACCAGCGATCTGGCAATCGCGGCGGCTGAGACCTGTATGAAGTCGGCCGGCGTGACGGCGGATGATATTGATCTGTTGGTGCTGGGCACGTTTACACCCGATATGCCCGTCCCCGCAACTGCCTGTCTTGTCCAGGACCGGTTGGGAATCAACGCCCCGGCGTTCGATATTTCAGCCGCCTGTGCGGGTTTCATGTATGCCATGGTCACGGGCATGCAGTTTGTCGCAACCGGAAACAGCAATCTGGCGTTGGTCATCGGGGCGGATACAACTTCCCGAATTTCCAATCCTGCCGACGAGAAAACGTATCCACTCTTCGGAGATGGCGCGGGAGCAGTTTTGCTGGCGTCGGGTGGAGATGATCAGGGATTGCTTTCTTACACCCTGGGGTCCGACGGCTCAGGGACCGAATTGCTGTGCCGAAAACTGGGAGGATCGCGAATTCCCAATACCGTCGACGTCATCGATAACAATTTGAACTATCTCCAGATGGACGGACGCCCGATTTTCAAGTGGGCGATTCGGTTGATCAAGTCCACGATCACGGATGTTTTGAGTGCCGCGCATGTCGAGCTGGATGACGTTGACCTGTTCGTTTTACATCAGGCGAACCGTCGCATTTTGGACGCGGCGGTCGACAACTTGGGAATCCCGCGCGAGAAAGTGGTAGTGAACGTGGACCTGTACGGAAATACCTCGGCCGCCAGTGTTCCGTTGGCCTTGGATCAAGCGTATCGCGAAGGCCGAATTAAGCGAGGTGACCGCGTGGTTTTGAGCGGCTTCGGGGCCGGCCTGGCGTGGGGCACCGCCCTGCTGCAGTGGTGAGCGAGGTTTTGGATTGCGGATTTCGGATTGTGGATTGCGGATTGCGGCATTCGACACTAACCTGATACGCCTGCCAGCAATCGAACCGTGTGCGTAGCCTCTTTTCGTGCCGGCGCTTCGGTTTACCATACAACCCCCGCGCCCTCAGAATCCCCAATCCCCAATCCCCAATCCCCAATCCCCAATCCCCAATCCCCAATCCCCAATCCCCAATCCGCAATCCGCAATCCGCAATCCGCAATCCGCAATCCCCAATCTTTCCCATGTCTGCTACCGTCAAACAGCGTAAAAAGAACCGTGTCCACCGCCTGCCGCCGCGCGACAAAGTCTCTGTCTCGGACCGCTGGAATTTAAGCAGCCTTTTCCCAGGGGACCGGCCGTGGGAGAAAGCGTTCACGAAGTGGGAAAAACAGATTGCCGGTTACGACAAGTATCGCGGTCAACTATCGACGAGCGCCGCCATGTTGGCGGCCTGCTTGCAATTCGACAGTGATCTGGACCGCGCCGCCGAGCGAATTGCTTACTACGCTCATCTCAAGACCGCCGAAGACTCAACAAACTCGCTCTACCAGGGCATGATGGCCCGGTACATCAATATTGCCGGTCGAGCGGATGAGGCGGCCAGTTTTATCCGACCTGAAATTCTCGCCATCCCCGACGTTCGGCTGAAAAAATTCCTCGCCGATAAGGTGATGGAACCCTGGCGGCTGTCGGTTGAGCGGCTGGTGCGATACAAGCCTCATACCTTGTCGCAAGGCGAAGAAAAGCTGTTGGCGATGCAAAGTGAGATGGCACAGGCTTGCAATCATGCCTTCGAACAACTGCACAATTCCGATATGCGATTCGGCGTCATCCGCGACGAAAAGGGCGACGCGATCGAATTGTCGCATGGGAACCTATCGAAATTTGTCGAGTCGCCACATCGATCGGTTCGCAAGAAAGCATACGAAACATACTATGGCCGCTTCACCGAAAACCGGTATACGTTGGCCGCAACACTGACCGGTTCCATCCAAAAAGACGTTTACTATGCCAAGGCGCGTCGTTACGAAAGTGCGTTGTCATCGGCGCTGTTTCGCGACAACGTTCCGCTGGAGGTGTATGACAATCTGATCACGACGGTCAGCGATCACCTTCCCGCTTTACACAAGTACTACGCATTGCGTAACAAGCGACTGCGGCTAAAGAAGTTTTCTCTGTACGACCAGTATGTGTCGTTGCTGCCGGAGGCGAAAATGCGCCACACCTGGCAGAAGGCCGTCGACGTCGTCATCAAATCGCTCCATGTGCTAGGGAGCAGCTATTGTCGGATTCTGGGAGCAGGTTTGAACAACGGTTGGTGTGATCGCTACCCGAATCGTGGCAAGGCGAGCGGCGCGTTCAGCGCGGGGTCGTTTGACGGCGAACCTTATATTTTGATGAATTTTCAGCCCGAAGTGTTGAACGACGTGTTTACGCTGACGCACGAAGCGGGCCATTCGATGCACAGCTACTATTCAGCAAAGCATCAGCCCTATCAGTATTACAACTACACGATATTCGTCGCCGAGGTCGCAAGTACGTTCAACGAACAGCTGCTAACGCGTTATCTGCTGGAACAGGCCCGCAACGATACTCAACGGGCGATGCTGCTAAATCGGGAAATCGATAATATCCGCGGCACGATCTATCGACAAACGATGTTTGCCGAGTTTGAAAAGAAAACGCATGCCATGTGCGAGGCGGGCGAACCGCTCACGCTGGAGTCGCTGCAGGAGGTCTACCGTGAGTTGCTTGTACGGTACCTTGGGCCGCAGTTGGATATTGACGAGTTCACGACACTGGAATGCCTGCGAATCCCGCATTTCTATCGCGCATTCTACGTCTACAAGTACGCAACAGGAATGTCGGCCTCGATCGCGCTAGCCGATCGCGTTACAGGCGGTGGCCGCAGTGAGCTGAACGACTACCTGAATTTTCTCAAATCGGGATGCACGAAGTACCCTCTGGAATTGCTGCAGGATGCAGGCGTCGACATGACCAGCCCGCAGCCCATTGCCACCGCACTGGAACGGTTTGATCAGTTGGTGGACCAGTTGGCCAACATCCTTTAGCCGTTAGCGGTCCAGGTGCTTAAACCCCGCGAAACAGTCGGCCTTGCCAGGCCAGATTTGCGATAGGGTCTTCGATGACGTCTCCGTCTGCCGACCGGAAATGGAATTCTTTGAATCAACGCGTCGTCGCGTGCGACCGGTGTCCACGGTTGCGGACGCATTGCCAGACTATCGCACAGACAAAGCGGCGCGCCTATCTAGACGATATATACTGGGGACGTCCGGTTCCCAACTTTGGCGATGCAAGCGCAAGGCTGTTGATCGTTGGCCTGGCGCCCGGCGCGCATGGGGCTAATCGCACCGGGAGGATGTTCACGGGAGATCGTAGCGGCGACTGGCTGTTTCGTGCGTTGTTCAAGGCAGGATTTGCCAACCAGGCGGAAGCGACGTCGCGCGAGGACGGATTGGTACTTTCCGACTGTGCGATTACGGCGGTTTGCCACTGCGCCCCTCCCGATAATAAACCGACGCGAGACGAAGTCGACGCTTGTCGACCATGGTTGGATCAGACCTGCGCTCTGCTGCCCGTGCGTGTTTTCGTGGCACTGGGGCAGATCGGCTGGAAGGCCGCCGTCGGTTACGCCGTCCAGAAGAATTGGCATTCCGGACGCCTCCCGAAATTCGCCCACGGAGCGAAGGTTGCGTTGAGCGAAGACCGTTGGTTATTGGGTAGCTACCACCCGAGCCAACAGAATACGTTCACCGGACGTCTGACGGAGCCGATGTTGGATAGCGTCTTCGATGCTGCGAGAGAGTTGCTCGGATAGCGTCGGTCGATGCTTCGAGCCACACGGCCTGTTGCACTACCGCAATGTGGTGCGAAGTCGTTTCGCGTACCCCAAAGGAGTACTACTACAACCGGGAATTTGTTGCGTCGAATTCAGGCGGCGTGGTGCTGCTTTTCCAACGGCGCGGAAGTCGCATTTTTCATCGACAAAATGACCGGTTTATTGCGAGGGTCGTCGAGCAGTGAGATCTGGCCGCCGCGATGGATTCGATAGCGAATGTCTCGCCAGGTGATGCAACTGCCGAAACACGAGCTGACGAACCCTAGCAGGTTGAAGGGACCGAGCGCCGGCCCGGCCAATATGTCGAACCACCGTGCGTGGGTGAGCTGTTCCTGCCTGCGGGGAAAGCAGTGTCGTCCCACTTCCTGACGCAGCCAGCAGCGAAACACCGTACCACCGTATAACGCGACGAAATTTACAAAGCCCAGCAATCCGAGTGTATTGCCGACGGCCACCGCCCAGATTCCAACGGCCAGACTGCCCCACAACGCGACTTGTGACAGGGCTTGCGCCGCGAAAGCGCCGCTCCACATGCGGAACGAGTACTTGCGACCAATCAGGAATTGGCGTCGCAGGAACTCCATCGCGCCCAGCATCGTGGTATCGACCGGCGACGCGGTGACGCATCTCGGTTCAAAAAATACGCGGTAACCTGCTTGGTAGATCACGCGACTGGCGACCATATCGTCGCTCAACGTTCCGCGCCACGCATCGCGCAGGCGGATCGCTTCGAACACTTCACGGCGGATCGCCCACGAGCCGCCCCAGACCGGCACCGGACCGCCGCGGCCGAAGAGCACGGCCGTCGCACTATTGATGCTGTACAGAAGATAATTGGAAAATCGCCGTCGCAGCGGCAGCATCCAGCGGTAACCCGTCGTCGCGCCGATCCCATCTTTTGCGAGCCCGGTCAGCAAACAGCGAAGCCAACCACGATGAGGACGTGCATCCGAATCGACGAAGACCAACACATCGACGTCGGCCGGTACTTGATCGGTGGCAACCAGTAGGTTGTGTACTTTTTGGCCGCTGTCGGTGCACTGGCCCGCGATTACAGTTCGTGCCGGTACTTCCGGGCGTCGACGAATCAGCTCGTGAATCGTCTCGAAGGCAGGGTCCTGGTCGTTTTCGACAATGAAGACGAGCTGGTAGTGCGGATAGTCCAGCTTGAAAAGCGCTGTGAGATTTTCCGTGAGCTGCAGGTCGTATCCCTTGCAAGGGATAAACAACGCGACACGCTGTTGGTCATCCTTCAAGGGAGACAGATGTTGTCGACGTCCACGTGCATACCTGCGCGATTCCCAGGTCTGGCAACCCAGCAGAAAAGCGTAGACCCATCCCAGCGTTAGTCCCGTCGCGGCGATGGCGATCAAGTAGACGTTCACGACTGCGCCGTAGTTTCTTGCAACCCACCTCGTTACCGAAAGGCGTTTTGTCCTGGTCGCATTCAGGTCCAGGTTCAGCGAGGGGGCATATCATGTCAAATTTGGCAGGACAGGCAATGCCAAAAAGTGGAGGCCCGCGCATGCAACGGCAGCATGTCATATGGACCCATCCGTGCGGTCCGAAGTCGCCGCCATGAAGCCATGACGAGATGACGGTGCGCCTACCGCGCCGGGCTCGATGACGTCGCCTTGCAGGCGACCGTTGACGAGGCGGCTGGCAGTCACATCGACAAACTGACCCAACCGCACCCTATTCGTCAGCAGATCGTTCGTCAGCAGATCAGTCGACAGCAAATCATTCGCCGGTCGATCGACATTCGCCGGCAGATCGACCGGTGCATAGCGGCAGGAGGTGCCTGCTAGCAACGGGTCGCCGAGCGGTTCGCTATGTTTCGAGCGCCCTTCGACCAGCACTCGCAGATGTCGGCCCAGCAAACCTCGGAAGTACGTCTCTTTCAGTTCGGTTTCCACCGCGGCCAGTCGCCGCGCTCGCTGCTGCTTGACCTTCTTTGATAACTGAGACGGCATCTCGGCCGCTGCCGTTCCTTTGCGCGCGCTGAAGGGAAAGATGTGGATTTTCGAAAAACCGACCTCCCTCGCCACCGCACAGGTCGCCTCGAAATCCTCTTCCGACTCGCCTGGAAAGCCGACGATGATATCCGTCGTAATGGCCGGTTGGCTCAATCGCTGCTGCAACAGCTTGCAACGATCAATGTAACGCCGGCTTCCCCACCGCCGTCGCATCCTTCTCAGCACATGATCACTGCCGCTTTGCATCGAAATGTGAAGGTGGGGACACACCTTCTGAGGAAAAGCCGCCATGACGGATATCAATTCGCGGGTTACTTCGGTCGCCTCAATGCTGGAAAGCCGCAAGCGGAAGTCGCCAGGCAATTCGGCGACGCGCTGGACAAGATGTGAAAGGCGCGTCCAGTCCTGTTTGGGGAGATTCCGGTTGAAGTCAACGCCGTAGTGTCCCAGGTGGATTCCGGTCAGCACAATTTCGCGATAGCCATTGGTAACCAGTCTCGCAATCTCGGTGATGATCTCATCCGGGCGGCGGCTATACATCTGCGGGCGGACCTGGGGGATGATGCAGAAACTGCAGCGCAGGAGGCAGCCGTCCTGCACTTTGACATAAGCCCGATGTCGATCGCCCAACCCCGACACGCCTTGGGGAATATCAACCACTCCAAAACGTCCCATCAGGTCCGGCAGCTCACGCTTGTCCGTCACGACTTCGACAACACCCGGTAGTGCCGCCAGCTCTTCCGGTGCCCGCGTCGCGTAGCATCCCATCACGACGATTCGAGCGTCCGGATTGTTCCGTGCCAATTTGCGTACGACCTGGCGGCTCTTCGCGTCACCTTCTGCCGTGACCGTACACGTGTTGACGATACACAAGTCCGCCGGTTGTTGATCGGTTGCATCAACGTAACCGCTACGCACCAGCCCCTCGCGCACCAGTTCGGTCTCGTATTGGTTGACTTTGCAACCCAAGGTGACCGATTTGAGTTTCAGGGACATCGCAGAGGTAAGAAGTTAGATCGTGAAAGACGATCGGGGGAAGGGAGATGGTTGTAACTGCGGCGGGGGCGAATGAATAATTCCAGAGTACGTTGGTGGCGGCTTGCGAAGGAACAGAATCATCTCATTGCAATATCCCCCAAACTTCTCGCCTCTCACCTCTACCCTCTCAACTTTCTGCTTCGATACTGGACGACATCGACCCCTTCGGATCGTGGCCAAAAGCATGGATCTGGTCGCGCTTCAGTTCGGCGTGTTCCTTGGTCGTCGTTAATAGAACCGCCCTGCCTTGGTTGTCGACTTCCGAGGCCAATTGAAAACCTTTCTCATCAGCAAAACCGAACAACGATCGGAGCATGTCAACGACATACCCGTAAGAATGGTCGTCGTCGTCCCATAGCAGCACATTGTACCGCGGCTGTTTTTTGGTGTGCCGATCTGGCCTGACACGACGCTTTCTTTTCGGCTCGACAACCGCAACTGCAATATCGTCCATTGCTATCCCCGCTTACCGTTCATTTTCACTTCGCGATCGTGATTATTTCTTTTAACAAACAAGAGGTGAATAGTCGAATCGCGGAACAGACATTATATTCTATCAACGTCATATTCTACCATCATCACCATCAGAACGCGAAACGTCGACGGGAGCCAGGTTGATGCCGAACGGGAAACTGGCCGATATCAGCGAGTACCTGCAATCGCATAAATCGTCTTTTGAGAACGACCTGTGTGAATTGTTGCGAATTCCCAGCGTCAGCGCTGATAGCACGCACCGCGGGGATATTCGACGTGCGGCCGAATGGATGGCAGACCACTTTCGCCGGCTCGACTTCGAAACGGAGTTGATCGAGACGTCCGGCTGTCCGCTGATCTATGCCGCCGCCCCCCACGTAGCAGGGGCTCCGACCGCCTTGGTTTACGGACACTATGACGTCCAACCTCCCGATCCGGTCGATCTGTGGACCTCGCCGCCTTTCGAACCCACTGTGCGCGACGGCAACGTTTACGCGCGCGGGGCCACCGACGACAAAGGGCAGATGCTGACTCACGTCAAAAGTGCTCAGGCCTGGATCGAAACGAGGGGAAGTCTGCCGATTAACGTCAAATACATCATCGAAGGTGAAGAAGAGATCGGCAGCGTGTGCCTGGAGGAATATCTCGCCGAAAATGCGAGCCGACTGGCATGTGATTGTGTCGTGATTAGTGACACGAGTCAGTTTGCGCCCGATCAGCCAGCGATTACCTACGGCTTGCGTGGTATCGCTTACTATGAACTCTCCCTGGTCGGTCCCAAACGCGACCTGCATTCCGGTTCCTTTGGTGGGGCCGTGACCAACCCTGCAAACGCCCTGGCAGGACTGCTGGGCGAAATGATCGACGAGAACGGCAAGATCCAACTGCCGGGCTTTTACGATGATGTCGTGCCGCTAACGACCCGTGAGCGGGAAGGATTCCAGGCGCTTTCCTTCAGCGACCAACGCTTTCTCGAAATGGTTGGAGTAGCAAAGACGACTGGGGAAGCGGGATTCTCGTCGCTGGAACGGCGCTGGGCACGTCCCTGCCTGGATGTGAACGGTCTGTGTAGCGGTTATCAAGGCGAAGGAGCGAAAACCGTTTTGCCGGCCAAGGCGTCGGCCAAATTCAGCTTCCGCCTCGTTCCCGACCAGAAACCTGAAAATGTCTCTGCCGGACTGAAAGCGTTTTTGGAAGAGCGATGTCCGCCTGGAATCACTTACGAGTTACAGGAATTCCACGGTTCAACCGGCCTGTTAGTCCCCCTAGATAGCCCGTACGTTAAGGCCGCCGCACGGGCCATCGAAAACGGCTTTGATCGCTCACCAGTGTTCATTCGCGAAGGGGGATCGATCCCGATCGTAACGGAATTTGCGGACAAGCTGAGCAACAACATCCTCTTGCTCGGTTGGGGGCAGAACGACGACAACACGCATAGCCCGAATGAGAAATTCTGCCTGGCCGACTACCATCGAGGCATCAAGTCCAGCGCCCACCTGTGGGCAGAACTGGCAAAGCTAGAGGGTTGAGCGGGATACGGGATGCGGGATACGGGATGCGGGATACGGGATGCGGGATGCGGGATGCGGGATGCGGGATGCGGGATACGGGATACGGGATGCGGGATACGGGATGCGGGATGCGGGATGCGGGATGCGGGATACGGGATACGGGATTTACTGACCACCGATCTTCTGATTACTGATTACCGATCACTCGACACAGACTCCACCATGCTCGATCGCAAATTTATCGTCGATAACGCAGAACAGGTTGAACAGAACTGCCAAAACCGTGGCGTGACCGTTGATGTGCAGCGACTGCGTCAACTGGAACTGCAACGCCGCGAAAAACAAGTCGAAGTCGAGCAGCTGAATCGGCAGGCGAACGAGATCAGCCAGTCGATCGGCAAGGCCAAGGATGCGGACGAACGAGAAGCGCGGAAGGAGGAGGGACGAGCGAAGCGGACGGAGAAGGACCGTGTACAGGCAGAAGTCGACGATCTGGAAACGGATATCGATCAACTGCAACGGCTGATTCCCAACCTCTCTCATCCCGACGCCCCCGTTGGCGGGGAAAAGAACAGTGCGGAAATTGGACGCGGCAAAACGCCGGTCCCGGAGTTCGATTTTACGCCGCTTGATCATGTCGAGCTCGGTGAACAGCTGGAAATGATCGATTTCGAGAGTGGCAGCAAAGTCGCCGGCCAGGGGTTTTACTATTTAAAAAACGATGCCGTGCTCTTGGAGCTGGCCCTGCAGCACTTCGCTTTGCAAAAACTAATCGGCGAGGGCTTTTCTCCGGTCATTACGCCTGACCTGGCGCGGACCGAAATACTGCAGGGAGTGGGTTTCATTCCTCGCGGCCCGGAAACGCAGATCTACAGTGTTGAGAATACAGACTTGAACCTAATCGCAACCGCGGAGATTACGTTGGGCGGTATTTATGCGGACACCATCCTGGAAGCCCCGCAGTTGCCGATCAAACTGTGTGGCATCAGTCACTGTTACCGCACCGAAGCAGGCGCGGCAGGCAGGGCCTCGCGGGGACTCTACCGCGTCCATCAGTTCACCAAGGTCGAGATGTTTGCCTTCTCGCTGCCGGACCAAAGCGACTCCATTTTGGAAGACTTCCGACGGCTGGAGTGCGAACTTTTTGACGAACTGGAGATCCCGTATCGTGTGATTGATATCCCGACCGGCGATTTAGGCGGCCCCGCCTACCGCAAATACGATCTGGAGGCGTGGATGCCCGGCAGGGGAGAAGGTGGCGAGTACGGTGAAGTTACCAGCACATCCAACTGCACCGACTATCAGGCCCGTCGATTGGCCATCCGCTATAAGGTCAAAGGCGAGAAAGGCACCAAATTCGTACACACTTTGAACGGTACCGCGATCGCGATCAGCCGAGGTTTGATCGCCCTGATGGAAAACCATCAGCAATCCGATGGTTCGATCAAAGTACCGAAACCTCTACAGCTGTTGATGGGCAAAGACGTCATCCGATCCGCTTGATTTTGGGGTTCACTGGCTCAGCCGTTTGGGCACGAGCCCGGTTTGTGTCAACGAACCGTGGCTAGCGCCCAAACGGCTAATCCCTGTTCATAGCCCTGATGATACACCAGGTAGACGTGGCCAAGATCGGTTTCGCAAGCTCCCGGTGTTGGGAAGGTCGTAGAGCGGCTGTTGCGGCGAGGGGATGGCGGCGGGTTCCGATGCTACCAGCGCCCCCTCTCCGACCTCGAAAACAATTTTGAATTGCGACTCGTCATGCAAATCAAAATCAAACGCGTCTTCGATGCCCCATCGCGAGACCCTCAGGCCGTTGCCTTTTTCGAGACGAGCGGCGGCTCGAACAGTCGCTTCGGCTTTGGCGGCCTGGCGAGGCTGTTGAAGCGATAATCTCGGGGCACGACAACAATGCCGCCATCCGAAACGATAAACCGCTGGCTGTCGCGGTAACCGTCCACACCAATCCGCGTACCGGGCGGGATCTTGACGTGTTTGTCCACGATGCAGCGTTCCAGATGCGCGCTTGGTCCCACTTCGACGTCGTCGAACAGGATCGAATCGGACACGACCGCGCGCTGGTCAACGCGTACGTTCTGAAAAAGTATCGAGTTCTGCACAGCTCCGCCGGCAACCACCGTCCCGGCACCCAGAATCGCGTTGTCGATCGTCGCACGATCTCCGGATTTTCCCGGCACTGCGCGGGCCGGCGGCGACTGGCCCTCGACACCGCAAATCCGCCAGTCCGGCTGGTAGAGATTGATCGGCGGTTCCGCCTGCAGTAAGTCCATGTTCGCAGCGTAGTAAGCATCGATCGTACCCACGTCGCGCCAATAACCATCGGCACGCACGCGACCCCGCTCGCCGCCGAACTGATAGCCATAGACAGAATTGCTATGGATTAACCGCGGCAGGATGTCCTTGCCGAAATCATGCGTCGAGTCCGTCTTCCCGGCGTCGTCGTCCAAAATGTCGCAGAGCACCTGGCACGAAAACACGTAGATTCCCATCGACGCCAGCGCGTGGTCCGCGTCGCCCGGCATGTGGCGAATTTGGGTTGGCTTTTCTTGGAATGACGTGATCCGGCCGTCATGATCGACCGACATTACGCCGAACGCCGAGGCCTCGTTGAGCGGCACTTTCATGCAAGCCACGGTCGCATCGGCATTGTTGTCGGAATGAAACTGCAGCATGGCCGCATAGTCCATGCGATAGATATGGTCCCCCGACAGGATCAGCACCCGTTCAGCCGCGCTGCGCCGCAACAGGTACAGATTCTGATATACCGCGTCGGCGGTTCCCGCATACCAGGATTCACCCGTTCGCATCTGCGGAGGGACAATGGTGATGTATTCGCCGATGCGAGGATTGAAAACGGACCATGCGTCCCGCAAATGCTTCTGCAGCGAATGAGACTTGTATTGCGTCAAGACCAGGACCCGACGCATCCCGGAATGCAAGCAATTGGAAAGCGTAAAATCGATGATGCGGTACTTGCCGCCAAAGGGTACGGCCGGCTTGGCTCGCTCGGCCGTCAATGGATGCAGCCGCGTCCCCACGCCGCCGGCCAAAACTACTGTGATCGTGCTTTCCTGCATAATTTCTCCGCTTGCCGTGCCGATTGGATAAGACGAACGCACGAGCCCGCCCGTGGAAGTTGAGAGAACACCGGCAGCCGAACGTGCCCAAATCCCTGGGTACGCATTTTGCGTGCCGACTACGCTTCGACTTGGGTGGGCAAGACACCTTGAAGGTCAGAGACCGCATCCAAACGGCCAAATTAGGCGGGAATCCACGTTCAGCGCTTCTTCACGGCACGTTCAGCTTTTCTTCACCGAATTCAAGCGCAACGGGGCGTTGTGCCAATGAGGTGAGCGTGGCTGCACAGGTTTTGTGCAGCGTTCAGTGCGGACTAGAAAAGAATGACGAGAAAAAAAGACGAGGAGCATAAGACGAGGAGCAAAAGAGGCAACTCCGTTGTGGGCGGGTTTCTAGTTGTGGTCTCCCGACCGCCCATAACGGTATTTGGGAGGCCGCCCCACGACGAATTGTCCGGACACCGTTGTCGGTGGCGTCGGTCGAGAGCAGAGGTGGCGAGACCTGCGCGGAGCGCGTCGCAGCAGCGTACGGCTCATTCAATGATCTGCCGGCGGCAGCACGACGACGGTGAACCAGTAGTTGCTGATTTCTTCGATCACGCGCTGGAATTGCACGAAATCGACCGGCTTGGTGATGTAGGAACTGCATCGCAGGTTGTACATATCCAACAAGTCGCTTTCCGAATCGGACGTCGTGAGGATCACGACGCACAGCTTGCGGAGTTTGTCGTCCTGGACGATCTCCGCCAGCACTTCGCGGCCGTCCATTACCGGCATGTTTAAGTCCAATAGGATCAGATCGGGAGTGGGCGCATCGGCATATTTGCCCTCTTTGCGTAGAAACGACATGCACTTCTTGCCGTTCTCGACGTGGTGCAGGTTTACCGCCAGTTTGGCGTTTTCAAAGGTTTTGCGAGTGAGGAACACATCGTCTTCGCTGTCTTCCACCAACAGAACTTCCGCTGGACGGCCGCCACGTGTTTCCATGATGATCATTCCCGATCAAAGGAAGACTTCTCGCTGAGTCTCCCCGCCATGCTGTGCGAGATGTGCGCTCGCCTCGCCCCCTTGGGCGGCAATCGTAAAGTAAAACGTGCTTCCTTTTCCGTCCTCCGATTCTAACCAGATCCGGCCACCGTGACGACTGACGATTCGGCGGCAGATTGCCAGGCCGATGCCGGTTCCGGGATAGGCCTGTTGCGTGTGCAGGCGGCGGAAGATTTCGAAGATTTTCTCGTGTTGTTCAGCTGCGATGCCGATGCCGTTGTCGCGCACGGCAATTGTCCAATCGTTGCCATTCCGCTCGGCCCAGACGTGCAGCCGCGGCGGCTGGTCCGCGTGGTATTTGATGCCGTTGCCGATCAGGTTTTGCAGAAGCTGCGACAGTTGCGAAGGGTCGCCGGGTACCACAGGCAGCTCGTCGCGAGTCACTTCGCCGGCGGCATCCTCGATCGACGCGCGCAGCAGCTCCAGAACACCATTGAACACCTCGTTCAAGTCGGTCGGCTTGAACGGCACGGCCCGCGATTCGACACGCGAATACGACAATAAATCGCTGATCAATTGCTGCATCCGCTTGCTGCCGCCGATAATCCGCTCAATATAAACGTCCGCTTCGTCATCAAGCCGGCCCTGATACTCGTTTTGAAGGCACTGGGCGAAGCCGGCGATTGCTCGCAGCGGCGACTGCAAGTCGTGCGAAGCGATGTAGGCGAACTGCTGCAGCTCGATGTTGCTCTGTTCAAGGGCTTCGTTCGCGCGGGCCAGTCCGTCTCTGGCTTCCTCGGCATCTTGAGCCAGGCTGAGGGCTGCCCGCCGTTGGGCCTTGAGGTCCTCGTGGGCCTGCGCAAGTTCCTCGTTCGCTCGTTCGAGTTCCTCCTTTCGCAATGTGACCTGTTCATGGAAATACTCGGCTTCCATCGTCGGAGCGATTAGTGCTGTCGCGTTCTCGAGCGTGGCCTGGTCTTCCGGCGTGAAGTCTCCCTCGATGCGATCCGAGAGTTGCAAGACCCCGATCGCCTCGCCCGTTCGCCTGATGACGGGGACGGCCAGCCAGCCGCGCAGGGGCGGATGCTCCAGGCCACGTTCATCCTTGAGGTCAGAGAAGTTCAAGAACCGAGGGTGGGCATAGACCTCGGCCTCCGTCATGCACATCGGCTCGGTACGCTCAAAAATGACGGCCCAAATTCCCTTGCCGGTTGGCAACACGTCATAGGTCGTGTACTTCTCGTACTTCTCGCTCAGGGATATGCCGTGGACGGCTCGTGAGAAGTCGCCGTCTGGGATGTAGCTGACGGCACTCTGATGCGTGCCGACCAGCAGTCGGATATGGCGTGCGATCGCGTCCAACGTCTCGATCAGGCGTTCGACACCGAGGGCTTCCTCGACTCGCTCGCGCAGCTCGGAAACCACAATGCCGTCGATGCCATGCCACTTGGCGGTCTTAACATCGTGTTCCACGGCTCTCGTCTCCCTCAGGCGAACGATACAGCAGGAAAGACTTCAGGAATCCCGCGCTCGTCACCCATTAATTTGATACTGCCCAGCGCGTACTTGCAAGTGATATCCGCCGCAGCGGGATCCGCCCACGAGTCGACCTGCGGTGGGGTAGGGCGATCCCCTAGCCGCAATCGGGGTACTTGCAACGGCGACTAATCCACAATCCGAAATCCGAAATCGAACACATCGGACCGTCCGATCATTCTCGATTCAACCAGTTGCCGGTGCCCAACAATCCGCAATCCCCAATCCGACCCATGATCATACTTGCGACCGGCATCAAAGCGTTTACGCTGGATGTTCCCAACCGAAATGGAACCAGGTCCAGGATCAGGCATGTCTGAGGTAGACGTCTCGTTATCGATTCTTATCGATTGCCCACCAGATCAGGTGGCATGCTTCTCGACGGACCCGGACAACGTGCCCCAGTGGTATGTGAACATTAAGTCGGTCGAGTGGAAAACACCGCGGCCGGCCGTCGTTGGCTCGCAAATCGCCTTCGTGGCCCATTTTCTCGGTCGACGATTGGAGTACACTTACGAAATCGAATTCAACGAAAGGTAAATCATGAGCATCGCGACCCAGATAAAAAACGAACTGAACATGCCAGGATTCGTCGTCCAAGGCTACTTACAGGACCTGACCGACGACCAGTTATTCCTTCGTCCGCATGAGAAAGCGAACCACATTGCGTGGCAGCTTGGCCATCTGATTGCGTCCGAACATAACCTGAACAACATGGTCTGTCCCGATTCGATGCCTGCCCTGCCGGCGGGCTTCGCCGAAAAACACAGCAAAGCAGCGGCTACCAGCGACGATCAGAGTGCGTTCTGCACCAAGGACGAATACTTGAAGGCGATGGAAGAGCAACGAGCGGGCACGCTGGCATTGCTGGACAGGTTGAGCGACGAGGAACTTGAAAAGCCCGCCCCGGAAGACATCCAGAAATTCGGAGCAACGGTCGGAGCCGTCATCGCCGGTCAGTCGGCACATTGGATGATGCACGCCGGCCAGTGGGTGATCGTCCGCCGGCAACTTGGTAAAGAAGCAATGTTTTAATCGTCGCGCCCAACTGATTCCATACGACGTTAGTACTTGGCTAGTTATCCACGACTCGGTCCGGCTGGTCGCCGTCCCAATGACTGAGCACCCACGACTCGCGCTGTTGGGTGCCCTCGAAGTCCACGTCGCGGCCTTGGGGACAAGCGTCCGCGAAACGGTAGCGAAAATGATTGTCCCGAAATACCAGCGAAGCCCCGGAAATCTTCTTGAATCCCAAGTCGGCGAACTCATCATCCGAGAGTCGTGTGTTGTGAGGCGCGTCATACCAGGTCACGACCACTGAATTGTCTGTGGTTGTCGCCCGAATTGCCGCATCAATCACAGCCACGCGATCCTCGATTTCGGGGTGCAGTAGAAAATGGTGGATAAAAACGACCTCGACAAAGAAATCCTCCAACTTTAGATCATTGCGCAACTGGCCGTCTTTTCCTGCCTCGGTCAGTATTTCATAGACTTCCAGCCAGGCGGCGGAATCTGCGTCGCAGATGTGCACCAGCGATTGGCCATCGTTCTCCGCATCAGACCAATGCACCTTGTCAATTTCGAACTTACCGACGACGAACGGGTTATCAGAAACTTCATCCTCGGCTACCACGTCGACCTCAAGAAAGGACATGTAGTCCGTACAGTCGGCCCGATGCACCGGCCATTCATAACGCACATGCAAATCCATAGCCAGAACCCCTTTTCCTTACAGCAATATTCCTTACAGCAATATTCCTTACAGCAATAGAGACTTTCAACCAAATCTAGTGAAACCGCGTCTTGTTTGCAACATGCGCAAGGAGAGAGGCACAAGGCGGTAGCAATCAAACTACGAAGCAGAAATCGCAGACAAGAATCGAACCGCTGATGGACGCTAATGGACCTTTGTTTTCCCTCGCCAATGTTGGCTACACACGTTGCGCGGGACGGGTCTGCAGTTCGACCATCTCGCGGTACTTGCCGGCGGAGGCCATCAACGACTCGTGCGTGCCGATTTGGGCGATGCGCCCGACTGCAGCACCACAATCCGATCCGCGTAAGCAATCGTACTCAGCCGGTGGGCGATTACAAAACACGTGCGGTTCTGCGTGAGTATGGTCAGGCTCGCCTGGATCAATCGCTCGCTTTCGGTGTCGAGGTTGCTGGTCGCTTCGTCCATGATCAAGATGCGCGGATCCGCCAGAACGGCTCGTGCAATCGCCAGGCGTTGCCGTTGGCCGCCGCTGAGCTTTACTCCTCGTTCGCCGACAAGCGTCTGATAGCCGTGAGGCAGATCGACCACGAATTCCGTCGCATTGGCGATGTCGGCGGCACGGCGGATTTCGTCTTCGCTCGCATTGCGGTCGCCGTAGCCAATGTTCTCGGCCACGGTGCCGTCAAACAGAAAAACATCCTGTTCGACGATCCCGATCAGTCGACGGTAGCTCTCCACGTCGATCTCCCGCGAATCACGTCCGTCTAGTAACACGCGACCACGGGTAGGATCGTAAAACCTCGCAACGAGGTTGCACAAAGTGGTTTTACCGGCGCCGCTAGGTCCCACCAGCGCGATCGTCTCACCGGGCTCGACGTCCAGCGAAAAATCGTCCAAGGCCAGTGCATCGGCGTTCGGATAGCTGAAACTGACGTGCTGGAAGGAGAAATGTCCCTTGAAGTCTTTTTTGTGGATCGAAATGGTGGGCTTGATGGTTTCCATCTCGCGGGGCTCGTCAAGCAGATCCAAGACGCGATCGAACCCGGAGAGGCTGTTTTGAAAGGCGGCCGCACTTTGTGCGAGCACGGCCAATGGTTCCAGCAACATCAGCAGGTACACCAGGAACATCATCAAGTCCCCCATCGTCAGATTGCCTTGCAACACTCGCCAGCCGCCGTACAACAGCAACGCGGCTGAGGCGAGCGGAATCAGGGCCTCCCAGACGATCTCGACCATTCTCATCCACCACCAGACGTACAGTTCCTGGCGGCCCATCACATGATTCCCTCGCATGATGCGACTTGTCTCGGCCCGTTGCCGGCTAAACGCTCGCACCACGCGCATCCCACCAAACGATTCAGTCGCCAAGGCATCGACCTCCTCGCGCTGGGCACGCACACCGCGGAATTGCGGTCGAATACGACTAATCCAAGTGCGATGTGTGAAATAGACCAGCGGCACGAGGACCAACGCCCCCAGCAAGAGGCGCCAGTCAACCCAAGCCAAGATGAACATACTGCCCAGTAGTTGAATGACGGCCCGCCAGGGGTTATACAGCATCCCAAAAATCAGATCACCGACACTGCTCGCATCTTGACGGAGAATACTGGCAGCGCCACCGGATTTGAGTTCATGGACACGATTCAGGGGCAGTCGCATGGCCTGCTCGATCACCTGCTTACGAACGGACATTTGGATCAGTTTGGTCACGCGTGTGGCGTGCCAGCGGCCCCAAACGTGCAACGTGATTTTCAACAACGAAATCCCAACGACGCTGCCCGTAATCAGAAGAAGTAGCGGCCAGGGCTGTCTGGGTACCCAGCCGGGGACGGTATCGGGCAAAGGTTTCCCGCCCAGCACGTTGTCCACAACGACCTTCGTGGCTGCCGGGGGGATCAATGCCAGCAACGTAGCCACCGTTAACGTTGCCAACGAAAACGCCACACTCCCACGATGTCCACGGAGTAGTTTCACAAAGCTGCGAATGAGTTCCAGCGCGGACCGGTCGCGTCGTTTCGCAACGCCATCTCGCGCGTGTCCTCGCCCTGGCTTATCGCCGCGCGCGTGAAACTCGGCCTTGTATTGATCAAATCGCTTACGGCTGGAAGGGTATTGAGTCATTCCGGGAGCGACACCTTAACTCATGGAGACAAATGCGACAGACCAAAGGCAACCATGTCATACTAGTCGCCTAGGTAGAAATGGGTGTCGAATTTCCAACGCGACCGATAATCGTATCGTGTTCCTATTAACAAAACTATCCGGCGAGCGGGGGACGTGAATCCCCTGATAGTCCTAATGTCGGTTTTCTAGCGGAAGCGCACCGTTCTTACGCCTACCGCTCGCCGGTTTTGTTAGAGTGTCTAAAGCTGAATCATTCTTTCGGGCAAATACATTACATATAAACTACTGCCTGGTAATTTTCTTATCTTGGAGGTGGATGATGAGTTTTGATATCCAAGGACAGACCGCTTTGGTCACTGGCGGAAATCGCGGGATCGGGAAAGCTATCGTGCAGCGACTGTTGGAGGCCGGAGCGGACAAAGTATACGCGGCCGTGCGTGATCCGGAATCGGTGGCCGATCTGGTCGATTCTTCCGGTGGCCGTGTCGTGGCACTTGCCGTCGACCTCAGCAAACCGGAAACGATCAAGGCGGCAGCTCAGACGGCCAGCGACATCACCTTAGTTGTCAACAACGCCGGAGTTCTTCAAGCGGCCAATCCATTGGCCGCCGATGCGATCGAGGCACTGGATTTCGAGATCGAAGTCAACGTCAAGGGTTTGATCCGCATGGCACAGGCGTTCGCTCCCGTCCTGGCAGCGAACGGAGGCGGTGCTTTTGTGCAACTCAATTCGGTCGCTTCGCTGCGTAGCTTTGCAGACTTTGCTACCTATTGCGCGTCCAAAGCCGCATCGTATTCCATTACGCAGGCCCTACGCGACATGCTGAGCAAACAGGGAACGCAAGTCGTCAGCGTGCATCCTGGCCCGATCGCAACCGACATGGCCAACGCGGCTGGTCTGGGCGAAATCGCCGAACCGCCGACTCTGGTTGCCGACGGGATTATCGCGGCGCTCGCCTCCGGTGAGTTCCATGTGTTCCCCGACTCGATGGCTCAGAACATCTGGCAAGGTTATGAAGGCTTCGCCAGGGCCGTTGTCGAAAGCGACATGAACGAAGGAGCGGACGCATCATGATCCGCATTCGCGCGGGAGAAAGATCGAGGGCATTGCGGATTGCGAATTTCGGATTTCGGATTTGAACAGGAGGCAACAGAGGAAACGGAGAACGAGAAAATGGCAAGTAGCATAGGAAGGCATCTGAAATTCTTTGCTCTGCTTCCTCCGTTCACTCTACTTCCGATTTCACACATCCCGTCCATCCTGTTGAAAATCCCGATCTATCGGGGCTGAAAGTCCCGATTCCTCGGGGTTAATCGTGCTGCAAGTCCCGATCCCTCGGGGTCTAAAAAGCTATTCCTACATGCCGGGCCCGCTCCACTCTGACAAATCCCATCCGTGTTCATCCGTGTTCATCCGTGGCTAATTAATCCCCCCGTCTCCCCAATCCGCAATCCGCAATCCGAAATCCGCAATCCGAAATCCCCAATCTGAAAAGTCCTCACCATGCAAATCCAGTGGTTTCCCGGGCACATGCACGCGGCCCAGTTGCAGATCACCGAAGCGCTGCCGAAGATCGACCTGATCATCGAGCTGCTTGATGCGCGAATCCCGTTCAGCAGCGAAAACCCCATGCTGGCGACCCTGCGCGGCAGTAAGCCCTGCCTCAAGGTGCTCAGCAAGCGTGATCTGGCGGACCCGGCCCGGACCTCGCAATGGCAATCGCATCTGGAAAGACAGACGGGCGTCAAAGCGCGGGCTGTTACCACGACGCAAACGGGAACGATCGCGAGACTGATCGACGTCTGCCACAAAATGCTGCCGCATCGGGGTGGCCTGGGAAAACCTATCCGAGCGATGATCGTGGGCATACCTAATGTCGGCAAGTCGACCCTGATCAACATCCTGGCCGGCCGGAAGATCGCCAAGACGGGCAACGAGCCCGCGATCACCAAGAGCCAGCAGCAGATTCGCATCGGCGAGGGCATCGTGCTGCTCGACACGCCCGGCGTCCTGTGGCCCAACATAGAAAACGAAAACAGCGGCTACCGACTCGCGGCGACGGGTGCCATCAAAGACACGGCGATGGAGTATCCCGACGTCGCATATTTTGTGGCCGGCTATCTACTGGAGCACTATCCCGAGGCGCTTGCACAGCGTTACGCATTAGACGCGACGCCCGCCGATCAAATCAGTCTGTTGGACGCCATCGGAAAAAGACGAGGTTGTTTAGCGAAGGGCGGCGTGGTGGACTACGACCGTACGTCGCGGATCTTCATCAACGACCTGCGGGCCGGAGCCTTGGGTCCGATCACCCTGGAAACCCCCGAGCTGATTACGCAGGAAACCGCCGCGCAGCAGGCGATTGCAAAAAAGTAGATTTCTTAGCTACGGATTTGCCCAGCGCGGCCTGCGGCCGCAACCAAAGTAGGACGGAATGCCATTCCGTCCAGACGGATTAGCAATCCGTCCTACAAATTTGCGCAAGAAAAAAATCGACCGTTAGTAGCACGGATCAAACACGGATGAGGCAATGGTTTTTTGACGGGATCAACAAGATCGACAGGATGCCATTGAAAAGTTTTCAGTAACAAACTCCCGCTGCACAATTGCCTCTGCCCGACGGTGATCGACGAGAAATTCACTTTTTAAATAATCCTGTACATCCTGCTGAAAGTCCCGATCCCTCGGGGTCAAACAAATGTCTCTACCCAATCCCCAATCCCCAATCCCCAATCCGAAATCCGCAATCCCCAATCCCTCCGAGTGACTAGTTCTCGTGGGTGAATGGCACGTAATCTTGCGCTTTGGGTTTAACAAAGAAGTTTTCCGCCACTCGGTCAAATTCGATTTCACCTGCTTGCCGGCCCAATTCAAAGAGATCGGGGACACGATTCGTGTTGTCCAGACTCCACGTGTTATCAGGCAGGTCGAAATTGATTTTCGGAGAGGATTGGGGTCCGGAGAGGATTGGGGTCAGGAGAGGATTGGGGTCAGGAGAGAGGATTGGGGTCAGAGCTTCATTAGCCATTAGTGAGACGTCCCAGGAGGCGTCGGCTGGTT
The DNA here is from genome assembly GCA_963844115.1 of uncultured Planctomycetales bacterium. Classification (GTDB taxonomy): domain Bacteria; phylum Planctomycetota; class Planctomycetia; order Pirellulales; family UBA7805; genus CS4-C045. Next base: position 1,722 of record CAWJNN010000066.1, on the reverse strand, counting down.
CTTTTCAGAGAAGCATTGCCCGATTCAACACGCTTGACGGAGAGGATTGTCGGAGAGGATTGGGGTCAGAGCTTCATTAGCCATTAGTGAGACGTCCCAGGAGGCGTCGGCTGGTTCTTTTCAGAGAAGCATTGCCCGATTCAACACGCTTGACCGCCTGCCCGACGCCACCGGAACTGGCATAGCCGAAGGCCGCAGCGATATCCTTCGAGCGGTACCCAAAGTGGCGTCGAGCCAGGTAAGATGCGATGGCTCGTGAGGCGTCGTCCGAACGTCGGCCTGCCGCCCAGCATCTTGGGTCGATGGCCAACTCGTCGCATACCTTTTCTTGGATCTGTGCGAGGGTGGGCGTGGACCGCAGTCGCTCGATGTCAGGAACGCCAGAATCGGATGCTTTATCGGATAGCAGGGACTGAATACGACCGACGAAAGCCTCGCCGCCGACAATCAGCCCTTCAAATGCAGAACGAAAGGGAGAAGCCGGTTTCATCTGCACCCCGGCCTGTACGAAACGCCGATAAGCTGCGAGCTGACTTCAGATTCCGGCTAAACTCCCCGAGAACATTCTTATACGTCACCCAAGGAAGGGTCTTGCCGGACCAATGATAGCCAGGAAGCTGCTCCACCGATATTCTTCAAGTGTCGAGTCTCGTCGAACTCCCGAGGAGAGGATTGGGGTCAGAGCTTCATTAGCCATTAGTGAGACGTCCCAGGAGGCGTCGGCTGGTTCTTTTCAGAGAAGCATTGCCCGATTCAACACGCTTGACCGCCTGCCCGACGCCACCGGAACTGGCATAGCCGAAGGCCGCAGCGATATCCTTCGAGCGGTACCCAAAGTGGCGTCGAGCCAGGTAAGATGCGATGGCTCGTGAGGCGTCGTCCGAACGTCGGCCTGCCGCCCAGCATCTTGGGTCGATGGCCAACTCGTCGCATACCTTTTCTTGGATCTGTGCGAGGGTGGGCGTGGACCGCAGTCGCTCGATGTCAGGAACGCCAGAATCGGATGCTTTATCGGATAGCAGGGACTGAATACGACCGACGAAAGCCTCGCCGCCGACAATCAGCCCTTCAAATGCAGAACGAAAGGGAGAAGCCGGTTTCATCTGCACCCCGGCCTGTACGAAACGCCGATAAGCTGCGCGAGCTGACTTCAGATTCCGGCTAAACTCCCCGAGAACATTCTTATACGTCACCCAAGGAAGGGTCTTGCCGGACCAATGATAGCCAGGATAGCTGCTCCACCGATATTCTTCCGGTCGAGCCACGATAGGCACCCGCACAGGATTTAGATGAATGTACCTGCTGACTTCCAGGTAATAACCTTCCTCTTCCACCAATTGCGCCTTGTATCGTCCCTGAAACAGATGGCCTGATCTTCGATGGCGGCGATTGAAATAGCTGGTCTAGCTACCATTAAGAAACTGCATCCCTCTGGAAAGATTCGCCTCCGGAGTTTCCACGAACAAATGGTCGTGGTTTTTCATCAAAACGAAAGCATGCAGACGCCAGCCGTACGTCTCCACCGTGCGACGCAGCCAATCAAGCCGCTTTTCCCGGTCGGCGTCATCTCGCACAATCGGACGTCGCTCATTCCCCCGAGACATCACATGGTAATGCGCTCCCGGATACTCGATACGAAGAGGTCGTGCCATTTCGCCATGTTAGCAAAACCCGGACGCGGAATCAACACTAATGGTTAATGAAGCTCTGACCCCAAACCAC
>CAWJNN010000065.1:0-115649 GCA_963844115.1 uncultured Planctomycetales bacterium | reverse complement strand
TTTCAAAAACCATTATTTTTGGTTTACATACAATTCCTACTTTTTTTGCCGAGAGAAACGGACGACGACATCATCATCAACATACAAAGTACGGTACAAGCAAGGCAGACATATTATTATTATTATTCTTCGCTATCAACAAAATAATAAATAATCTTTCCACCTGCTTCTTTTCTTTGGGTGCGGATTTTTTTTTTGAGGGGGACTCTTGTTCTTGTGAGAACAAACAAAAAATATAAGATCGAGGCGAAGCAACAGCATCGACATGCATAATTGTGAGTTGAATAACAACAACAACAAGAAAGAAAGAAAGATCGTCATAAGGAAGAAATCGGATAACAAGGAAATCATCATCATCATCATACTTCTGTTGCTTCTACCACACCTATCATAAACAATGAACAGTCCACCAACGACACCCGTTATAACACCTCGTCCATCCGTACAAGACCTATTTGTTCCTGGAACACCGTCGCCTAGTTATGATTATACGTTCATAATCATCATATGTACCAGTATTATCCTCCTCGTCCTTCTCGATCTTACAAATGGATAAGGAACGTCGAATGAGACGTGAAGAAACATGTTCCTTATCACGACGACGCAACTCCTGATGATACCATCTGGAGGAATGTCTTCTACTACATTCAGAACAAGAACGTCCTCCGCAACAACAACATCTATTGTTCTACATGGGATTTACCGTCACCAACTTCAGAAGAAGAAGCAACCACAACAGCAGCAACAGCAACAGCCACAACAACAGCACTACTGCTGAGCACCGGATGTCACTAGTAGTATATAGCAACACTCGTGGACCATTTAGTCATATAAACGTCGACGATTATGTCGATCGGTCATGGAACACTACCATATCCCATGAACATAAAGATGCCAATAGTGTAGTGGTAGTAGTCCATCGATGATGATATATGATCCACCAGCACCCAAAACTACGTACAAGTCGCGGCAACCACCACAACTACAGGAAGAACAACAACAGAAGGAAGGGAAAGGAGCAGCAGTAGCACTAGTAGTTGTCCCTTGTACGTCGAATGTGGTACTGAGGAGGAGGGAAGAAGAGGAAGAACAGCAAGCGAAAGGACGCCGTGCAACGACACCAACATTGATGTTGATGCCATCCCTTGGAAGAGGAAGAACCAAAAGAACCTTCGGAAGGTTTAACAACACCACCGTCCTTGAATCGTTGTTGTGGAACTTCTGCTGCAGGGATCTTAACAAGTCATCATAAACGTAAGACAAGTGTAGAATCACCCTCACAGATTGATGATAATGATGATACCGTTGTCATACAACAACGCAAATCATCGCCACTGCACTTTTATCATTCGACAACAGCGGGTGGTGGTGGTGGTGGTGGAGGTGGACGTCCCATCCTCCTCCTCCCCCTCCAATGGCAGTCCAACGATATGTCATTTGAAACCAGCACAACGTACATATTCTTCTTCCTCGTCCCTCGAGGAAGAATTTCATAAACAACTCAACTTGTTATCACCACCACCGCCACCACCTACTAGAACGAGGAATATCACTTTGGGTAGTAATCTTGATGCTAACAACAACAATTTGATGACGCTGGATTTTCCATCATTTTCATCGTCGACGGCTTTTGAATTACTATCATTGCCACAATGATTCATAGAAGATTGTGTGATGTGATCGATACAATGTGTGTGTGTGGATATGTGTGTGTACTGTGTGTGACTCGGTGTTGATAAGAGAGAGAGAGAGAGACGACTATACAATAGAAAAATAAATATGATATAACTACAATAATAGAAAACATACATAATATATATATATATATATATTATTTAAAGCACTTCTTGTTTGCCTACTATTCTCATCTTAGATAATCCAGTGAGTCAGCAGATTTCGTTTGGTTAATTGGAACAAATCCTTCTGTTGTTGTCGTTGTCATGGTCGTCGTTTTTTCTTATCACCAATCAATAATGGTGAATCGACATTTGTCATCATTGCCCACATATGATGTGCTCGACGACTGGTGATGGAAGAAGTAAATTATTTTCACTTGTTGCGTCAGATTCAACATACACTTTATAACCAACGATTCCAGCCAATAATGTTGTTTCGTCTGCAATCCAAGGATGCACCAGGTATATTTGACTTTTAAGGGGACGGTGTTTTAGCCGCTAGTCTTTTGAACTAACTTTAAGTCTTGAAATCTTCTAAGAATCTTACCTTTTCCCTATCGAAGTAAAAATTTAATAAACCAACCATATATCCAATTCGACGTCAATCTTTTCCCTCCAAAACCACTTCCACCTCCACCGACATACTTTTTATCAGTCGTATCACATAGTATATTGATCCAAAATTCGGCAACCTTTGGATCGTCTGGTGAAAATACGTGTAACCTCTAACATTTCAAAGACACGGTCGACTTCGTCCCACCACGACGACTTACCCCAACCCTTAAGCTTCAGAGATTTTTCGATTGGTTGTAAAAGTTCTTTCACTTTTCGTAATTTCGTTCGTAGGGCACACCAATCCTCGACGGTACCATTCATTTCCAAACCACGTAGACCACAGCCACACATTCTCAATTCGTACTCAAAGAATTGTTGTAGACTACTCATAATGTTGATTTGTGATGAAATCAAATGCGTAGAGTTGGATGTCGAAAAATCATTTTCCATTGCATTTACGTATCCATGGACCTTGATCCTTTGATTCAATTCCGAAGAAAATTCACTAAACACATCGTCGTAATTTGCATCAAGATTGTAGTGAAAGGAAGTTCTACAGCGATTGGCTCTTTTCCTTCGTGGTTAACAAACATTTCACGTACTGGACATTCGATATGTACAAATTCACGATACAACTTATCCAATTTCTCCTTGTCGGTCGTGTCCGTGATTTTTTGGGATGGGTCCATCGGTGGATGATACTTGGTTGGTAATAACTTCCCCGATTCTTCTTCCCATTTACAAAGAAAGTAATCCATTACTTGATTTTCGTTATAACGGATTTTAATTTCAACATCATATTTATCAGAATACATCAACATATCACGAAACGTTTCGGCTTTATCTTTAATGTAATATGGCCTTTCACGGTCCATTTTTTCTTCTACTTCACATTGGTTTTCTTGTTTAGCGGCGTTATCAATAGCTTTCGAAATACGACATGCGATAGGGAACCACCAATCTTCAGGTGTGGTACGTAACGTCCAATGATTCTTCCACGCTTCAAATACGGCACTAAACAAATCCAAGATCCCCGTTACGGAAATCAGTTGCATCACCATCATTACCATCACCATTAGTAGTAACACCATCACCATCAGATGATGATCCACGAGCATAGAATGTATGATTATTCGAATCATCCTTCATTAAAGATTCTGTGATACGTTTTGATGTTGTTGACGATGAGCCACCATTAACATAAGTTACATAGGATGTTGGTTTTAAGCGATGATCAAGTTTCAAATCAACAACATGATATGATTTCGTTGGATGAGGATCCTCCTCTTGCATTGTCATCATCGTCGTTTTTGTCGTTGTCGTCTTCTTTGTTGTAAAAGACTTCTTCATCGTGGTGATCATGTCTGATACTTTCATCTTTTTTTGATTTTGTGTTACTTCTTTTTACTTTCGATAATATGATTCTATTGTGGTTGTGGTTGTTTGATTTTGAATGAAATGAAAGAAGAAATGAAAAAGCCGATGATACCGTCGTTGCCCGTGTTCATTCATCAAGTCGTGCCCGTTATTCGTCACGTTTTTTTATGTCTTCACGCCCAACACGTTTGAATGGATTTTTCGGTTCTATCCTTAACTCTACGAAGTCTACGAGTTTGACAGTGACGGAAATCCATACTTACGCATGGATACCTGGAGTTCATATGTCAATATGGTATGGAGGTTACATCGCCGTGGGTTTGGTGCCACGTCTGCCTTGGATGGATCTTTTGTCTTTGATCTTTCTATAAGCTTTCTTGAGAAGCTTCTTTTGACATTACTACGTATCCCTACGAGAACTGATGGTTTGAGGAGTCGGAGGCAGTACAAGAAGAAGTAGACAACTGTGTTTAGTCAAGGAAATTATCGAAAAAGCACATCAAGCCGGCGCCGTGGTCCTGGTCGATGCGGCACAAAGCGTTCCCCACTTGGGAACCGACGTACAGCAACTCGATGTCGACTTTCTCGCCTTTAGCGGACACAAAATGTTGGCTCCGACCGGGGTCGGCGTGCTTTACGCTCGTCGTGAACTGCTGGATGCGATGCCTCCCTTCCTGGGTGGCGGCAGTATGATTCGCCGAGTGACAAAGTCCGGATTCGAGCCGGCGGACCTGCCGGCGAAGTTCGAAGCCGGCACGCCACCGATCGTTCCGGCCATCGGATTGGGCGCAGCCATTGACTACCTGGAAGCCATCGGACTGTCGGCGATCCACCGACACGAGCAGATATTGACCGAGCGTGCACATCAGGTGCTGGAATCGGTTGGCGGTGTTCGGTTCCTGGGACCACCACCAGAACTCAAGGCGGGAATCGTCAGTTTCGTCGTCGATGGAATCCACGCGCATGACATCGCCCAGCTGCTAGACCGGGAGGGAGTCGCGGTTCGAGCGGGCCACCATTGCGCCATGCCGCTGCACGCACGGCTGGGTATCAACGCCAGCACGCGCGCCAGTTTTTACTTCTTCAACACGTTGGAAGAGATCGACCTGTTGGGCGACGCTCTGCAAAAAGCCAAGCAGTTGTTCCGACGCCGCTGACAGGCTGTGACTTCTTGTAGACCGGAACAAGCGCTGTCCCGCGCCGGGACTTGTTCGCGGCCTACTTGTTGGGTCTTCGAAACTATTCCAGACGCGTACAGAGATTGACCTATCGTCGAGCGCTACTTCATTTCTGATTTCGGATGAAACGTCTGCCAGGCCTTCTTGAAAGAGACGATCGCCGGCATCGAGGTCAGGAACTTACCTTTCAGGGGGCCGGCCGTGGCCTTGCCGCTGATCGGGTTCCAGATCGACTTCGTCTGTTCGTCCCTAAAAGAATCCGTGCCGTCGGGGGTCTTCGCCGTCACAAACAATAGCTGACGCCCGTCGACATCGGTCGCATACATCCGGGGAGTGACCGCCGCCCGGTCAAATAGTATCACGAACGGCTGCTTCTGCCACGTTCCGTGAACGACCGGTTGCTTTTGCAACGTTTCGAAGCTCCAGGCGGCCGCATGCTGACCTTGAGCAATCCCGAACACAAAGCGGTTTCGCGGCCGGTAGATTTGATCGGTATAGTCTTTCGAGGTTCGTTCCATCATCACCACCGTCGCGTCGGGATGGGCATCGCGAAATCCAGCCCACGTGGTCATCACGGATGGAATCTGTTGGAGTTCGGTCCCTTTGAGCTTGCCCGACATTGCGCCCTAGCAGGTGACTCCACTGTGAATTGGTCTCCTGGTCGTACATCACCAGGCTACGATGCCATAGCAGGCCAGAGACGCCTAAGCTCAGCTTGATACCCTTCAACTGCCTGACATACACGATGCCATTGTGACAAAGATGTCACCAGGTGGCAGCGATGGCGGTCCCACCCAATTCGTCATTCAATATCTCGCGGCTCGGACCTGCCAACATATTGATGGGATAGGCACGGGACTTGCCGTTCAACGTTGTCGCTACCACCAGTTCCGAAGGGTTGATCTTGTCACCGACATCACGGGCTGTGAACACGTCGAATTCGGTGATCGGTTGATAGCGAGCAGCGGCCTTTTCTGGGCGAAAGTCGTCTGCGACGGCGACATCAGCGACGCCCAGCGGCTGGCCGGAGACGCGCCTGGTTTCCTGTTGAAACGCGTAGGTGATCGTCATCGTTTCCAAAGCGCAGGCACAAAGAATGAGGACGACCATTCGGACCACTTCGCCGCGCGTCGGCCTTCGGTTTTCGATAAACGTGTTCATCGCTTCTCACCCTTGTGCGACGCGTGTCGCTAGTCCCAATTGCGATACCGTCTAATGCCGCTGATCTCAATGCCGCTAATCATATCCTGAATGTCTTCGCTCGGTCGGTAAGGCACAATACGAAGCACGTATCTTCAGGCAAAGGGTACGGCAAGTGGCTGGGCGAACGTCCACTGCGATTGGGCACTGCCGGCAACCGGATCCGGCGGACGGGGCATTGAATCGCATGGTTTTTGAGAGAGTTTGCCGGTTAGGGCAACGAAAACGGCCTCCAGTTGGCAAATTCAACCGCTTTCGTTTGCGATTGTGGGCATTGCAATTAAACTGGACCAGAGTTGGGTTCCCGACGCGTTCGAATGGTTTTTCTTGCATTCCCTGAACTTCGCTCGCTGCTGCCGCCTAGGTACGCTATGTTTGATTCGATTAACAAACCACCTGTGTTGCTGGCGCTGTACGAGCGATATCTGGACGACCGCGATGCAGGAAAATTTGCCATCGCCGCATCCCAGCGCTACACCACGCCGACCCTGGAACGACTCGCAGAGGCCGGTGATCGCTATCGGCGCCGGGCCGCCGTGTTAGCATTGGGATTGCTCGCCGACTACGAATCGAACAACGTTGTCGGATGTGCTCTGGTCGATTCCGATCGGGGTGTGAGGATGCTGGCAGAAAACAGTATTCGACTCTTGTGGACCCGCGCGGGCAACCGGTACCAACGCAAACAGCTGGCCGTGATCATCCGCTTGAATGAATCAGGCGACTACGAAAAAGCGGTTCAAAGTGCCACGGAACTATTGGAACAAGCACCGTGGTTCGCCGAGATCTGGAATCAACGAGCGGTCGCGAACTTCAATTTAAAACGCTACACGGACTCCATCCGCGACTGTCGTCAGACGCTTGAGATCAATCCGTACCATTTCGACGCCGCCGCGGGAATGGGTCGCTGTTATCTGAAACTGGATGATCGCATCTCGACGCTTGAGTGCTTTCGACGCGCGCTGCGTTTGAATCCTAACCTGGAGCAAATACGAGCCCAGGTTGTCTATCTGCAAAAATCGCTGAAAGACAAGTAGCTAGGATTGCGGCCACGCAATCCACCGAACCATCGTCGGGCACGATGCCCGTTTCGCACGCGGGTAGCTTGAGATCAGCGATTCGATCTCCTAAAATTTGTTGCCGGTGTCCGCAGCAACGTTCCGGGGATGGCTTTCGCAGGACGGATCATGGACCAGTATGTGCTCGCCTTGGATCAAGGAACGACTTCCAGTCGAGCGATTGTCTTCCATCACGACGGAAGTCCAGTCGCGTCCGCTCAGCAGGAATTTCCGCAAATCCTGCCTGCTCCAGGCCACGTGGAACACGATCCGGAAGCGATCTGGTCCACCCAGATCCAGGTAGCGCGACAAGCGCTCAGCAAGGCCTCCCTGGAAGCGAGCCAGATTGCCGCGATTGGTGTCACCAATCAAAGGGAGACCACGATTCTGTGGGAGAAAGATAGCGGCAAACCGGTCGCCAACGCGATCGTCTGGCAAAGCCGCGTGAGCGCTGACGTCTGCCAGCAGCTGAAGTCAGATGGCGTGGAACCTTTGTTTCGGGCAAAAACCGGGCTGCTGTTGGATCCCTATTTCTCCGGTACCAAAGTCAAGCATCTGCTGGACGCCGATTCGCAGTTGCGAGGCCGAGCCGAACGCGGCGAGATCCTGTTCGGGACGGTCGATACGTACCTCATCTGGCAGCTGACCGGCGGTCGGTGTCATGTAACGGACCCCAGTAACGCCAGTCGGACGTTGATGTTTAATATCCACACGTTGCAGTGGGACGACGAACTGCTGGGCCTGTTGGGCGTACCCGCAGCGATGTTGCCGGATGTCCGATCGTCCAGTGAAGTTGTCGGCGAAACCGATGCAACGCTGCTGGGAACTTCCATCCCCATTGCGGGAATCGCGGGTGACCAGCAGGCCGCAACCTTCGGGCAGGCATGTTTCCAGCCGGGATCGGCAAAGAACACGTACGGCACCGGTTGTTTTTTGTTGCTGAACACCGGTAACACCCCCACGGAGTCGGCCAATAACCTGCTGACGACGATCGGCTGGCAGCTGGGTAACGAGGTCACGTACTGCCTCGAAGGTTCGGTATTTATTGGGGGTGCGGTCGTCCAGTGGTTGCGCGATGGACTGGGGTTGATCGAATCGTCGGAACAAATCGAAGCACTCGCCAGCAGCGTCCCAGATTCAGGCGGTGTCTACCTGGTCCCGGCGTTTGTCGGTTTGGGGGCACCTCATTGGGACCCTTACGCCCGAGGAATGATGATCGGGATCACGCGCGGGACCACGGCGGCACATATCGCGCGTGCCGCTGTGGAATCGATGGCATTCCAGTCTGCTGACGTTCTGGAGGCGATGCAAAAAGACGCTGGCGTTCCGTTGACGGAGCTCAAAGTGGATGGCGGCGCCGCGGTCAATGACAGCCTTTTACAATTTCAGGCCGATTTATTGGACGTGAAGGTTCGTCGACCTGTCGTAACCGAAACAACGGCGCTGGGCGTCGCGTTCCTCGCGGGGCTCGCCGTGGGCTATTGGGAAAGCCTCGACGATATTGCCGATCGCTGGCGGCTGGAACGGGAATTCGAACCGCGGATGGACGTGCAACTGCGCACTTCTCGTCGCGATCGATGGAGCCAAGCGGTTCAACGGTCGCTGAACTGGGATCGGCAGTAGGACGGATTGAGGAAGCTCCTTTGACGCTTTTGATGACGGTCGCTCTATCCGGAATCAACGCGCGTGGCACGAGTGGTAGGCGCTTACCGTTATCGAGCGCCAAGACCTCGGTCAGGAACTTGGGGCGGTTGAGCCGCAGCCAAGTATCGCAACGGATTCTCATAGAACCTTGCCAGCGTTTCTTCGCTGGAGAACAGAAAAACACGTTTCTCGTAGAACAGACCGTGCTTGCGATTGCCTGGCACGAACTCCTTTTGGTCTATCGCCAAAACCGGGTCATTCCCCGCTAGCGCCGGGCTGTAGAAATCCGGGTTGGCCAGGAACCGCTTTTGATGGTCTGGTTTGGCAAACAGATACAACTTGCCACGATGTATGGCTCCCCAGCGCCGATCACCCGGAACCCACCGTTCGTTATCCACCAACTCGACAGGGCACGTGCCGTCCAATCCCAAGGGTGGCGTGGCGGGTGGCTCAGCGGGTTGACCGATCTGCGTGCCGGCCGGTTGACGTGGCCACACCGGTAAATCGGCGGAAATGCGTCTCGAATCGCCTTCGCTACTCGGCACCTGCGGATTCGGGTTAGTCGCAGGGTCGCTATTCACCGGCGGCTCGTTGTGACGGCCTCCATCCATCGGTGGTTGAATTGGCTGCTGTACCGGTGGTTGCTGTGCGAGCGGTTGCCGCACAGGCGGTTGCTGCACGGGTGGTTGGCCCGGCGGCGCCACCAAATCCTTGTATCGGTCACCAAGGCCGGCGGCGGCGTCAGCAACCCGCGCTCCGGCGGCGGGTCCAGCTTGCTGCTCTGCCAGGGTGAGCTGTCCTGCACGTAGTTTATTCGCTCCGGCCAGGCCGCCTGGCGGATTGTTCACCAGCGGATTGCTCACCAGGGGATTGTTCACCAGCGGATTGCTCACCAGGGGATTGTTCACCAGGGGATTGCTCACCAGGGGATTACTCACCGGCGGATTGTTTACAACACCTTGCGGCCCGGAACTGCGGTTGGCCACATCTGCGGAGGCAACGTGGACGAGCCCGGCCAGGTATTCGAATCGATCTTGCGGACAAGCGCGATGAGCGACGATTTTTCCATCCGGCGCGAGAATCACATCGGTTGGGACGAACTGGACTTGATATCGCCTGCGAAGCTCCGGTTGCTCCTCAACATTCACCTTAACCGGCACGTACGAAGCTTCGATTTGTGGTCCGATACCCGGATGATCATAGACGTTTTGATCGAGTTTCCTGCATGGCTCGCACGTTGCGGACCAGAAGTGGACCAGCACCAGCCGGCTGGACTGCGCAGCGATTTGTTGTGCTTGATCGATGCTCGACTGCCACTGGATTTCCGTAGCCTGCAAGGATCCGCCGGCGATACTCGCGACGAGAATTGATAATTGTATTGCGCCTCATAGATGGCATCCATTCGGAATGGGGACTGCAATTCGGGACTGAAATGGACCGATCGAAAATCACAATACTGGTTATCGGTCGAGATGCGACGTTAATTTGTGTCGAAATTAACGATTAGCCCGATTTTGCGGCTTTATGACGAATGCCACCGAAGAACATGGCCTGTAAGGCATTTGATAGGTACAGTTTGCATCAATGCCAACGATGGGCGATGATAGAAATGCAGGCAGCACTGTCAGGGAATGCCATTTTTTCCCGTATTTAGCCAAACTAAGATTCCATCATCTGACTTGACATGGTCGAAAACAACAATAAGATAGCAATAGCTTTGAGCACTGTCGCATGACAGATGCGGCTGGCCCACGAATAGATTCTTTGAGATTCTTGTGGGCCGCCCCGCCACGTTAAAGAGATGAACGGCGGGAAGTGTATCCCGGTTTTGGGACTCTAATTTTTCCCGGTAGTTACGGGATCTGGAGATTCACGTGTTGTCGAAGGCTCGATGGCTTTCGCATCGTAGCTAGCTCGAAACGCTTACGTCGCTCGCGTAAACCAAGCTCCGACCGGCGCAGGACACTTCCTTGCGTAGAAGGGCCTGAAGAAGCCCAACGATGTAGATATTCGAACAAGGGGACCCTTTATGGTTCCCGATCTGTAATCAGGATTCGGCCCCGGCCTAGGGCGCCAGAATCCGATCTGACTAGTTTCAATCTAAGGTTTTTAGGGGGCAGGCGCCCCGGTCTTCATGGATGCGCAGAAGGCAGACTCGGGTCTGCTGAAATGCTATCGAGAAGCTAAGGTGAGCTATGGCTAAGCGGAAAAGAAGTGGACGGCCTCGAACGGATCGACCCAATAATAATACGGACCGAAATAATACGGACCGAGGTCGAAACCGACGTCGTACCGGTGGCCGACCTTATGGTGGGGGCTCAGGCCCTGGATCCAATGCGGTCTCCGACAACGGCGAACCGGTACCTGACGGCCCTGGGGGCGGTGTTCTTGAGCTGCACCCGAACGGTTACGGATTCCTCCGCGACCCCACCAAAGATTATCAGCGTGAGCGTAGCGATCCCTTCGTGCCGGGAACGATGATCGATAAATTCAATCTGCGCGAGGGCGTATTTCTGCAGGGAATGGTTCAGGGGGGCCGAGGCCAACAGGGACCTCGCCTCAAAGAAATTGAATCCGTCAACGGAATGCCACCGGAGGAATACATCAACGTCAAGAATTTCGATCAACTAACTCCCATCAACCCGGAGCAATGGTTGAAACTGGAGACCGGCCCAGAGCCCATGACCACCCGCGTCATGGACCTGCTGACACCGCTAGGCAAGGGCCAGCGGGCACTGATCGTCGCCCCGCCGCGTACCGGCAAGACGGTCATGCTGCAACACATCAGCCAGGCCATCCTCAAGAATCATCCCGACATAACACTTGTCGTTCTGTTGGTCGACGAACGGCCGGAAGAAGTGACCGATATGCGTCGAGCGGTCGTTGGTGGCGAAGTCGTCGCCAGCAGTCTCGATAAAGATGTCGAAAGTCATGTTCGGCTATCACAACTGGTCGTCGAACGATGCAAGCGTCTCACCGAAGAGGGCAAGGATGTCTTTCTGTTGATGGATTCCATCACGCGAATGGCGCGAGCATTCAATAAGTGGGTCGGCAACACGGGCCGCACCATGTCTGGCGGCGTCGACATTAAAGCGATGGATATCCCAAAAAAGCTGTTCGCGACCGCACGCGCCTTCGAAGAAGGTGGATCGCTGACGGTTGTGGCCACCGCACTGATTGATACCGGCAGCCGTATGGATGAACTGATCTTTCAAGAGTTCAAAGGCACCGGCAACATGGAATTGGTGCTGGACCGCAAACTGTCCGATCGACGCATCTGGCCGGCGATCGACATTTCGCAGAGCGGCACGCGACGGGAAGAGAAATTGCTCGATCCTGATACGCTGCATGCCGTCACCATGTTGCGACGCACGCTGACGACCATGCATCACATCGACGCGATGGAGCAGTTGATCAAGCAGCTAGAGAAAAAGGATACGAACGAGGAGTTCATCAACCTGATCAGCGCGGCCAAAGTCATGAACGATTAAGGATTCGAGGTACGGGATTCGGGAAACGAGGTACGGGATTCGAGATACACAGCGCGGGATCCGTTTAGCACCTTCCCGGCGCGCGGGATTTCGGTTGAATCCGACGCTGGGTCCCTTACCGTTTTCCCGTTTGCAAACAAAACAGCCGGGGTGCTCTTTCTGTCCCCCTCCGTCCTTCTGCCTTCGCGCTGCTGCCTTCGTCCTTCGCATCGCGCCTACGCAGCCTTCTTTTCGGGGCGGGCCTCGTTGTTCGCGGCGACGATCCGCCGCACGCGATACGGTTTCTTGCCTTGGCACTCGTGATAGATCCGCGACGTGACTTCTCCCAACAAACCCAGAACGAAAAACTGCACGCCGACGGTAGAGGCGAAAACGGCGGCGAGTAACAGCGGGTTGCCCGTCATATCGACACCGCCAAACGCCTTCATAGCAACCACCGCCAGGCCGCTGCCCATGCCAGCCGCACTGGCCAGCAGTCCCATGGCGCCGAACAGCCGCATGGGGCTGACGGCATAGCGGATCATGTATTTGACGGTCACCAGGTCCAAAACCACTCGAAACGTCCGCCAGATCCCGTACTTGGTTTGTCCAAACTGACGAGGCCGATGCCGGGTAACCACTTCGACGGATCGGGCCCCCTCCCAATGTGCGAGGATGGGAATGAAGCGATGCATTTCGCCGTACATCGACAATTCTTCCGCAATTTCGCGACGCATAACTTTCAATGTGCAGCCCAGATCGTGGACGGGGAAACCTGTCACTTTTGCGATCAGCCAGTTCGCGATCTTTGACGGCAACCGGCGATTCAAGAAAGCGTCCTTGCGCACCTTCGCCAGCCATAGACCAAATCGTATCCCTCTTGCAGTTTTTGCAGCATCATGGGGATGTCGGCAGGGTCGTTTTGGAGGTCGCCATCGATCGTGATAATGGTGTCACCGCAGGCCGTTTCCATTCCGGCACTCATCGCCGCCGTCTGGCCAAAATTACGACGCAATTGAACCAACTTTACCCGTGCGTCGCAGCGGACCAACTGTTCCAATCGTTCCGTCGATCCATCGCGCGATCCATCGTCGACGAATAGGATCTCATATTCCAAGCCGAGGCCTTGCAGGACGGGCGTCAACTCACGATAGCAGAGCGAAACGTTCTCGACTTCGTTGTAAATCGGAACAACAACAGAAAGGTCCATATCGACGGCATCCTTGCGCGGTAGCGGTTTTTGGCAGTGTCCGATTTGTGTGTTGCCGATACAAGCACGACGCGCCAGTTGCAAATCCGCCGTGGCGGGCGAGTGAGTGAGTTATTGGCGGCGGGAACCTATACGTGTTTTAGCGTGCTGGTTTATGCTCGGTGCCGGCATGTCTCGTAGAACGGAACTTGTTCCGTTGACCTCCGACCGCTCGACCCCCGAACGGAACAAGTTCCGTTCTACGGGTGAGCCGCTGACGGCACGCTAAATCCGGGACTGACCTGGAGGACCCAAGAGTCTGCCAAAACAACCGCAGGGCGACCAGACGAATTCCGCGATGCTGCCTTTGCTGTAAACCGTACGTCAAGCTAGAATTAGGCGGCAAACATCGCTGCTAGCGGCTACGACCCACGCTGCTATCGGCGAAAAATGCCCCGGAGGGGAAGCGAATGGCTAGCGGCCACACTGGAAATGTGGTGCCGGTTTACCGGTTGCGGGTTCGAGTCCCGTCCCCTCCGCTCTGATTGAACCGGCCGTCGCAATGGGTCGTTTCTTTTTGCTGGATGGGGCTGTTTTTAGATGCGTGCGTCGATCGCACGAGTGAACATTTCTTAATACGTTGTTTTGTCTGAACGAAGATCCGTGGAATGTGTACAAAACTACTTGCAATTAATTTGTTGCTCCGTATAATCACTTTCACAGGTCGAGTGCGCTGTGAGAAGGAGGCTGCTCGACATCGGGCCCGGGGGCATGGAACAGAACCTGGGATTGACCAATGGATACAGAGAAGAGGAAGTTGGGCGCTTCTGTGCGCTCATCTCGGCAAGTAATCTTGCCGGGAGTTCTTGCTGTTTGTGCAGCTGCCTTAATGCCGGGCGTTCAGGCATTTGGTGTCACAGTTGACACGTTCGATGGTTCACCCGTTCGCTTGCAAACGGGTGTCGGATCGCCTTTGGAGGTTTCATCGTTCGTTGTTGACGATTCCATTCTGGGAATGGAACGCGATCTCGTTCTTCGCCAATTCACGGCGGAAGGACACGCACAGCTCTTGGTAGGTGATTTTGGTGGTGGAACGCTGATGGACTTGAGCCTGAGCTCAATGACGTCCGCACAGGCTATCATTACCTGGGATGGGCTGGACGGCGACCTGAGTCTCGACCCTAACGGTCTGGGCGGTGTCGATTTAACCGCGGATGGAAGCGAAGACGCACTGACATTGTCAGTGCTGTTTTCCGATTTGCCGGTAGGAGCGGCAATTACTGTTTTTTCAGGCCCCAACGATGCCTCGATCCTTGAGGTCTCGCTGGAACCAAACGTCGATGACAGCCAGAATGAGGTCTACGGTATCGCTTTTAGCGCATTTGAGATCCTCTCTGGTAACGGTGCCGATTTTACGAACGTCGGTGCGATCCAGTTGGCTATTGGCGGTACGCAGACGGCCTTTGACCTGCAGTTCGATTTGCTCGAGCAGGGTGCCGCTGCCGTCGTCGCTTCACCAGAGGCCAACGCGATGTCGTTGTCCTTGCTGGGCATCCTGGCAATTGTTGCTTCCGGGCGCCTACA
This sequence comes from uncultured Planctomycetales bacterium, assembly GCA_963844115.1. Taxonomy (GTDB): domain Bacteria; phylum Planctomycetota; class Planctomycetia; order Pirellulales; family UBA7805; genus CS4-C045. Next base: position 100,721 of record CAWJNN010000065.1, on the reverse strand, counting down.
ACGTCCAACAAGGAGAAATCGCTAAGGTCGCTCATCTCGGTGGCCCGTACCATTTAATTCGTTTTTCCATTGCGACGGCGAACGGATTTGGACGGGCCACCTTGTTTTCTTGCAAACTGTGTCTTCTTGCAAACTGTGTTCAACCGGCAACGCGCGGCTCGGGCAGTCGACATCGCAAGAAACCGATCCCAGCGGCACAAATGTTGCACCGGATCGTGACCAGGCTCTCCAGCCAATCGAGTTCAAGATCACGCTGTGCCGATTTTTGTACCTCAGAGTCCTAGTGCTCTGTCAGGCGTGCTTTGATGAGTAGTCCCGGCGCGCCGGGACTGCCCGTCCAGAACAACGACGGGCAAGAGTGCCCGTCTTACATTTGAGCCATCATTCGATGGCTGACAAAGTCCTAGCGGCAAAGATTCAGACCCCGTGCCCTGCTTGCGGGCTGTTGATTTAGTCGGTTTTCAGCGTACCCGTGGCATCCTGCCGCCGTTTTAATCCCGATAAATCACCGATTTTACGCCGGCAGGTCGCCCTGCCGACTCGCCGTGTGCGAGATGCCACCGCTAGATTAAATAAACATGGAGCTTGCCGCCGGTTGCCGCAGGGCGTTAACATCCGTCTGGAATATCTCCGACCCGTGAAACCACTACGGATACGTCGGATTGGTGATCTGGCAGGAAACTACGGCACTATGAAATAACCTACGGCACACTGAAATAACCTACGGCACTATGAAATCAATCCTGTTAGGACTGGACGACTCGGAATACACCGATTCGGCGATCGAATTGGCAATCCAATGGGGACGGCAATTCGATTGCCTGGTTGTCGGCCTGGGTGTGATCGACGAGCCCAAACTTCGGGGCGAGCATCACGTCGAGGGAGGACGCGTCGATGCGGTTTTTGATCAGCTGGTCAGCAGCGCGCGTCGGCGTGTTGAAGGCTTGCTGGAATCCTTCACGTTACGTTGCAGCGAGGCACAGGTTTCTCACAAGCTGCTGGAAGATGTCGGCAGCCCGACGGAACGGATCCTGCTGGAAGCCCAGCGATATGATCTGGTGATGCTCGGCCAACAGACCTACTTTCATTTCCAAACCCAATCGCGTCCCTGCAAGACCCTTGAAAACGTGTTGCGCGTTGCACCGCGACCGGTCGTTGCCGTCCCGAAGACGATCCAAGAGGGCAGCGGCATCCTGATTGCCTACGACGGAAGCCTTCAATCCGTAAGAACATTGTACACGTTTGTGACAACTGGTCTGCAGACGGTGGGCGATGTCACGGTTTTGAATGTCCACACAGGTTCACACGTCGAGTCTGCAAAAACAACAGATCGCGCGGTCGAGTTTCTTGGATTCCACGGCGTACGCGCCAAGGCCCAGCAAATCGCCAGTACCGAATCGCCGGGAAAAGTGATCCTGGGCGAGGTGGCGCGGCAGGAAGCCGGGCTGCTGGTGATGGGTGCGTACGGTCAGCCTCGAATCACAGAGTTCCTCGTTGGCTCGACAATGCGCAAGGCACTTAATGAATGTCCGGTGCCCGTACTGCTTTATCACTGACTGCCATGGTTGGCTGGTTCGAGGAAAGCGCGTTCGTCTGGCTCCCATCTCAAACTCAATCCAATGGAAGGACATAGTCGTATGAGCACCTGGCTGAACGAACTCCTGGGCAACAAACTCGATGACTTGCTGAAACACCGCTGTGAAACGATTCCCAAGGAGCAATTGCAGCTGCCGGGACCTGACTTTATCGACCGCGTTTTTGAGTCCACGGACCGCAATCTCCGAGTACTCTGCAACTTAGCCCGCATCTACAACCACGGTCGTCTTGCTGGAACCGGCTACGTATCAATACTTCCCGTCGACCAAGGTGTGGAACATTCCGCCGGGGCATCGTTCGCTCCTAATCCGGCCTACTTTGATCCAGAGAACATTGCGCGGCTCGCAATTGACGGAGGATGTAACGCGATAGCATCGACGTTTGGTGTCCTAGGATCGATCGCGCGGAAGTATTCTCATAAGATACCATTCATCGTCAAAATTAATCACAACGAACTTCTCACCTATCCAAACAAGTTCGATCAGGTGATGTTTGGACGGGTGGATCGGGCCTTCGATATGGGAGCCGCAGCCGTCGGTGCGACGATTTACTTCGGATCCGAGCAGGCGACTCGGCAAATTGTCGAGGTCGCAGAGGCCTTCGAACTGTGCGCACGAGTTGGGCATGGCAACGGTGGTTTGGTGCTACTTGCGCAACAACGCGTTCAAAAAAGACAAGGACTATCACGTATCCGCCGATCTCACCGGACAGGCCAATCATCTTGGCGCGACAATCCAAGCAGACCTGGTCAAGCAAAAACTTCCGGAGAATAACGAGGGCTATGTGGTGCTGGGGTTCGGCAAGACATCACCGCTGGTCTACGAGAAATTAACGTCACCGCATCCAATCGATCTGTCGCGTTATCAGGTGGCCAACTGTTACATGGGACGCATCGGCCTGATTAACTCGGGCGGCGCGTCCGGCGGTGCAACCGATTTGGCCGATGCCGCATCGACGGCCATCGTCAACAAACGGGCAGGGGGGACGGGTTTGATAAGCGGCAGAAAGGCGTTTCAGCGCCCGATGTCGGAGGGGATTCAGCTACTGAATCGAATCCAGGACGTCTATCTCGACAGTAGCGTAACCGTTGCGTAAGCCGACCCGCCTGTCGATACCGAAACCGATCGTTGGCTGCAGTTATCTCTCGCGCGATTACCGCGCACTTTCGTCCCCAACCGCGCGCTTTCTTGTCACAAACTGTGCGAATCAGCACATGCCCGGTACAACGCACGCGACCCAAGGCGCTGGGTACGCGCCTATCGAGCGGTTTAGCCAGTGGAGTATTCAAGACAAACTGGCACGGGGTGTGCATACGAACGCAGTACGGCATTCCGAGCCATCATTTCCATCGACCCGGAGATACCACAATGACATTGGGCGAGCTGTTTCGTAGCGACGTCGTGACCGTCGAACCGAGCGTAACAATCCGTGATGCGGTCCAGAAAATGAAGGAGTCCAATGTCGGTACCGTCGTCGTAACCGAAGATCGCAAAGCGATCGGCATCATGACGGATCGCGATGTGGCACTTGCCTTGGCGACGGAAAGCGTACGGCCCATGACGCCGGTTAGCGAGATCATGACGCGCGACATTCTCAGCATCTGGGAAGATCAAGGCGTGTTTAGTGCAACGCAGTACTTCATCGACCACGGCGTCCGTCGTCTTCCGATCAAAAATCGGGATAACGAACTTGTGGGGATCGTTTCGGCCGACGACTTATTGGTTCTGCTGGCAAAGGAGTTGTACAACGTCACCCAGTGCCTGCGGCCTTCGCTTGCGACGACGACAAAATAGAACGGCGAATTACAACCAGCGACAATTTCGCTTCGGACGGACCGTTCCCACTGCCTTCCCAATCCAACACGTGAAGTTCACCCAAGTTAAGGAACGTTGATGATCGACGGCGACGCAAATCAACGAGCACAGCTTGCTGCTTCCCATACGCGCGAGCAAATCCGTGAACGGCTAAGCGCCAAGCCGCGACACAGCTATTTGCGTGACTTTGTCTACGGCGCCATTGACGGCACGGTCACTACGTTTGCCGTTGTGTCTGGCGTCGGCGGTGCGGGGCTTTCAACGGGCGTTGTCGTTGTGTTGGGAATGGCCAATCTGGTTGCGGACGGATTCAGCATGGCAGTCAGCAACTACCTGGGCACTCGCACCGAACAAGAACTTCGCGAAAAGGCCAGGCGGAACGAAGAACAGCACATTCGTCAGTTTCCTGAAGGTGAACGAGAAGAGATTCGGCAAATTTTCGTGCGTAAAGGATTTGCGGGCGACGACCTGGAGCGAGCCGTCGACATCATTACGGCGGACGCCAAGCGCTGGGTCGATACCATGTTGACGGATGAACTCGGATTGACTCTGCACGGACCGTCCCCGCTACGAGCGGCACTGGTGACCATGGTCGCGTTCGTCCTGGTCGGGCTGTTACCTCTTCTCACTTTCATCTACGGTTTTCTTGGTGAGTCGGAAATCGCACATCCGTACCTCTGGAGCAGCCTTATCACGGGGCTAACGTTTTTCGCCATCGGGACCGCGAAAGCACGCTTCGTGCAGCAAGGCTGGCTGCGATCAGGCATGGAAACTCTTCTGATCGGCGGAGCCGCGGCGGCGCTGGCATTCCTGGTCGGCGTCTGGCTGGGCGGGATTGCCGATCATTGATTTCACCGGAGAGCAGCCTCAACCAGGTTGAAGGAAATCACGTTACCACACTTGCACCGGTCTTCAATACCTGAGGTAGCGTGATAAAGAACACGGCGCACCCCCTTCGTGTCGTCCGACACGGAAATCGATCCGCCATGCGCTTCGACAATACGCTCGGCGATTGCCATACCAAGTCCCGTGCCCTTGGTCTTGGTCGTAAAGAACGGTTCAAATACTCGACGCTGCTCCTCCACCGTTAATCCCGAACCGTTATCCCGATAGGTGATTCGTACGATAGGGTCCTCGTCGCTGCGTTCTTCATTTAACGCCTCGCAATCGATTTCGATTCTCACGGGATCGACGCACGCCGTCAGTGAATTTTCCAGCAGGTTACGAAATACCTGCAGCATCCGAAAACGGTCAACACGGCAGCGAATCGCAGTCGCCAGCGCGTCGTCCTGCAGCCGGGCATCACGATCGACGGTCTCGTCTGCCAGATGCTCCCAAGCCTCGCGCCAGACTTTGCGCAAGTCGCATTCTGAATAATCCAGATGAATCGGTGCCGCGTAGTTCCGGACTTCGTCGCAAAGCTGCTGCAGATCATGCTGCGCTCGCTTGATTTTCTGTAATTGATCCAGCGCTTCCTGGTTGCCTTCCAGATCCATTTCCAGCATTTCAATCGAGGCCTGGCTGCGCTGCAGCGCATTCCGACTTTCATGCGCCAGGCCGGTCACCGTCTGTCCGATCGCTGCCAGGCGTTCCGCTTGCAGCGCACGATCCTCCGCACGCTTTTGGTCACTAATGTCTCGGACGATCCCGGTAAACAGTCGGCGATCCTGCAAGCGGACTTCGCTGATGGCGATGTAAGCCGGCAGGATCGTACCGTCTTTGCGTTGCGCTTCGACTTCGCGGCCAATGCCGATAATCTTCGCCTGGCCGGTTCTCAAATAATTCTGCAAATAACCATCATGCTCGTCGTGATACGGCGCTGGCATCAGCATCGAAATATTCTGCCCAATGACCTCGTCGGCAGCGTATCCGAAAATCCGCTCAGCAGACCGATTGAAGGACTGAACGAATCCACGTTCGTCGATCGTTATGATCGCATCCACTGCGGCGTCAAGAATTGGCGCAGTCGACCTTCGCTCTCTTTCAGGCTCGCGATATTCTCTGCCGACTCCGCCGTCATCAAAGTGTGCTCTCCAGGCACAGTATATCGCAGCGGCGTACACTTTAGTAGAACACGGCCGGCCGACGACGAGATTGCGTGACCAAGACGACAAAGGCATTGGGAGACCAGCAACCTTACGCGTCAGCGCTTTGGCGAACAGAATTCCGAGGTCCTAGGCACCCTGTATGCAACACGCTAAGTTCTGTTTGCAACACGCTATGTTCAATCGATTCAATCGACCGATTTAATCAATGGCGCATCACCCCCAGTGAGTCCTCGGCAACGTGAAAGAATGGTATCAGCTAGATGCCTCCACCGTCGCTCGTCACTTGCAGTCCGATTGCGATACCGGGCTAAGTGACGGCGAGCCGGTGCGCCGACGAAGTGTTCATGGTCTCAACCGACTTGTAGAGACCGGCGGGCGCAGCGTTTTCCTGATCCTGTGGGAACAGCTCAGCGGCGCGCTGGTCATCATGCTGATCGCGGCGGCAGGGGTGTCTTTGTATTTGGGCGAGCTGAAAGATGCCGTCGTAATTACGATCATCATTGTTCTGAACGCGCTGCTTGGTTTCGTGCAAGACTTTCGCGCCGAGCGCGCCATGGCTGCCCTCCGACAGCTGGCCGTTCCTACCGTCCGGGTGCTGCGCAATGGTAAGCGGATGGATATCCAGGCCACTGAATTGGTACCTGGGGATATCATTTTTCTCGAAACGGGAAACATCGTTGCGGCCGACTGTCGCGTGATCGAAAACGTTAACCTGCGTGTGCAGGAGGCAGCGCTCACGGGTGAATCGGAACCGGTGGAGAAGATCTCCGATGCGCTGCCATCAACCAGGCTGTCGACGGCTGATCGAACCAACATGCTGTTCATGGGAACGACCGTCAGCTACGGTCGCGGCAGAGCAATCGTCACTGCCACCGGTATGCGGACGGAACTGGGCCAGATAGCCACCATGCTTCAGTCGGTCGACCGCGATCCGACTCCCTTGCAACGGCGGCTGGCGCATCTGGGCCGCAGGCTGGCCACTGCCGCCCTCCTAATTGTCGCGGTCGTTTTCTTTCTGGGTCTGTTTCGCGGCGAGAGCCCGCGATTGATGTTTATGACGGCGCTTAGCCTGGCTGTCGCTGCGGTTCCGGAAGGATTGCCGGCGGTTGCAACCGTCGCACTTGCTCTAGGTGCCAGAAAGATGCTGCGACGAAACGCGCTGATTCGCAAGCTTCCGGCGGTTGAAACGCTGGGGTCCGTTACGGTAATCTGTTCGGACAAGACCGGCACGCTGACCCAGAATCGGATGACCGTGGAAGTGCTGGACGCAGCGCACGACTATCTCGAACTGATGGCACCGTCGCGGGACGAGTTGAGCACCGCGACGTCGCACGACAACCATTACCTGGCCGCCGATCACGCGGGACTCGCCTTGCTTGTTGCCGCCGGAAGTCTGTGCAATGACGCCTCGCTGGAATCAGACGAACAACCTGGTGATTATCGCGCTAGCGGAGATCCGACGGAAGGCGCATTGGTGATTGCAGCCGCGCGCGCGGGAATGCTGAAAACGGATCTGGAACGGGTGTACGAAAGAGTCGGGGAGGTGCCTTTCGATGCGGACCGGAAAAGAATGACAACGATTCACCGCGCCCACGGCGACTTGGAAGTCGATTCGAGTCCTGTTGCACGGGCGCTTTCATCGGTTCAAGACGGCGACGTGCGGTTTGTGGCATTCACGAAGGGTGCCGTCGACAGCGTATTGGCGGTCTCGAGCAAAGTCTGGGTCAATGAACATGCAGAACCGCTGGACAAGGCGTGGCGGGAACGTATCGAAGTAGCCCAAAACCGGCTGGCGGATCGTGGGATGCGCGTGATAGGGGTCGCATTTCGGCCCTTGAGCAGGCAACCGCTAAATGGTCCTTCGGTAGCTGACGAACACGATCTGACTTTCGTGGGCATGACAGGGATGATCGATCCGCCTCGCCCAGAAGTGAAGCATGCGGTCGCTCGCTGTAAGTCAGCAGGAATTCGCTACATCATGATCACGGGCGATCATCCACGAACCGCAAAGCATATCGCCGATGGCTTAGGGATTCCGTCGCAGGGCCGGACGCTGACCGGAGAAGAACTCGACAGAATGTCCATTGCCGAACTGAAACAGGTCGCGAAGGATGTTTCGATCTTTGCGCGTGTCTCGCCTGAACACAAACTGAAAATCGTGCAGGCCCTGCAGAGCGACGGTGAGATCGTTGCCATGACGGGAGACGGGGTGAATGACGCGCCGGCCCTGAAAAAGGCGGACATCGGCGTGGCGATGGGGATCACCGGCACGGACGTTGCCAAAGAGGCAGCCGACGCGGTCCTTCTGGACGACAACTTCTCCACCATCGTCGGTGCGGTGGAAGAAGGACGGATCATCTTTGACAACATCCGCAAGTTCGTGAAGTACACGATGACCAGCAACGCGGGCGAAATCTGGCTGATGCTGCTGGCCCCATTCCTGGGCATGCCGTTGCCCTTGATTCCGTTGCAGATTCTGTGGATCAACCTGGTCACGGATGGCCTGCCAGGTCTTGCACTTGCCGTTGAACCAGGCGAGCGCGATACGATGCAACGACCGCCTTATCCTCCGAACCAGAATGTTATCGATCGCCCGATGACGCTGGACATTGTCTGGATAGGTCTGTTGATGGGGGTGATCTCGCTGGGCGCTGGGTATTTTTACTGGCAGCCCGTGGCAAGCGACAATTCTTACTTTCGCACGATAATCTTCACGGTGCTGACCCTGTCGCAAATGGGCAATGCGCTCGCGCTGCGTGCGTCGCGCGACTCTGTGTTTCAGATTGGACTTTTTTCGAATCCCCTGCTGGTTGCAGCCGTGGGACTGACTTTTGCCTTGCAGATGGCGGTTATCTATCTACCCGCGTTCCAGGACATTTTCGCGACGGCAGCGTTGTCCGTTCGTGATCTGCTCTACTGCCTTGCGCTCAGCACGGCAGTGTTCTGGGCGATCGAAATGCAGAAATATGCCCTGCGCAGGCGAAGGGCTGCGCGAATCCAGGCAGGTCGAACGGCAGCCCATCCACCAACGTCATAGCGTTCTACGACGTAGAACGTAGGCGCGTACTTAGTCCGCCTGAAGCAATCGCACCTTGGGCTTCTGTTTGATTTCCTCTTGATCTGCAATCCGGATTACATCACGTACGTAATCGTGACAATTGATGCAGGTCGTTGTCGCGTGCATGTACGTAAAGGATGCCGCCTCCAGATTGTTATCGCTCGCCAGCCGCCCCACTTTTTCCACCAGGCGGCGAAACTCGCGGCTGTAATGTTTGTACACGGGATCGTTGTACTTATGGAACGCCGCGGCGTCACTGATCTTCTTCAACTCGTTCGCGCCGCGCTCGACCAATCGGCGATCCTTCGTCACCAGGCCTTCAAGAATTACTTGAGAACTGGCGAGTTTGGCCCGCATCAGCACCTTGGCTTCGGAGATGTCCTTCGTTCCTTGGTCGTCATCTTCTGCTTGCGTGGAGGATAGACTCCCGACGGCGAGTAGAACGGCCAGGATCACGACGGTGCGATGCTTCGGATTTGCTCGTGCCATCAACAGATCTCCTTTTCTAGCGCACACGCTTGTGGCAGACAACCTGGTGCCTCAATTACCGGAGTCCTCGTCATCCGCCGCTCGATCGATCTCTTTGAGATGATCTGCGGCGACAAAAACGCGATCTCCATGTTCGCTCAGCACAAGCCAGTAACTACCCGCCTTGTTGATGACGGCGACCTCGGTGCCTGCGGCCAGCTTGCCATCGGGCGGCCTCGCCTGCTGAGGACCATCGAAGTAGTAAGCCGCTTTGTCAGTCACGACATGGGTCACTTCGCGGTCTTTGGCAATTTGCAAGTCGGCCTCGCGTATTGTCCGGTGGCAATGCACACACGAGGCGGTCAGTTGCATGAAGGCCAAAGTTGCGCCATCCAGATTCTCTTGCTTCGCTTGACGCATTAAATCGGCATTGGACTGATTAAAGAACCTCAACTGCGTCTGGTACTCCTCATTCTTGATACGCGCCCACCGCTCGATTTTTCCAAAACGCTTCATCTTCTCTGCGTTACGATAAATCATCTGAAAATCAGATTTCGCCAGGCCTTCCAGCACGCCCTGCGAAGCCCGCATTTTGATTCGCATCCAGACACTTGCCGGGCCCGTATCGCCCTCGCTTTCAGCAGACTTCTCGCCCTCTTTTTCAGAAGCACTAGCGACGTCTTCCGTTCGTGGGTCGGGATCCTCCTCGGCATCTCCGGCCAGCACCGCCGCAGTCAAAAGGGCTACGGCAACCGATAGCGAGCTGATCACGATTTTCATTTTCGGTATCCCCCTGGTCAGTTCTTTGTTCAATCGGCGGTTCCTACCCGATTCTTGCTAACAAAACGACAAGCAGACGGCAACGCCAAAGCGAGTACGGTGGATCGCTGAAGTGAGCGGCGCGCGCCGATATGTGCGTTGCCGCACACCTGCAATGCATCTTCCCTGCGTTTTGCACTTCGTCGGCGTGCCTGTAAGAAAGACGCGCAATGGCACGGAACCTGCATTCTTGGTTCGTCGAGCTTCATCTTGCAACCGATTCACCTGGCAAGATTTTGCGAGATATTTGAACAGCGAATAAAGGAGAGACGTTATGGCTGGTACGCTTGCTAAGCGGAAGGTACGGTCGATGGAACCTTGGTTTCGTCGCGGGCCATTCGCGCCGTTACGTGAAGAATTCGAGGACCTGTGGCGTACTGTCAATTACGCTGCCGAAGTCGGATGAAGCAAGACCCCGCAAAATAAAGGTAACAAAATAAGCGAGGCGTTGGACAATCCATTGCTAGCGTTCCGGTCCGATCTTGAATAGCGACTGGGTGTGCTGCTGGTTGGCTGGGTACAGTCAGCGTCACCCAGTCCTATTCAGAATCTATGGTCTATACGGGATCGAAGACGTTCACGATCTCGCCACCTCCCATGGCAACACAACAGGACACATCACGGCACGATACTGCACATCAGGACACAGCACATAAGGACGCGGCACTTCAGAGTACAATGGAGAACCCGGCTGTCGATTTGTTGCTGGACCCGCGAAACTATTCCGAGCGGACAGCTAAGGTCGAACTAGTCGAAACGCATATCTCCTGGATTTTCCTGACAGATCGCTATGCCTACAAACTGAAGAAGCCGGTGTGTTTCGACTTTCTCGACTTCCGTTTCTCGGACGCTCGACGAACAGCCTGCGAAGATGAATTCCGCTTGAACCGCCGGTTGGCGCCTCACGTTTATCTTGGCGTCGTCCCCATCACACGCGGCAGGCAAGGCAAGCTTGCCGTCGATGGGCAGGGCACACCAATCGACTGGCTTGTGAAGATGCGTCGCTTGCCTGCGGATCGTACCCTCGAACAGCTGATCCTCACCGGTCAAATAAAGTCCACCGACACGGCGGCCGTCGCCTCCCTTCTGGCCAGTTTCTATACCCGCCTTGGTCCACTGACGATCACACCCGGCGAGTATCTGCTGATGATTGAGGATCATGTTCGTGCCAATCACATCGAACTGGCAATGCCGCGGCATCAGCTTTCCCAGGTGCAAGTCGAGCGGGTCTCGTCAGCGCAGCTGCGATTTCTCTGCCTGGCCCGGAAGCTGTTCGACGAGCGCGTATGCGACGGGCGAATTGTCGAAGGACATGGCGACCTGCGTCCCGAACACATTTACCTGGAACATCCTCCGGCCATTATTGACTGTGTCGAATTCAGCAAAGACTTGCGTACGATCGACGTGGCCGACGAGTTAAGTTTCCTGGCGATGGAATGTGAACGACTGGGCGCCGAGAACGTCGGCCAACAGATTCTCGACGCGTACTGCCAGAGCAGTAATGACCATCCGGCGCGCCCGCTGCTGACTTTTTACAAGTGCTACCGCGCCTGCGTACGTGCGAAGGTCTACGCACTGTGCGCGACGCAGACCTCTTCCTCCCAGACCCGTGCCTCACGGAATTTGCCCATGGAATACATCGCGCTTGCGGACAAATATGCCGCGATGTTGGGACCGCCGCTGTTGATCGTCGTTCGCGGCCTGATGGGTAGCGGCAAATCAACGCTGGGCACAGAGCTTAACAAGAGCGTGCACGCCCGGTTGTTGCGGACGGACGTTATTCGCGACGAGCTGTTCGGTCCGAATGACACGTTGCTGGATTACGGACAAGGCCGCTACCGAGAAGAGGATCGCCGGTCCGTCTACGACCAATTGCTCGGCCAGGCTCGGCACCATTTAGAACAATCCGTCTCTGTCATCCTGGATGGCACTTTCCTGACGAAGGATTTGAGGAGTCAGGCGCACGGTCTGGCCCAACAAACCGGCGCAAAGCTGCTTGTCATCCATTGCGATTGCCCCGAGGAAGTCGCGCGGCAACGGATCCGCAATCGATTTGCAGCCGGCCAAGATGCATCCGAGGCACGTCCTGAACTCTTGACATCGCAAATTCAAGAAGACGAACCCGCCTGGCCAGCTCACCACACCCTTCGCATCGATACCACCAACCCTCTTCATCGTCAGGTCGATCTCGTGCTGGCTCGACTGGCCACGGATTTCAGCTGGAGTTAGTCATGTCAACTGGACAGAAACGATTCGCGTGTCACGACCAATGGCTCAATTAGAATTAGACGACCATTCGCCGAGTCCACCAGCACAAAAAACGGTGGATCTTGGATCGCGACTCGCGTTCCTGGAACTGAGTGCAGCCGATGCCAGCCGCCTTAAGTCGATGGGATCTGTGCTCGACAAGCATGTGAGTGATTTCGTCAAACGGTTTTACGAATTTCTGTTGGCGTTCAAGGAGACGGCGAGGTTTTTAGAGGATCCAAAACAGGTCGCGCGCCTGGCAGACTTGCAGCGTAGTCACTTTGCGTCCCTGTTCGAGGCCGACTGGGGGCCAGCCTATTATTCGCAAAGACGTCGTGTCGGTCAGGCGCATGCCGACGTCGGACTGGAACCTCATCTGTTCCTGGGAGCCTATTACCAGTACATCCAACACTGTTTACGTACGCTTGCCCAGGACGATGGAAAGGCCGCCGCGAATTACATGGAACGGGTACTCCCCCTGATCAAGGTAGTGTTTCTTGATATCAGCCTGTCGTTGGAAGCATATTTTGACAAAACAACGGACGAGTTACGGCGTGCGCTCGATTTATATTGGAAGGCCAACAACGACCTGCGCCGCTTTGCCCAGTTGGCGTCGCACGATCTGAAAACGCCGATCGCCACCGTCGCGAACCTTTGCGAGGAAGCGGTCGACGAGTTTGGCGACCAGATGCCGGAAGAAGCAAAGCGGCTGGTTACCTCCGCCCGTGATCAGGCCTATAAGAACAGCGCGATCATCGACGATCTACTTCAATCCTCGCTTTCGATGCAAGGGGAAGACAAGCGGGATCTGGTATCGATCGAAGAGGTTATTCGAGAAGTTATTGACCGACTGCGGCCAGTGATCGCAGCAAAGAGCATTGAAATCGCCGTGCACGAAACGCTGCCGACGGTTTGGGGCAACAAAGCGCGCCTGCGCGAGGCTTTCTATAATCTATTGTCCAACGCGGCGAAGTTTATTGACAAAACACCGGGGCACATCGATATCAAGGTCGAAGAACTTGGACCGCGGTGCATTGTTTCGATTGAAGATAACGGCTCCGGCATCCCGGAGGGCGAATTGCAAAGAATTTTCGTTCCGTTCCGTCGTCTGGCAGAACACCAAGACAAGCCCGGCACGGGCCTGGGACTGTATTTTACGATGCACCTGATTGAACGGGATGGCGGACAGGTCTGGGCAGAGTCCAAACAGGGGGAAGGAAGTCGGTTTTGCGTCGCTTTACAGCGACCTCGCCAGGACGGTCAGGAGGATGAAATAGAATGAAACAACCATGCAATGTCGACATGACGATCATTCAGGTCCTTGGGGAGGATTACGCAAATGCCTTCGTTTGAACAAGCAAAAGACATCCTGGATCATGCGAAGGAGTTTCACCATCGCGTCGCCAGGTACTATCTGCAACTGGAGGACCAGGTCGCTCAGCAGCGGGTAAAAATGATGCTTAACTACCTGAGCCGACACGAGGACCGCCTGGCGGACGCACTCCAGTCCTACGAAGAAAACGCATCACGCAAAATTCTCAACACCTGGGTCCAATTCGTCTACGATGACGAAATACTGAAAACACTTGGCGAGACGCCGGTCCAATCGGAAATGTCCGTCGATGATGTCGTCGACTTGGGGCTTCGGCTGGACGATCGACTGATCAATTGCTTCAAAATGATGGTCGACGCCGCCGAAACAGATGACGTCCGCGAAGTATTTCAGAACCTGGTGGATATGGAAGAACAGGAAAAACGACAACTCGTACGCAACGCTGGCCGCTCCTTAGATATCTAACTCGGCCAAGTCTGACTCGGCCAATTCTGACACGGCAAAGTCTGACTCGGTAAGGGGCGTCGCGTCGCATCGATAGAACGGCGTGATGACCAGCCGTCAAGCGAGGTCGCGCTGTCCGTCGAGCGAGTTCGCGCTGTGCGATCGTCGCGGCAGCAGACGGACAGGTCGCGGGTCCCAGAGCGTCAGGCGGCGCCAAACTTGATCGGACAGGTAAATTCTGTCGGCTTGACGGCCAGCAGCGAACATTCAATGTTGGGCAAACTGCGCTCGGCGGTGTTGCCCATCAACATGCCCGACAAGCCCGAACGAGCAAGCGTACCCATCGCCAGCAGGTCGGCGGCATGCGTCTCGACGTGCTGCAAGATGACGTGCTGGGGATCGCCCGCTGTGATATGTACTTGAACCTTTTCACCCAACGCCTGAAGCGACGACCGCCCAAGCACACGCTCCATTTCTCTTTGTGCCGCGAGCTCCACTTCTTGTCGATAGCCGGCAATGTTTGGTTCCGAAACGCCGCCTTTACGCATCGCATCTTCGTCGTCACGGGCCAGCGCGTGAACGACATGAAGAACGCCGGCATCCAATTCGACGAGCGACGCCGCGAGATCGACCGCCAGGTCGCAGGCTGGTGAAAAATCGGTCGCCGCGACGACTGAGCTTAACGTGCGGTGCGTGCTAGGCTGGGTTATCCAGACGGGACAGGTGCACTTACGCAAGAGCTTCATTCCGGTACTGCCCAGCAAGGCCGCACGAGCCCGGCTTTGGTGTCGCGAGCCCGCGATAACCAGATCGAATCCGTTCTGCTCGACTTGCCGGACAATCTCGTACCAGGATTTTCCAAACACTGCCAGATAATCCGCGAATGCTCCCGCGTTCTTCGCACGTTGGACCAGCTGGGCTAGAACGTGTTTCGCATGAGACAAAACGTTCCATGACGCGTCATCATCTTCGGCAATCAGCTGTTGAGCGCGCTCAGAGACATTCAGAGCATAGAAGAACGTTAACCTCGCTCCGGTATTCCCAGCCAGCCAAATCGCCTGGGCCACAGCTGCTTCGGAGGGGGGGACCAATGCTTCCGACGCCAATTCGTCTCCACTAGCCAGATCGACAGCAACTAACAGATTTCGGAAATCTTTCATTCGACCTCTTCGAAAAGTTAGCTCCAGACGACTTCAACGCATCAGCCATAGGCTGAATCAGCAAACGCACCAATAATATCCATTGTCGAGATGATACCCACAAGGTGGGAGTTGTTGTCGACAACAGGAAGCCGATGCACCCTGTTTCGCAGCATGGTTGCCGCGACATGCGGAATCAACGTCTCCGGTCGCACCGATTCCACATCGGTGCTCATCACGTCGACGATTTTCTCGTGCGTCCTGTCGGTGACCAGGCTCTTGACAAGCCACAGGGCCATCGGAGTGTCCTCATCCAGGCTCCTGACTTCGTCCTCCAGATCCTTCGTCAGTTCAACCAGGTCACTTGATGAGACGATTCCGATGCATCGATTATTTTGATCCACGACCGGTAATGCCGACACTCGATTTTCAACCATCAGCATCAAGGCATCCTGGATTGTATCCTGGGCATGAACCGAAACTACGTCGCGACTCATTACCTCTTCCGCTCGTTGTTGATAAACAGCCGTTTGCATCAGGTGCTCCGTAATGGGTAAGAGATGTCAGTTGGTGAATTTGTGAAAGCGAAGCTCAAGCCATCAGGCAAATGGCGATCACGACGATGATCCCCATGACCAACCCGGCGGTGATCTCCGAAACGAGAACCCCGACCACGTTCCAACCTCCAATCCGGTCTTCCTCGGCCAGTTGATGTCGTACGTGCGCGCTGAAGTGGCCTTTCGTGTTGTGAACAGTGACAGATGCCATCGTCCTACCCTCCGAGTATTGGAATCGTTGTACAGCGAAGCCCGGCGAACATGAGTAGTAGGGGTGCAAGCCTTGTGCCACCGAGACTGTCCGGTCGAAGCCGTGTCGCCCCATGCCAACGACGACGTCAAAAGATCATGCCGTGCCACGGGTTAGATAAAATGGCAGCCTTGATGCACTGGACGAATCTGGATGGTAGGCTGGATTGTGTGTGAGAGCACAGTGCGCGATTTAGCACACCGCACAGTGTTCAGTGTTGAGCGACGGTGTTGGGCGGCAGTGTTCAGCGCACAGTGTTCAGCGCACGCAGCTTCGCGCAGCCGTGATCAGTTCGTCGCCAGATCGGAGTCGCTGATACCGAATTTTTCAATCAAGCGATAGAGGCTACGACGATTGACGCCCAACGCACGTGCGGCTCGGGACTTGTTACCCTGTTCGCGGTGCAGCACCTCAATAATATGTGCTCGCTCAATCGTCGCCAGTGCGTCGTCCGCGGAGGCAGTGGTTCGCCCATCCGAGGTGGTGCCCTTTTCCACCTCGACCGGAAGATCATATCGGTGGATGGTATGGTCGTCGGCGAGGATCTTGGCACGGTCGATCGCATTCATTAGTTGCCGAATATTTCCCGGCCAGTCGTAGCGTTTCAGAACCTCCATCGCGTCCGGCTGGATGGTCCACTCCGGACCCACGAATCGCTCTACCAAAAGGGGTATGTCTTCGCGTCGTTTTCTGAGAGGCGGCAGATGGAGAGACATCACATTAATCCGATAGTAAAGGTCTTCACGAAACCGGCCGGCCTTGACGTCGGCTTCCATGTCCCGATTTGTCGCTGCTAACAGACGTACATCGACCCGCCGTTCCTTGAGAGACCCGACTCGCCGCATCGAACCATCTTCTAAAACTCGCAGAAGTTTGGCCTGGACCGAACCTGGCATTTCACCGATTTCGTCAATCATCAGCGTGCCGCCGTCCGCCAACTCAAACAATCCCTGCTTGGCACTGATCGCGCCGGTGAACGCTCCTTTTTCGTGGCCAAAAAGCTCACTCTCCAGCAGGGTTTCAGGGAGTGCTGCACAATTGATCACAACCATCGGTTTGTTGCATCGATCGCTCGCTCGATGCAGTGCGCGTGCAACAAGCTCCTTTCCGGTTCCACTTTCACCCTGGATCAGGATCGCTTTGTCGGTAGGGCCAGACCGTTCGATCAGTCGACAAATCTCATTCATCGCCTGAGACTCACCGACCATTTCGATCTGGGGCCGACTTCGCTCCAAAACCGCTTTTAGCTGACGATTCTCTTTTTGTAACTTGTGGTGCGCATAGGCTTTCTCAATGATCACCTCCAATTCGGCTAAGGGAAACGGCTTTTGAACGTAGTCGAACGCACCCAGCTTCATTGCTTCCACGGCGGATTCTACGGTCCCCTGTCCTGTCAGCATGATCGTTTCGCATTCGGCCTGCCCGGGTTTGAATTGTCCAATCAGTTCCAGACCGGACATTCCCGGCATCATGACGTCAAGCACCGCGACATCAAACTGACGTCGCTGCAACAGTTCGAGTGCCTCCTCGCCACTGGACGCCTCCTCCACTCGAAATCCACGACGGCGAAACCGTCGGACCACGGTACTTCGGAAGTCGTCGTCATCCTCGACGATCAACAGATCAATATCTTTCACGTCTTCCGGCATGTCGATCTCGGCTAAAAACCAGTTTTCTAAAAACGCCTTTGGGCAAGTCCTTCATGCAATGCCGATGCCATGCTCCGAGGAAATGAATACACGGTCAAAACATCATCAGAATACCCGAAACACCGTCCGAAACACCGTCGACAAAACTCTTTGTTGTCTGATCTGGCCATGGGTCAAAGCGCGCTACGAGGTGTGCACTTCGGTAAAAGCGTGCGATTCCGCACAGCTCCTGCTCTATTCTATGCGATTCGCGAGGTAAGCAGGTCGCACATTTGCCGCCTTTTCGTCTGCTGCACAGCTTGGCATCCAAATTGCAACTTGCCCTTTCCAAGCGGAGACATTCATACGGAGTCCAAGGACATCAGAATCATGAACAGTGCCCTGGAACGACTTTTGAGCCTGCGAGTTGGCGACGTCATGTCCAAAAACGTCGTTCGTATTCCTCACAACGATACGATGGCGGCTGCCGCTGAGGTACTCGACCGAAACGACGTCAGTGGCGCACCGGTCGTCGATGAGGAAGGTCGGTGCATGGGCGTTATCAGCAACTCCGATTTCGTGCTTCGTACGACACGTTCCGCGGCCATCGCCGATGACGTCAAAGAAGTCTTTGTTCAGGACGCGCCCGGCGAAGCCTATCACCTTGAATCGATCAACCAGGATCAGGTCCGTCACCACATGACCGACTTCGTCGAATCGATTTCCCCGGACACATCGATTCTCGACGCGGCTAGGGCCATGTGCAAAGAACATATTCATCGCCTGGTTGTATTGGACGCGAAAAAACGTCCTGTGGGCCTGGTGAGTTCACTTGACTTGGTGGCCGCAATGGTGTCGGCCATCGAGGAGTAATCGCGAACTAGAAAGGCCAGATTCATGAAAAAGCTGTCACGAACGGTAATGATTGGGATGGCGGTGCTTTGCGTCTTGGCGCTGCGCGGCGCCGCTGTGCGCACGGAGGCCTCTTCGGAAAAGTTGAAAGCCTTCATGGGCGCCAAGCTGAAGTATTCACAGAATGCCCTGGCAGGACTTGTCAATGAGGATTACACGGCAATTGCGAAACACGGCCAGGATTTGTCGCTGATGAGCCTTGAGAGTACTTGGGAAGTCTATCAAACCGAGAAGTACCTGCAGCATAGCGGAGAGTTTCGCCGCGCTGCCGATGCAATGACCAAGGCGGCGAAAGCCCAGAACATCGACGGCGCAACACTTGCCTATGTCGATATGACAATGAGGTGTGTTGCCTGCCACAAATACGTTCGCGGCGTTCGAACGGTAAGCTTGCCGTCCGATAATTCGGTGGCGGTTCGACCGCCACATTGAAAGGGAAAAGGCATGCACTGGTTCGCAAAAAAACACATCCTCGTACCGTTCGACTTCTCGGACGAATCCTGCGCCGCGGTTGACACGGTGCTGCAGATGGTCGACGACTCCGGCAGCGTCAGCGTTGTCCATGTTCTCCCGGTGCTGGCGGCAAGCGAGCCGGGCGTCGTGTGGGAAGAAGTTGGCGACGATACGCGGCGCGAACACGTTGTGAAGGCGCTGCAAGACCGATTCAGCGACGAAAAATACCAAGGCCTAAAGTTCGCGGTTCGTTTTGGCGATCCCGGCCTGGAAATTACCGCTTATGCCGAAGAAATCAAAGCCGAGCTGATCGTCCTGCCGTCGCACGGACGCACTGGAATCAAGCGACTTCTTTTGGGATCCGTCGCCGAACGCGTTTGCCGGCTGGCTCACGTTCCGGTCTTGGTGCTGAAACACTAAATTTTCTATTACAACGTTTTTTATTACAACGCTGATCGACGGCCAGCCGAATCAGCCGTACCGCACTAGTCCCGGCGCGCCGGGATTCCTGGCGTCCAAACCGTGGGCTAGCGCCTGGCGGCGGATGATGGAGGAGGAGTGACCATGAATCGATTCCATGCCGGAAGCGCCATCGTTCCGATTGACTTTTCCGCCCAGTCGTTCAGCGCGGTCGATACGGCCTTAGAAATAGTCGCGAGGCCGGCGCATGTGACGGCATTGCATATCCTGCCTGTGCTCAACCCGACCGAGTTTGGCGGCACCTGGGAGGAAGCTCGTGATTCGGTCCGGCAGACCAATATGGAAAACGCGCTGCGCGACGAGTTCTCAAAGGACCAATACGAGGGCATTCAATTTGCGGTCTCCTTTGGCGACCCCGGTTCGGAAATCGCCAAGTACGCGGAAGAACACGACGCGGAACTGGTCGTTATCCCGTCACATGGACGCACCGGAATGAAGCGTCTCTTGATGGGGTCCGTTGCCGAGAGAGTATGTCGACTCGTGCATTGCCCGGTCTTGGTATTGAAATCGTGAACCGAGCGTTCAGCATCCTGGCACTTTTAGCACTACTACCCATCCTTGGCATGATCGGTTTTATGCTGATCGAGGGTTGGAGTTACTTCGATGCACTCTACATGTCCGTCATCACGCTCTCGACCGTCGGCTTCCATGAGATTCACCCGCTTTCCGATTCCGGACGCGCATTCGTCATCGTTTATCTGGTCGGGGGACTTGGAGTCTTCTTCTATGGAGTGGTACAAATTGGCGAATTCATTGTGCGGGCTGAGCTCCAGCACTTGGATTGGTTGGGAAGGAAAAGAATGGATCGTGACTTAAAAAAAATGGATAACCACTTTATCATCTGTGGCGCCGGCCGCATGGGGCGGGGGGTGTGCCGTCAGATCGCCAGCAAAGGCCTTCCTTTCGTGGTCGTCGATCGTGATGAGGAGGTCATTCAGTCCTGCCATGAACAAGAATGGATCGCCGTGCATGGCGATGCCACCGACGACCATATCCTTCAGGACGCCGGATTGGACCGAGCACGTGGTCTGGCCACCGTGCTGAATAGTGACGCGGACAACCTTTATGTCATTCTTTCCGCTCGCCTGATGGCGTCAGAGCTTCCAATCATCGCACGGGCCACGGAGGAGCAAAGCGTGGCGAAAATGCGGAAGGCAGGGGCCAACCGCGTGATAAGCCTTTTCCATACCGGTGCGATGAAAATGGCCCACATGCTAAGCGCGACCCGAGTTGGAAGATTTTATCGAGATCTTTACGACACCCGACGGTGAACTCGACCTTGCCGAAATCCACGTCGCCGAGAACGATCCACGCGCCGGAATGACGCTTGAACAAACGGACTTCAGCAGTCAGGGTGTCGTGATCGTGGGAATTCGTCGATCCGACGGCCAACTGATCCTGCCACCGGCCGGATCGACACCCATCCAAGTCGACGACCAGCTGATCGCACTCGGCAAATCCGACTCGATTGCTAAAATGATTCAGGGATGATCAGAACGCGTAGATGCCGGATGCTCCGCTGATGCAAACACCTGCACACGCTGGGCGTACTCAGCGACGTCGCGGATTTGAATGTATGCCAGGGATTTATCGATTGGAAGGCAATCCCCGCATTTTCAACTTTTCAGCGAAGGGACGGACGGAACCATTCCGATGGCCCAGCGGACCAAGAAGCGTTGTGCATGGAGCGGCAATACGCATCAAGCCTATCTCGACTACCACGACCAGGAATGGGGCGTGCCTGTTCACGACGACCGGACGCAGTTCGAGTTCCTTCTTCTCGAAGGCGCTCAGGCAGGATTGAGCTGGTGGACGGTTTTGAACAAACGCCAGGCGTACCGTACCGCGTTTGCGCAGTTTGATCCCTCGAAAGTCGCGCGGTTTTCGTCGAAACGTATCGCACGTCTCATTGAAAACTCCGGTATCATCCGTAACCGCTTGAAGATCAATGCGGCGGTAACCAACGCGAAGGCGTTTCTAGAGGTGCAGAGCGAGTTTGGCAGTTTTGACGACTACATTTGGCAATTCGTGGACGGAAAGCCGTTGCAGAATCGGTGGCGTCACCCGACCGACGTGCCTGCCACGACAACCGTGTCCGACGCGTTGAGCAAGGACCTTAAACGGTGCGGCTTCAAGTTTGTAGGAAGCACGATCATGTACGCTCACATGCAGGCCGTGGGGATGGTCAACGACCATGTGGTAAGTTGTTTTCGTCATCGAGAATGTGCGAGACTGGCGACATGAATCAGGCCGCCCGCGCCATTGGATAGCTGATCGCTAATTGGAAAGCGCCATTTTGACGTGACGCTAGCGCGTGTAAACGATAAAGAGCAGATTGAGTAACATGAAACTAGTCCGTCACTTTCCAGGTCACGTCCTGCGAGCGTGCTTCAAAACCGGGTTGGAGTCGCTTATCGTAACCCGAAGCGTGAGCGGGGGACGAGGAAACACGTGGAATCCCTCGCTCACGCGTCGGGTTACGATGGTTTTAAAATACGATCTAGATCATAGGAGGACTCACCATGCCGTGCGAGCACATAACAAAGCTGTACCACGTTTGTGAGACGCATCATCTAAAATTCAGCAGTTCCGACTTGATCCGAATCATCTGTCCGGAATGCGGGTTGCAAGAAACGTGTCCTTCTCTACACGTTGAAATCGTTGACGACGCCGAAACGACCGATAATGACGACAGCCAATGCAACCCCGTTCGCGAGTCCTAGAGCGTGTCTCACCTGATTGCATCGGTGGCACCCTGGACCTGTTGGGATAACGTCACACGACTCGTTACGCCGCCTCCACGCCAAGGACATTAGATCAACGGCCCCCGGATCGATTTTCGTCGCTCCGCACCGATGATCCTTGCGGCATCAGGACCTCGCGAGGGCTGTCCTGTCAGCTCGCGAGAGCTTTTCTCCGATTCCCGTGGCAAGATTACGATACAAGATCAGGCCGATATCGGGCCGCTGCCGTATCAGGGCATTCAGTTGCTCTTGTCGTAGTTCCGCCACCTCAACATCCGTTTCCGCATAAACCGTCGCGCCGTGTGGCACGTCACGCAGCAGTGCCATTTCGCCCAAGCATTCACCACGACCGATCGTACCGACCTCCTGGGGTGGCTCACCGGCGGCGACCCGTGCCGTTCCCTCGAGAACAAGATACGTTACATCGTCGCGCTGATTTTCGACCAGAATCCGCGCACCCGGTTCGAATCGCTGCACCGTGCAAATCGCTGCCACCTTCTGGGCCTGCTCTGTCGACAGTCCGTGAAACAACCCGATTCTATCGGCGGCGGCTGCCACGCGTGGCTCGACAACCTTGGCCGTAAAACTGCCGATGACCGAGTCCGCAATCGATCGCGCGCTATCGACGACTTCCGGCCGAATTGAGTCCAACGAGGAGAATAGCCGGACCATCTTGATGGCGTCGAGTCTTTCGACCAATTGAAACACCTGCGCTGGCACATAGGCGGCCGGCAAAAAGCCCAGCGTCAGCAGTGTCCTTTGCATCCGCGGAGAATAGGCACTGACATCGACCTCCATGAATTCGACACCCGACTTCGATCCGTAGGTTTGTACCAGGCGGTCTAACAGAAAATGGATCGGTAGATCGTCCAGCGCAACAAGTTCGATGATGCGGATTGCCCGTTCCACGCTGTCCAGCGTGAAGCCTACCGCGCCCACAATTTCGTTATGCTTGCGGGCGATCAAGTAGTTTGTGTGTGTGGCACGCAGCTGGAACAGACCGTAATGCAGCTGCACGGGCCCAAAGATTTCCCTGTTTTGCACACGGCCGCGTTCGAAACGCATCAGGGTCGTGTAGCCTTGCGTCGTTAAATGATCAAGTTGAAAGTCATCTTGCTGGGGATACGTCGCTGCCTGTTCGTCAACGATGGCATCGCAGTCCAGCCCACAGCCGGGCAAAGCCCACTCGGCCAGCGGGTAGGCCTCGGGAATGATCCGGGGATTGTTTTTCCGCAAAGCCAGCGCATCGCCAAAATGGCGCGCGAACACGACGATGCTCTCGCGCTTGGCAATTCGCAGCTTGTTGGGCAGATACCCGACGGGGACAAATTGGTGGCTGAGCGAGATTCGCTGCGAAAACGAATGTGCCGCCCGATTGTCCACCAGTCCCAAGTGCAGCCGATCTTGCACGCGATCGATGCGCGCTTGCATCAAGAGCCGTCCGATCCCGCGGCGACGCGCGTCAGGGTGGACCGCCAGCCGACCAAACTCGCCGGTCAAATCCGCAAAAGCTCCCACATCCAACAAGACGGACCCGGTCCCGACGACACGGCCGTTTGCAACATCCTCCGCTACCAGCATCACGGTGTCATCGGCATACACCATTTTTTTCAGCAGGTGCGAATCGTAGTAAGCGGGATAGGCGTAGTCTTCTCCGTAACACGCTTTGAAAATCTGCCGTATCTGATCGACGTCGTTGTCCGTGGCATCGCGGACGCGGACGGATCCGTCATCCGAAAAGAGTTCGAAAGACTGAACCTGACTTTCATCCAACATGGCAGATAACCATCGGTGCGCTTACAGTTCGGACACCCTTTTTCCCGCCAGCAATGCGACAGACCGAAAGTAGGCCGCGCCGATCCGCAGCGCGTCTTCGTCGAAATCAAACTTGCTGGAGTGCGCGGGGAATCCCTCCTTCCCAGGGATCTGAGCGCCAAAACGGACGTAACAACCGGGCACATGCCGGAGGTAGTAACTGAAGTCCTCACCTCCCATATTCGCGATCGTCAGAGGCTGAACATGGTCCGCACCAACGACCTCGATTGCCGCCTGTCGCGCCAGTCGTGTGGGCCGCTCTTCGTTCGCCAAAGCAGGCGTCCCCTCGCGAATATCGACTTCGATCGCAGCTCCGTGAAGCTGGCCAACCGACTCGCCAATCCGTCGCAATGAATCGTGCAGCGTGTGACGGACCTGTTCGTCTTGCGCGCGAATCGAACCCTCCAGTCGCGCTTCATTGGCGATCACGTTGGACGCACTACCTGCCCGGAATATTCCAACGGAAAGCACGGAAGGGTGGGCTGGATTGACTTCGCGCGACACAATGGTCTGCAGGGCGATGACCAGAAGTGATCCAGCAACCACGGCGTCGACCGTCTCATGCGGCCGCGCAGCATGACCGCCACGACCCGTAATGGTGATCCAAAAGGCGTCGCTCGACGCGTTCACGGCACCGTCTGTGACAACGATCGATCCTGTCGGATAATGTCGATCCAGATGCCCGCCGAAAATAATGCCAACATCCTGTAGTACGCCAGCCTTGATCATGGCAATGGCACCATTGCCCGTCTCTTCGGCCGGTTGAAAAATCAATCGTACGGGCGCCGGCAAGCTCGACTCGCGAGCCAGCAGCGCAGCGGCCCCCAACAGCATGCTGGTATGCCCGTCATGACCACACGCATGCATAACCCCGTGCACCTCAGACGAAAACGGTAGCCCCGTATCCTCTTGGATCGGCAAGGCGTCCATGTCGGCGCGTAACGCAACCGCCGGCACTCCATCGGGTCCAGGCAGGTCGGCAACAACCCCCGTGCCAGCCACACCCATGCGATGGACGACGCCGTACTGATCGAGGAACTTTCCGATTTCCTTGGCGGTCCGCGATTCTTGCCAACTTAGCTCCGGGTGACGATGCAGATCGCGGCGCATCAGAACTATCTGCTCGTAAACGTCGTTATCTATGGCATTTATTGCGGTCATGGCAGCCAATCGGAAAAAGAAACAGAACCGCGCCAGCCCCGCTGACGCTCAACAGCAGACAACAAGATGGATCCATGCGACGCGTGGCAGATCTTTACCTGTTAGCCTTATGGAGCAATCCGCGCGCCATGGCGGCAGAGCGCGCCGTGCCAACCTTGATGAGCGAAAAGTGAACGCAGGGTGGATTTTCCGTGCCGAAACGTCACAGCAACGTGCGGAATCGCACGCCCCTGGGCGATCGGGAAGCGACGTTCGCCGTCGGTCGCGGCTTCAAGGTCACAATGAGGCAATGGCGACGGCGCAGACCTTGTATTCAGGAATCTTGGCGACCGGATCGAGCGCCGCAATCGTGAGGTTATTGACGTTTCCCTCAGCGGGAAAATGGAAATTGCCGAAAACGATACCGGCCGATACGCGATCGGTGACCAGCGCGCGGGCGGTCATCACGCCTCGGCGAGATCGGAGTGTCATGAAGTCGTTGTTCTTGATGGATAAATGATGCGCGTCCGCTGCATTGATCTCAACGACCGGATCGGGGCAGACGGCCGTCAAGCCCTTGGCCCGCCGGGACAACTCGCCGCCATGCCAGTGATAGAGCACGCGTCCCGTCGTCAAAACAAAGGGATAATCGTCGTCGGGTAATTCGCTCGCCGGGACGTGATCCACGGCGTGAAAGAGCCCCTTTCCTCGCGTAAATCGATCGACGTGCAGGATCGGCGTGCCAGAATGAGACGCATCGAGAACCGGCCATTGCAGACGCTCGCCTCGTTGCACGCGATCCGGTGTCACGCCGGCGTAAATGGGCGTAACGGCCGAAATCTCGCGCTGGACATCATCGGAGTCTCCGTATTCCCAGGCGGCGTGCGAACCGATCGGATCACGTCGCTCGATCTCCATCACGCGACGAGCCAGTTCGGACGTAATTTTCCAATCGGGCTGCGCGTCGCCAAGGGGTTCGATGGCCTGTCGGACCGGCTGAATTCGTCGGTCCGTGTTCGTGAATGTCCCTGATTTCTCGGCGAACGATGTCCCCGGCAAAAGCACATCTGCGTAACGGGAGGTTTCCGACGGAAAGATCTCCTGCAAAACTACAAATTCGGCCATTTCCAAGCGTCGGCGAACCTGATTGACATCGGGTTCCGTCATGACCGGATCTTCACCCAGGATATAGAGCGCGCGTATTTTGCCGTCGCCCGCCGCATCGACCATCTCCGTTACCGTCAATCCAGGGCGGGTCGAGTCGGGGAGGGGAGTGGTTCCCGGTTGATCACTGACCGAGCACGCCCAGAGGTCAGCGAACTTTTGGACTACCGCGTCGTCAACGACGGATTGATATCCGGGAAAGACGTTCGGCAAGGCGCCCATATCGCAGGCACCCTGCACGTTGTTCTGGCCACGCAATGGATTGACTCCACCCCCTGGCAGGCCCATATTCCCCAACAGCATCTGCAAGTTCGCAAGGCTTAACACGTTCATCACGCCGGTCGTGTGTTGTGTAATCCCCATGGCCCAAACCACTGCCATTGGCCGATTGCAACACACAACTTCCGCTGCTTGCTCTAAATCGCTCGTCGAGACACCCGTGATCCCGCTTACGAAGTCTGGCGTATAGCGCTGCAAAGTGGCCTGCAGATCATCAAACCCCTCGCAGCGCTCGTCAACAAACGACTGATCCTGCCAGTTGTTGCGGAGTGCCAGGTGCATGAGACCGTTGATCAGCGCGACGTCGGTTCCTGGTCTATGTCGAACATGTTGAGTAGCGAACTCCGTGATATCAATCTTACGGGGGTCGGCCACCACCAGCTTCATATCCCGCTTTCGTACCGCTTGCCGGATCATCGCTCCGAATACGGGATGCTGCTCGGTGGTGTTGGAACCGATGATGAACATCGCGCTGGCATTTTCAACAATGTCGTCCATCGAATTGCTCATCGCGCCGCTACCATAGGCCATGGACAGCCCAGCCACCGTCGACGAATGGCACAGCCGCGCGCAATGATCGACGTTGTGCGTACCGATCACCTGCCGTGCGAACTTCTGCATAAGGTAGTTTTCTTCGTTGGTGCACTTCGCTGACGACATGACCCCGATGGAATCGGACCCCGTCGCCTTCTTGATGTCAGCAAATCGCTCGGCAACAAACGACAACGCAGTTTCCCACTCCACATCGACCCAAGGACCGCGGTCGGTACTCCGCTCAGAACTCGGCACGCCGTCCAGCAGATACTTCCGCATCCGCGGGCGCTGCAAACGGTCTTCGTGGTGGACATAGTCAAAGCCGTAACGACCCTTCACACACAAGGACATGCCGTTGACAGCAGCATCCGGAGTAGAAGTCACGCGCACGATCCGCTCGTCCCTGACATGCAGATCGAACTGGCAGCCGACTCCACAATAGGCACAAGTGGTTCGAACCACGCGGCGAGGCGGTCGGGCATTCATCGACATTCGATCGTCCAGAGCGCCGGTCGGGCAGTACGCTGCGCAGGCACCACACGACTCGCAGCGCGCGTCGAGCATTGTGGTATCCTGGCCGGCGACAATCTTCGTCTGGTGCCCCCGCTGCGCCACCCCCCATACAAAACGACCTTGAACTTCCTCGCAGGCCCGCACACAACGCGTACAGAGAATGCACTTGTTCAGATCGACCCAGACGAACGGGTTGGGATCACTGTCCACCCGATAACGCGGCTCGCCCTCCCTCCGCGGTAGCGGGACCTTGTAATGGTCGACCCAGCGCATGAATTCCGAAGGCGTGCTGTCTGCCGGCGCGTAACCGGCGTCCGAATAGTCCTGAAGCAACAGCTCCAATACCATGCGGCGATGCTGATCGAGTTCCGACGTTTCCGTGCGAACGATCATTCGATCTTCCGTCCGCAGTGCGCAAGCGGCCTGTGGTTCGCGCCAACCTTCAACATCTACCAGGCACAGACGACAAGAACCGACCGGTGTCAGGTCCTTGTGGTGGCACAACGTGGGAATCTCGACCCCCAATTGCGACGCGGCATCCAGCACCGTCGTGCCGTCGGGCACCTCGATCGATCGATCGTTGATTGTGACGTTAGCCATCGTTCGTAACTCGACCCATTTGAATATTCATGAGGATCATTCGCGTCACTCGCATAGAAACTCCTCGCGAAAGTGTCGAAGCGCACTTTCTATCGGCCAGGCAACCGACTGGCCAAGGCCGCAAAGGGATGTGGCCCCCAGCATGTGGGCGAGTCGAGCCAGTTCGTCACAGTGGTTGGCACCAAAGTGACCGTTCAGGATTTGTTCGACGATCGAACGTGCGTGCCGAGTCCCTTGACGACAAGGAGTACACTTGCCGCACGATTCGACCTCGAAAAACTTCAACAGCCAATGCAAGAGCTGGACGACCGCGACCGTGTCGTCCATGACAATAACGGCGCCACTGCCGATCGCAACGCCCGCGTCGTGAGAATTATAGTCGAGTGGAATATCCAGCAATGATTCGGGTACGATGGTCCCCGCCGCGCCTCCGGTCAGTGCCATTTTGAATTTCGCACCGGACCTTATTCCTCCCCCGAATTTTTCAATTAATTCGCGAAGCGACACGCCAAACGGCACTTCACAGACAACGGGCCGATTTACATGGCCGGTGATCGCCATCAACTTCGTGCCGGGACTGTGCGGCGTTCCCATTGACCGGTACCACGCCGGCCCGCGCACGACGATTGCGGGGATTTTGCAGAGCGTTTCGACGTTGTTGACAAGCGTTGGGTATCCAAGATATCCGCGGGTGGCGGGAAAAGGGGGACGCAGGCGAGGTTCTCCGCGTCGTCCCTCTAACGATTCCAACAGCGCTGTCTCCTCGCCGCAGATGTAGGCGCCGGCGCCGATATGGACCTGAATGTCAAACGAAAAACCGCTGCCCCGTATGTCGTTGCCCAACATTCCGCGTTGTCGAGCTTGTTGGACGGCTGTGTTCAACGTATCCGTCGCTTCTGCGTATTCGCCACGAATGTAGATCACACCTTGACTCGCACGGACGGCATAGGCGCCAAGCAACATTCCCTCGATTAAGAGATGCGGATCGCCTTCCATCAACACTCGATCTTTGAAGGTTCCCGGTTCTGACTCATCCGCATTGCAGATCAAGTATTTCGGGAAGCGGGTTTCCTGGGCAACCATTCGCCATTTTTTCCCCGTCGGAAATCCTGCTCCGCCCAGGCCTCGCAGACCGGATTGATCGACAGCGTCGAGGATCGAGTCCGCGTCCTGGCCTAGTGCCGTCAAAAAGCAGCGGTACGCACCTGCTGTCTCGGCCGAATCGATGGAAGTTGGATCCACGAGACCCAATCGCTGCATCGCAACACGTTGCTCTCCCGGCAGGGACTTGGTGTAGGTTGTACGCTCGCCACGCCAGCCATCTGCGATCTGGGCCACTGCAGCCTTGCATGTGGCCTCAGTAACAGGGCCGCACGGTTCGCGATTCACAAGTGCAGCCGGCGCGCGATCACAGAGTCCCAGACAACTCGAACGCTCGACGCACCAATCATCCAGGCTCGCGAAATCATTTTCAATCGCGCCGTACACGGTGCAACTACCATGCAGGGCACAAACTGGACCATCGCAAACACGGATCACATTTCGGGCCCGTCGCTGGGTGGCCAGCATCGAATAGAAAGTGGCGACCCCGTATACCTCGGCGTCAGAACGACCCAAGGCGTCTGCAACCGCACCTGTCGCCTCCCCATCCAAGAAACCACGCTCGTTGTGAACTCGCTGCAGTATCGGCAACGTCGCCGCGACGCTCGGACCGTATTGCAATACGGCTGAGTCGACATCAGGACGCGTTCGCTTTTGATGGTGCAACTTACCGATCTGCGCTTGACCATCAACGGTTTGCTGATTCGGCTGCCGCTTACTCATGATGAGTCCCCGTCCCGCACGTAAAAGAACCGGCCGATCAAATCGCTCATGGCTGCTGGGCCAACGAAATTTCTGAGGGTACTGGTAACAGATCCTCCGAATCCACCTTCGACCGAGTCGGTTGGAACCTGTTATAGCAATTTGCGTTCCAAGGCGCTCTGGGCAGGCCATTTGATGTAATCAAAACACACGCTTCGGGTTACGTAAGACCCGAACAATGCGGTTTAGAAACGCCCTCGAATCCGGGTGACCTGTGACAAAAACGCACATGTCATTCCATTGCGTCCAGCGAAGGTTGTCCCACACAACTTCCCACTCAATGCGGTTTCAATGCCGAAGAAGTCTGGCACGGAAGATGCGGACTATGGTGCTGGAGATTCATGCCGATGACCGACCTGAACAGAAAAGCTGACGTCCTATCGCCGTCCGATGCCAAACCGGCGGCGGTTCCTCGCCTCAATGCGCACGAGCTGCAGCTGCTCAGATCGGAACATTACAACGCTGAGGTTGCTGATATCCAAAGAATTCACGATGACCTGATGGTCGTCCGAATTCGACCCGATTGTCCCGATCTTCATTTCGTCGCCGGCCAATACACGGTACTTGGCCTTGGATATTGGGAAGACCGAGCTCCGGACACGCAGGCGGAACACATCGATGAAGGCGAACTGCGAAAGGTTGCAAGGCGGGCGTATTCCGTCAGTTGCCCGCTGATTGACGCCAACGGCGAGATAGCCGTCGCGGATGCGAGTCCTTGGCTGGAGTTCTATATCGTCCTGATCCGTCACGCCGGAGCATCCCCGCCGGCGCTCACGCCACGCCTGTTCGCGCTTGCCAAGGGTGACCGCTTATTTATGTCGACGCACTTTCATGGCAATCACACGCTCCGTACAACGCGACTCAACGATACCGTAATCTTTGTGGCGACCGGAACCGGCGAGGCACCGCACAACGCGATGATCGCTAGCCTGCTATCCTCCGGACATCGTGGCCCCATCGTTGCGGTCTGCTGCGTTCGATACGAGCGGGATCTCGCGTATCGCCAGCAACATCGCCAACTTGAAAACCGTTATCCGAATTATCGATATATAGCGCGCACCACGCGCGAACCAATGAACGTCGATCCGCAGGTTTCCGATTACATCGGCAAGCAGTACCTTCAGGAGTATTTCGCTAGTGGTGATTTCCAAAGGGAGACTGGCGTGGAACTAAGTCCAGAGACCGCATCCGTGTATCTCTGCGGAAACCCGGAAATGATTGGCGTGCCTCATCACACGCACAACCCAGCGCTGCGGTATCCAAAACCGACCGGCATGGTCGAAGTTCTCGAAAAACAAGGCTTTCACGTCGATCGCCCGCATCAGCCAGGCAATATCCATTTTGAAAAATACTGGTAAGCGCCGACGCGATTTCACGTAGTTAGTCCACGCCCCGATCGGAGAGGCCGCGCAGTACGAGCCAGATACAGGCTGCAATCATGCCGATGTTCAGCACCGTGAAGACCAGGAACACCGTCAGGCCGCCGATCATGCTGGCCGCTGCGTGTCGTTCGTAGAGTGCCGCAATATCTACTTCAGAAAGGCGAACGGATTCGCGCAGGACGGAAACGCCGACCAGCGTGAGCACCAAGCCAATCGACGCAGCGGTCAGCCAGCCACGCTTCGTCCCGTCATGGCCAGCCACTGGAAGTAGCACAGCAACATGCCGCCTCCCACAGCAAACTATGCCAGAAACACATGTACGATCGCCACCGCAGCCATAACCAGACCGGGCATCAGCGGACCGTAATCGTTGATGGGATAGACGTCAGACAACGAACACTCTCCTTCACTCCTTATTAGCGGACAAATTCCCGTCGGCAAGACTAGACGGTGTCGGACAACACGTACGATGGGCCTCCGAGCCCGTCAATTATCCGTACGCGCGTCGAACGACAGGCACGGAGGACCATCTTCAGAGTCAATCAGGAGCACTTGAACGTGGACTGTCGGTTGCACCGACATAGCGCGCGCTGCTTTCCACTTTTTCAAAACGCACGAAACACCAATTTCCCAACGACGGACATCGGGATGATCGAGTCGTTGGTAGTTCTTTCCTCACAGATCGATTTTCTGCCTGGCATGAACGCACGGACGCCAATTGTTGTAATGACGACCGATGGAGCGCCCGTCATCAGATGTTATTGACTGGTCACAAATCATTGCCTAGCATACGTTTGCTGCAAACTGACTTTGCCAGCTGAAACCCTAGCCGAGCCAATGTCGTAATCGGTGTAGCAGGGTCGTTGTCAATCATTCATAGCGCCGGATGAAGAATGAAACATCATCACCGAATTCAAAAGCATCGATTCGCCAAGACCTATGCCAGCAGCGGCCCATTGTGCGTGTTGTTGGTCGTCGCTATCGCTTTCCTCGGTTGCACTCGCGACAAGGGAGGAAAATCCGCCGAGACGAACGGTGGCAAAACAGAGGACGCTGAAAGCGGCGAGTTCGAATTGGGTGATCTGGTTGAATCGTTCGACCCGCCGGAATTGGCTGAGCTTGAAAAAACGGTCGAGTGGCGGGATATGCCCGTCGTGGATTCGCTGGAACTGATGCGTGAGCGTCAAGCTAACGAAACACCGCTGGCAACCGTTGAGGAAGCGCTCGAATTGCGAAACGATTCCGCTGAGAATAACGCCAAGATCGTTAGCGCGCTAGGCCGCGTCGCGAAGGATGTGTCCGAGGCCAATGAAAACGCTGAATGGCTACGTCACACGTCAGGTGACGTAAAGAGCACGAACCCCCTGATGTCCAGTTCGGCCGCCGAGGCGGACGTCAATGGCCTGACAAGCATTGGAATGTTTGGTTTTGACTGGAATTTTAATCCGCATGCCGGCGCGGACTCGGTCGTCACATGGCAGACAAGCAAGGATGGCCTGTACGACAAGGTAATTATGCGCGACGACATGACATGGTCCGATGGCAAGCCGGTCACGGCGCATGACGTCGAATTCTCGTACAAGGTTATCATGTCTTCCCAGGTTCCGGTCCCGGCGGTGCGTTCGGGGACGGACCAATTGAAATGGGTGCAAGCCTACGACGATCACACGGTCGTGTTTTTTCACAAAGAGCCGATGGCGACCAACATTTGGAACATCAATTTTCCCATCATTCCCAAGCATATTTTTGAGAAATCGATAGCCGAAGACCCGACACTGTCCAAGAGTCCGTATCACGTAAAGCAGGACGAGATTCCCGTAACCGGCGGTGCGTACGTTATCAAGAAGCGGAGCCGGGGGCAGGAAATCGTCCTCACACGCCGCGAGTCCTATTACATGCACGACGGGAAACAGGTACGTGATAAACCTTATTTCAAGGACGTGCGATTCAAGATAATCACGGACCCCAACACGTCACTCTTGGCGCTGAAAAAGGGCGAGATTGAGGAAATGACATTGACGCCGGAGCAATGGCAGACGCAGACGAACGACGACGTTTTTTACGCAAACAATACAAAAGTCTATGGATTGGAATGGGTCTTTTTCTACTTCGGCTGGAACTGCAAGACGCCCTATTTTTCGGACAAACGCGTGCGGAAGGCGATGAGTTACGCTTTCGATCACGAAGAGATGTTAGCCAAACACCGTTTTGGGATGGACGAAGCTTGTACCGGCATCTACCACAATACGTCGCGATGGGCTCCAAAGCCGGCGCCGGAACCTTATACGCAGGACCTGAAGAAAGCTGAGCAATTGCTGGAGGAAGCAGGTTGGGTCGACAGCGATAGCGACGGGACCTTGGACAAGGATTTCAATGGCAAACGAGTGCCATTTGAATTTACGATCCTTGTAGTAAACCGTCCGGATAGTGTCGATCTGTGCAGTTTACTGCGAGAAAATCTTGATAAGATCGGAATCGTCTGCCACGTTCGTCCGATAGAGTTTACCGTCCTGCAAGAACGGACCCGTGAGCATAAGTTTCAGGCCTACTTTGGGGGTTGGGGGACCGGCGCAGATCCCGACACTTCGGAAAACCTTTGGGCGACGAGTGCGATCGAGGAACGGACGAAATTTTTCCCAGTATTCGAACCCGGAGGTGGACCGCTTGTTCGAGAAGGGAAAACGCGAACTCGATCTGCAAAAAAGGTCCGCGATCTACGCCAAGATCCACATGATTTTGTGGGAAGACCAGCCCTATACCTGGCTCTACTTCCGCAACGCATACTACGCTTTCAACAAGGATTTACGAGGTTACAATTTCAGCCCACGCGGTCCCTACACTTACGGACCCGGATCGGGCAGCATTTTTAAGCCCGCCATGGCGGGCCGCTAACCCCGTAGATGCTTTCGTCTCCGCGTTGCACGATTCTGATCACGACGTTCTTACGCCATACTCACGGCTAATTCATGGTCAATTATCTCATTCGGCGACTGCTGATCGGTGCCCTCACGCTGCTACTCATAACGTTTGTCATCTACGGACTCATTCGCAGTATGCCAGGATCGCCTCTGGACACGGATGCTGCGTTCACCGATCCGAGTCGTCAACCGAGCCCGGAAGACATCAAGCGGATGGAACGGATCTACGGGCTGGACAAGCCCTGGTACACCGCGTACTTCGGCTGGCTGGGCAACGTCGCGCGGCTCGACATGGGCAATTCTCTGCTGGATGCAAGCCCGTGACGACCGTCATCGGGCAGCGTGTCGGCCCCACGTTGTTGTTATCGGTAACGTCTCTGTTTTTGACGTACCTGCTGGCAATACCGATGGGACTCATCGCCACGGTGCGCAGCGGAAAACTCGATGAACGTAGCATGAGCACCGGGCTGTACATGCTTTATTCGTTCCCGTCTTTCGTGGCGGCGTTGTTTCTGCAACTTGTTTTCGCCGTTCATCTGGAAGGTACGATGCTCGAACTTCCGTTGTTCGGAATGAAGAGCAACGAATACGATACGTTTTCGACTTTAGGCAAGGCCGCCGATCTCTTTTGGCACATGCTGCTACCGGTCGTCTGCTTTACGTACGGCAGCCTGGCCTATTACAGCCGATTCGTGAAATCCAACATGGAAGAGGTCATCCGACAGGATTATATTCGCACCGCGCGCGCCAAGGGTGTTAGTCCTTTTAACGTGATTGTCCATCATGCCTTTCGTAATACGCTGATCCCGCTGGTGACGTTGATCGGACTGACGCTACCCGGGTTATTGGGCGGAGCGATTATTCTGGAACAGATTTTCAACTGGCCGGGCATGGGGCAGTTGTATTTTGAATCGATTCTGCGGCGCGATTACCCAACAATTATGGGTCTCACGTTCATGTTTTCGATCCTCACACTGGCCGGGCAACTTTTGGCAGATATCCTTTACGCCGTCGTCGATCCCCGCATCACCTATTCGTAGCTGCGGTTACCCGCGGAACGGCACCACCAATGAATACCCCTTCGGAAACATCGGCAAGCAACTCCGCGCCAGCGGCGCGAGGTTTCTGGAAAGAAACATGGCGCCGGTTTCGGCGTCGCAAGTTATCGATGGTGGCGCTGATCTTCGTTTGCGCCTGGGTATGATTGCGATCCTTTCTCCGGCCATCGCGGGTACCAAGCCGCTGGTTTGCAAATACAAAGGCAAGATCTACTTCCCCGCCATGGGTTATTTTAGTCGGGCGTGGGAAAACCCGATCTTCCTCCAGGACAAATTTCGCCGTATCTATCCCAAGAATCTGAGAGAAAAGGACCCCGACAGCTGGGCCATCTGGCCGTTGGTGTTCCAGGACCCGTATCGACCGGTTCGCGAGGGCGAGTGGGAAGGACGACCGGGCAACCCGACGGACAAAGATGGTCAACCCAGTTCCCTGAACTATTTCGGTACGCACAAGAAAGGCATCGACGTTTTCGCTCAGATGGTCCACGGCACGCGAATCGCACTTTTGGTGGGATTCGTGGCGACCGGTATCGCTGCGGTGATCGGCATTACGGTCGGCGCGCTGGCGGGCTATCTGGGTGGCTGGATCGATATGGCGCTCAGCCGGCTGATTGAAGTGGTCATGTGCATTCCGGGGCTCGTCTTGATCCTGGCCGTCCTGGCCGTGATCGAACAACCGACAATCTGGCACTTGATGGTCGTTTTGGGAATCACAGGATGGACCGGCATCGCGCGGCTGACCCGTGCGGAATTCCTGAAGCTACGCGAATCAGAACTCGTCATGGCCGCGCGCTCCTTGGGCGCGTCGCGCCTGCGAATCATGTTTCGACACATTTTGCCCAATGCGCTTACTCCGGTGATCGTGCCGATCGCGTTCGGGATCGCTGCCGCAATCCTGATTGAAGCTGGCTTGAGCCTGCTAGGCTTTGGCGCACCCCCTCCGAATCCCAGTTGGGGCTCGGTCCTGCAATCGGGGCGCATCAATCATCACTATTGGTGGCTGATCGTGTTTCCCGGTGTGGCGATCTTCTTGACGGTTTTAGCCTACAACCTGATCGGTGAAGGATTACAAGAAGCGATGGACCCGCGGCTGCGTGAAGCGGGCAAATAGTATGGCGATCACAGATCAATGACAACGCCGCTCATCGAAATCGAAGACCTCAAAACGTACTTCTACACCGACGAAGGTGTCGTCAAGGCCGTGGATGGGGTCTCCTTGGCCATTCCAAAAGGAAAGACCCTTGGCCTGGTCGGCGAATCGGGATGCGGCAAATCGGTCACGGCGCTCTCCATGATTCGCTTGATTTCACCACCTGGCCGCATCGCCGGCGGTCGCGTTGTCATGCACGATGATGGTCAACACGTCGTGCTGACCGACTTGCCCGAACCCGAGATGCGTAAGATCCGCGGTGCCCGTATTTCGATGATCTTCCAGGAACCCATGACGTCGCTGAATCCTGTCTTTACGATCGGTGCCCAGATTGGCGAAGCGATTCGCCTGCACCAGGGGGCAAATCGAGCGGAAGCGCGTGATCGAGCGATCGAAATGTTGCAGAAGGTACGGATCCCGGCGCCAGAGCGTCGCGTTAACGAATATCCCCATCAGTTTTCGGGTGGCATGCGGCAGCGAGCGATGATCGCTATGGCACTGGCCTGTAATCCGCAGCTGCTGATCGCTGACGAACCGACCACCGCGTTGGACGTCACGATTGAAGCACAGATCCTCGATCTATTACGGCAACTGCAGGAAGAAGAAGGTATGTCGATCTTGATCATTACTCACGATCTGGGTGTCATTGCTGAATTGGCAGACGAGGTCGCCGTGATGTACGCGTCAAAGATCGTCGAACATGCAACGGCGGAGGAATTGTTCAGCAACCCCCGACATCCTTATACCCACGGCCTGTTCGCCTCGCGACCGCGACCGGGAATGCCACGGACCGGGAGACTTACCACCATCGAGGGCGTGGTTCCCACGCCGCTTCATTTTCCCTCGGGCTGCAAATTCCATCCGCGTTGCCCACACATTCAAGATCCGTGTAAGGCCGACGAGCCAAGTCTGCGCGAGCTATACAACGATCACTTCGCTCGCTGTCCCTTTGCCGAAGAAATCAAGTATGAATGACGTGCTGCTCGACATTCAGAACCTGAGGAAGTACTTTCCCGTACGGAAAGGGCTGCTCAAGCGCGTCGTGGGACACGTCAAGGCGGTCGAAGACGTCTCGTTTTCTATCCGACCTGGAGAAACGCTTGGCCTGGTCGGCGAAAGTGGATGCGGCAAGACCACGTTGGGGCGTACTCTGTTGCGGCTGCTGGAGCCAACCAGCGGTAAAATTCTCTTCCAGGGGAAAGACGTCACGCATATGCCAAGCGGTGAACTGCGAGAACTGCGCCGCAAAATGCAGATCGTCTTTCAAGACCCGTTCAGTTCGCTGAATCCCCGCATGACGATTCGCAACATTGTGCAGGAACCCTTGGTGATCCATGGGATCGGGACTCGAACCGAACGTTACCAAAAGGTGTGTCAGCTGCTGGAGCGGGTCGGTTTGGACCCCAGCTATGCACACCGTTATGCGCACGAATTTTCCGGTGGACAGCGGCAACGCATCAGCATCGCTCGCGCACTGGCGCTCAATCCGGAGTTCATCGTGTTGGACGAACCGATTTCCGCTCTGGACGTGTCGATTCAGTCGCAAATCATTAACTTACTGAATGATCTCAAGGACGACTTCAACCTGACGTATCTGTTCATCTCCCACGATCTCTCGGTCGTCGAGTACATCTCCGACCGCGTGGCGGTCATGTATTTGGGCGAGATCGCTGAATTGGCGAAGAGCGAAGATCTTTATCGTAATCCCTTGCATCCCTATACGAAGGCTCTGCTCTCGTCGATTCCGACGCTCGATCCGAAAAAAAGGGCGCAGCGCGAGGTGCTGGAAGGAGACGTTCCCAGTCCCATGAATCCGCCCAGCGGTTGTCATTTTCATCCGCGTTGCCCGGTCGTGATGGACATCTGCCGCAGCGTCGAGCCACAACCGATCGATGTTGAAGGTGCGATCGTGCGCTGCCACGCCGTCGAGCAGGAGGTGGGGCAGAAGGCGGAGTGATGGAGGGATGGAATGAGGGAATGAGGGAATACGGTGTGACAGTTCGAGTAAGCGAACGGAACAAGTTCCGTTCTATTATCTACTCGCCGAGCAGGTCGCGTACCATGGCTTCGCAATGCGACGACGTATCAAGCAGTCGGATCAGCCATAGCGAACGAAGAGCACCTACCGACTCAAAGGCATTCGTGTCGAAGCACGATAGGATGCTGGCCCCGATTTTGAAGTTCAAGTCCGCGTTGGGACTGTGAGGCCGCAGTTCGCGACAAAGTGTTTGTCGTAAGGATGACAAGGTCAGCCGCCAGGTATGCCGGCCACCGCGTTGATCGCTTTGGCGGCGCAGATCGGCGGCAAAATCACGGCACCGCTCCTGCTGAATGGCAAAGCGACTGACTTCATGATGC
Organism: uncultured Planctomycetales bacterium; assembly: GCA_963844115.1. Lineage (GTDB taxonomy): Bacteria > Planctomycetota > Planctomycetia > Pirellulales > UBA7805 > CS4-C045. The sequence goes on along the minus strand of CAWJNN010000065.1, from coordinate 61,957 downwards.
CGTTGGAGATAAGCGACCAATAAATCAATCCAACGCCCCACACGTCGGTGCAGACGCGTCAGACGCATGGCATCTTCGCGGCTAACGACGGGCGCGTCCGCCAGTAACCGTAACGCTCGATGTCGTGCCTCGGATTGACCATTCAGGACGCTGGTCACGATCGCGGTCGCGTCGGAACTGTCTCGCTGCTGGTCGTAGGCGGTGGCCGCTGCCGTCCATACTCGCGTAAGTGCTTCGCTTGCGAATATCTCTTCGATCAACACGAGTGCCCGTTGCCGGGCAGCTTTATCTGGCGACTCTAGACTTTGCAGTTCCTTCAGCTTACTACCCCATCGATCCAATCGACACTTTGAAGCCGACCAGTAATTTTCCAGGCTCTTGTCCGTCAATCGAGATTCACGCGATTCGACCAGTAGCTCGCCGTGAGCGGCCACGATCGCGGCCAGTTCGACCAGATCCTGGGCGTGCATCTGACCGGAAGGCAGGTGATCGATGAAATTGACCATCTTGGGATTTCGGATTGCGGATTGCGGATTGGGGATTTCGGATTGCGGATTGGATGGATTGCGGATTGCGGATTGGGGATTGCGGATTGGGGATTTCGGATTGGGGATTGGGGATTGGGTTTGGGGACGGAGAGTATCCGAACAGCGGGGTTCGGATAGATACTGAGGCAAAGCGGGTGCCGTTGTCCCGGATATCCAGCGGCGATCCGCTCGGACAACAGAAGGTCGTCGATAGAATGACCTTACGGCGAAAAGTAATTTGCTGCTGTCTGAGCGTACGGAAGGGCATGAGGCGATAAATCAACGTTGGGTCTCGCAAATGACCCGCGACATCGCCCAGCTATTTCGAACTAAGAGGGCTGGCCGTACTGCATCCAACGACGGCATCGTCTTCGTGCGTGCCGGCCGCGATAGCGTCTTCGTCGTTGCGGTAGAAGTTGTCGCGACAGTCGGGCGTTTGACAGCTGGACAGGTAGCCGACGTGTAGATCCTCAAACAGCACGTTCTGACCGTTACCGGCGTGATTGCTGCTTTGGATGTATCCGCGGTTCGGACAGGGAGAATCCGCCATGAGGGCATAGTGCGGGCGGCTGCGGCGGCCCAACGAGCCCGTGTGATATTTGCCGTCGGAGACGTAACCCAGATTGTAGCCGTAACTGCCGCCCATCGACGACAATACCTTGTCTAGCGCGTCTCCGTTGCTCTCCGCCAGCGTCACTAGATTTCCCCAGTTCGGCGGAATGCGCTCTGCCTGCTTCTGGCATCGACCTTGATTGCTGTCGCAGACGAACAGCTCAGGATCGCTGACGAGCCCTGCCTCGAGCAGCTTCGGAGCGTAGATGCCGGCCACGGCGAGGCGACCAGACTGTGGGATCTCCGGTAGTGTACCGTGGCGATTCTTTCCGTAATCGTTCAGGGCGGTACCAATTTCTCGCAGCTTGTTCTGACAGACGGCGATTTGCGCGTTCAGACGGCTGTGATTCACTGCCGGTAGAACCAGCATCCCCAGCACGATCACGATCCCGGCAGCGACGGCTATGTCGACCAGAGTCCATCGATGACCGCCGGTCGCGTCAAATTCAGTCTCGAAGGAGTCGCTAGTCTCGTGTCGTCTCGAATGTCGTTTCGCAACGTCCAAACGCTGTTGTTCGATATACTCGCAGGTCCTCTGGGCGAGTCCCGAAGGCGGATCAATATGTTGGTTGTCGCAACCCAAAGGCTCCACGCTTTTCCGCAAGAGTTGCAGATCGGCGTCGAGATCGCCGTCCTTCGATAGATAATCTTCCACCTGTTGCTTTTCGGCGTCGTCCAGCGCCCCCAGCACGTAACCGACCAGTTCGTGTCGCATTACCTTAACAATCTCCTGAGTCTTTCTAATTGTGTTGAGCCTGGGACTTCAGCCAAGCTTGATTCAGCTTGAGAAGCGCAGTGTGCAATCGACTCTTCACTGTTCCAACAGGAATTGAAAGCACGTCAGCGGCTTCGCGGTATTTGAGTCCCTGGTAGTAAACGAGAACCACCGCGGCCCGTAGTGGATCGGGCAACTCTTCAACGGTACGACGTATCCATCGTTTTTGTTCGTCGAGTTCAACACTTGTAAACGGCGATTCCTCGCGGCTCTGCAGCAGATCAATCAAGGCTCCCAGCTGGTCATCGCCGCTTGTGCGACTACTAGTGTCCAGACTGGCTATTCGATGCCGCCGATTGCGTCTCTGCAGGTCGATGGCCTGGTTTGTTGCGATGGTGTACAACCACGGACGGAAACGTCGCCCCTCTTGAAACTGATCACATTTCAAATGAACTTGCAAGAAAGAGCATTGGAAGGCATCCTCTGCCATTTCGGCATTGCCCAAATAGCGGCGAAGATAGCTGTAAAGTTCACGTTCGTAGCGTTGCACAAGCTGCTCGAATTGTTCGCGATCACCGGTCTCGCAATAGCCGAGCAATAATTGCTCATCGCTCGCCTGGCCGGACTCACCGGTCATTCGTTTCCCAATCCGTCTTTGTTCAACGCTTTGTTCAACGATGGTAGTCATCCTTGCTTACGTCCCAGTGTGCAGTAGTGTTCGAACCTTTTTCGTTCGCTCCCATTGACCAACCGGTCTTCCCGAAGCGACCTAAGCAAGGTTCAATCAACTACTTAGGCGTATCTTAGCAGATTTTGCTTGCAGACAAGATTGACGAAAGGCTGGCCTCAGCCACTATTGTTCATTTATTTTGGCAGGCCGAACTCGCCATCCAAAGATCATTGCAACTGCCATACCTAACTAGTTGTCACAGATCGAGAAACCTTTTCCAAAGCGGCCCTCGATCGGACGTAAACTATTGATGACAAGCACTTTGAAAAAACTGCCGTTTGTATGTCTCAAGGCCGGGACCCCGCTTTGATCGCAGCCATTTTTGGAAGATATTTCCCTAAAGTTGCAGTCGACTTGATACGACAGTGTCCGAATCTGATACACCACTGGATCATGCTAGCTCAGACATGCGAAACCATGAGACGCCGCCAGATCCTGTGTACACAACCAAGCCGCTCCAATTGAAAGAAAACGGGCATGTTAAGTCGAGTCCTTGAACCGGAAGTCATGGATACGCCTGACGAAGCGGCGGCGTACGACGCGATGGACCATGCGGCGGTCAACGCTGCCTTCGTGACCGATCTGCTGCGCTTTTGCGGCAATGACGCTTTGCGGGACACCGTCTTGGATCTGGGAACCGGTACCGCGCGGATCCCAATGGAACTTTGCGCGCGCGTTAGCCGCTGCCGCGTGCTCGCCGTCGACCAGTCGGTGAGCATGATTGAACTGGGGCGCGCGAACGTTTCCGGCGGAGGATTGAGCGATCGAATCGATCTGCAAATCGTCGATGCCAAAGATTTGCCGTTTGACGAAGGTCAGTTCGCCGCGACGATTTCGAACAGCATCGTTCACCACATTCCGGATCCAGCCCCCGTGCTAGCGGAAGCGGTCCGAGTCACGACATCCGGCGGCGTCCTCTTCTTCCGCGACTTGCTGCGGCCGCCTGACGATGCTGCCGTACGACGCCTGGTCAATACTTATGCCGGGGATGAAGACGAAATGCAGCAACGTCTTTTTGACGATTCGCTGCGCGCGTCCCTCACCCTGCACGAAATGCGCGACATCGTTAAAGAACTAGGATTCGATCCAGCCAGTGTAAAGACCACCAGCGATCGCCATTGGACGTGGGCGACGAGGATGCGGTGATCAGGAACTGATTACCGATTACCGATTACCGAAAAGCGACGACCGATGACCGATAACCAACCACAGGCCGCCTACGAAGCGGAGGCAGACGATGCTGGCGAGATGACGCCCGAACAGCTGGCGGAGTCCAAACGAAAAGGGCAGATCGAACTCGCCTGCGACATCGTCGATCGAGTCATCGACCTGGTCTTTTTAGCGGTGATGGCGTTCGTCTTAGGTGGGCCGGCGGGTTGGCTGATGCAGTGGGTACCCGGCGCCGATTGGCCGGAAACGATTCGGCTGGCGTCGCTGATGTTACTGCTGATCGTGCTCGGCTCGATAATCTCCTTCCCCCTGGCGTTCTATGGCGGTTTTGTCCTCGAACACCAATTCGGCTTGTCGCGTCAGACGATCGGTCGATGGTTAAAGCAATACGCCAAGAGTCATGCCTTGGGTATGACCTTTAGTCTGCTGTTGATCTGCGGCTTGTACTGGGTCATCTGGTTAACCGGAGCCTGGTGGTGGATCATCGCCGCGGTGGCGTTTTTCTTGATCACGATCGTAATGGGTCAGCTTGCTCCCGTTCTGATCCTTCCTCTGTTTAACAAGATTGAACCCTTGGAGCCTGGCGAGCGCACCGACGAACTGAATCGTCGCATGGCACAACTGGCGGAGGGCACCGGCCTCACGATCCAGGGCGTCTACGGCATCAACATGAGCGCCGACACCGTGAAGGCCAACGCAATGCTGGCCGGTCTCGGTCGCACCCGACGCGTCATCATGGGCGACAATCTGTTGAAGAAGTTCACTCTTGATGAAATCGAAGTCATATTCGCTCATGAAGTCGGCCACCATGTCTACCGCCACATCTGGAAATCGATCGTGATGGCCGGACTCTACTCGCTGGTGGCCTTTTGGCTATGTGACCGACTTTTCAATACCTGGGTGGGATCCCACGGACAGTCGCTCAACTATCACGATTTCCCCGTCTATACCCTGCCGATGATGCTGTTTTTCATTGCCGTGTTCAGTCAGCTGACCGAGCCGTTGAAGAACATGGTTACACGATTCTTCGAACGGCAGTGCGATCGTTATGCGCTCGACCGAACGCACTTGAACGAAGCCTATATTTCGGCATTTACGAAGCTTGCCAAGTTAAACAAGGACGATCCAGAACCTCATCCGGTCGAAGTATTCCTGTTTCACAGCCACCCACCGATTGCCGAACGGCTGGCCATGGCAACGGAATAGCAGTTTGCCCCCGGCGGTTAATTCGCTTCGCCAATTCCGGTCCTTGGTATAGGTTCACCATCCGAGGTTCCACGCTGATGTATTTTCGACACAAGCCCCCGCTGTCGGTGATCGATCGCTATCGCGAAGGACAGTGTCACCTTACCTTCAGTTACGAATACGATCTGATTGGCGCGACCCGTGACGAGCCGTATCCGGCCGGATATGACGGTGCCCACTACCGAACGTTTCTGGGAGTCGGCCAGGACACCTTTGACGCCGCGAAGAGCGCCTTGAAGGCGTGGCGCCAATTCCCCGACGATGTGGCAGAGGTCTGGCCGCGATCGACACCGATCAAAGAAGGAACGACGGCCGCCGTGCTGCTTAAGGCTCTGGGACTATGGAAGCTGGCGGCCTGCCGCATAGTTTACACTGTCGACGAACCCGTCGGCGAACCCAACCGCGACGACCGCCCTGCCACAACGCGGTTCGGCGTTGCTTACGGATCCTTGCCGGGTCACGTCGAACGAGGCGAAGAACGGTTTCTGGTCGAATGGAATCGGGAGGACGACACCGTCTGGTACGACCTGAAAGCATTCTCCCGTCCGGCGACGCTGCTCACGTGGCTGGGCATGCCCGTCGCGCGTTACTACCAGCGTCGTTTCGCGAGGCGTTCGGCTCGATCCATGCAGCTGGCAGTCGACGAGTTGAAGAATGCCGCAAGAGAATTGCACCACAGCGCAAGCCGTCCGGTGACCCGCGACCATGAAGCGGGAGAATCCAACCGGTGACGAATGGTTCATCCGAACGGCGCACGAGTAAAGTCTTGAGGTCCAAACGGTTGGCCGATTCGGCCTGGTGCGGGGCCGTCGTCGCTGGAGTATTCCTGCTGGCGCGGCGACCCGATCTGCCGACCGCTGCCCTCCTATTGGCGGCGCTGGTCATCGTTCCTCTTGGGGTTCAACTCATCCTGCGACAGACGACAGACCGGGCCGCGCAACGTTTACTACAAATTGCGCTGCGTTGCAGCCTCCCGGCGGCGCTCGCCCTGGTCGCTGCCAGTATGGTTCCGGTCGGGTCGCTGTCTCTCGTGCTGACCGTTCCCTGGATAGCTGTGACGGCGATTCTTGCAGCGGCCGGTCTGCGACGCTTTGTCGCGCGGGCCGAAAAGTTCACCGCCGCACATCAACTTGCATTCGATATCGGGCTGGTGCTGATCGCGATCGGTGGTGCCTGGGTCGGAATGTGGCGATGGGGAGCGTGGCCGGGCAGCTTTCCGCCGGTGATTGCGGAGCTGACCGCCGTCCATTTTCATTTCGCGGGATTCGCGTTACCGATTATCGCTGGACACGTGGTCGCATGCTTGAAGAGTCGGCTGGCAGAAACTGTCGTGCCGGTCCTGGCCGCCCTTACGCTTCTGCTAGCCGTCGGGATTACGTGGTCGCCGTTGCTGGAGGTGACAACTGCCGTTGGCGTGGCGTGGTTTGCGGCGACCGCTGGCATCCTTCAATTGAAAGTCGCCTTCAGCGAAACCTCGCAAGCTGACGTCATGTCGCTGCTCGCATTCAGTGCAGTCGCACTGCTGTGCGGAATGGGATTGGCCATGGGATACGCCGTAGGGGAATACGTCGGTTCGTTGCAAGGCCGAGAGGCCTATTCTGGTGGCGGGTGGCTGGACGTTCCCACGATGATACGGCTACACGGTGCGACCTTGGCGTTCGGCTATGCCCTGATCGGCATGCTGGCGGTATCCTTGGGCGGCGGCAGCCCGTACCGAACCACAAACAACGATGGATGACTTTGTTCAGCCGGAATTGCCAGGCAGTGGTCAAAATCGGGATAATGTGCGACGGCCCGAGCCGCAGTCGTGTAGCTACTTCTGGAACTTTTCGGAACCGTAAGGTTTGCCAGACGCTGCGGTAACCGATCGTTGTTGCTGCTAGGTTGACTAGGATTCCCGCAGCGACACTTTGGAACTTCGTCCATGCGCGTTCGATCCGCCTTTACATTGATTGAATGGAATACCGTCGACAGTTGAACGAGCGACGTGAAGAACGCGGTCTTCCACCCGCAAGAGGATTCGGGCGTTAGGCCGTTTCTTGGCTACTATTGTATCGCGAATGCAACAATTCCCGTTCGCCGGCGCGGGCCAGTCTCATCGCTGATCACTGCGACGACGTTTTTTGAGCACTTGGTTTAACGCCCAGCCGCAGGCGCCGGCATTCCGAATGTGCCGGCGCCTGCGGCTGGGCGTTAAACGATTGATGCGCGTCGCTCTATAGGCGCAGTGTGCCGCTCAGTCCGCGCAGTTCCGCGCAGTTCCGCTCTTTGATTAGGCGCGATTCTGAGCGTCGATGCGGCGGCGATGGTATTTCCAGCCCGGCAGGAAAAACACGGCGGCCGAAACGACGCCGAACAGGGAGATGCCCAAGTCGCTCCCGTTCCTCTGCAGTACGGCCATCACGGCGGCCGTCAGAAATAAGACGGCTGCGTGGATATAGAATTCTCCGGAAAGAATGCCTGCCTTCACTGTAAATACGATGCCGTTGATCAATCCTAAAACGGGGGAGAGTGTCAAAACCTGAAGACCCAAAATCCATTCGATCGCGAACAGTCCAACGCTCGCGATCACGCTGCCACCCCAGACGTGAGCAACCTGTCGTTCGACGAACATTACAGGACCGGCGCGGCGGCGAATGGCCCAGAAGATCGGGGCCCAGACCGCGAGACCACCACCCCACAGCACCAGATACGCAGCCGGTTCTTCGAATCCTCGTCGATGCATGACATTCGTCAGGATGCATAACGCCAGCAAGACGACGGCGTGCCACATCCACAACAGGCCCCAGTTCTCCAGAATCGAGACGTGATGGGTCTCCCGAAACCAGCGGGCCATGACGGCACTGAACTTGCCACTTCGAGCGCTGATCGGGTTGCCTTCCAGATAGGCCTTCAGATCGTTCGCCAGCGCGTTGGCGCTGCCGTAGCGAAGTTCGATCGGCTTCTGAAGACACCGCAACGCGATAAGTTCCAGTTCCCGGTCCGCGAGTGGATTCAACAGCCGCGGGGGCAGAGGGTCTTGTTCCAGGACCAGAAGAATCGTGTCCAACGGAGTCGCTGCCTGAAACGGTGGACGGCCGGTCAGCATTTGGTAGAGAACCGCCCCCAAGCCATAGACATCGGTAGCCGGCCCGATCTCGCCGCGATTTCCGCCAGCCTGTTCGGGTGCCAAAAAACTGGGCGTTCCCAGAATGGCCCCGGTCTGCGTCAAACTTTGTTGCGCCGAGATTCGCTTGGCCAGCCCGAAGTCGGTCACGTGCGGTTCGCCATCGTCATCCAGGAGGATGTTTGACGGCTTGACGTCGCGATGCAGAATGCCGCGCAGATGCGCCGCGTGGACTGCACGAGCGACACTGGCCAGAATCGCGGCGGCATCGCGTGACAGCATGGGACCATCGGCCAGACGCTCCGCGAGGTCCAGCCCCTCGATGTACTGCATACTGAAATACGCGTGGCCATCGTGTTGCCCCACTTCGTAAACGGGAACGATCCCGCGGTGATTCAGGCCAGCGGCCGCCTCCGCTTCGCTGCGAAAACGCGATAAATCGTCGCTCGACGCCAGCTCGCCGCGCAGCATCATCTTCAAGGCGACCGTTCGCTCCAGGCTGGATTGCCACGCCTTGTAGACGACGCCCATTCCGCCGCGACCGATTTCTTCCAAAAGTTCGTAATCGCCAAACTGACAGGGAAGCTCACGAGGCGCTCCCAACGCTTCCTCCGGAGGAATGACGGAGTCTGTCCAGGAGAGGGCGCACACATCGGCAACCTGGACCGCCGCCCAAAGTTGGCGTAATTCGTTTGCCAACTCCGGACGGTCAGCGACCTCCGATTCGACATCGACTTCGCCGCCCCGCAACTGGGCATCCAATAGTCTTTCCAGTGCGGATGCCAGCTGCTGATCTTTTTTAGATTCCGGATCGGGTGAATGTTCGGTGGTCATCGATAGCTGGACTGTTCGCTGGCAAGTATCTCACGCAGCCGTCGCACGGCTCGCAAATATCGCATACTTGCCGCTGGTGGCGATAACCCCAGTGCCTCAGCCACTTCGCTGTTTGACAACTTTTCGAAGTGGCGCATCAGGACAACCTCTCGATCATGTTCGTCAAGCTGATCAAGTGCCGCGCGAAATAAGACTTGCAGTTCGTTCCATTCCGCGGCCGCCGCCGGTGTCTTTCCGCCAGCGCATAGTTGAGCAGCCAGTTCCAGCGTGGATTGATCCAGGTGATGCCGAGCCACGAGCCGTTGTTCGCGATCAACCGATCGTTTCGCCGCCACCCGATGGCGCCGATGTGCGTCGATCAGCCGGTCCTGGGCCATCTGCCGCAGCCAAAGATGGAACGGCATCGCGGGGTCTTCCAAGTACTCGGCCAAACGTCGATTGGCATCGATCAGGACGTCCTGCACGATGTCGCTGGCGTCGACGCGCTGTTGCATTCGGCGATCCATCCGCAGGCTGATCATACGCCGAACCGCTTCGCGATGACGTTCGAATAAACGATTGACCGCCACCTGGTCGCCTTCTTTGGCTTGAGCCATCAATTCCTGTGTCTGTTCCGAGTCGGGCCACATGCAGGTCAGTATCGTCGAAAATAGAGGGTAGAGGGAAGAGGTTAGAGGTTAGGGGACAGGGTAGTAACCGAGCCACGGACGGCGAGGGCCTCCTCTGTCACTCTGAACGCCGCTAGAATGATATTGCAAGTCCTGCGCTCAGCCTTCCATCGACCGCTTTCCACGCTCTTCCCTCTATCCTCTACCCTCTATCCACTAACCTCCCACCTCTAACCTCTCGTTCCATGTCTCACGAACTGTACGACAATCCGCTGGTGACCCGTTATGCATCGCACGAAATGAGTACGCTGTGGGGCGGAGATCGAAAATTTCGCACGTGGCGGCGAATGTGGATCGCGCTGGCCGAGGCTGAAAAAGAGCTCGGTCTCCCGATCACGGACGAGCAAATAGCAGAATTGAAGAGCCAGGCGGAAAACATTGACTTCGAAGCTGCCCAGCAATACGAAGCTCGACTTCGCCATGATGTTATGGCGCACGTTCACGCTTACGGAGATGTCTGCCCGCAGGCGCGTAAGATCATTCATTGGGGAGCAACCAGCTGTTTCGTAACCGACAACACGGACCTGATCCTGTTGCGCGACGCGATCGATATCATCCGCATTCGTCTGATGGCCGTGATTGATCGCCTCGCAACCTTCGCGGTTCGACATCGCGATCTTCCCTGCCTGGGCTGGACGCATCTCCAGCCCGCCCAGCCGACGACCGTCGGGAAGCGTGCTGTCGTTTGGGCCTATGATTTGATTCTGGACTTACAGGAGTTAGAGCATCGACGTGACCAGTTGCGTGCCCGCAGTACAAAGGGGACAACCGGCACGCAGGCCAGCTTCCTGAAGCTGTTCGACGGCGACCATGAAAAAGTCCGTCAACTTGAGAAGTTAGTTGCCGAAAAGATCGGCTTCGCGTCGACGTATGCGGTCACGGGACAGACCTATCCGCGTAAAATCGATGCGCAGGTCTTGGACGCTTTAGCCGGCGTCGCGGGAAGCGCACATAAGGCCGCGACGGACCTGCGCCTGCTGCAACATCGTAAAGAAATCGATGAACCTTTCGAGAAGGAACAGATTGGATCATCGGCGATGGCTTACAAGCGAAATCCAATGCGCAGCGAACGGATTTGTGGACTGGCCCGTTATGTGATCAGCCTTCAGCCAAACGCCGCCAACACGCTGGCGACCCAATGGATGGAACGGACGCTGGACGACAGTGCGAATCGCCGCATCGTATTGCCACAGGCATTTTTGGCGACCGACGCTTTGCTGCTGCTGTATCAGAATATCGCCGACCGATTGGTGGTCTATCCGGCAGTGATTCGCCGAAACCTGGCCGAGGAACTACCTTTCCTGGCGTCAGAAAACATCCTGATGGCTGCCGTCCACGCCGGGGGTGACCGGCAGGAGTTGCATGAACGAATTCGCAAACACAGCCAGGAAGCTGCGCTGGCAATGAAAGAGCAGGGCAGCGCGAACGATCTGCTGGAGCGTTTGGCTGGCGACGAAGCATTCGCCAACCTTGACCTGGATACCGCCCTGGACGCCGGCCAGCTGGTCGGACGGGCGCCCGAACAGGTTGACGAGTTCGTGGCGGAACTGGTGGAGCCACTACGAGCAAAATACAACAAAATGCCGGCGCCCTCGGAATCGCGAGTTCGGCTGTAGAGATGTATCCAGCGGAAGACGACGATCGCAGGCGCGGGTTGAGCACGCCGGTAAATCCAGGTCTCGGCCTACAATGCGTCGCACCGTCGAGCGATGCGTTCAGACCATTTCCAGTCGCCGGTCCGGTCGCCGCTGCTTTGTGATGCATCGATCACAGATGCCGGTAATGATCAGACGATGCCCGTCCACACGAAATTTGTGCTGACGCGCGACCGCGTCACGTATGGCCGCAAGCTCGTCGCTCTGGAATTCGATCAAGCGATTGCACTTCTTGCAGTGCAAATGATCGTGATTGGGATAGCCGTAGTCGTGTTCAAAAACCGACCGATTGTTGAGGCTCATCTTTCGCAACAGGCCTGCGTCGACTAGTTCGGCCAGGGTGCGATAGACGGTCGGACGACTGACCTTGCGATCGCCGTACTGCTCGACCAGTTCGCTTAACAGATCGTCAGCATCAAAATGTTCGTGATGACTGAAGACCTGCTGGACGATCGTCCGCCGCTGCTGCGTAATCCGCTTTCCGCGGCTCTGCAGAAACTCCTTGAATCGCGCCATGGGGGTCATGGCAACTTCAACGGAACCTAGGGAAAAGTCTTGTTTCATAACGATCCATTATAAATCATGACCGACCAGCGACAAGCGTTGCGGGATGCGGGGTACGCGATGCGGGGTACGCGATGCGGGATACGGGATGCGGGATGCGGGATGCGGGATGCGGGGTACGCGATGCGGGATACGGATGCGGGATGCGGGATGCGGGATGCGGGTACGGGATGCGGGATACGGGATGCGGGATGCGGGATGCGGGATACGAGTTACGGGATGCGGGATTTCGGAGGTAGGAAATTCTACGCGGGGCGCCGGCTGCGCGAGTGCTCGTTACCGAGCAGCATTCCGCCTGAAGGCGGGACTTCAACGTTGCGCGAATTAACGATGCGCGAACTCGGTACGAAATCGAGGCACGCTACGAGCGATCGAATATCAGAAACATCGATCCCGAATCGTGCATCCCGAATCGTGCATCCCGTATCCCGCACCCCGCACCCCGCACCCCGCATCCCGTATCCCGCACCCCGCATCCCGCACCCCGCACCCCGCATCCCGTATCCCGCACCTCGCATCCCGTACCCCGTACCCCGCATCCCGTACCGTGCCTCCCGCTAAGCGACCTCGTCCAGCAATCGCGAAATCGCGAGGTCCAGCTTTTCCTGCGTCTCGTAGGTACCGTTAGCGATCTCGGCACGAATCTGGTCGACGCGTTCCTGCCTCACGTCCGGCAGGTCACCGATGCGCGACAGTAAATCAGCTTCGCGCGAAATCGAAACCTCGTCGCTGCTGTAAACTTCCGGGGTCGCGCCGGCGGCTTGTGAAGCGCCGCTAGCGTGCGCCGGGTTGATTGGCTGGGAACCGTGTGCGTGCGAAGGACCATTGATCTGCATAGTAATTTCTCCCCGCGAGCAAGGCGGCCGTATCCATGATGGACACCGCACGAACTCACTAAATCTCGATATTGAAACGGAATCCGCCGCCGACAGTTAACGTACGGGCTGTCGGTGGCTGTGTCGATGCGCCGGAAAACCGTCTACCGCAGATTTGGCTCATACTGTTCCAAAGACAAGACCAGGATGGTCGTAGGTGGGAAGAGAGTCGTCTAAGGAACTTCTTATGTGCCAAGTGGGCTTCTGCAGTTTGTTGTTCTCCTGTTACTTGTCGTTGCCGGCGCCGCTATCCGTGTCAGAGCTTGTGACCTTGCGAGCACGACGGGGAAGTATGTTGAACTTCGACAAGCGCGGCTTCGAATTTTCATCTAAACTTCTAGGGGCCTCCTTGCAATGCGCATGACTGCTTTTGCATTTGTAACGGCTGTAGCGCCCCACCTTGAACCCTTTCTGACGGCTAAACCTGGTGGTTAAACTTTTAGCCTCTTCAGGTCACCACCCATGTTGCTTAAACGCCACACTCCAAGTGCGATCGCCAAGCCCAATCGACATGATCGAATTTACATGTTCGATCCAGCTCGACACACTGGTGGGATTAGTGGATCTGACGGAGCGACGGGGAATTATATTGATTGGCCCCAGCCGCGGCAACATTGAACGTTGAACATAAACGGTGGGGAGTAGGGAATTTACGAGCTAGACGGGAGTCTGGAGGTTGAGGCGTCGGTGTAATTCAGCGAAACTTCAACGGCTGACGGTGGTTTTAGAATGGAGGCAGCAACGCAAACCATCGCAAAATGCAGGGCTACCAAGTGATTCGACAACACGCAAACCACTGCCTGCTGGCAACTATCGCTGCAGTGACGGCGGTACTGGCACCGGCCTTCGCCGAGACACCCGCCATCCAACGTATTACCAATACCGCTCAGCTTTTTCAGACGCTGGATGCCGATCGTGACGGGCTGTTACGAGATGCGGAAATTGACCCGCAGCACGAGCGGCTGTTTCGCCGGTTGCTGAACTACGCGGATAGTAATGGCGACGGTGCCTTAAACGCCGAAGAATGGTCACAGGGCCTGAATCCACCCAAGGTCAACCGCCCTTTGGAAAAACTGCCCGAGCCGGTCTCGGAGGAGGAAAAACCGTCCGCCATCTTCGCTCGGCTGGATCGCAACAACAATTACGAGATAGACCAGAACGAACTTCCGCAAGCCCTTCGACCGACGTGGGAGCGTTTCAAGAAAATCGCCGATCAAAACGGCAATGGCGCCATCAACCGCCGCGAATTCATCCGCAATTATCCGCGGCTATCGCGTCAGTTTTTTCAGGAAACGGATCCGAAGCGACGCAGCACGCTGGCGATGAAACAGGATACGACGGAACAACCTGCCAAAGCCGTCCAAGCCGGCGATCTGCTAAAACGTGCCCGGCGATTGGATCGCAACGGTGATGGACCTTTGAGCCGCGAAGAAGCACGCGGGCCGCTGGCCAAACATTTCGAAAAGATCGACGCGGACGGAAACGGCACGCTGGACGAGGCCGAATTAGCCGATGCGGCTGACGAGTTCACCCAACGGCGGAATCGCGCTCGTAGCGGCAACAAGTCTCAATAACCGGCGTTTCCCTTGCTTACTGGCCGCTGTCCGTCCCCGCGCCAACCACTTCGCCTGCGTCCCAATCCGCTCGGGGCGACACACCAGGAACCGCTCCACCAACCTGTTTGCCGGGCAGGATTTAGGCGAACCGTGAACAAGCGTCCCGTGTCGTGCGTATACCTGGTTAGATACCGACCCACGGAGAACTGTCCGATGGACGATCCTTCCCTGAAAGACATCTTTGACGTTTCCGGCGAACACGGATGCGAGACGCTCTTTGCGTCGCCGGCATTCCTGGAGTTCGAGCGGCGATTGGATGAGGATCTGAAGCGACTCGTAGCTCGATGGGCTCATAGGGCTGCCCCTGCGGCTACGCATTTTCCACATTGGCGATTGAAGAAAACGAAACTACCTAGATAGCGTCGTCTCCTCCCCTTCAGACGTTGTCTCCCCATGAGAAAACCCCGGCTCGTAAAAGGGCCGGGGTTTTTTTGTGGTTCGTCCAGACGACGGCTGATCGATTTGACGTCGCGTTTAGACCGAACTGAATTCCGGCCGCCTGCGGCCTAGCTGCGACTGCAGTCTCGTTACGATCGAGCTGTGCATCTGGCTGACACGACTTTCGGACAAATCGAGCGTGGCGCCAATTTCCTTCATTGTCAGCTCTTCGTAGTAGTACAGGATGATGATCAGACGTTCGTTCCGATTCAGACCTTTCGTCACGAGTCGCATTAGGTCGTTTTTCTGGATTCGACGCGTCGGGTCTTCGCCTTTTTTGTCTTCAAGAATATCGATTTCACGGACGTCCTTGTAACTATCCGTTTCGTACCACTTCTTGTTGAGACTAACCAGGTTGACGGCGTTCGCATCCATCATCAGCTTTTCCAGCTCCTGAACGCTGATTTCCATCTGGACGGCAAGTTCGTATTGAGTCGGCGGACGCCCATGTCGTGCCTCGCACTGCTTGACCGCTTCGCCCAGTTTACTCGCCTTCGATCGCACCAAGCGCGGTACCCAATCCATCGTCCGCAGTTCGTCCAACATCGCACCACGAATACGCGGCACACAGTACGTTTCGAATTTGACGCCGCGTGTAAGATCGAACGCGTCGATTGCATCCATCAGGCCAAAGACGCCCGCGGAAATGAGATCGTCCAGCTCGACGCCCTCCGGCAGACGGGACCAGATTCGTTCGCCGTTGTACTTGACCAAGGCAAGATAGCGTTCGACGAGCCGATTCCGAAGTTCTTTTTTGGTCTGATCCGCCTTATATTCTTGCCAAACTGGGAGAATATCGGGCACTACCTTAATAACTACATCTATCATTCGATCCTCCATGATCGTCGTCAATCTTGACCTATCTCGCGCATTTTAACGCCCATAGACGTGCCGGTGTTCCTTTGGTCTATCGGCCGTCGGACGTCGCGAGTTGAATTGTGAAATCCTTTTTTTCCGTTACTAGTAGCAGTGCTTGTACCGCTTATCGTTTGGGCAAGTTGCGCCAGCAAATGGCTGGGATTCTCGTTCTCGTAGACGTAGCCTGCTAGCGGGATATCGATATCCAAATAGCGTCGTGCCGTTCGGACGATGCCGCGGTACTTCGCCTTGGCATCGTCCGTCACAATCGTACGGTTGAACAGCATCATGACCGTGTGGGCACTGGGCGCCATGTCCCGTCGAACCAGGCACTTTAACGTTGTGTAGGCATCGACGGCGTCTGTCTGGTCATCAACGACCAACAACACGTGTGTCGCGTGCTGACCTATCTGATTGGTCAGTGGTTGGTCGAAATGGCCGCCGTCGAATAGCGCCCAATCAAAATAGCGGCCCAGCCACCGAATAGCTTCCGTGAGTCGACTGCTGACGGATTGCGTGTCAACGTCGCGATGGATCCGATCGACGCTGCCGCCAATTACAGCCATCCCGTTCGGCAAAGGATAGACAGCATCGCACGTAGCGGAATCACCGCAAATCAAATCGACAAAGGCTCCCTGCGGGTCCAGCCCCAAGCAACGGGTTGCGTCCGGCTTGCCGATTTCGGCATCCACCACGACGATCGCTTGTCCCAAATCGGAAAGGCGCTGGGCAAGGTTTACCGCGATGGTCGTTGCGCCCACGCCAGGCCTGCTACCCACCACAACGATGACCCCGCGCCCTTGTGCCGGGTCGGCTGGTTGGGCATTCGCCTGCAATGCCAATTGATACAAGGGTGCTGCCTGATCGGACATAGTTTTCGTTCAAATCGCCGTGAGAAAACGTTCAGCGAGATCCAAAGGTTGCGCGACGTGCATGTCGTCGGGAACGACTTGCCCGTCCGAGATGTAACTGATCGGGAGGTGGGTTTGTTTCATGATCGGCAACAGGTGCCCGGTGGTTATCGCTTCGTCCAGCTTGGTCAGTATCACGCCAGTGAGACCAATCATCGCAAACTTTTCCAGGCAACGTCGCAAATGTGACGGAGCGGACGAGCAGCTTTGAACCAGATGGACTTCATCCGGTTCGGCATCGTTCAGGAGCGACTTCACTTCCTGAAGTTTGACGTCATCTCCGGGGCTGCGACCGGGCGTATCGACCAGGACCAGATCGTGATTTGAAAGTTGCTGTATCGCGGTCCGCATATCGCGTGGTGTTGCCACCGCCACCATTGGCACGCCAATGATGTCGGCATAGGTTTGCAACTGATCGACCGCGGCGATGCGGAAGTTATCGCAAGTGATAAGTGCAACCGAACGTCTTTGCCGCAATTGGTGGTCGGCGGCTAATTTGGCGAGCATCGTCGTCTTGCCGACGCCGGCGGGGCCAACGACAGCGACCGTACGGCGCTGGCCAGCAACGGACGAAATTCCGCCCGTGGTCGTCAGATCTTCCGCGACGATTTCTACCAACCGCTGAAAGAGGACGCGATGATTGTCGTGTTGTGCTTCGGGCACCGTGTCTCGGACGGCTTCAATCAAGTCCACGGCCAAAGCGTCGGGAACCTCCGCGCTGGAAAGCCGTTTTGCGAGATCCGCCAACGCAGCGGACAGGCTGGCCGGATCGAGACGAACCGGACCATTCTGCACCTTTTGCATTACCGAACGTAATTCGATCAGTTTTTGGCGAAGGTCTTCATGTTCTGGTGATATGGATTTATCGCTGACCGCGCAGGACTCGGCGTCGTCGATCGCGAATTTAACGTCGTGCTGGTCGTCTTCCGCCGGCAAAGTCACACGGTTTGATGTTTGCCGTTCGACCCGCCGACGCGACGATTTCCGCCCCTTGCGAGGTGGCGTCGGCCGCACGACAGGAGGTTGCCTCGCCGCTGTTACTTCAACCCGTCTATTCGGATAGATCCAGCGTAAGACACCCGAGGTCGAGACTTCACGCGACTGGACCACCGAAGCGTCGGGGCCCAACTGCTGGCGCACCATCCGCAGGGCATCGTCCATGTTCTTTGCCGTAAATGTTTTTGTGGTCATTCGCTGATTACTGCCTTGATCAAACGTTGTCAGGCCGCCGCCACAAGCTGTCCGGTAGCTTGTCGCACGGTCGAGATGCAATCGATCTGCGTATCGTCGGTGATTTCGTTGTAGCTGAGCACCGGAAGCAGAGGTATGCGGCCGGTGGTGACGTGCCGAACTGCGGAGCGTATCTGGGGGTCCACCAGCAAGACGAGCGGGCTGGTATCCTTGCCGTACTGATCCTGCACTTGCTGGATGCGAGCACATAGATCGTCGATCACCTGGGGAGCAATTCGTACGGAAACGCCATAGCTGGTCTCTTCCATGCTCGCCCGTAGTTGGTCCTCAACGGCGGGGTCGAGTGTAACAACGTGTATTACATTCCGAGCGTCGCGGTATTGGTCACAGATCGTGCGTCCCATGCGTTGACGCACGTACTCAGCTAACAGCGCCGGGTCACTAATCCGTGGCGCATAGTCACCCAGGCATTCGACGATCAATGCCAGCTGGCGGATTGGCACTTGCTCACGTAACAGTTTCTGTAACACCTGTTGAACCTGCCCCAGGCTCAAGTGCCTTGGGATCAGTTCATCAATTACGACCGGGTGCGTTTTTCGCAATCGATCGATCAGATAGTTTGTCGCGTCGCGGGTCAGCACCTCGTCGGCATGTTGTCGTACGCTGGTGGCCAACCGATCTGCCAGCTCGCGACTGTTGTTCGCTTGACCTTCCGCAACCGTCATGCCCGCCAGCTTGATCCGATAATGGCTGGGCTCTAACCCAATATTGTCACGTACCCGAACCTTCGGCATAACAATTCCCAATTGGCTGGCCACGCTATGCCGAACTTTTTGGATCTGTTGCAGCAAATCACCGCCTCGTTGCTTGTCGGCCAGGCGCACCAGCCGCAGACCGATTTCGACTTCCAATGGATCGACGTCCAATAGCTGTTCGACCTGGGTATCCGTGGCCGGCTTCTTCTCGGCTTCCGGCAGTGGTTGCTTCTCGCTGGATGCGGCATCGGATTTCTGAATGACATAAGCTATCCCAACACAACCGAGCGCCACCGCCAACAGCGGTATCCAAGGCAGATCGGTCAAAACCAACACGACCAGAAAGCCGGCGGCGACGAACAAGGCCTGAGGACGAGAAAAGACCTGACCTAACAATTCGCTGGAGAGGTTCGTTCCTTGATTGCTTCTGGTGACTAGCAGCCCCGCCGCCAGCGAAATTAGCAGTGCCGGTATCTGGCTGACCAGGCCATCGCCGATGGTCAGAGTGGTGAATACTTCGATCGCATGCGAAGGCCTCATGCCCTGTTGGCCAATGCCAATCACCAATCCTCCGAAGATCGTCACCAGCGTGATGATGATTCCAGCAACGGCATCCCCGCGGACAAACTTGCTCGCACCATCCATAGCGGCGAGGAAGTCTGCCCTTTTCTGGAGGTTGGCGCGTCGCGCCTGGGCCTGTTGGGCGTCGATGGCTCCGGCACCCAAATCGGCATCGATCGCCATTTGACCACCAGGTAACCCGTCCAGCGCGAAGCGCGCAGCGACTTCGCTGATTCGCGTCGCGCCGCGAGTGATGACCAGGAATTGAACGAGCACGATGATCGTGAAGATTATCAGTCCGATGACAATGTTTCCGCCCGTGACAAAATCGCCAAATGTCTGAATGACCTTGCCAGGTGCATCCCGACCCTGATCACCTGCCTGGGTCAGGATGAGGCGCGTCGTGGCCACGTTCAAGACCAGCCGCCCCAGGGTCGCCACCAGTAGCAGTGAAGGAAAAACGCTGAACTCCAAGGGAGTACGCACATAAATTGACGTCACCAGAATGATGACGGAAAGGGTAATGCTGGTCACCAACAGCAAGTCAACTAGCGCAGCAGGCAGCGGAACGAGAATCACAAGCACGCATGCTATGATCCCGACTGGGAATATCAGATCGCGGGCAAATGCCAGTGGCACGAGCCCGCCCTTTGCCGATGTGGCAGAGGACGCCATACGGACACCGTCAACAATCAATAGGAAAAGGGCGAATAGAAAGGGGACAGACGAACGAGAAAGGTTGAGAAGAGGGCGGGAAAATAGTGACTCCGGCGATCGCTGTCCAGATCAGTGGGTCCAGATCATTGGTCCGCTACTGGCGTTTATATACCCCTCGGATGTCCAAACCTCATCCATGTCCCCCAGAATCGCGGGGCCGGACCGGGCCGATATTTGAATCCATCCCACTTCCCAATTACAATCGTTCTAGGGAGTTACGGCGGCAGATCGCCGGGCGGTCCGACGAGTGCGTTCCGCCGGAAGGAATAATGCTGCCAGCATGGTTGGAATAATCGTTGGAATAATCCTTGCTGCAGACGGTTAGCCCGTTCTCACCCGAATCGGACTAGCCGGCCTTGCACGACGATCGCCCGAATATCCCCTACGTCGGTAATCCCCTGCCGACGTGATCCGAATTCTGTTCAAGGAGAGGTAGCAATGGCAGCAGGAAAAGAGCAGGCTGGCTGGAAGATCGCGGTCATCATCCTGGCGGTGCTCACCATCGTGTTAGGGATAACGACGTATATCTTCTACGACAAGCATCGAACAGAAGTCGAGCAGAAAGTCGCGGCACTCAAGGAAAGGGACACAGCCAATAAGGAACGCGAAGAGATCGAAGTGGATGCTGGGCGACTGAAGGAAATGACCGCCAATGGACCCAAAGATTCCGTGAAGCAAATCATGGAGACCTTTGTCACACACGGGAACAAGTATGGCGGTACGCTTCCCGACGATTCTACCAAAGACTATCCGACGATGCTGGAATCGTACGCCGATCAAAATCGCGAATTGCAGGAACAGATCGTTTCCTACCAGCAGGACATCGCCAATCTGGAGCAGCAAAACGCCCAGGGTGTTGAGGAATTGAAGGATAAGATTGCTGTTTTACAGGAAAAATTCGACAGCCAGGCCGAGGATATTCGCGCCATTAATGATAACGCCGAGGTAACAAGAAAGAACTACGAAACCAACATGGAAGATGCGGCGAATAAGGTTGCCGAAAAAAATGAGCAGATTCTTCAACAAAAACAAGTAAGTAGTAACAAGGAAAATGACTTACGTGAGGGATCGCGCAAGCAAGCCAGCCAGATCGACGATCTGAAACGGGAATTAAGTCCTCATCGAAACTGGGAAAACGAGGCGCCGGATGGGGAGATCGTCAGGATTAACCAGAAGTCAGGTACGGTATTCATCAACCTCGGCACGGCCGACGGCCTGCGACGACAAACATCCTTCAGCGTATTGCCTCACGATGCAAGAAACGCCCTGAACGTCGATCCCAAGGGGTCGCTGGAGGTGATTCGCATCGTCGGTCCGCATTTGGCCGAGGCCCGGATTACGTCCGATGCGTTGTCGGATCCCATTCTACCAGGCGACCGGATCGTTTCGCCTGTGTTCCGCGCAGGACACCCCGAGCAGTTTGCCGTGGCCGGTGCGATCGATTTCAACGGGGATGGCACGTCCGACCTGCCGCAGCTTCTGGCTCTGATCAAACGCAATGGCGGGGCGGTAGACGCCTATTCTGACGAAGATGGACGACTAAAGGGCGCGATGTCGTCGTCCACGAAGTTCCTGATCATGGGGGAACGTCCGGACGAGAAGAGCCCGGAAAAAGTCCGGGAAGCGTATCGCAAGTTGCTGGATGGGGCCGACCGGTATGGCGTCGGACGGATGCCTCTGGCGGACTTCCTGGACTATGTCGGCTACCGGGGACGGACCGGCGCGGCACGGCGACCGGTCGTGAGTTCCAAAACCCGCGGCGCACAAACTCCATTCCGAAGACGACCGCCGACCGGAGATGCCAAAAAGAGCGCTTTCGACTAGTTCCACTCGGCACGCCGCTGAGTTTTCTGACGCTGAGTTTTCCGTCGACGACGAATTCGACGGCGATGTTTCAGGCACACGCAATCTGGGAAATAGTGCGATGTCCATTCCCCTGTCTGCAGAAGAAGTCTTCGACCGCGATTTTCTCGAAGTTCGTGCCAAGCTGGTGGAAGTGGCCGCGGCGTTCGATCGTTTGAATCGAGCGTCCGGTGACGTTGCCGGTGATCCGCGGATGGATAAGATCCGGCAGGCACTGCAGATGCTGCTGGAATCGCATTCCGGACTGGCCGAAGAAATTCAGCTAATTTTTTCGCGTCCCTACGAAGATAATTGGCAGGCGGATTTTGATCTGGAAGTCCGTCGCTAGTCAAACGTGAAACGTAAATCCCTGAAACGCCGACATACCACGGTCAGACACAATGTACTATTTCGATCCCCACATCCATATGGTCTCGCGGGTTACCGACGATTACGAAACGCTTGCCAAGATGGGTTGCGTGGGGGTCAGTGAACCTGCCTTCTGGGCGGGATTTGACCGAAGCAGCGTCGACGGGTTTCGCGATTACTTTCGCCAGTTGACGGAATTCGAGCCGACGCGCGCAGGCTGGTACGGCATCCAGCATTACACATGGCTGTGTATCAACGCCAAGGAAGCGGAAAACGTCAGTCTCTCGCGCGAAGTCATCGCGATGATTCCTGAGTTCCTCGACAAGCCCGGTGTGCTGGGCATCGGTGAGATCGGCCTGAACAAGAACACGAAGAACGAAGCGACCATCTTCCTGGAACATCTCGACCTGGCGATGAAGACCAACGAGCAGATCTTGATTCACACGCCGCACCTCGAGGACAAATATCAGGGGACGCGAATGATCCTGGACATGCTGTGTGACGACAGCCGCATCGACCGTTCGCGAGTGTGCGTCGATCATGTCGAAGAACATACGGCCCGTAGAGTCCATGAGGAGGGATTCTGGGCCGGGATGACGCTGTATCCGGTCACCAAGTGCACGCCCGAACGAGCGGTCGACATCATCGAAATGTACGGATCGGAGCGATTCCTGGTGAACTCGGCCGGCGATTGGGGACCCTCCAAACCGACGGCCGTTCCCGACTTCATTCTGGCGATGCGCCGCCGCGGCCATCCGGAAAGCCTGATTCGCAATGTCGTCTACGAAAACCCGCTCGAATTCTTTGGCCAGAGCCGGGGCTTCGTCTTCAATCCACCAGAAATTCGCAATCCGGCCAAAACGTGAATCAATTTCGGATTGCGGATTATTTCAATTGCGGATTGCGGATTGCGGATTGCGGATTATTTCAATTGCGGATTGCGATTGCGGATTGCGGATTAATTTCTACCCAATCCGCAATCCGCAATCCCCAATCCGCAATCCTTTAGATTGCTTCCGGACCACGCTCGCCGGTGCGGATGCGGATACAGTCTTCCATCGGAAGCACAAAGATCTTGCCGTCACCGATTTCTCCCGTTTCTCCGGTGCGACCGCCCCGGAGAATCGCTTCGACGGTCGGTTCGACGAATTCGTCGTTGACCGCGATCTCTAAGCGGACTTTCCTCAACAGGTTCACGGAAAACTCGTGCCCGCGATAAACTTCCGTGTGACCCTTCTGTCGACCAAAACCCTGCACATCCATCACGGTCAAACGGAACACTTCCACTTCGGTCAGCGCCGCTTTCACAGACTCCAATCGACTGGGTTGAACAACAGCAACGATTAGTTTCATGGATCGATCCTATCAGGACGCCAAACGCAAGTTGAAATTAGATCGTAATCCTAGACCGATGTCCCAACAAGTCCGTCAGTGAAAAAGAAGGACGGAACTTGTTCCGATTGCTGCTCTATCCGTCGGCTGGATACGGAACAAGTTCCGTTCTACGACATCTACCCACCGGCTGAACAGGATAACCCCGGCTTGAGCGGACCAGGCGGTGTGTCCGCCCAAGCCTACTGGGGTATCCTTCCGGCCCAGGCAAAGGCCGAAACATCAAGTCGCTAAGGCTGGCTCGGCCGAGTGTGTCGGCATATACCCACCCTCGACGAGTGAGCTGGGAGGATAGGCGTGCATCCCGTGCTCGGTGATATCGAGCCCGCTAGCTTCCTCCTCAGGTGATACGCGTAGCATGCCGACCAATCGTAACGCGCCAAACAGGCCCAACATCGTGACAAAGGCCCACGCGACAATCGCGAAGGTACCTATCGCTTGTGTTGCAAACGAGACACCCTCTGTGGTGCCAAACAGCCCGGTCGCTAGCCCTCCCCAGATGCCGCAGAGGCCGTGTACGGGCCAGGCACCGACCGGATCGTCGATCTTCAGCTTGTCTAACATAAGAATACCGACGACTACCAACACCCCGGCGATCAGTCCGATGAAGATCGCGGACAGGAAGGAAACCTGGTCGCAGTTCGCCGTAATGCCGACCAGCCCGGCCAGGACACCATTCAAGGCCATCGTGACGTCAGGTTTCTTAAACAGGATCCACGCCAGGATCATTGCCGCAACCGCACCGGCGGACGCCGCCAATGTCGTCGTTACGGCGATATAGACGGTGATGTTCGCGTTGGCCGCACCGGCGTAGGTCAACTGGCTGCCGGCGTTAAAACCATACCATCCTATCCAAAGAATGAAGACGCCCAGCGCCGCAAAAGCGATGTTGTGTCCCGGCATGGGCACCGACTTTCCCTTCACAAACCTTCCGATTCTCGGTCCCAGCACGATGGCGCCAGCCAGGCCGGCAAATCCACCAACCGCATGAACCACCACAGACCCCGCAAAGTCGTGGAAACCCATCGCGTCCAACCAGCCGCCGCCCCACTTCCACATGCCGCTGATCGGGTAAATCAGGCCCGTCAGAATCGCACTGTAAATCAGGTAAGCGCTAAATTTCATCCGACCGGCAACCGCACCAGAGACAATGGTTGCTGCCGTCGCTGCAAACGCCACCTGGAACAAGAAGTCGGCGTTCGGGCTATAGTCGGATGACGCGTCGACCATAGCCGCATCTCCCGCTGCCGACCCCCAACCCATGACGCCAGAGCCACCGAAGCCAAACCAACCGCCCTCGTAGGCGCTACCGGGATACATTAGCCCGAAGCCAACGATGAAAAACAGTAGAACTCCGATGGACAGATCCATCACGTTTTTGAACAAAATATTGATCGTATTTTTGGCGGCATTCAACCCGACTTCAAGCATCGCGAAACCAGGCTGCATCAAAAGAACCAGCACCGCAGCACCAAGCATGAAGAGTGTGTTAAGGGTATACGTCGACTCTTGGGCTGCCGTAATCGCCGCGTCCTCCGCTTTCGCATCGCCAGCGGGCATGCTAGTTTCTGCCGCGGCATCCGCGCCCGAGTCCACCACCACCTCCTCTGCATACAATGCCGCCTGAGGCGTGATCAACTGCATGCTCAATCCGAATACCACCGCTATGACCGACGGAAACCCCCATAAAATTCTGTTTCCCATCCGAGTCTGCCTTTCTTCGAAGGAATCTGGAATGCGATCGCGGGCTGGGTGCACCGAGACACAGCGATTTCAATAAACGATCGCAGATGCACTCGTTCCGCACACGGTGTGCCAATTTGTGCCAGCTATGACGGCTGGGTACAAACATCCCTTCAAAAAAGGCCTCAAGAGTCGATCAAGAACATCGTCAGCGGGGCGAGACACAAGGCCATTGCCCGTTTCCTCAGCAACTCTGGCCGCGCGACTAGGCAACAAAAAAGCCGCCTGTGCAGGGCACAGGCGGCTTAACGGAACGGAAACTGACTTGTGCAGCCATGAGGATCCCGTGGAAGCAACGTCCTCAAAGCTATTCGCCTGGCGGCTTCTCCGTTCCTACGATGGCGACCGGCATTTCATCCATTGTGGGACGATCGATGAACGCGTCAATC
Source organism: uncultured Planctomycetales bacterium (assembly GCA_963844115.1). Taxonomy (GTDB): domain Bacteria; phylum Planctomycetota; class Planctomycetia; order Pirellulales; family UBA7805; genus CS4-C045. The sequence goes on along the minus strand of CAWJNN010000065.1, from coordinate 36,474 downwards.
GGTTTGCCTCGGCCATCGGACATACATGTTCTGCATTTCATCGTCGAGTTACCAGAATGGTGGCTACGGCCGGTATTCGATCTGGCATAAAAAACGCTCGGTTTGTTTCGCAGGGTCGGATCGGCCCAATGCTTGCTGGCTATGTCCCCGCCGCTACACCGGATTTCGCAACAGTCTAGTTCGCAATCGTGTCGTTCGCAGCAGTCTCGTTCGCAATCGTGTCGTTCGCAGCAGTCTCGTTCGCAATCGTGTCGTTCGCAGCAATCTAGCTCGCAGCAATCTAGCTCGCAGCAGCGGCAGGTTAAGCGACAGCAACGACACGAGTCAGGCTCACCGCAGCCTTCAATGTGGCATGCGCAGTCGCCGGTTGCGTCCTCGCTACAACCACAGTCGGGCGGTGCCGGATTTCTCCTGTTGTTACTCGGCAGAGCCTTCTCGCCGGCAGACGGCCTTGGCACCGTCGCGGGTGAGCTATCATCAACGTAATCTGCATCGTAGGCAAAAGCGGCCGTTCGAGCTGCGGCCTCCTGGCCCCCGGCTGCATCCGAATAAACTCCATGCAGAACAAACGCAGCGAATACCAGGCTGGCCAGTTTCACTTCACAACACTCCGTGTCAGCGCGCAAAAGAAACCGTTGTTCTTCTGCGAGATCCTTAATCGCCACTCCGGTCGCGCTAGACTTCGTTAGCGTCACCGCTGGGCTGGCTGCTTACAACGGGTAGCTATCCGGCCGAAATGGGGACCACCCGCATTTGCTAATCGTCACGGTGATACCGAAGAATTGAGATTTGCCGTCGCCGTGCAGCGCACTTGCTTCCCATGAGGGATGCTGAAACCGCCTGTACGGATGAGGCAAACCTAATTGACCGCTGCAGGACGAGAACCTGTTAAACGTTAGCGATTGCGTAAGCTGCAGACATCAATCCCTCGGCTCATCCCAAGGGATCGGGAGTCTTTTTTCCTGTTGGCAAGCACGATGCTACTTCACAAACTTCCGAAGTTTGACATCAAACTTCGGAAGTTTAACCCAAGTCCGCGACAGGAAAAAAGACTCCTGGTTCCCTCGCGCTAGCTCTCCTGTTGCGATGGAGACTCTATGCCTGTTGTTTTTGGGGTTCCGTGGCAACGTCTTCGAATAGGGCGTCGACGAATTCGTCGGGAACGAAAAGCGCAAGGTCATCCAACCCTTCGCCGACACCGATGTACTTCACCGGCAAATCGACCTTCTCTCGAATCGCCACGACCACTCCACCTTTCGCCGTTCCGTCCAATTTCGACAGGATGATCCCGGTGCACTCGATCGCCTCCTGAAAGTGGGATGCCTGGCTGATCCCGTTCTGGCCGGTTGTGGCGTCCAGGACAAGTAACGATTCGTGTGGTGCGTCGGGAATTTGTTTGGCAATGATACGTCGGATTTTCGACAACTCCTGCATCAGATTCTGTTGCGTTTGCAGTCGGCCTGCCGTGTCCACGATACAGACGTCGCACTTCTGCTGAATCGCGGTTTCGACAGCCTGGTACGCGACGCTCGCCGGGTCCGCGCCCTGTTCGCCTTTGATGATCGGCACGTCCAGGCGATCTGCCCAGATCGTCAGCTGTTCGACCGCCGCCGCACGAAACGTATCCGCGGCTCCCAACACGACCGTCTTGCCCGAAGCTTTGAACATACTGGCCAGTTTGGCGATCGACGTCGTTTTTCCCGACCCGTTAACACCGGCCACCAAGACAACCGTTGGCCCCTGTTTGGCAAATCGAATCGGCTCTTCCGGCTGCGCCAAGAGTTCCTTCAGGCGCGTCTTGATCGTCGCCAGGACGTCATCCCAGTGAACGACCCGTCCCCGAAATTCGGCCGCCACGCGATCGGTGATCGCCTGGGAAGGGCGTATTCCCATGTCGGTTTTGACGAGGGCATCAACCAATTCCTCAAGGAATGCGTCATCGACCAGCCGGCCCTCGGACTTGAAGATGTCGCGCACATCGGTCTTCAGCAGCCGCGATGTCTTCTGCAGTCCCTGTTTGAATTTATCAAAGAGTCCCATACGGTCTAATTCCTTTTCCTTTGCACGCTCATTCAGTTGTGGTCATGCCGCGAGCATTCGGATCTTATCACACAAAAGACAGATCACGCATTGCCACTTTCGGCGAGGATTCGATCCAACACGCCGTTGACGAAATGGGGAGATTGCGCCGCCCCGAATCGTTTCGCCAGTTCGACTGCCTCATTGATCGCAACGCGATTAGGCGTCGAGGTGTAGACGATTTCATACGCTCCGATGCGCAGGACATTGCGATCCGTGGCGGCCATGCGCGACAGTGCCCAATTGTCGGCCGTGCTTTCCAGCAGCTGATCTAACTCAAGGCGGTTACGACGTACACCATCGATCAGCGATGTGGCAAGCGAGACCAGTTCGTCGGAAACGAGCCTTGCTTGCACGAATTCGCCGGGATCAACCGCTTCGGGGGCAGGATTCAAATCGTCCTGATACAGGACCTGAAGGGCAACTTCGCGAGCTCGACTGCGACGGGACATAGATCGTCGGCGGGTTGACGGACTTCAAAGGTGAAACGAGAGGCAGGCGGGGAACAGGTGGCTAATCGTTCAACTTCTTTAGAAGGCTGGCCATTTCCAAGGCCGCTTCAGCGCACTCGACCCCTTTGTTTCCAACGTTGCCTCCCGAACGATGAATCGCTTGTTCGAGCGTATCGCACGTTAACACGCCGAACAAGACCGGCACACCCGTCTTCAAGGCCACATCGGTCACGCCCACGCTTACGGCACGGTTGATGTGTTGGTCGTGTGTCGTTTCGCCGCGAATCACTGCACCCAGGCACAACACGGCAGCGTACTTTCCGCTGGCGGCAAGGCGTTCAGCGATCAGGGGTATCTCGAAGGCACCGGGAACCCAGGCAACGACGATCTGGTCTTCCGGCAGTCCCGCCGCGGTCAGCGTTTTGATCGCCCCGTTCAGCAATTGCGACGTGATGGATTGGTTGTAACGAGAAACGACAATCGCGAATCGATCATCGGCCAGGCAGCTCTGGTCTCCCGTTAACTCGTGTGCCATGTCTACGTGCCAGAAAAGGAATGGAAGGCTGGAAGAATGGAAGAATGGAATGTTGGACTATGGACGATGGACTATGGACGATGGACTATGGACGATGGACGATGGACTATGGGGACGATGGACGATGGACTATGGGACGGTGGATTTTGGGCTACATATCCGATTCCAACATTCCAGTATTCCAATCTTCCCGTCCCTCTCCCTACGTCGGCTTGAGGCTCATCAGAAACTCGGCGTTGGTCTGCGTCTTTTGCAACCGCGTGACCAGAAGTTCCATAGCTTCCGGCGGATTCATATCGCTCAACACGCGTCGCAGAATGCAGACGCGACGATGTTCTTCCGGGTCCATCAACATCTCTTCGCGTCGCGTTCCGCTGAGATTGATGTCGATGGCGGGCCAGATCCGTTTGTCGACCAACCGTCGGTCCAAAATAATTTCCAGATTTCCCGTCCCCTTGAACTCTTCGAAGATCACTTCATCCATTCGGCTGCCCGTATCGATCAGCGCCGTTGCTAGAATCGTCAATGAGCCGCCTTCTTCAACTTTCCGGGCAGAACCGAAGAAGCGTTTGGGACGCTGCATCGCATTGGCATCGATACCGCCGGACAGGATTTTTCCCGAGTTGGGGCATTCCGCATTCCAGGCGCGTGCCAACCGCGTGATCGAATCGAGGAAAATTACGACGTCGTAACCGTATTCGACCATCCGCTTGGCCTTCTCCAGCACCATCTCTGATACTTGGACATGGCGAGCGGAAGGTTCGTCGAACGTCGAACTGATCACTTCGCAGTTCTTTCCTTTAACCTGCCGTTCCATGTCCGTCACTTCTTCCGGCCGTTCGTCGATCAATAACATAATGACGTACGCCTCGGGATAGTTGGTCAGTACGGACTGAGCCATCTTCTGCAACAGAATCGTCTTGCCAGCGCGAGGCGGGCTGACGATCAAACCGCGCTGGCCAAAACCGACGGGTGCAACGAGATCGCACACGCGCATGGCTGGTTCTTCCGCCGTCGTTTCAAACACAATCCGTTGATCGGGATGTAGCGGTGTCAGATCGTCAAAGTCGACTTTCTCGGCCAACAAATTAGGATCTTGATAGTTGATCGCTTCGACACGCAGCAGCGCAAAATATCGCTCGTTTTCTTTCGGCGGTCGAATCTGTCCGGAAACGGTGGTACCGGTACGCAAGCCAAATCGCCGAATCTGGCTGGGCGAGACGTAAATGTCGTCGGGGCAGGAAAGGTAGTGATAATCCGGGCTCCGCAAAAACCCAAAACCATCGGGTAGTATCTCCAGCGTTCCTTCGCCGTACATCAAGCCGTTCAGCTTGACCCGTTCTTTGAGAATTTTGAATATCAGATCCTGTTTCCTCAGGCCGCTGAGATCCGCGATATTTTCTTTCCGCGCCTGTTCGATAAGATCCGGCATCGACAATTGCTGTAGTTCCGCAATGTGAATATCACCTTTTTTGAGCTCGTCGTAGGCGTCCGTCGATCCGAGTTTCCCCGCGACCTCATCAACGAACTCTTCTGCCAGCGACAACGGCTCTTCTTCTTCCAGCCGTTGGTATTCAGGGTCGGATGGGTCGAGCTGCGGATGGGAACTGTGTGGTCCTGATTTACTGCCGGCAGGCTGTTCCGTCCTGCGGCTAGTACTTCGTGCGTTAGCCATGATGGCATGCTCCGGAAACGACGACGGGTGTCACTGCGCGAACGGCAGCGACGGAAGGGGCAGGGGCAAATGAGTTGCAAATAAGGAGAGTTAAAAGGCGAAGCGAATACGACGTTGGGCTTGCCGTGGAAGGGAGAAAGGAAAGGGGAATCAGCCGGGATCGCTTCGTCGCTATCCAGGCGACGCGGCTGCCCATAATCACGGCTGTAACTAGTTTGCCATGAAACACGGTCAAAGTGAATCCCAAAAATCCTGAATCTGTTCCCGAAACCGCTCTGTTGATCCTGAATTCTCAATAATTACGTCCGCTTTGCCACGCTTTTCGCCAACCGGCACCTGTGCCGCCTCCCGCCTCAGGAGTTCGTCCGCGACCCAATTTCGCGAAGCAGCTCGTTCCAGCCGCATCGATTGAGGTGCGTCGATAAATAGCAGCTTGTCGCAAAACCGTCCCCAATCCGTCTTCATCAGTACCGGTGCATCCAGCACCGCGACACGGACCTTGCCCTCTTGCTTCAGCTTCTCAATTTCGTCCTGCAATCGGCGACGAATCCGCGGGTGGGTCAGTTTTTCCAAAAATGCAAGCTCTTCGGCCCCGGCGACGGTCGGAGCAAATACGATATCTGCCAACCGGGATCGATTAATTTGCCCGTCTTCCCCCAGAATCCCAGCGCCCCATCGCTGCACCGCGGCGGTAATGACGTCCGGCTCACGAAGCACTTCGTGGCCGGCCCGGTCTCCGTCCAGTACCGCCGCACCCGCCTGGCGGAGGTATTCAGCCGCGAGACTTTTACCGCTTGCCACGCCACCGATGATGCCGATTACTTGCAGAACGGGTGGGGCAGGGGGCATGGGAGCAGTGGGCATGGGGGAACAGTTCGCACTGATTGACGAAGCACTACGATATCCATTCTCGGGCGGATGACACGAATTGCAAGAATCCAAGCTAGCGAAGTCTCAAATTAGCACTCATCAAACCGAATTTCACCAACCAGCCGAGTGTGCGGAACAATGACTTTGGTCAAACTTACGGATTCGTACATACGGTGAGGCGTGGGGATTGAGGGAAGGTGCCCGCGAATGATGCGAACGGATGTGATGTGCCCGTTCACACTACACCGCAGGCGCTAACCAGTCCTCGACCGTCAAACCTGTGACGCGAGAAAACTCACCGACGTTGCTCGTTACCAACGTAAAGCCATGGCGAACACAGATCGCAGCAATTTGAAGGTCGTACGGCCCAATGACGAGTCCTGCCGACTCCAGTTCGTGGCGGATGCGTGCGTACTCGGCGGCGTCCGTGTCGTCGAATGGCAGCGAGCGATAAGGCGCCAATGCCTGAGTGACCACCGCGACGCGCCGCTTGCGATTTCCGTACTTCGCCGCTCCGTGCAGCAACTCGCTGCGGACGATCGAACAGCTGACGACGTCGGCGGGCTGGAGTGCGGCCAGCCGCGTGTGGACCGGGCTGCCTGGCTGCTTCAAGTAATGGATCCAGGCGTTGGTGTCGAGCAGATAGGGCATCACCACGAATCGCGCTGCGGCAATTCACCTTGGTCTGGCCGCTGGAACTCTTCGCCTGCGAATTTGCCGGCCGTCTCGTCGAAATATCCGACCGGCCAGCCCGAACGCTTTTTGCCCGTGGCATCTTGCTCGACCGTTACTTCGGCCTGGCCTGGCGCAAGCTTTACGTGCGGTGGGAGCCGGATGGTTCCATCGGGCAGCACTTCGCCAGTGAATCGGACCGTCGACATGGCATCTATTCCTTACGGGATTTGAACTTTCCCAATTATACCGCGCACTACGGGGCAGTACACGGATGAATCTCACGGTCAAGCGAGCGAAGTTCGAAAGGGGACGCGAAGTTCGAAAGGGGACGGGTACATATTTCGGGGCTTCTTGGGGTGACCGCGGCGGCGGGTCGTTAATTCCAGCTCCAATTTCATGGCGGTTTTCTTGGTCCAATCTGCGGAGCCAAACGGTGTTCCGCGATTCATGCTACGACGAAGCGCCAACGATTCCAATCACGTGCATGGGATCTGACTCACACCGGCTCGATTTCGGCCCAGTTTTTTCCGACTTTGAGATCCACTTTGAGAGGCACTCCAAGCTCAAAAGCCGTCGACATTTCTTGTGCAACGAGTTCTTGCATCGAATCCGATTCCTCAGGAGGAACTTCGAAAATAAGTTCGTCATGAATTTGCAGCAGCATCCGTGACTGCAAACCTTCGTCCTGCAGACGCCGATGGATATTAATCATGGCACGCTTGATAAGATCCGCTGCCGATCCTTGAATAACCGTATTGATCGCGGTTCGTTCCGCAAAGTTCCTTTGTCGTCCGGGCGATTCGGAACGAACGCCATCGATTTTTCGCCGGCGACCATAGATCGTCGTTACATAGCCGATCTCCCGGCAGTCGGCCAGCACTTTTTCGAGGAATTCGTCAACCTGTGGATACTTCTCAAAATAAGCATCAATAAACTCGGCAGCTTCGGCCACCTCAATTCCCAGCGACTTGGCCAGGCCGAACGGCGACTGTCCATAAATGACGCCAAAGTTCACAGCTTTCGCGCTGCGACGCATCTCGGCCGTCACCTTGTCCGCTGGCACATCGTAAACCTGGCAAGCAACATTTGCATGAATGTCCTGGTCGCTGGTAAAAGCTTCTTGGAGCGTCCGGTCCTTTGAATAGTGCGCCAGAATGCGCAATTCGATCTGGGAGTAATCGGCGGCAAGTAATTGCCAGTCGTTATGACCCGGCAAAAACGCAGATCGAATATCGCGGCCGCGCTGGGCCCGAACCGGTATGTTTTGCAAATTCGGATCGCTGGAGCTCAGTCTACCGGTCGCGGCAACCACTTGGTTAAACGAAGCGTGAACTCGTCCCGTCTCGGGATGCACCATCGTCGGCAAAGCGTCGACATACGTGTTTTTTAGTTTTGCAAATTGCCGATATTCGATGATCTTTGCCGGCAGCGGGTGGTCTTCTGCCAATTGCTCCAGGACATCCACATCAGTACTGGGGCCGGTCTTGACCTTTTTTAGCACCGGAAGGCCTTGCTCTTCAAAAAGCACGGTGGCCAATTGTTTGGGCGACGAGATATTGAATTCGCGGCCGGCCAGTTCGTAGATCTCTCGTTCCACCATAACCAGCTGCTGTTGGTACTGTTCGCTTAACTCGGCTAGCCGATCGGTATCGACCTTGATTCCGACGTATTCCATGTCGGCCAACACTTCGATCAGGGGGATCTCCAATTCGCGATAAAGTGGCTCCAGGCCCAGCTGTGCGAGTTGGCCTTCCAGAATCGGTCGCAGCCGCAACGGCACGTCCGCATCTTCCGCCGCGTAGTGCGTTACTTGCGCTAACGGTACCTCATCCATGCGCTTTTGTTGTTTGCCGCTGCCGATCAGTTCGCTAATCTTGGTTGTGGTGTGGCCGAGATGGCGAAATGCGAGGTCGTCCAGGTTGTGGTTGCGCTGACCAGCCTCGATCAGGTAGCTGGCCAGCATACTATCAAATGTGATGCCTTTTAATGTGGCGTCCACACCACGCAACACGATCAGGTCGTATTTCAGGTTTTGGCCAATCTTCTCAATCGATTCGTTCTCCAGGATCGGACGAAGCGCCGACAAGACCGTATCGCCATCAAGAAACGTTTCGCCTTCCGGTGCTTTGACTGGAATGTAAAAGGCTCGGCCCGGCTCGAAGCCGACGGCGTACCCAACCGGCTCAGCCCATCTCGGCAATATATTCGTCGTTTCAATGTCGAAGGAAATCTGCTTTTGGGAATTCATCTCCTGTACGAGCGCCCGCAAGTCGTCTTCGGTTTGGACACATGTGTACTCGGCCTCCCACGGTTCGCTCTGCGAACTTCCGACCAATTCTAAGAGCTGTCTCGTCAAGCTGTTAAATCCGAGCTCATGGAACAGTTCGACCGCCTCTTCACGACCTGTCAAATCTGCGGCGGCGGCAGACCAGTCAACGGTGATCGGAAGATTGTTGACCAACCGTACCAATTCGCGGCTCATCAGCGCAGCATCGTGGCCCTTCCGGAGGTTCTCCTGACGTTTTGCACCGGATACTTTGTCCACGTTCGCAAGAACTTCTTCCAGAGTGTCGAACTGTTCCAGCAGCTGTTGTGCTAGTTTTGGGCCGATCAGCGGCACCCCGGGGACGTTGTCCGTCGGATCCCCGACCAGTGACTGGAAATCAACCACCTGATCCGGTCGAACACCCCACGTATCCATCAGGTCAGCGGCATCGAATTCCTCGTCTTTGCGGATGTTATAAATCTTCACATTGTCGGTGATTAATTGGCGGCAGTCTTTGTCACCGGTAACGAGATAGCAGGATGCCTCTGCTTCATCGCAGATGCGGGCCATCGTCGCCAGAACGTCATCCGCTTCGTGTTGCTCGTATTCCAATACTGGAATTCCCAACAGCTCTAGCATCCTGCGGATTACGGGTATTTGAACCCGCAACTCGTCCGGCATCTCGCCACGATCCGCCTTGTACTGATCGTAGAGCTCGTGGCGAAAGGTAGGGCCTGGCAAATCGAATGCGCACAACAGGTAGTCCGGTTTCTTTTTCTCAATCAAGCTGAGGACATCGCGAGCGAACCCAAAAACGGCCGCCACGGGCTCACCCGACGGAGTTGTTATTCCCGACATCGCATGAAAGACCTGAAAGATCAGCGAATGCGAGTCGACAACATAGACCGTCTTGTGCTTTAGATCCTTCTCCGAGACGGTAGTCGGTCGAGCGTCGCGGGACTCTTGCTTGGCGTTGTCAGGCTCGACTGCAGACGAGTCGGCCGGTGAGTTCGTTGGCGAACCGAACCCAGCTAACGAGAGTTGACGATCGTCGTCGGGCATGGGGCAGGAAAAGGGCCAGCGGCAGTGGATCGAAGCGGATCGGATCGAAGCGGTGGTGCAACAAGGACATCGTGGGCAGTCAATCGTAGGTGTCGCAATCGAACCCTGTCAAGTCAGCGGAGCCGTGATGATCACGGTTCGAGAACCGTGTTGCCGAGTGCCCGCGATCGAGTAGACTCAATCAACTTCGAGGTGCACACGTGACCGCACGCTCAACACTCGTCACGGGACCGATGACTAAACTGGGCTGATGACCGATTCGACCAGCAAGCGCGATGACGAGTCCTTTAACAAATACCACTGGTATACGCCGAAATTCTGGGACGGAATGCGGACCCGCACCTGGTTTCGAATCATGTGGCGACATCGTTTTGCCTGGTCGCTCTCGCGACTGAGTATCCCTCTGGGGTCGTTGTTCTTTCTGCCGGTTCACTCGTTTTTCCATCGGTGGCAGGAATTGCGTTGGCGACGTCGAGCGGAAGCGGAACCGATCCGGCATCCGCCGCTTTTCATTCTGGGGCATTGGCGATCCGGTACAACTTTTTTGCACGAGCTAATGATCCTGGATGTTCGGCATACGTTCCCGACGACATACGACTGTTTTTCACCAACCGACTTTCTCTCGACGGCGAACTTCGTTCATCGGTGGTTTGGCTTCGTTATTCCGCAACGCCGACCGATGGACAACATGGCAGCGGGATGGGATCGTCCCCAGGAAGATGAATTCGCGCTCATGAATCTCGGTTTACCTTCCATCTACGAAACGCTCGCCTTTCCCAAGCACGGTGCCCAAAACCTGAACTACCTCGATTTCGAAGGCCTGACAGAGGCCGAAGTACGACGCTGGAAGGATGGATTGAAGTGGTTCCTGCAACGATTGGATTTCCGGGACCCGCGGCGGTTGGTACTCAAGTCGCCACCGCACATGGCCCGGATCAAGGTGCTGTTGGATTTGTTTCCCGATGCCAAATTCGTTCACATTTATCGCGATCCGTACGACGTCTTTGCTTCCAGCCGGCGATTGTGGGCGGCACTTTTTGAAACTCAAAGCTGCCAGGTCCCGCGCTTCGCTGATTTGGACGAATTCGTATTGTCGTCGTTCGAGCGGTTGTATGACTCTTTTGAAAAGCAGCGATCGCTGATTTCCGCGGGCAACTTCTGCGAAGTACGTTACGCGGACCTGGTCGCGGACCCGGTCGGCCGGATAGAAGACATTTATCGGCAATTGGATCTGGGTGGATTCGCCGATGCCCGGTCCGCGATCCAAGGCCATGTCGACTCTTTGGGCGACTATCAAGTCAATCGAAACGCGTTGACAGCGGAACAGCGCGCACAGGTTACAAGGCGCTGGAAGGACTACTTCCTCAAGTACGGCTATGCCGAATCATGACGAGGCGTCGGTGGACTCGGTAGGCGAGTCTCGTTGCCCGCCAGGTTGCCCGCCGCGTTGCGCAGCGAGTTGACGCTGGACAGCGCGTCGGCGAGCGGCAATTTGGGGGTCGCCATTCTGCTCACGCAGTTCCTCACGTAACTCCTGTGTTGTCATCATGAGCCCTCGTTCGAATTTCGCACGTTGGACGATGTAGTCGACGACTGCCATACCCCCCAGCACCATGACGACAGCTGCACCGACGTGGAACAGTTGACGAAAGAGGGTTGGTCCCAAGTCGTGAATCTCTGCGTGCATCAAGCTCAACAGCACTTCCCGCCGTGAGTAGAGCAGTGCCCCCACCACGCCGCCAACGACGATTACTTTGGCCGCCGCGAATCCGGCCTGAGACCAGCGCTCCGGAGATGTGTCATTGCGGACCAAACGGGGGCTGACGCGATTCAGGTTCGGTGCCAGGTTGGCGATGCGAACATGAAAGCGAGTCTGGAGCAGGTGAACCAGAAGGGGCAGTGCAAACAGCACAACACCAACGGGTGCCGCGATTCGCAACAGTTGCAAGATGTTCTCCCGCCATTGACTTTGCCAGACCGTGATTGGCGACATGGCAACATCCACTTGAAACTGGCGAGACATCAGGTCCAGAAAAAAGTTTGCCAGCGACGATCCCACCAACAAAAACCCTGCGAGGGCGGCCAGCAAAGATGCGGCGGTGACCAGGTCTCGACTAACGGCCAACTGACCCTCCGCGCACGCTTTTTCGCGACGCTGCGGGGTCGGGGCATGTACACGCTCACCAGTCAATTCAGACAATTCGGCACCTTAGAGTTGCTGTTGCCAAAGCTGCAGCTGGGATTCGACATGGTTGCCAAACAGATAGGTCATTGCTGAAATCGAAAAGAGCAACGCCGCCAGGATGATAAACACGTTCAGGCCAAAACCCACGAACAGGCTGTTTAACTGTGGAACACCGCGGCTCAAGACGCCAATCGCAAGATTGGCCATTAACAGAGCAATAATTACTGGAGCGGCGGTTCGGATCGCCAACTGGAAACTGCCTGCCAGCAGATTCGTCGTTGCCGCCGTTACGCGGATCGGCATCAGGCTACTTCCGGGTGGCATGGATTGAAAACTCTCAAGCAGCGCGCCAACGACCTGGCGATGCCCGCCCATCGCGACAAAGATTGCCAGCGCGACCAGATACAACAGTTGCGCCGGCACGGCCGCTCCTCCCGGCAGTTCGCCACCAGCTCCGTCGCTCAAGACAAGACCACCGGTCTGTCCGATCAATCTCCCTGCCAGTTCCGCACCATGAAAAATGATCAATACCGCCAATCCAAGGCTCAGTCCAATCACCGCTTCCGCAGCCAGCGCCAGAACCAGGGCCGGCGCACCTTGAAACGCCCCGGCGGAAGTGTTCAACCACAACGGCGAGACCAGCAAGCCGAGAACCACAGCCAGCAAGAGCCTGAGATGAAGCGGTACGTTCCGTGAGCCAAATATCGGTGCGACGATCACCAGGGGCGCGACGCGGGCGACCACGAGTGCCAACATTGCGACCTGGTCAGGATGAACGGGAAAGGGCATCTTCGTCACAGATTTCCAGGAATGGCCGAGATCAGATCGCGCGAATACTGAACCAAATGATTCACCAACCATGGCAGCGTCAGCGTTAGCACCACGGCCACAGCAATAATCTTGGGCACGACCGAAATGACCTGTTCTTGAACCTGGGTAACGGCCTGCAGGAATCCAGTCAGTAGGCCGATCAACAGACCGGTCAACAGGACGGGGGCCGTGGTCAGCAACATCATCATGATCGCCGCTCGACCTATGTCGATCGCATCTTCAGGTGTCATCCCTGGCTTCCTTCATGTGGCCTGCGACCCTGATCACAGAAATGGCTGAAAGCTTTCCAATAACATGCCGACCACCAGATTCCATCCATCGACCAGAACGAACAATAATAATTTGAACGGTAGCGAAATCATCGCAGGCGGTAACATTACCATTCCCATCGTCACCGTTACGCTGGCCACCACCATGTCGAGAATCAAAAACGGAATGAATATCTGGAACCCGATGAGAAACGCGGTCTTGAGTTCGCTTAACAGAAAGGCTGGTAACAGGGCCGCTAGCGGGACATCGTCGTACGTTTCAGGTTCCGTGCTGCGCGGCATATACTTGAGAAACAAGTAAATATCTTCCTGGTTACCGGTGGCATCGATCTGAAGGCTCATGAATCGCCGAACCGGTTTGACTCCATCCCGCCACGCTTCTGCTAACGACTTTTCTTTTTGCGTGTACGGGCCAACCCCCTCTTGGTAAACCTGCTGCCACACGGGCGTCATGATCACCAGTGACATGAACATCGCCAGCGACGTGACGACTTGCGTTGAGGGAAGTTGCTGGATGCCGAGTGCCTGCCTGAGCAACCCCAGCACAATGACGATTCGCACGAAGCTGGTCGTCATCAACAGCACGGCCGGCGCGAGGCTGAGCACGCCCAACAGCAGAACTGTCTTTAGCGTTGAGTTCAAAGTTTCGGGACTGAGCCAGTCGGAACTCGCCACATCGATCAGCGCATCGGTCGGCGAATCCATCGGAGGCGGTGTGTCTGCGCTGGCCGGAACGGCGAGCCACAGCCACAGCACCAAAACCGGAAACACGGTCCGTAAAGCTGCCACAACGCACCGTGGCGAACAGCGTGGCGAACGCCGTAGCGAGCACCGTGGCGAGCACCGTGGCGAGCACCGTAGCGAGCGCCGTGGCGAGCACCGTAGCGAGCGCCGTCCATCGACCGAGATATCAGACATCGCTGACCTCCGGTCGCGTTCGTGTCGGTCGAGAAATAAAGTCCAGCAGGCCTCGGCCATTGCGCGGTGATCTGGAGGGCGTACAGAGTCCGACGAGTTGATCTATCTCGTGCTGGTCCGTCACTTCGGCAAGCGTCTGAGCGCTATTTGGCGAAACCGCGACCAGCAGCAACCGGTTGCCGAGCTGCACAAGGTGAACGTTCTGACGGGGGCCCAGTGGAGCACGCCCCAGGACGTCCAGCACTTCGCGCGGCAACGCCGTTCCACCGGCCGGCAATTGACGTTTCGTGAACCAGGCGATGGCAAAGAACAGGGCGAGCACCACCGAAAGGCTACCTAACATGGACAGGAACGAGCCGAACCATGTCGTATTGGTGGAGTCGGCCGCTTCTGATTTGCTGTCCGCGTTGCGCAATCGGAGAGGTGGTTCGGCCGTCCTACTTTGATCTTTTGTCCACAGCTCGCCGGCCCTGGCATCGTCGGAAGATGCCGGGTCCCGAAAGTCCTCTCGCACGGGCTGTTCGTAGGTGACCGGGGCGTTGCGGTATTGGTCCTGCTGTTGCGACATCGCTGGATTTGAAGTCAGCACGCCTATAGCGATCGCAATTATTCCGACACGGTGCCAACGGAATTGTCGAAGATCGTGTTTTGATTTGATGATCATCGTCCAGAGCGGTTCCGACAGCGGGCTCGATGAGCGTAGGCAAGCCATGTGATCAACTCGCATCGAATTCAAGCCACTTCGTTGAGGTGCGTGACAAGCTCGGTAATCTTTACACAAAATCTATCTTCGACAACTACGATTTCACCGCGCGCGATCAAGCGATCATTTGCAAACACGTCCAGCAGTTCGTCTACCGACTGCTCCAACACGACAAGCACGCCCTCGTCAATTTCGGCGACTTCGATCGCCGACATGCGTGTTCGGCCCAATCGAATTGCAACCGGCAGTTCGGTCGCTGCCTGATTTTGTCCGGGCGGCATTGCTGAACCGTAAAAAGAGAGCTTTCAGCCAGAGTTCCCGCTAGCGCGGGCGGCTAGTGTCGTCAAAACTAGATGGCTAGATCAAGTCCAACCGTTACCGGTAGATTCGGTCGTTGGGTTTGGTGTGTTGCGACAGCTGATCAAGCCGGAAGGACTCCAAACGAGTCTCGCTCCGAAGCTGTGCCATCGCGTGTCTCTTGCGTAGTTTCTCTAAAGCTTTCGCGTCACGGTCGACCTGCTGGAACACCTCGCGCTCCTTCTCCAATTGCCTCGCCAGCTCGCTTAATTCGTCTTTCAGCTGTCGCTGGCGAACCTCAAGGCCCCGGATGAATTCGTAGTTCGCCTTGACGTCAAGCACTTTCGTCAGGCCACCGGACGCAGTCAGTGCTGGCCTCTCCTTCGCCTCCCTCAATGGTTGCTCGACGCGCATCAACTGCGACTCTATTTCTGCGATCGCCACCTGGCATTCCGCTAGCGTTGACTGCTGTTGACGACGCGCGAGATCGCGGAGCTTCAAAAGGTATTCGAGCGAGAATTTTTTCATGGCTTGGCAGGATTCAACGTGGCGGTGAATCCCGGCGTCCTGTTTGTGCTGGCCGTCACCCCGACGTCGCAACGACCGATCGAGACGCCGCCGACAAGGAGAGTTCTCGCAACGCGCGACAGGCAGACGGGAGATCGCTAGGTTCGTCGCGATGCTGGAGGATAAAGGCCCGGATCGCTTCACGCATTGCGATCGCTTCATCAATAAGGGGATCGCTGCCGGCACGATAGGCGCCAACTGAAATGACATCTGCGTGGTCGCGGTAGACGGCAACCAGCCGGCGAATCCGACGCGCCGCGGCAAGATGATCTTCGTCGGCAATCACTGGCATCAGCCGGCTGATGCTGTTGACAATATCGATCGCGGGATATTGTCCTTCCGCCGCTAACTGCGTGGAGAGGGTGCAGTGGCCGTCCAGCAAACCTCGCAGAATGTCACTGACAGGCTCCTGCGGATCGTCCCCTTCGACCAGTACCGAATAGAACGCTGTGATCGCCGCGGAGGAGGTGACGCCGGCCCGTTCCACAAGACGCGGCAGCATGCCATACACACTGGGCGGATAACCACGTGTCGTTGGCGGTTCGCCGGCGGCGAGCCCTATCTCACGCTGGGCCATGGCGACTCGAGTCATCGAGTCGACCAGCAGGAGGACGTTCTTTCCACGATCCCTGAAGTATTCGGCAATGGCTGTTGCGGTAAACGCAGCGCGGAGGCGAAGTGGTGCCGGTTGATCGCTGGTCGCGACCACCACGACGCTCTTCGCCATTCCTTCCGGACCCAGCTCGTTGTGTATGAATTCGTTGACCTCCCGTCCACGCTCGCCGACCAGTGCAATCACGTTCACGTCCGATGACGAGTGCCGTGCCATGGTCGCCATCAGCGTGCTCTTGCCGACACCGGCGGCGGCAAAGATGCCCATCCGTTGTCCCAAGCCACACGTGAGCAGTCCATCGATCGCTCGAACTCCGGTCGATAGGGGTATCCGGGCAGGAGGCCTTGATAGAGCGGGCGGGGCAGCTCGCTCGCGCGGCACGCGGTCCGTCAGAACGGGCGCCGCGTGGCCGTCAATCATTTGTCCCCAGGCGTCGGTCACTCGTCCCAGGATCGCATCGCCAACTGCAACCCAGGAAGCGGATCGACGCAAGCGGACTCGATGACCTCGTCGCACGCCCGTCATGGGCGTCAGGGGAAAAAGTAGCGTCAAATCATCTTGAAAGCCGATGACTTCGGCCGGAACAGGTGGTCCCGTCTGTCGTTGGATCTCGACTTCAGCACCCACAGCCACAGGCAAACCCGCGGCGGCCGCGGTGCTGCCGGACGTGCGCACGATCGTGCCTTCGATCTGCGTCGGCACGATAGTCCCCAGCTGCTTTATGATCGCTTGCATCCAGAAGATCGTTCGTCTGTGTTTATCGAGTGCGGCGAGCGAATCGGGAAATTACGCCGCCAACGTTAGGCGTGTTGTTCGCCACTGTCGGAAAGCTGCAGCTCTTCGCGGATCCGGGTCAATTGAGCACTGACGGTTTGATCGACACGCCCATCAGGCGTTTCAACGACGCACCCGCCAGGTTCCACGGATTGATCCGCCACTAATTCCACTTCGCCCGTCCGATGGACCGCCGCCGCCATACGCCGTAGTTCGTCCAGGTTCTCGCGGTGATCCGTGGGATGCATGATAATGCGTAACGGTTTGTTTCGACCAACCAGATCAAGTGCTTCACGGACCAGGTCCAGTGGAATGTCGGGCGAGCGAGCGATTTCTCGTCGTACGATGCGTTCCGCCAAGGCGAATGCCAGATCAATCATTTGCTTTTCCGCTTCGCCACGCCAACCCTGATGGACGTCATTTAGTTGACGGACGAGTTCGTTGAGCGCCGCGGTCGCACTGTAGCGACTCTGCTGGGCGCCTCGAATCGCGTTCTGACTGTTGGACGGCAATGGCGCTGGGCGCACCGGCAACGGCTGAACGTGGGCTGATTGCAGCGCAGACTCTGGCGGTGACTCTGGCTCGACTACCTGTTGTTGCGTTACGGATTTACGGTTGATGGCGATGTGTCTACTGGGGGCGGCGGCAGTCATCTCCGAAAACTGAAACTTAGCCGAATTCCAGCTGCCTTCTGGGGGGTCTCTCAAAACGCCGGACATGGAGGATTCTCTGGGTGCGATGGGGTTCAAGTATTCGTGCCGAAATCAGGGATCGTCAGGCGTGGCTGGTCGACACGGAAGATGGTCGTAACCGGCCGTTCTGGTCCATGCGAGCCGCAAGGATAGCGATCTTATCCTGGCTGCCGTTAACATCGGTCAGGCTGAGTGGGTCGATCGCATGAAATGCTCGCCGCAAACGACTCGCGTCGCGTGGTTTCATGTTCCTCAGTACCCGATCGATCACATCGCGTTCACTACCGGCCAGCGACAATACCACGTCTTTGGGATCCGCCGCACCAATTACCCGCCGCAGTGCATCATCGTCCAGGGCGAGGACATCTTCAAAGACGGGCGCTTGCGGTGCCGTGTGCCCGGCATCAACGCCGGCAGCCGTTTCCTTCGTCAACGCGCCACTCTCCCCATTGATTTCACTCGAGATTCGTCGGCGTGTTTTGGTGCCGGCGGCCTGCAGGATTTGCTTCATTGCCTTTTGACCGACGCTACGACGCTGCGATCGGCGCATTAGTTCGGCGAAACGAAGTTCAAGGCTTTCTTCAATTTCACCTGTGACTCTTTCGCTAATCGAATCCATGCCTTCCATTCGTCGCACAACGTCGACCTGCAAATCCTTCGGCAATCGGTTCAAAACCTTGGCCGCAATCGTAGGATCGAGATGCGAAAACGTAACGGCGATAACCTGACTGTTTTCTTGCTGCAGCAGCTCGATCAGGTCGTCAGAACTGGCCTGGCTCAAAAAGCCGAACGGCTTGGCGCTGACGTCGGCCACGGAGGGCAGATCGTCATGCACTGGCGCGATACGCGACGTCGTCAAATCGTTTAGATCAATACCAGTAATCTGGGGGCCAGGAACGAGGCGGCTGTCGGCGCGAACCCAGCTTCCGCTATTCTCGTCCTCGGAGGGCAGCCGCTGGGACGGCATCATCACCGCCGGACGCCCAGCGTCATACTGGTTCACCGACTTCACCATTGCTGACTTAAGTCGTTGGTCCACGTCCAGCGGCTGACTTGACGCCGTGGTCGGCTCGTCCGCCGTAGGTGGTTCGCTGTCTATGTCGATCCCAGGCGGTTTCTTGCGAACGCTCCACAAAAGCGTGACGATCCCGAGGAAGGCGACGACGGTCAACCCGATCAATCCAGGCAGCGAGGAGGTTAGCATCACGCGATCGGCAGTCGATGAACCGGTTTTGGCATGCTGCGATGTAACATCATCGAACAGCGACATTTGCAAATCCAGTTGGATGCCTGGTGGGAGGGTGCCGGCAATATGCGTTTTCAGACGGTCGGCCAATTCCTGGCCCAGGTCGGCTACATCGCGCGATGGAGTCAGCGGGGCGCGCGAATCGTCGGGGATGTCTTGTCGCTTAAGCCAAACCTTGTCGACGTAACCGCGGGGAACGTTTAGTACGATCCGGGCAGCGGTCGGTTGCCACTGGGGGTCGGTCGGTTCGTCACTCGCCGCTTCCAACTCACGAAGGCTCACGTCCACGGTGGCATCGACACCGGGCAGCCAGTTGAGCGTTTCGACAATCGTCTGCCTCCATTGCAATTCCAGGGTCCGCTTGTGTTCAGAGCGGATCTCGGCCAGGGAGAAAGCGTTCGTAATTTTCTCGCCGGCGTAGTTGCGGCCCGTATTCAGGTCCGTGACAGAAACCTGATGGGTTTCCAGACCGGCAATGGCGCTTGCCACCAGGTTCCGGATCGAACGGACCTGCTTCAGCGACAAGGGTTGATCGTCTTCAGAAGTGACGCTGACCGAAGCGGTAAGAATCTGCTGGCGACGAATTCCGGTAGATTCAGACTGATCGTAAAGAACGCGAGCCGAATCAATGCCCTTCATCTCGGATATGATGCCGGCCAGCTCGCGCTGTTTAGCATTCCGCATGCGTTCGGCTTTCTGCTCGCGACTGTCAAAAGCGCTTGCTGCATCAATGGCGTCTTTGGTTATTTCGCCAAAGGCACGGGGAAGTTCCCCGGCGTCCACCAGCGCTGCCAGGTATCGATCTTTTACCTTGGCTGGGACCTTGATCCGGCGGTCTTCCACCACGTAATCCGTCAAACCGGCTTTGGCGAATTCGACTTCGATTGCGGACAATTGCCCAGCAGGAATCGATTCGCTGAGCAAGAACGTATCGGCTTGAAGACCTCGCCGATTCGATAGCGAAACGACACCCACCAATACCGCAGCGACCAGACCGACGGTTACCCAGCGCATGGCTGGCGTCATCGATTGCATCTGTCGTTCCACGCGCTCGCGGGCCTGGCGGATCCAATCCATCACCGTTTCCTCTTTAGAACTGATCTGCGTTGATCTGCGCACTTTACGCTGCCTTACGCGGCGGCCCGCATCGCGCGGGACGGCAGGCAGATCGTAAGTGCCGCACCACCTTCTGAGCAGTTGAGAGCGGTAATGTGACCGCCATGCGATTCGGCAACCTGTCGCACCAACGACAAGCCTGAATGTTCTTCGCCCAGCGTCGGATCGCTAAACACCGATGAAGGGTCGGTAAAACCCGGACCGCTATCGGCGACTTCAATTTCGACGCTGTTGTGGCATCGAACACCGGTTATGACAATTTCACCACCGCTGGGCATCGCTTCGATCGCGTTGTTGGCTAGATGCTGCAGGGCGGTGCGCAACATTTGATCGTCGGCCAAAAGAAACAGGTCGGCCGGCACATCAATGATCGCGGTGATCTTTTTCTGGGCCAACGGCAGGGCCAGCTGTGCCACAACGTCACCTATTAGCCGGAAAATATCGACACTGGTTAACCGCGGGCTGGGTATAGGCGGTAGCCGGTTCGGCTCGGTCGTCAACGGAGACAGACGAAGCGTCGGGTGTCTATATGACTTTCGCATCGGAGTGACCTCGCTCAATAGGAAAGCAAGTGAGAGCAATTGGCCCACCGCGGCAAATCGGACCGAAGTTCAAACCGGACGCGAGCAGGCGTGCCAAATACCGTCAGATGACAAGCCGAGGTGGCGGGGGAGAGTAGACAAAAGACGGCCGCAACGTCAATGCGCTTTTGTTCCGGACCTTAGCCAGGGGGTGCAGGAACGGGCTCGTGCGCGTGCGGGGTGGTTGGAATTCGGGATGGTGGATTTTGGCTTGCGGAAGTAGATTCCTGATTGATCTGGGTAAATAGGAGTCTTTAGAAAGGAAACTACCATGAGCAAGGAAGCTCGAAACGAGGATTTGGATTTGCGGCCCGAGGCGAAAGAGAAGTTCGATGAACTGGTAGCGTTGCTGGCAACGCATGGCTTTGGTGAGCAGGGACCACCACGCGATACGACTTTCGCACAGATCGAACAGTTCGGTCATCAAGCTGGACGCATGGTCGCCCGGGCGGTCGATGAACATCTGGCCGACCAGCACGCGACTCACTTCCAAGACGAACAGACCTGCCCGACTTGCGGCGAGAAGACTCCGCCGAAAGAGACGCCTCACGAATTGCCGTTACAGACTTCGGACGGCGAAGTGGGACTTCGCGAACCGACTTGTCGTTGCTCGCCTTGCCGGCGAGATTTTTTTCCCGGCACGCATCGCATTGCGAATTGATGGCGGTTCGGCCAGCCCCGCAGTGCTGGAAAAGAAAGTGATCGCGGCGGCGCACGCTCCGTCGTATGCGATCGGCGGACTGTTGCTGCGAACGTTGGGTGGCATCGATCTGAGCGGGCGGGGCTTGAACAAGACGGCCGTCAAGATCGGCACGGAGATGGCGGTCGAACGTGACGCACAGGCGGCGGCGTATTTCAACGGGCCGCTGCCCCGCCAACATGCTTTGCCACAGACGCCGATTTCCTTGGCCTGCGTCAGCATCGATGGCGGACGGATGCAGACTCGCACCGAAGGCGGTGGCCGGGGCGTTCATGATCCCCACTGGCGTGAAACCAAAAACGCCTTGTTTTCTCGGATGCAAAGCCAAACTTTCGCCTGCGATCCGCATCCCGATTTGCCAGCTTGCTTCGCCAATCGCCAGCAAATGAAGACGCTGCTGTCGGGTGTGGCACCCGATCAGGCAGACCCAAAACAGGCAGACGATACGTCGCAGCAAGCCGCTGGGGAACCGGTCGCTGCCGAACAAGCGTCCGCAGCGGCGCAGCCAACGTCCGCTGACCAGTGGCGGCCGAAGCCGCTGTTCCGCACGTGCCTCAGTTCTCTGTTGGACAGCACTGCGTTCGGTCGTCTGATGGAAGTCGAAGCCGACGCGCGTGGCTTTTATCATGCCGGCAAACAGGCTTTCGTCAGCGACGGTTTGCCTTACAACTGGACGATTCAAGAGCGTCACTTTTCCGACTTCACACCGATCCTCGATTTCGTGCACGTGGTCGAACACCTGTACGAAGCGGCCCGCTGTCTGCACACCGATGTAGATCGTCGCTGGGAAGATCACCTGGGCTGGACCAGGGCCTGTTGGAGCGGCCAAGTCCAACAAGTGATCGCGGAAATGAAGGAGCATCAAATGCGACTGGGCCTGCCGCCGAAGGATTGCGAGAAGACGGATCCCCGCAAGGTTTTGGCGGACGCGATTGGTTACTTCGAGAACAACGCGTCGCGGATGAATTATCCGCAGTACCGCCAGACCGGTCTGCCGGTGACATCGTCGTTAATGGAGTCGCTGGTCAAGGAAGTCAACATGCGGGTGAAAGGCACGGAGAAGTTTTGGGACGACGGCGCCAGCGGCGAAGCGATTTTGCAGATCCGAGCCGCCGCGTTGTGCGACGACGAGCGGCTCAGGACGTACCTCGACAACCGTCCCGGCCATCCCTTTCACCCCAACGCTCCCAACCCCTCAACCATCGCCGCCTAAACAAAACGAGCCCGTTCCTGCACCCCTCTGACCCCAAACCACTTCTATTGAACGAACACTGGCTAATCACTAATCACGGCCTGACCCCATAATCGTGTTCGGCCGGACCCCATAAACGCGTCTATCGGGCGTTCAGTCGTACGGAACCATCGCCTGCTGCGGGGTACCGGCCTCGCTGTGGCACTCGGCCAGGTATTCCGGATCCAGCACCAAGTGGCGTCCGACCGGCGAGGGGCCGACGGGCGAACGCTCGACCACGAACGCCGGGTCCAGGACCAACTGCACTTCGCGCGGCGGCGACGGGCGCTGGCGTGCCGGTGGCGGTCTCGGCTGCGGCAACTGCCGTGGCGGTCCCTGCCAAAGTCCGCAGTGCTCGAGGATGCGGCGGATCACTTCTTCCTGCCCCGTGCATATCGGTAAAAGAAGGCGGCGATCCCGGCGCGGCGGGACCCCACTCCAAAGACGCACTCCAAAGACATAGTGTTTTCAGACGCTAATTGTACGTCAGCTTCATGACATATCCCGACCAACGCTTTTGAAAAGCGCGTAAGTCCGGTTCGCCCAAAACGTCTCGTAACGTTGCCAGGCCAGTGGGATCGTCTGCGACGTTCTTCCGAAAGCTGCGATAGAATTCGCGCAGCTTCTGTTCTTCCTGCAGGTAATAGCAGAGGTAGCGGGCCTGCGCGTAATTGGTACCGCGTGAATCATGGTAGAAATCGCGCGTCGATGTACCGCACATCGTGTCAAACGTGGAGAGATGGTTCGCGCGAATCGCGCGCTGCAGGCCCGTGAGCCTCCAGTTCGTGTGCCCATGAATTCGATCGTTCACCTCGCTGCACTGCTCGTACAGCGAGGCCAGACCTTCGTTGAACCAGGCAGGGCAGTCCGGGAAGTTAGCTGCAATGAAGGGATGCACGATTTCGTGGACCAGCGTTCCCCCACCCGTGCTGATGTTCATGACCAGCGCGCGATGCGTCGGTGAGTAATAACCGTAAGGCGTACCGGGAGCTTCGCCAAACAACGCCTCAACGTGTCGGTTGTAGCTTGTCTTGTCTTTGAACAGCCAGATGTCAATGATCTGGTCGGGGTCTTTCGTAAAGTAGTCTTTCTTCAGCTTCGTGACGGCCCAGCGAATGGTTCCCGACGCTCGACGGCGAACCTGTTCTGCTGGCTCGTCGCCAATCACCACGAAGGGTTTTTCGACGACGATGTGGAAATCGTCGTTAGGAATCCGATCTTTTAGCTTGCGAATGTGTTGAGCGTAGTCGGCCGAGGTCCTGGTGGACGTCGACAAGGGGCGCTTGATCTGGTCGGGTTTCAATTTCATTCGCACGACCGTCCACTGGTCCAGCTTGTACTTCAGCGGCCACAACGAGAGGAAGGTATCGTGCGGCATCCGCCGATAGGCGCCATCCCGTTCGGCCGGTTCGTGATAGATCACCTCGTCGGTGTCCGAATCGTAACCCAGAATCAATCGAAAGTGCTCGGTCGTATTCGGTCGTTCGTCGTAGCGCATACAGACAATGGACGGAATGTCCTGGGCCAGGTCGGCGTGAACCGAGTTCCACAGTTGCTTCAGCTGCGCGTTCGCCTTGCGGCTTTCCACTTTGTTCCAGACGATCCCCGTTTCAAAACCGATCGCAAGTAACGCTCGATTCAACTCGGGTGTATGACACCCGCGGCCTTCCAGGGAACTGAGTCCCGCAAAGTCAAAAACAGCATCCTGGTCGTGCCGGTATCCCAATCGCTGCAAAAACATCGCCGCGCAGGCCTCGCCGCAGAAATCGGGCTTTTGACGAATGTGGGGTACATCGCGGATCAGCACGCTGCGATGGCGGGCCGATCGCTTCGAAATCGTGACAGGAGGGTCCGCGGAAAAGCACAAGGGGATCGTCGGCGTGGCACCGATGAAAACGAACAGTAGCGCCAGGGAATACCTCATATCCAGCTCCGTCCTGCTCTTGGTCGCGTAATGCCATCAGGATTATACGCGACGTAGATCCAGCAGCGGGCTGTCTTGCGTAACGGGATTGTAAAGGGAAACAGTGGACTGTGGACGATGGTCTGTGGACAGTGGGAAGGGAGCTGGCAGGCCGGAACAAGCCGTGCGTAGTTCCGGTGCTCGAAGCGACTGCCGGAACTGCGCTTCGCTAGTTCCAGCCTACTTTCTGACAAGAGGTACCATGGTCCATAGTCCATGGTCCCTAGTCCACTTATTCCGGTCGACGCGTCACGATTACTGGTGGAGGTTCGCGAAGGTAGGCGAAAAGGTCGGCGATTTCGTTGGTCTCTAACGTGTTGAGAAGACCAGCCGGCATCGAGGAGACGCGAGATGGAACGATATCGTCCACGTCCGAATTGGCGACTTTTGTTTCCTGGCCGGTTGAATCCATGACAATCAAGTCACTCGTGTCGGGGTCACGCAAGACGACGCCGGTGTACGATTTTCCCTGCGTCGTATGAACCACCTTGGTGTTGTACCGATCGGAAATCGCATGGGAAGGATAAACCACCGATTCCAGAATCTCTTTCACTTGCAGACGACGACTGACGGTTGTCAGGTCAGGACCAATGCCTTCGCCGCTTTCTCCGTACCGATGGCACTTGGCACATTGCGCCTTGCGATAGACGATCGCACCGTTCTTCGGATTGGCCTTGTGCGCTTCGTCGTCGGTTAGCAGATTCAGCAGCTGGTCGTATTGATAGCGGTCGTTTTTCGAGGCGATCGGGAGTTTCGCCTCGGGATGGTCGGGATACTCGCCCGCGAACCAAACCTGCCATGCGGCCAGGGTTTGTTCGGGCGAAGCGTCCGGTGCTCCAACGGACTGGCCGGTCCAGTGCTTTAACAGAGCGATCGTCTGTTGCCGCGGCTTATCGTTCTTCTGCTTCAGCCCGATCAGCAGCACGTCGCGGATGATCGAAGGCGACTTGGGCCTTCTGTCGATCTTCGTCAGCGCGACAATCACGTCCTGGACTGCATTCCCTTCGACGATTTTCAAGGAGCGGATCAGGTAAGGCCAGCTCTCTTCGCCCGGCATCTGAGCGAGACCCATGGCGACAATTCCACGGCGTTCAGGTTCGTTTTCGAACAAGTCCGTCAGGTAGGTCATTGCTTCTGGTTGTTGGCTGCGGGACAGAACGGCGACGATGCCGGTTCGCAATTTCTTGGAATCTTCGTCATCCTGTTCTTTAAGTTTTTGATCAATCACCTTGATCTGCTGTAGCGTAGCTTCGTCCAACGATTTCGGCAGCTTGGCAATGGCGCCGATAGCAGCCTGCGGCCATCGTTCGGCCTGGCCCAATACCGCCAGCCGCTCGTTTTCCGGCATATTACTGACGAAGTTGCGCGAGGCGACGTCCAGGTATTTCGACTGGTTCGAATTGGTTGCCTCCTCGCGCAGCGCGACGATCTGCTCTAGCATTTTCAGACGATCCGCGGACGACCAACCGGCGACGAAATGCGGCGCGTGGACGGCCAGGTGGATTTTCTCTTTCGTGTCGGCCTTGTCGTTGAGGTACGCTAAGATTCGTCCAGAGGCCTCGGTTGCTTTTAGCCGGGCCAGAATGCGAATGAGTTCTCGATTGATCGTCGCGTTGCCAGAAGGAAACTCGTGTGCCATTCTTTGCTTCAAGGCGTCGGTTTCCGAGGGTTCGAGTTGTCCGTGTGCCAAGGCCAGTTGGCAATTACGCAAGACGATGATGAAATTTGCATCGGTGACAAATCCCGCCATCACCTGGTCCATCCGTTTGAGCGCGGCCAGACATGTCTTCTTGTCGGGATCGGCGCTTAAGAGCGCCGTCGTGCCCAGCAGGGCTACCCGCTCGTATTGAGAAGTAAATACCTTGTGACGCCACTGGTCAGTGGGAATCGTTTGCAATGTTTTGGCTGCCGCCCAGGAAACCGTACGATCGGTGCTGGCCAGCAGCAGTACTAGTTTGTCCAGCGGTTTATTGTATTTTCCTCGCGCCAGCGTCTCACACACGGCGCGCTGCACCAAAGGTTCCCGATCTTCCAGTAACTGGCTTAGCCGATCACCGGCATCGTTGCTGGGTTGGACGCCCAGAAGATAGACCGCCTTGGCGCGAATTCGCGGTGTTGTATCTTCGGTCAGTTCCAATAGCATGTTCGCTTCCGGCGCCGGACCGAACCACTGCATAATGTCCAAAGCTCGCAGCCGCCGCGCGACCGTTTCATCCTTGTCGCGGACGATCTTCAGCAAGTCATCGGCCCATGCGTCGCCGAGTTTATTTTTCGTCGTGGCGATTTGCTGTCGTGCGAAGGCAGAATGGATTTGCGGCTGCCGCATGGCGATGTCAATTCCCTCGCCACGCACGCGTTTTTCAGGAGGTACATTACCCGTCCAGGTAACGCGGTAGATGCCTCCCTCGCTGCCACGGCCGCCGGTGCAGAAGTACAGCCAACCGTCGGGTCCGACTTCCAGATCGGTGATGTTTAACGGGTGGCCTTCCACAAAAACACTGGCTTTGGCTTGATACGTACCACCGTATGGTTTCAGGCGAACCGCTCGGATTTGGCCGCGCGTCCAGTCCCCCATGAATAGCGCGCCGTGATAACGTGCTGGAAACATGTGGTGGTCGTAGATGACCATCCCGGTCGGCGAGCCGTGACCGGTGTCGAACACGCTGGGCAAACTATCGGAAAAATAGGATGGCCACTTTGCCCATCCGCTGCGCCAGCCAAATTCGGCGCCGGCGGTGATATGGTTGACACGCGTTGGTCGATACCAGGTTGTTCCCTGGTCCCATTCCATGTCAGCATCCCACGTGAATAATTCACCGTGACGATCGAAGACGATGTCGTACGGATTCCGTAGTCCACCGGCGAAGCGTTCGACGAACGACCCATCGGTTGCAATCCGTAGAATGGTGCCTCCGGGAGCTTTGACATTCCTGGCGTGTCCGCGGGGATCTTCGTAGCGAGGCTGCACGACATCGCCTTCGTAAATGAAATGGTACGGACTGCTGGCCAGTGGCGGATCGACCAGCTGTGTTTCGTTACCGCATACCATGTAAATCAGCCCATCGGGACCCAGACGCAAGCCATGCGGTCCATGCTCCTTCATTTTGCCTTTGAACTTGAGAATCGCTTCAACGGAGTCCGCCGCGCCGTCGCGATCATGGTCTTTCAGGCGGTAGAGTGCTGCACCTTCGGGACCATCCGCGGTCGCGTACACGTCACCATTCATCGCCAGAATCCCCTGGCAATTCGTTATCTCCTTACAGTAGATCTTGACCTGCACTTCGGGCTTTTTGTCTTTGGACGTGAAAGCAATCAGTAGGGGGCCGTTCTCGCGCGACGCCAGGATATTGCCAAATTCATCAAACGACATGGCTAACAGCGACTTCGCGTCGTCGGGTTTGACAACCCATTCGACACGAAAACCGCGAGCGACTTCGAAACTGCTGCGCGTTTGCCGCTTTGATGGCCACTGGTGAGACCGGTCCAGGGATCGGTCGCGCCGATCTTGCCGAGCGATCTTGCCTTCGCCCAGCGAGAGTCATTAAATCCAGGCGTTTGCCAGCCGCGCTGCCGACGCGTGCTCACTCCCCAGGACGCATTCGTTGAGTAACGTAAGGAGGCACCATGCTGCTCTTGGAAGCTGCGCTTCCATCACCAGGCCCGCCGGGCCGGGCTTCGACTTTTCCGCTTCGACCGCGATCAGATTGGAACCGTTGGTCAGGTAGGGACCGACGTCGTAGACGTCCAAGTGCGACCAGTCGTCACCACTACCGAGCCGGACTCCGTTGACGTACAGCGTGTATTGCTCGTCGCAGGCGATCCGGATTTCTCCGTTATCGACCCCGTGCAGCTGTAGTGTGCGCCGAAAGTATGCCATGCCGGCCGGGCTCTGTGATGACCGCGTAGACGGTGCCCAAATCCATTCTGCATCCTGGGCGTAAGCCGATGGATTGCAGACCGTGACGCTTGCCAGCGCAGCAACAATACAGATTCCCGACGCGATTGTGCGCAGCCCGAATGCAGATTTCATCCTTGACACCTGCTGTGGATTAAACATCGATTAACTGCCGGTGCTGGCCACTGTGATTGAGCGCACCAACCCCGATATCCAGTAGACGTAAGGTCCCGCGCGGAATTCTGACCGTTCCGTTGCGCGGGGCGGCATATCCGTTGCGCGGGGCGGCATAGAGTAGCGATGTGCTGCCTTAGGGACAACACAGCTTGGACCGACAGCATGCCGGCGCCGCTAGCTAAGTTGACACAAGTTTGGCTCGCGTCACGGAAGAGAACGGATTGCAGGTAGTTTGGTTATGACGCAATTCAGCGGGTCAATGCGTGAACGGTGTCGTGCGTGAACAGGGTCGGGAGTCTTTTTTCCTGTCGACCGATACCGATTCATCAGTTGCAACCGTAACTTGTCGACAGGAAAAAAGACTCCCGACCCTCTCGCGCTGGCCTTACCCACCTGGCTTGACCCCCTCCTCTCCGTGACTTTGTCGTGATTGCCACGGTTCGTCAGTCATCCAGCTCGACAATCGTGATGTCTTTGTACCAGGCTTCGCTGGGCGGACCGCCGTGGATCTGCAGGCCGATGATTCCTCGTCGGGCTATGTCCTCGTCCTGTTCGACGTAGTCCACGGTTTTGACTCCATTCAGCGTCAGTTGGATTCGCGGACCTTCGCAACGGATGACATAGTCGTTCCAGTCGTCCAGTTTCAGCACTTTCGCCAGTTCGTCAGCTTTATCGCCGCCAGCAAGTATTCGGTTGCGACGCGACTCGTCGTATAGCTTGCCCCAATACGCTTCGCCCACGTCGGCCTGATATCCAATCACTTCGTGATGATCAGCCATTCGTTTGCTGCGAATCTGAATACCCGCGTTGACCCCTTCTCCCTTCACCTTGATCTTGAGACGCAATTCGAAATCCCCATATTCCTGCTTTGTACAGAGAAACTCGTTGTGGGGAATCTGTTTCTGCAAGGTCCCCCCGACGACGCTGCCATCTTCGATCCGGAACATATCCAGGTTGCCTTCCCAGCCGTCGAATGATTTTCCGTCAAACAGGACCACTGCCTCTCCTGCCGATGACACGGAGGTGAAGATTGCGGAGACCATCAGTACCGTCCAAACCCACGAAGTGATCAAGAGAACTCGCATGAATGCCAAACCCTTTCCTGAAACGAATCGAGCGGATCGAAGCAAGCGGCCGGAATCGTCGACCGGCTTTGGAAACCAGCGTAACAGACGGCCAGCGTAACAGTCAGCAGGGGAAGCGACCACCAGAGATGGTCGGGCCGAAGGTAAGTCCCAACTTGTGATGCCGATGTTCGTTTGGATCCTTCG
Source organism: uncultured Planctomycetales bacterium (assembly GCA_963844115.1). Classification (GTDB taxonomy): domain Bacteria; phylum Planctomycetota; class Planctomycetia; order Pirellulales; family UBA7805; genus CS4-C045. Next base: position 6,831 of record CAWJNN010000065.1, on the reverse strand, counting down.
GTAGTCCCGCACTCGGCCCATTGTGCGTAGGGCTGCAGATGAGCAGGGCTCGTCGTCATGTGAATCGGCCGCCTTCCGCGTAAGATATCTGCCACGTCCCGCCGTACCGGAATCCCAAACGACGTTTTACGTTCCTGCATCATCGGAACATATGCCGGGCGTTCAGTGTAATTTGGCAATCTTCGGACAATTGCAACTCGGCGGTCTGATCCTCGTGAATCGTTTCCGACTCTGATGTTTGCACATTCATACGCGCGATTTCGATCTGTTGTGCTTGGGGACCGGCGATCAGGTAAAACGCTACGCCGTTTTGTTGGTAGATGCGACGCTTAGCAACCAAATCCAGCTCGCGGGTCGCAGGGGAAAGGATTTCCACAGCGATTGCCGGCGGTCGTTCCAAATGTCGCTCAGGCTGCGGCCCGCAAACAACCATTACGTCCGGACGGACCACGGTGTCGTTGCTGACGATCCAATCCAACCCGGCATAAACCCGGCAGTCACATCCTTGTTGGTCGATTTGATTCTTGAATGATGTTGCCAACTCTATTGCAATCCGTTCGTGCGGTCCGAACGGCGACGGGCTCATCGCCACCGGAACGCCTTCGATCAATTGCCAATCACCCTCCCAGTGACGGTAATCGTCAACCGTGTAGTTCGGGACGAAACGCGAGGCGGTGGACATGGCTGCTCCGAGACAACGAGAATCATCTAACACCGACAAGAATCATCTAACACCGAACTGAAGGAAATTATAGTTGAATTACTACTTTTTTACCACGGATCACGTTCCTGGGAGGTGACGGCGTTTGACAAGAGGCGCACAACGGTACGTGGTTGATAACCGGCGTCATCTCAAACGTAAGCAGGTCGGTCCAACTACGCATATATACCGCGACCGCGGAAACGTCCGAGGACTCGACGGCCACAACTTGTCGCCGCTGCACTTGCGTCCATCCGATTAGCTCAAGGCGTCGCGCGTGCGGGTGACCAGACCATTGTCGCGATCGCCTGAGCCGCGCAAGTTGAAAATGCTGAGGGCAAGAAACAGGTCGCGCCAATCAGGGCTTACGTGGTAGTAATCCTCCAGCACCGCCGAGCTGAACTTGTAGTCGTGTGCGCCACGGCCTTTCAGAAAGACCAGGCGACGAGCGGAATTTATGACGTCGCGTGCATCGCCACCTGTCTGCAAAAAATCCCGCAGCTTGGCCGCGGCGCGTGCTCGGTTGCCCGTTACGTCAGCGAATATTTCCGTGATGGCATCCGCGGGCGACTCGCCGCTCCTTTCCAGAGGTTGCAGGTCGTCGACCGTTTTGTCGCTGAGCTGGCCTCGGCCAAGCGCCGACTGCCGAAACATGGGTAGAAACGCGCAGTTTTGTAGTAACAGCATGCGACGCGTCGCATCGTCGGCGCTGGCCTGGTACGCATAACGTAACGCATTGGCCGTCGTCAGGCTGTGCAGGCCGATAATGCCTGGTTGTCGCATCAACAGCTCGCCCGATCCGATCAACACCGCGTCCCAGATCGACTGGGGGGCGATACCTTGATTCAATAATTCGACCGCTTGTGCGGGCGTGTCATCATGCGTACCGTTGCGCAGGGCGGCCAACATGGTGCGCGTTGCATTCTTGTCTGGCTTTCCGTCCTGCCACTGGTCACGGATCTTCGTCTGCAGTTCCGTATTTTTCCGCCAGGGACGGTCCGGTAGTAAGTCACTGCCGGCCGGGTGTTGCTCGCCACCATAGTTCAACAGGGCAAACGCCAAGGACCTCAAGACCGGCTCTGCATGTTGCCAGCCGATGCTCTGCAGCGTCCGCCAACTATTGGCAACAAAGATGGCCTTGTGACCGATCGATCGATAATCGCGCGCGCCGTATCGACAGAACAGTTCGAAGACCTCGTTGACGCCGGCATGCCGAGCGAGCCCGGCCACGGCCGCGTCGGCAGCCTCGACGTCCCAAGTGTCCATCGCCTTGATGAAAGCGGAACGCGCCTTGCTCGCGGGCGGCACGTCCGCTTCGTTGACGGCACTCATTTTCCAACCGCTGGCCCGTTGCTCTTCCAGTTGTGTGGCTTTGAAGTAGTCGATCGCCCAGAAGATCGGTAACCAACGATCCGAGTCAGGTGACGAGAGGCTTGCCAGGTGCGCCGCATTCACGACCAACACCGAGTGGAACTTGAAGCCGACGGATGGACGTGGCTGTACGTTTCGCACTCCGGCCAACAGCAGTGCCGCCAGCACTTCTCGATACGAGGTGCCGCTCTGGATTTTGGCCGCCACTTCTTCCAGTAACCGCTCGCGTGACGTCTCCTCCAGCAAGCGAACCAGGGGTTCAATTCCGCTGTCCACACGTACCAGGTTCGAGTTCACCGTCGCATCGGCCGCCGAGACACGGGGGAGTCGCTTCAGAAAACCCAATTCCGACAAGCCCATGGCGGCACCGCCGATCGACGCCGTCCCGAGAAACTGTCGCCGCGTCGAATGCATGGCCATGATTCTAACCACCCGCAAAATCAAAACCGGAAATCGAAGGATGAGACGCATTTAACATCATACCGAATTCCAGCCGTGAGGACGGCGGTAGGGGGGGGTCGACAGGGTTACCTCTTGTTGCGCGAGGCTTTTTCATGCGCGGGACTTGCGTCACAATTGTTTATGGACTTGCGTCACAATATTCCATGATTGATGGCTCAGCGACTGGACGAACTGGCGAAATCACGCCGGGGTGGACTTCGCCGTACAGGTGATGCCATTCCAGCAACACCAGATCGCCCTCTTTCATGTCGCCAACCTTGCCTAGCAAATCCACGTCGCCTTTCGGCTTGCGATGGAAATCGCTGACCTGGAAACGAAACGTTTCCTGCTTGGGGTCCCCATACTTGCCCGATTGTTCATAAACCAGGTATTCGACGACGTCGAAGGTTGCGAACTCGCCGGAGTCTCCACATTGTTCTGGACAAAGAGCCGTGCGGCCGCGGCAGAGGTGGTACGGGGCGCTTTGGAAGCGGGCCAAGGTGCGGTGTCTGGCGAGCAGCTTCATTTTAAGATCGTACCAGCTATCGTACCCGACGACAGGCAAATTAGCCGCAGTTCCCAACTAGACGCCCGTTCGATCAGCGGAAAAGCGGAAAACATTGAAACTCGCGGATGCGTTCTGCGAGAAAAAGTTCACGAGCAGGTAACCATCCGCCGTCCTTGCGCGTATAAAGCTGAAATCGTTCGTACATTTGCAAACAGGAGGAAATAAAGATGCTCAATTGGCGACTCTTGATCGCGGTCGTGTTGACTGCCGTTTGTGGAAATCTACCGGATGCCAGTGCCAAGCCGCTGGACCTGAAAGACGTCTCGGCCGACGCCGGTTGGTTGGGTCATCTTGATTTTGATGCGATGCGTGAATCGACCGTTGTTCAGAAGATGATGGAGCAGCAGAAGCATAAGAAACGGATGGCGTTTGCCGTCAAGATGCTGGGCATGAATCCCGAACAAGATCTGCACGGCATGACGTTTTACGGAAATGAAACTGGCAAACATACGGGTGTAATGATTTTGCATGCCAAGGTTGATCGCGACCGGGTGATGGGTATGGCGAAAATGATTCCGAGTCGTGAGGTCACGAAACATCGAGAGCACGAGATCCATCAGTGGACACACAAGTCGCGACACGGCTCGCGGAACCGCACGGTCGCGGCAGCCTTCTACGGGGACGAGTGGATTGTCTTCGCCAGCAGTATTGATTTGCTGAAGACAGCCGTCGATGTCCTGGACGGCAAGGCACCCAGTTTGACGAACGATTCGTCGCTGGCGGGCAATATTCCGGCAGGGACGACGATGTTGATGAGAGCCGAGGGTCTTTCCGACGCTGAGCTGCCGGACAAGTGCAAATTGGCCAGGCAAACTAAGTCGTTCCGGTTTGTGACGGGCGAGCACGACGGACAATCGTTCTATCGGTCGCGGGCCGAGATGACGAACAAGGAAGTTGCCAGCCAGGTTCAAGAGCTGGTGGAGGGACTTCGCGCGTTGGGTCAGATCCATGTTGGCGACAACGAAAGCGGCAGAAAACTGGTGGACGATCTGAGAGTCAAGACAAACGGTACGACGGTGTCGGTACTCTGGAAGGGACCCGCCAGCGATGTGTGGACCATGATTGAAACGCACAAGAAGATCTTCAAAGAAAAGATGGAGAAATGTCGTAAGCGCTACGGCGATGGTCACCACGATCATTGGCACAAGCGATGGCATGATCGCTACAAAGACAAGAAGAAGGGCGAGCCCAAGAAGGAGAAGGGCGTTGCACCTGAAGAAGACTTTTGAGTGCCAACGATGCTCATGAGGTTTACCAAAGGTTTAGTTTACCAAAGGTTTACTCGAGTACGACGTAGGATCCCTTGAAGGTGACGAAGGGTCCTGCATCGTCGGCGATCTCGGCGGCAATATTGACTTTTGACTTGCCTTTGCTTTCCAGCAGCTGGAGGAAGTAGTCCAATTCGTCCGGATCAAGCGGCACGCCGCGGGCAACAATCTCCCCGGTTCGCAACGGTCTCAGATAGCGAATCGTACCGCGTCGAATGACGATGTTGCGCGAAAGAGACTTTTGGAGCAGGTAGAGGAAAACCGTACCCCATCCCACCACGGTGCAGAGCGCGTTGAGACTACCGGCAAAAGCGGAGTACTGATGGTTGCGGTTTACCTCCAGTGGCATGCGCATGGACAAGCTGTGGCCGTCCCAGGATACGACTTCAATGCCCATCGCGCTCGTGATGGGTATCTGACTGGCTAACGTTTGTTGCAATTGCGAGAGGTGCAGATCATCCATCGACGGATCTTATTGGATTGTCCTGTGATTGGCTGGCGCGTGTGATTCTGACAGATTCGATACACTATCCTGAAGAACCAACGGCATCTTCGCAAGCGTGATACGCAACGCCCTCGCCGAAGGACTGCAAGCGCGTTGTCTGGGCGTCGAACGAAATCGCGACAAAGTGATTGACTGGCGCGGGGAAGACGATAAACTAAGGGTGTGGAACCTAAGGTTCCACTGAAATTTTTGCTTTGCTTTTCCTCTCATCTGGAGGGCATCGATGCAAGAACCACCTGACAGTTTTCGGTGAGAGCGCCTGCCTCTAACGCTATGAGGGGGCGCGTTCTGCTCAGTCAGGCTATTTGACTCGGTTGGTGTCCTGCGATTTTGGTAACTCAACATCCCGCAGCGTCGAGCAGCGGTTGTGATGTGAGTTAGTCCCTTGTCAGGCATCGCACGACTTGGCCGGATGCCAATTGCCATGGCGGGCAGTTCGGATCTCACAACGAGTTACGAGGCCCTTGTCCACTCGGTGGGACGTCCACTCTGTGCGACAAGGGCCTTCTTCTTTCTGTCTTCTTCTTTCTGTCTTCTTCTTTCTGTCTTCTTTCTGTCTTCTTTCTGTCTTCTTTCTGTCGAAGTTCATTTTTTCGACAACCGCCGCTTTCGAAGATTTTGCACCGATTGCAGCAAGTCTTTGTACCAAGTCCTTGTACCAAGTTTTTGTACCAAGTTTTTGTACGATGGGTCTCCGAACCCGTCGATTCACAGCTTCGGCGAGCCATCCGACGCACGACGTTACGCTAGTACGTGAAAAAAGTTCGTTCATCGAAGTCAGGAAGATTCCAATCCAGCAGGACCAGATCCGGCCGCGCAGCGCTGGAATGGTGGCCCTGCTTCAGCAAAAACTGAACGGCATCGTTACCATTGGTAACGTGTGTTATCCGGGATTTGACCTGCCCGGATCGTCGAGGGAGCACTCTGGGGTCAGGCCGTGATTAGTGATTAGTGAGTGTTCGTTCAATCCGTTTGATGGTCCGCGCCAGCTTGGGCGATGGTGATTCGATCCGCTGCAAGGCGCGGCTCACGCTGGTGTGACTCTTGTATCCCAAAGCGGTGCGACTTGAGTTGCTGAATATCCAAAACGGCGGCGGGCTATCGAGGCGGCAACCGCACGCCCCGCGGTCTCGCTCCGGCGGCCTGCGCACCAGGCGATGCGGTCCTCGTGCATTGCATCGGCCACGACGTCCAAAATGACTTCAAGTTGCGGCCGCGGCCGCAACTGCTTCAATGCGGGGATATCTTGATCTTCCGGGCGATCCGCCAGCAGCTTCCCAATCCGCTTAATGAATTGACTCGATCCGACAATAAGTCCCTGTGCGGCCTCGGCCCAGGGCACCGGCGGCGGGTCGCGCATTCCATCCCGGACGAACTGGCGGTAACGCTTGCGGGCCTCTCTGCGGCTACGGCAAAACTCACGCAGCACCGAGTCATAGGTCATCCACGACAAAGTGCGGTCGTTCCGATGATATCCCGGATAGCTGCTCCAGCGGTGAGCTTCCGGCCGGTCGACCATCTTCGCCCGGACCGGGTTGAGGTGAAGGTAGCGGCTCAACTCGCAGAAGTAACCTTCATCTTCCACCAGCTGCCCCTTGAACCGCCCCTGAAACAGGTGACCCGCGCGCCGGTGCCGTCGATTGAAATAGCTCGTATAACTGCCGTTAAAGTGTTGCATCCCGGCCGACAAATTGGCACGAGGAGTTCCGACAAAGAGGTGATGATGGTTGTCCATCAGCACAAAAGCGTGCAGCTGCCAATCGTACGTCTCCACCGTCCGCTGGAGCCACTCCAGCCACCGCTGGCGATCGCGGTCGTCCGAGACGATATCTCATCTCGCCGCTCGATCCCGCGGGACATCACATGATACAGGGCCCCTTCGTACTCCACTCGCAATGGTCTGGCCATGGCCCAAGCGTAACCTGGCTCTGGCCGGTACGCAAGACTAATCACTAATCACGGCCTGACCCCAGATCTG
>CAWJNN010000064.1:0-72358 GCA_963844115.1 uncultured Planctomycetales bacterium | reverse complement strand
TAACGCCTCCCATCCATCGGTGTTGGAACAGGCGGGTATAGCGGATAGCGATATGTTGCTGGCGGTCACACAGAGTGATGAGGTCAACATGTTGGCCTGCAAGCTTGCAGCCAGCCTGTACAACACACCTACCCGCATCGCCCGAATCCGCGCCACCGAATTTCTGGAACGGCCCGAGGTGTTCAGTCAGGATAATTTCTGTGTGGATTTCTCCATCTGCCCTGAGCAGATCCTCACCAACTACATCACCAAGCTCATCGAATTTCCCGAGGCATTGCAGGTGTTGGAATTCTCACGCAAGCGCGCTTCATTGGTGGCGGTCAAAGCTTTTGAAGGCGGTCCGCTGGTGGGGAATCCGCTGAGCTTTTTGCGCAGCCATATGCCCCAGATTGATACTCGGGTCGCCGCTATCTTCCGCAAGGACAGGGCCATCATGCCGACCGGTGATACGGTGGTAGAGGACGGTGATGAGATATTCTTCATCGCCGCGACCAAGAATATCCGCAGTGTTCTGAGTGAGATGCGCCGCATGGACAAACCCAGCAAGCGCGTCATGATCGTCGGCGGTGGCAATATCGGTCGACGTTTGGCTAAGGCGCTGGAACGTGACTATCAGGTCAAGCTGATCGAATACAACAAAAAATCTTGTGCCAAGCTGGCGGAGGAGCTGACCAAGACGCTAGTTTTGAACGGCGACGGTACGGACGAGAAGTTGATGATGCAAGAACACGTCGAGGATGTCGATGTGTTCTGCGCGCTCACCAACGACGACGAGAACAACATCATGTCGGCTTTGCTAGCCAAGCAGGGGGGCGCACGCAAGGTGATCGCGCTAATCAATCGCGGCGCTTATGTCGATCTGGTGCAGGGCGGGAAGATAGACATCGCCTTGTCACCTGCGCAGGTCACGATAGGATCCTTGCTCGCCTATGTGCGTCAGGGGGATGTGGCCGCGGTACATTCTCTCCGCCGTGGGGTCGCCGAAGCGCTGGAGTTGGTGGTGCATGGCGATCGCAAGTCTTCACGTGTGGTAGGTCGTCGCATCGATGAGATCGAACTGCCGCCGGGCACCACCATAGGGGCATTGGTGCGCGGTGAAGATGTCATCATGGGGCATAGGGATGTCGTCATAGAAGCCGATGATCATGTCATCGTATTCGTCATCGACAAAGCCATGGTGAAGAAGGTCGAGAAGTTGTTCCAGGTGAACGTGGGCTTCTTCTAATGAGACGCACGCTGACGATTGTCAATGCACTTGGGCTGATGCTGGTGGTATTCAGCCTGACTTATATATTGCCTATCATCACGGCTGTCATCTATTCTGACCAATCCGTGCTGTTGGACTTTCTCTTGGCGATGGCATGGACGGCCAGTTTGGGTGTGTTGATGTGGTTGCTTACGCGTCGCTACCGAGGTGAGTTGTCGATACGGCATGGTTATCTGCTGGTGGTAGGAATGTGGACCATGATGCCAGCCTTTGCCACCATCCCTTTGCTGCTGGTATTGCCTGACCTGTCTTTTACCGATGCCTATTTTGAGACCATGTCGGGAATGACCACCACTGGTGCAACTGCGGGCGACCCTCGTAGCGAATCGGTGATCTTGATCTCGATCTCCGCCGCCCGGTTGGCGGGTGCGAGCGTGCTCTCGACCCCCTCCTTGATCAACTCCGCTACGCCGGGCAGGAGGGGGATGCGTTCCAGCTGCAACTCACAAGCAAGGTCGCTGGCGGTCAGCATTTCCAACAGGTGGCCGGCCAAACCGAATCCGGTGATGTCGGTCAGCGCCGCGATGTCAAATTCGTCGATCAGTGAGGCCGCCGGTTGATTACTGAGCAACATGGACTTGAGCAATGTCCGCATCCAGGCGGCGCGACAATCGGCTTGCATGTGGGCGGCAAGCAGCACGCCCGTGCCGAGCGGCTTGGTCAGGATCAGCGTATCTCCCGCACGAAGTCGGTTCTTCGTTCGTGGCTCGCCAGAACCCTGGTCGGCCAGCATCGTAAAGCCGATCGTGATCTGTGGACCTTCGATCGTATGTCCACCGACCAAGGTCGCGCCCATTTGACGGAATTCGTACAGACTTCCCGCCAGCAGTTCGTAAAGCAGTTGTTCCTGTTGACGAGGCGTGCCCAGCGGTAGGGTCGCCAATGCCAATGCCGCGATCGGTTGGGCGCCCAGGGCAAATAGGTCGCTCGCTGAATTCAAAGCAGCGATCCGACCAGAAAGGTAAGCGTCCTCCAGCGGCGCGGAAAAGAAATCCGCCGTAACCGCCATGGGTCGGCCGTCGACGGGCTTTATGATGGCGGCGTCATCTGGGGCATCAAGGCCAAGCAGGACGTGATCATGCTTGGGAATGTCCAAACGAGCTAAAACCTGCGACAAGACCGAGCCGCTCACCTTACTACCGCACCCCGCGCAGCGCATCTGTGTTTCCGCTGGATCGTTCGACACGAGCGCCATTTCCATGGGCTTGTAGTCCTGGTACTTGTCCATGAATCGACCGTCGATCCAATCCTTCAACCTCCACGCCAGCCTGCCCTTGGTGGTAACTCCTTTGTATTCCGCGATAGCTCGACCATCGCCAAAGTTCATCAGCTTTAAGAAGTCCTGCTGCGGGTGATATTCCAGCAGATCGCGGCCTTGGATTTGCCTGGCGATGTTCTCCCACAAGATGGGAGCCTGGCGAACCGCATAGACGCCAGCCTTGGGTGACGTCGATCCTTCAATCGTTCCGGTATCGCCCACGGCAAAGATCGGTGCGTCGGCTTTGGTTTGCAAGGTGGCTCGTGTTAAGAGAAATCCAGCAGCGTCCTTCGGTAAATCAATGTTGTTCAAGGCCGGTGGGGCTGTCGCACCGGTTGCCCACAGCACGATGTCCGCCGGAATTGTTTCACCGTCATCAAAGACGATGGCCCCAGCGGCAACCTTGCTCACACGTTTACCCAGTCGAAGGTGTACCCCGCGCGTTGCAAATTCCTGTCGGATGAGTTCCTGAGTCTTGCGTGCTGTTCCGCGGGCCAGGTCATTCTCTGAGCCAACCAGCGTCAGATCGAAAGGTTTGTTGTTGAGCAGTATGTTGAGTCGGTTCGGCAAGCACAACGCGATTTCAACTCCGCCGACTCCGGCTCCGACGACAACAACTCGCGGGACCTGGCCGCGATCCTGCTGGAGCAGTTCGCGCACGCGGGCCTCAAGATGTGGCAGGAAGGTTTGCATCGGTTTAATTTCTAAAACCGTGTCGTCTACTTCCACGCCGCTACGCGCGGGACGCGAGCCAATGCCAATCGACAAGACGTCAAAAGGCAGCGCCGGGCGGTGTTCGAATAAGAGTTGCCGCTGCTCGATATCCACGCCCGTGAAATGGTCGACGATCAGGCGAGCGTTCACGGCGGCGCACAATCGCACCAGGTCAATTTCCATCCTGTCGATCGGATAAAGGTCGGCGAGGACGCCCGGCAACATTCCTGAGTACGTCGCGATCGGGAAATTCGAGACGCACGTTAGCCGCACGTCGGGAATTGGCTGCATCCGCCACATCCGCAGAATGTGGGCGTTGGTGTGTCCGGCACCTAACAGGACGACTTCATGTTTTGGTAGCGAGGTTTGCACTAGTCAGTCGGGAATCCTAGGCTTTATCGGAAAAGGTGCTGGTGACCTGCCGTACGATGGGACTCCGATCCCGTCGCCTGACACATGTATGCATAATCGACGGGATCGGAGGCCCATCGTACGTGTTTTCCGACAAAGCCTAGTTCGACAGCGCTAGGTCGTAGACATCATTGGTCATTAAGTACTTGCGACACAAGCACAATCCCAACCCAGCGCTGTAGTACTAGGACGACGGGACCGCGGTGTCGATCACTCCGGGACCGGTGTCATCCACAACAAGTGTTGTCAATCGCGTAGGCGCTTGGCAAGCAGGTTCCGTGAGCTTGCCCCATTTAACGAAGCCATTTTCGATGCGCGTGGGGGAAGCGGGGTCCCGTTGGGGTGGGTGATTGGCGCAGCCCCCTAATCGAAAATGGGAGGGCGAGGCTCCGGCCGAGCCGCAACTCGGTGAGGCTTGCGGCTCGGCGGGAGCCTCGCCCTCCCGATAAGACATGATTAACTGGCGAAGCGTCGTTGGGCCATCAGTAGTTATGCCATCAAAGGCTCACGCCCGGCCGCTCGGCGGGCATCGGCGACTTGTCCCGTATGAAACGCCATGTGTCCCGCCATCGCTGCGAAGCACGCACCAACGGTGGCGAACGGCGGGCCAAATTCTTCGGGGGCGTGGCTGCGCTGGTCGAGATCTTCTTCGCTGAGCGAACTGAGATGAGCGAGCGTGGCCGAGCGAATCTCTTCGAATTTCCCCAGCAGATCGTCGATGGACGGGTACTGGCTGGCGTCCGTGGAGGGGGTGGTTTTCATGGCAAACAAGCTTTCGAGTTCAGGAAAGCGGTTGGGTTTGCCAAGGATAAATCCATCCAGCAGGTCGCTCTCGGCGCGAACAATATGGCCCAGCACCCACAGGGGGTGGTTGCCGCCGTTCGGTGTCGGCTGCGTCAGCGGGGCATCTCGCATGTCGTTGATCAGGCCCATGGTCCAGCCCGTGCCGTTTTCTAAAGACATTTTGATGTAGTCGATCGTGTTCATGGCAGTTCTCCTTTTGGTTAAATGGTGAGTTGCAGACTAGTTAGCGGCCTACGGCGATTCGTGTAATGCCACGCGGTTACCTTCCGTGTCTTCGAAGTGGGCGATGAAACCGTGCTCGCCGATTCCCATTCGCGGCATCGCTTTGCTCCTCTTCGTGCGGCTAGGGGAAAACCTGGTTGACGTGGACACATCAACACGTTACTATTCAGTAACGTAACGATCGCGACGCCGCCTGTCAACAACCCTCGTTGGCACTTTGCGTCGCGCCGTAACGTTGGGTCAGCTTACGTTGTGAGATAGCTCACAATAGGAAAGAAAAGGAACACGCCATGCTTGACACACAGGACCTGACGCTCGATATTTCCCAGAGTATTGAAATCAACGCAGCGGTCGGGGACGCGTACAAAGCGTTGATCCATCGCCTGACGGACGAAAACTCAACTCCCGACAACAAGCCGATGCCGATGGTATTGGAAGAGTGGCCGGGAGGTCGTTGGTTTCGGGATCTTGGCGATCGACAGGGACATTTGTGGGGTTTCGTCCTGAACGGCGTGAAGCAACTGGCAGAATAGGCAGCGGATCGAGCAGATGGCCAAGGACTTGGATCCCATTTGGAAAGCGCTTTCCGACCCAACGCGTCGCGAGATTCTCGACTTGTTGCGAGACGGACCGCAGCAGACCACCGAAATCGTCGATCAGTTTACGCAACTCTCCAGGTTTGGCGTCATGAAACATCTCGATGTCTTGCGCGAAGCGGGTTTGGTCCACACGCGTATCGAAGGCCGGTGCCGGATCAACTCCCTGAACGCAGCCCCGATTCGCGCGATCCTTGAACGGTGGATTGGCAAGTACGAGGCGTACTGGTCCAATACCTTGCTGCGAGTCAAGGAATCCGCGGAGTCCGAAACAGTGGCGAAGAAGAAATCCAAGAGAAAACGAGCGTGAGGATTATCGTTTCACACTTATTCGTCGTTCGGCCGCGGTCTCGAAAACTTTTTGGGCATCTATAACTTTTTTGACATTGTGAGCAAAGGACGAGATGAAGACGGCCTGCCATACCCAATGGCGTGGGTGCGACAAAAGGACCGCTACGACGACCATTCGTTTGTGGATCCATACATCAAGTAAGGAAACGATGCGACGTACTCGGAATGAGATTCGTACCAGGAGTGAGATTTAATGCCAAATGTTGTCACGGCGGTAACGTTGCCGGCCACACCAGACCGGCTATTCGACATGTATCTTGACGCGGATGATCATTCCTCGTTTACCGGAGCGCCGGCGATCATCGAGCCACAACCGGGTGGACGGTTCAGCGCCTTTGGTGAGGCTTTAACCGGCATCATCCTGCGAGTTCAGCCGAAACGGCTGATCGTCCAGTCATGGCGATCGGCGAACTGGCCTGAAGATGCGATCGACTCGACCCTTGTGCTTTCCTTTTGGCCGCAGGGGGAAGGTGCACGAATCGAATTGGTCCACGTGAACGTACCGGAAATCGACTTTGCTGGGGTCAGCCAGGGCTGGCACCAATATTACTGGGCGCCCTGGCGGGCGTATCTTGACTCCAATCCCGCCGGATAGATCGCGAGCTGGACATGGCGCACAGGTCGTGCCGACCTGCTGGCCTCACGCGAGCGATGGAAGGCCGTGTGGTCATGGAGAATGGCCCGCGACGCGGACAAATAGACCTAATCTTCTCGCCGAAATCGGGCGCGCTGGACCATTCTGTCCGAAGAACAAGACGAACGTGTATGCCATCGTGCGAGATGATAGCTGGCGAAAATCGCCGGATTCGTGGAAGGGGCATCGAGGAATTCCCTAGTTTGGCATAGGGGATTATCTGATTGACTGGATTGCGAACGGACGTCAAAGTACACGGCTATGTCGCCCGCCAAGCCCCTCGCCATCCTTCTGATCGAAGACAGCCCCAGTGACGTCTACCTGACAACGGATGCGATTGAGAATAGCGGAGTCGATTGTCGCGTTGATGTCGTTCAGGGTCGTGAACAAGCGCTCAGTTACGTGCGCGGGCTGAACGGAAATGGACAGTCGGATCATGATGTCGTTCTGTTCGGGCTCAATCCATTTAAGAACGAATCCCGCGAAATACTGGCCGAATATCGATTGCAATTCCAATCGACGTCCGTGCCGCTAATCGTTTTGGGGGCGTCCCAGGGCGAGAAGGAAATCCTGAAGTCGTCTGCAATTGAGGCAGATGGCTTGTTGCTTAAGCCGATTGGTGCGGACGATTTCCGTTCTTTCATCACGGAAGTTTCCCAACGTGCAAAAACCTCTTGGAAGGTCTGATTCGAATGCCTGCGCGCTCGTCTGCAGTACGGTGGACCATGATGTTGCGACTACCGTTGCGACTACCGTTGCGAATCCCCATTTCTGTCTTTGTCGCACCTTTTCTTGTCATATGGTTTGTCGGCTGCGACCAATCCGCTGAGACTTTCGAAGATCGGACGGTAAGGCAGCAGGCTCAGGAATTCACGGAGAAGTGGCAGGAGGCGGAAGAGGAATCGCAAAGCAAGGCTTTTTCCGACAAAGTGGACGAACTGGATCCGCCGAAAACCAAGATCTTGCCCGGGCCGTAAGGCCGGCGGTTCGCTGAATCGGAAGCCGCTGGGCGCCGCGCACGGCTTCCGGATTACCTTCCAGGGTCCAAACCTGACTTGACTGGAGTCAGATGCTCGTCCTCAATCACACGGTGGAAACGAATCGGCGAATCGTTTCGGCAAATGCATGACACCACATTCGCCGGCATTCAAATCGGAAGCCCTGCTTGGACAAACGCGAGCGATTTCCTTACGAATTCGTTGCCGTCGGGGCACACGTCGTGAAACATTCCTCGCGAAAAGGCGAAGTCGCCGGCCGAAGAGTTGTACGTTTCAAAGATAATGTATTGATCAAACTTCACTTCGCGAAGTGCCCCAAAGAGCTCATCCCAAGGTACGATCCCGCCACCCGTGCGCGCACGGTCGTTTTCACAGGCATGAACGGCCCACAGCCGGTCGCCCGCCGTCCGGACCGCCTCCGCGTAGTCTCGAATCTCCGTGACCAGGTGATAGGTATCGAGCAATAGCTTCAAGCGATGATGATCGGCCGCTTCGATCAGACGCATTGCCTGAGTTGGCGTGTTAACGACGTGAGTCCGAAAATGGCTCATCGGTTCGATCGCCAGTTCGACGTCGCAGGCCTCCGCATGTTCAGCCAACAGGCGCAGGTTGTCCGCCGTATATTGAAATTCGTCTCGCGACGGCCGACGCCGCTCGACACGGCCCGGATGTCCATAGATCGCACCCGCGTAGGCTACCGCGCCCGCTTCGGCGGCCTGGCCAATCCAGTTTCGATGCCACTGGACACCTTGTGCCCGACACGCGGCATCGTCGTGCGAGATGTCTTGCTCCATCGGCCACTGCGCACCGGGACTCAACACAACATCCATGCCAAGCGATTCCGCACGGTCGCGAACGGCTGCGGCGTCGAAAACAATGTCATCTCCGACAGCGATTTCCAGGCAGTCGAGCCCCAGGCCGCGCGCCTGGTCAAACAGGCCTAGTTGGTCGGTCGACCAGTGGTCGGTCCACAAGTAAATATGTCCGCCGTATTTCATTGCTTGCTGCCGTGTCGCTGCAGGAATCTTTGCAGCACAATAAAGACCAGTAGTAGCAGACCGATCGCAATCTTGGTCCACCATGAATTCAAGTTTCCCTGATAAGAGGGAATTACCATGATCACACCCAGGATCAGCACGCCAAACAGCGTACCCAACACATAGCCGACGCCGCCGGAAAGAAGCGTTCCGCCGATCACGACGGCGGCAATCGCATCCAATTCCAACATGTACGCAATAGAGGCGTCGCCTGCGCCGGTCCCCAGCGCGTGAACGACTCCACCAGTGGCCGCACAAAGTCCGCTGAGTGCATAAACCTTGACCTTGGTACGGCCAACGGGCAAGCCCATCAACAAGGCCGAACGTTCATTGCCTCCCACGGCGTAGACGGTTCTCCCAAACCTGGTCGATCGCGCCACGACGATCGCCAGGGAAATTGCGCACAGGAACACAATCGCCGGCAATGGCAACTGGTAATCGCTCCATCCGATTTCCGTATCGAAGAACCAGTCATAGATGGGATGATCAGTAATGGAAATCCTTTTGTCGTTTGTCAGAACCAGTGCGATCCCGCGGGCGAGAAACATACCGGCTAAGGTGACGAGAAAAGGTGGTAGGCGGAACCAGCGTATCAAGGCACCCATCCCCGCGCCGAACCCTGTACCGGCCGCCATCACCACGGGAATCGCGACCTGCGGCGAGAGTTCCCATTGGGTCAAGCACATCGCCATCAACATACTGGCTAACGCAATGACAGCGCCGACCGACAAGTCGATGCCTCCGGAGAGAATAACAAACGTCATCCCCGTGGCCGCCAATCCCAGCGATGCGTTGTCAGCCAGGAGCGACGAAAACTGAAACCAGGAGAAGAAGCCGCCGTAACGGACGGACACCGCTGAGAACAACAGTAGAAAGACGGCCATCGTGGCCAGAATCGGCACGTATTGCGGTCGCAGCTTTGGCATCATGTGTCGACCGCCTTGCGCAGGACCATTCCCCTTAGCGCTGCGGATTGCAACAGGCAGACCACCAGCACGACGATGGCTTTGACGATCAGGTTGTACTCTGTCGGAATGTCCTTGTCGCCGATCTTTGTCATCAAGATCGTGGTTGCCAACGTTTGAATGATCAGCGCACCAAGAACGGATCCCAGCAAATAGAATCGCCCCCCCGTCAGGGCGGTCCCGCCGATCACAACGGCTAGAATCGCGTCCAGTTCAAGATACAGCCCGGCGTTATTCGAATCGGCGGCTGTGATGTCGGAGGCATAAATGATGCCTGCCAAACCGGAGCATAACCCACAAAAAGTGTAGACCAGGAATCGAATCCAGCGAACGTTCAGGCCCGCATAGCGACTGGCAATTTCGTTTCCGCCAACCGATTCGATAAACAATCCCATCGCCGTCCATCGCGTCAACATGGCGGTAGCAATGACGGCACTGGCGACGATCGTAACACTGAACGGCAGGCCGAACAGTGTTCCACCGCCGATATAGCTGAAGCCCTCGCTGCCACGCACAGTGATGATTTGACCGTCTGTCATCAACTGGGCGATGCCGCGACCGGCGACCATCAGAATCAACGTGGCCACAATCGGTTGAATGCCGATCACCGAAACCAGGAATCCGTTCCACGCTCCCGCCACGGCGGCAACCCCCAGGGCAGCCAGCAGCAAGACGGTCAGCGACGCCTCGGTTTGCGACAACAGTACCGCCGCCAACGCACCCGACATGGCCATCACAGCGCCGACCGACAGATCGACCCCACCGGTGGCGATGACCAGTGTCATTCCCAGGGACAAAAGTACAACGGGTGCCGCTCGTTCAAGAACGTCCACTAAGGAACCGCTGATGCGACCCTCAACGATCTCCAAATGAAAAAAATTCGGATTCGCGAAGAAATTGAATGCCAACAGCACCAGCAGCGCGACGGCCGGCCAGAGTACGGTCTTCAGAGTCTCACGCATCGGCGTCTACTCCTCGCACTGGCGTATCGGGCTCGGCGGCAATCAGGTGCATGATATTCGGCAAGTTGACGTCGTCACCGGCTAATTGACCCACCATGCGGCGGTCCCGTAACACGACGACGCGATGGCTATCGCGTACCACCTCGTCCAATTCACTGGAGATGAATAACACGGCCATACCATCGGAACACAGATCGGCAACTAACTTTTCGATCTCAGCTTTGGCGCCGACATCGATTCCTCGTGTCGGTTCGTCCAGGATCAATAGTCTCGGTTGCATCGCCAACCAACGGGCCAGGATCACTTTTTGTTGGTTGCCTCCGGACAGCTGTCCCGCCGGTTTGTCTGCATTGGGCGTGGCGATATTCAGCGCTTTGATAAATTTCTCGGCCAGTTGCTGTTGCCGGTCGTAGCCAATCCGCCGGGTCCAACCGCGTTGGCCCTGAAGCGCCAGGATAATGTTCTCACGAACACTTAAGTCCGGAATGATGCCTTCGGTTTTTCGGTCTTCAGGAGCGAAGGCGATGCGGCGCCGAATGGCAGACCGCGGCGAATGACGTCGAACCGTTTTTCCTTCCGATACGATCGTTCCTTTATCGGGTACGTCGGCGCCGAACAACAGCCGTGCTGTTTCCGTTCGCCCCGAACCTAGTAATCCCGCCAACCCAACGACTTCGCCCTCACGAATATCGAAATCAACCGATTCGATGGCGTTTCGACGTTGCAGCCTATTGGCTTTGATGACCGGGATGTCGGTCGCTGCCTGCCGTGGCCTGGCATGATGCGCCTCCATTTCGGCGACTGCTTCGACGTCCTTTCCGATCATTTTTCCAACGAGTTCCAATCGCGATAGTTCGTCCGACTTGTATTCGCCGACCAGTTTGCCGTTACGCAAGATGGTTATGCGATCGCTGACAGCGTAGACCTGGTCCAGAAAATGGCTGATAAACACGATGCCCATACCTCGCTCGCGCAGTCGTCGCAACACGGCGAATAGCTGATTGACTTCCGCGGCGTCGAGACTACTTGTCGGTTCGTCCAACACCAGCACTTTGGCCTGTTGGTCCAACGCCCGAGCGATCGCGACCAGCTGCTGAATTGCGATCGAATGGCTTTTAACCGGTAGGTCGACATCGATCTCAAGGTCCAGCTTCTTCATCGCCTCGGTGCCGCGACGACGTGCCAACTTCCAGTTGATCAAGCCGAGTCGTCTTGGCTCGCGACCAATCGAGAGGTTTTCCGCGACGGATAGTTCGGGAATCAGGTTGACTTCCTGATAGACGGTTGCGATGCCCAGCCGCTGCGCGTCGAGCGGGCTCTTGGGATAGATCAGGCGGCCATCAAGTCGGACGTCGCCGGCATCGCGCCGATAGACGCCCGTCAGCACTTTGACTAACGTGCTTTTCCCCGCTCCATTTTCGCCCAACAGCGAGTGGATTTCACCCGAGTGGAGCGTTAAGTCGACTTTGTCCAAAGCGCGCACGCCAGGAAACGTCTTCACGATGCCGCGCATCTCGACCAGTGTTTCAGGCGTGGCGGTCGATTCCATCGCGGCTGTGTTGCTTTCGAAGTCCGGGACGTTTTGAACAGGTGAGCGATGCCGAACAATTTGGCTTTGTCGGAAAACATCCCGAAGCAATTCCGTACGATGGGTCTCCGAAGCCGTCGCCTGCCATTTAGTTGCGTTTTCGACGGCTTCGGAGACCCATCGTACGGGTTCTGAGACAATGCCTAATATTGCCGCTCGCCAATCACATCTTTCGCGACGGATTGATCGAAGACTTTATCTTCAACAATGGTTTTTTTCGGCAAACTTTCACCGGCCACCGCCTTTTCGACGGCGTCGAAGGCGGCCGGTCCCAGCAGCGGGTTACATTCGACGGTGCAGTTCAATTTTCCGGCGACCATAGCCTCGAAGGCCCCTTTCACGCCGTCGATGGATACGACGATGATATCCTTTCCTGGTTTTTTACCGGCCTCCTCAATCGCTTGAATCGCGCCCAGCGCCATATCGTCATTGTGCGCGTAGACGGCATTGATATTATCGCCTTCCGCCTTGAGGAACGCCTGCATGACTTCTTTGCCTTTCGCCAGAGTGAATTCGCCGGTTTGAGACTTGATGATCTTCATGCCGGAACGCTTGGCAATGGCCTCTTCAAAACCTTTCTTGCGATCGATCGCCGGCGCCGCACCGGGGGTTCCTTGCAATTCAACGATATTTCCCTTGTCGTTTAGTTTCTTCGCGAGCCACTCGCCTGCCATCCGGCCCTCGGCGACAAAATCGGATGCAATCAACGTTGCGTACAGTCCTTCGTCGGCGTTCACTCCGCGGTCGACCAGGATAACCGGTATTCTGCGTTTTTTTGCCTGTCGCAGAACGGATTCCCATCCCGTCTCAACAACGGGTGCCAAGATGATTGCATCGACGCCCTGTGCGATGAAAGCATTAAGGGCCTTGATCTGGTTTTCTTGTTTTTGTTGAGCGTCCGAGAATTTTAGATTGACTCCCCGTTTCTTCGCTTCGCCGCGAATCGATGCGGTCTCTGCAGTCCGCCAACTCGATTCGGCTCCGATTTGGGAAAAACCGACGGTGAGGTCAGCGGAGTAGCCGGCATCCGGGCCAGCGAAGAAAGCAGCAATCAATACAGCAAAAAAACCGAAAGACATTCGATTCGTTGTCATTTTTCTTCTCCTACAGATCAATACGGACGTGCGCCGCCCAAATTTCTAAGACATCGATTTAAGACATCGATTTAAGACATCGATTATAGGGAAGCAGTTGGCCGCCGAGCACCCACCTTATATCGGGCAAGCGATTCTCGTGATGTGCTGGCGGACTTTGGAACAATAATCTGCGCTAATCTACATAGGGGCTTGCCATGGCGAGTGCCTGGAATCTTGCCAAGTTGGCAACCGGCTTCGCATTCGAATCAGAAAGTCTTATCATACTTTGCGAGCGTGCCCTTTGCCGCTTTGGCGAAAAACCGATAGGAATCATTCTCCGATGACACGTTCCATTTCCTTATTCCTTGCCGTTCTGTTTGGGGCCATCAGCTGTGAACTGCAGGCCGCACCGGCGCACCCGAACGTCATCCTGATTTTCATCGACGACATGGGCTACGGAGACGTAGGTTTTAACGGCGCGACAGGACCGAAAACACCGCACTTGGATCAGATGGCAAAGGAAGGCCGGCGGTTCGATGATTTTTATGTCGGCTGCGCCGTTTGCTCGGGTTCGCGAACGGCGCTGCTTACCGGCTGCCACTACCAGCGACTGGCGATGCAGGCGGTGCTGTTTCCCGATAGCAACAAAGGTTTGCATCCCGACGAAGTGACGATCGCCGAGATGTTGAAAGACGCTGGTTACAAAACGGCCTGCGTAGGCAAGTGGCATCTTGGTCACCTGCCTCCCTGCCTGCCAACCTACCAGGGCTTTGATTCGTACTATGGCATTCCCTACAGCAACGACATGTGGATCGACCCGGCCAACCGACTCGCCGACGACATCGTCCTACGTGAAGGATTAACGCTGGACGAAGTCAAAGCAGGGCACAAAAAGAAAGATTGGGTGCCGCTGTTTCGAGGCGAAGAAGTCATCGAGTATCCGGCAGATCAGGAAACGTTGACGAAGCGCTATACGGAAGAGGCGATCCGCTTCATTGAAGCCAACAAACAGGAACCCTTTTTCCTCTATTTGCCCCATACGATGGTTCATCTGCCGCTGGCGGTCTCCGATGCATTTAAGAATCGCACAGGAAAACTTATCTGGGACGCGATCGAAGAAGTTGACTGGTCCGTAGGCCAACTGCTGAAAACGGTCAAGGACGCCGGCATCGCGCAGAACACGCTGGTCATCTTTACCAGCGATAACGGCGCCGCGGTCGGATCTTCGCTACCTCTGCGGGCCAGGAAAGGAAGCGTGTACGACGGTGGAATCCGCGAGCCTACCGTGATGTGGTGGCCCGGCAAGATTCCCGCAGGGTCGGACTGCACCGAGGTAGCGGCATCGATCGATCTGCTGCCCACACTCGCCCGTTTGTGTGGCGGCAAATTGCCGGATCGAAAGATTGACGGCAAAGACATCTGGCCGCTGATGTCTGGAAGGGAGGGAACCAAGAGTCCCCACGAAGCCTACGTGCTGATGCACGGTCCGGGCACCGTTCGCTCGGACAAGTGGAAATTCTATCCATGGCAGGAGGGTAAGAATGGACAAAACGCTCCGCATGGGCGTGACCCGTCTCCGCAACCCGTGCAGCTGTACGATACAACGACCGACATTGGTGAAACGAGAAACGTGGCGGACCAGCATCCCGAAGTTGTCAAACGGCTGCAAGGGGCCTACGACGCTCATGTCGCCGACATCAAATCGAATCGCCGACCAACGTTAACGATGGTACGACCCGCCGGCGCGCATTCGCCAAAGCGCCCGGGTTCGTAGTTCCGCCTTTAGGCGGTCCGACCGTCTTGGGCTGTGTTGAAGAGCCGCTTAACGGCGCTCAACGTCGCCTGGCACAAGTCGATGCCACCGGACGCAGGCGACGGTCCGCTCTCGGAGGCGAGCGATTGAAGGCCGATCGTAATAGTTGCGCAGAATCAAGTGCGCGGTTATAATTGGGTGACGTGCGAGGATTGCTAGTCAATGGGTATCTCTTTCAAACAAATCATCGCGAATCTTGCCGAGAGCCGTCTTGTTTCGGCCGATCTGTGCGCGAGCTATGCAATCAATGGTGCGCACGGCAACGTGACGGTACGGCGGAGCAGTTTGTCGCCGAACTGGTTCGCACCGAACGGCTCACCGAGTACCAGGCAACGGAGCTGATCGAAGGTAGGGCGCGCGGTCTCGTTTTGGGCGAATACACCGTATTGCATCCCATCGGAAGCGGCGGCATGGGGCAGGTCTTCTGCGCGGTTCATTCGCGGTTAAAGCGCGAAGTGGCACTCAAGACGATGTCGACCAACGTTGCGAGCCGGCCGGCCATGGTCGAGCGATTTCACCGTGAAATGCAGGCATTGGCGCAATTGGAACATCCGAACATCGTGGTCGCGCATGACGCCGGTGAAGCCGACGGTATCGTCTTTCTGGTGATGCAACTAGTGGATGGCGAGGACCTGGACACGATCACTCGACGCGACGGGGCGTTGGCGGTTTCCGATGCGCTCAGCGTCCTTCTACAGGCCGCTCGTGGTTTGGAATACGCGCACGGAAAAGGGGTCATTCATCGTGATCTGAAACCGGCGAATTTGCTGCGCGCGAAGGACGGCACGGTAAAAATTCTCGACATGGGATTGGCAAGGCTAACCCAGGCGGCTACCGACTTGACGACGGACGCACCGCTGACGGCCAGCGGCCAGATCATGGGCACCGTGGACTTTATGGCGCCGGAACAAGCGGAAGATGCGACCAAGGCCGGTTTTCCCAGCGATATCTACAGTCTCGGCTGTACGCTCTACAGCCTCTTGACGTCGCGAAGCGTCTATCAAGGTGACAGTGTCGTTAACAGAATACTCGCGCACCGCGAAAATCCCATTCCCAGCCTGCGAAAGCTGCGACCCGGCGTTTCCGAGCAACTAGACGCGGTTTTTCAGAAGATGGTTGCCAAACGGATTGAAGATCGATACGGCTCAATGACAGAAGTCATCGCAGCGCTTGAAGCCTGCGCCAGGGAACACGCCGCCGAGAACAAGTTGGTCGATCAGGGCGGCGGGCGGCACGAAGCGGTAACGATCGCCGACATGTCCGGGCTGGCGGGGAAGATCTCGCGCGGAGCCGTTACCGAGTCACGACCGCTACCGACGGCCGTTGACAGAGCGCAGCCCGCCATGCCATCGGGTATTAGACCTGCAGGCGACCAGACAGCGCCGCAGAAAACGATTGCCTTCAGCGACGAGCAACAGTTGCAAGATACTTCCCCGGCACGACCCAGTCCGGTATCGAGCGGTCGAAGCCGACGTCGTCGGAGAAGCGAACGGCGGCGTAAGGCTCGTCGCAGGTTACTGCTGCTCGTCCCCGTGGTCGTCGCAGCGCTGCTCGGTTTGACGCTCGTGCACGATCGGGTCGATGTATTGAGGTTACGACAGTTCGTGGGGCTTGGGCCGTCGGATGATCAAACACCACGACGAACAGCGGCAGCGTCGGCCTTCGAGTCCCTCGGGGCGCCCCTAGAGGTCGATTCCTATGGCGTCTCGTCTGTTGCGTTGTCTTTGGATGGCACCATGGTCGTTTGCGGCAGCGATATTCGGCTAAGAAAAATGTCGTTTACGCAGCGCACTCCGCTGATCTCGAAACAGATGCAAGTTGGCCAACTTCACCAGGTGGCTTATTCGCCGATTGACACGTGGCTGGCAGTTGCAGGCACCGAAGGGTTTCAAGTTCGCTACAGTCTGACCGGGGACGCCAGGGCGACTCCAAGCCAAACTGGTGAAGCGATTGTTGGCGTCGCGTTTTCTCCGACCGAGACTTTGCTGGCGACGTGTGGTCGTGAGTTGAAGCTATGGGACGTCGCGAATGGAAAGCTGATCAGGGAGTTGGAGGGGCATTCGGATACGGTCGTGAACATTGCTTTTGCCCCCGGCGGTCAGTTATTGGCATCGGCTAGCGCGGACGGGTCGAGCAAGGTGTGGAAAGTCAGTGGCGGAGAACTTCTCGTCGATCTCGAAGGTCACGAAGCCGCCGTGAACACGGTTTGCTTTTCACCGGACGGCGAACGGCTAGTGACGGGTGATGCACGGGGCATCATGAGACTGTATGACACACAAAACTGGAGTTTGACGGTCAGATGGAAGGCGCATGGAGGGGCTGTGATTGCAGCGGGATTCATTCCGGAAACTCAACTGTTGGCATCCGTCGGTAAAGACAGCGTTGTCCGAGCGTGGGGTGATTTGAAGAACAAGCCATCTCCGATCTTTGAGCAAGAAGTGGAGGGCCTGACATCCCTGGCCATCGCCGCGAAGGAAAAGGTGTTCGCGGTAGCGGACCGAAAAGGAAGAGTTCATCTGTGGAAAAAGAGTGAACCGATCCAGGATACGCGTTAAACGGAGGCCCGCCGTCTGATCCTGTTGCAACGTTGGATAGCGGCGGAGGAACGGATATTGTCAGCGAAGACACAGCTAGTGATTCACTGCGGTCTTTCTCTTCCTCCCCATCGCTCCGTAGCCGCACATTAGAGAGCCCCACCGCTATCAGCGAGCCGGAGAAGATCAGGAAGCCGAACATTTCCGATTCGCCATTGACGCCGGGTACCAGGACCGATCGATGCGGACGATCAGGGTTGTAGAAGGCCTTCACGACGGCGCCCTGGGGATATTTGGCCAATGTCCGTTCCACTTCACGTTTGTCCCTGGTTCGGTTGGTCGGGCCGTGCTGAATGCGATCGTTGGTGAACTTTTGCCCGTCGACCTCGTACTCGTAGGCGACAAGCGGCGCAAAACGGCGGGAGTTTATGACATCGATTCTTGAATTCACAATCGCCGCGTCAACCTGAGGCCAGTTACGAGCGGCTCGTCCCTGGTTTACTCCCATCCAAATTCCGAGCGTAATCAGCAGGCCGATCAAGAACAGCGGTAGCCCGAAGCCGAACAGGAGAAATTTGACGAATAGCGAATGTGGCCGCCGGCTGCCTTGCCTTTTCAGTGCTGTGGGTGCCGCGGTGGCACGCGTGACGGATGTCGCGGGGAATGGAGTCTCCTGCACCGGCATTGCGGTAACTTGATCGGTGTGCGTCGTCGCAGGCGCTGCCGGAGTGGGGGCGCTGCTGTATCGCTGCAGCTCCTGATAGACCGCGTGGGC
This sequence comes from uncultured Planctomycetales bacterium, assembly GCA_963844115.1. Lineage (GTDB taxonomy): Bacteria > Planctomycetota > Planctomycetia > Pirellulales > UBA7805 > CS4-C045. The sequence continues at coordinate 54,353 of CAWJNN010000064.1, read as the reverse complement.
GAATTCGAGGTTCTCGGCAATCGCCGCTTCTGTTTTCGGCGCCTGGCTGGGCCGATTGCCATGCCATTGGTTGGTTATCACCACGCAATGCCCGCCCACGACCTGGACGATGCACCACTTGCGCTCGGTCAGTAGAGTGGGCAGATTCGTGGCGAACAGCTCGCCGCATTCTTCGGGGGCGGCCGCTGCCATCCAGTATTTGCTGCGCAAGCTGCGCGGCAGTTTGAATACTTCCGACAGATCGCAATCCTGACTACTCAACGCCCGTTTGTAATAGGCACGGCTGGCGTCCATTTGCGGAACGAACACCAGGTCCGATACGTGTTCCAGCGGTTCAACAAAAACCGTGGCCTCCATAGCCCGCAGGTGCAGTCGCTGGTGTTTCTTGCTGACCAGGCCGGACAGACCCTGCAGCAATTTCGAGTCCGTGGTGGTGAGTATGGGATCGACCACGTGTGTGCACTCGACGACGACGATCTCCTCACCTTGATATTCGCCCGATGCCAATCCGTAGGCGTGGATCCATTCTTCGGAAATAAACCAGGGCACGCTTCCGACGCCGTCGCCGACGATCTCTTTATGCCCGGCGGAACGCAGGCCGGGAAACCGCTGGCAAAGTTCCTCGAACGCAGTATCCCGCGCGGCCCGTTTCTGATTATTGTTGCCGCACACGTAGAACACGCCCGCCCAGCACCCCGACGACGGTCAAGCAAATCAAAGCGAGCCGACCGTACTGGGGCTTCTTCCCGTCTACCGGTTTGGCGAACAACAGCAGACTGGCGATCACGACGACCAGAAAGGCCAACGCCCCGCCGCCGGCGATCGAGCGCCGTTTTCATCTGCTGTTGATCACGTTGATCTCGAACGTCGTCCAGCTGCCCGGCCGGCACGCGTTGACACTTGTCGAACATATAAGCAACGGAAGCCTTAATACTTGGCGGCTCGAACCAGCGACGGTGGGCATCGTTCATCAACAGGAACTCCTGGCGATCGGTGAAACGGCGATCGGTGAAACATTGTGAGGCGCGGCCAGCAGGCGCGCGGAGTATTCGGATTACTCCTAGAAAAATAGCTCACCCCCAACCGCCAGCCATCCCTGCAGGCTGCGTCCTACGCGGAATTCATCGCGATAACCGGTTCAGATACTGCGGCTGCGCCGGAATTTGCCGGCTTTACGGCCGCGGCGGAACGCGGGATGCAGAACGGAATGGGCGAAACGGGAACGGCAGAACGGGGAAGGGCAGAACGGGGAAGGGCAGAATGGGAAAGGCAGAACGGGGGCGTGCGAATTCTCGGCCGGGACCTCGCCTTCCCGGCTCATTCATCTAGTATCAAGTACCTCGTATCCTGTATCTTGAATCCCGCATCCCGAACCTGTACGAGTTATTAGGAGGGTTTACATCATTCTTGAGCCAGGCAACAAACTACTGATCGCTCATCGTCGTCTTTTCGACAAGGACGAACCCCGTTTTTTCGTGGGTGAAGTGCTGGGTTACCAAGCCGGGGTGGTAAAGATCAGCGGCTATTCGTTTGTCCGCGAGATGACCGTCGGTAAGGTGCTGCGCAAGGATGATCCGCGCATCAAGCTGATTTCCATCACCTCCGGTACCGTTCTGATATACCAACTGCCCGACGAAACCGAGGTCAGTGCCGTGACCTTTGAGTCCCGAAACGGTGAGACAAAACTGACCGACGGCAAGCACGTCAGCATGAACATGTCCGAGCTGCCGCGCAGCGGACATCTGTAGGGACCAATCCGGCAAGTTGTCTTCGCACCACTGCCGAAATTATTCCATCGCGGCGAATCAATCTGATGATGCTGGTCACCGACCACGGTTTTCTGGACCTCTTCGATTACAACATCCCTGGGTGCCCGACTGCGTCGGTTGATGAACGGTTTGACACGGCCGCGACAGCAAATGGCGTCCTAGTTGCTTCGCTGAAATGGTTAAGAGCCATGAAGCAGGCAGCCGGACGCCCCAAGGATCGGTTAGATCTGGAGAACCTTCCGGACGGCGACTGACGGGAATGACCGTGTTGCCCAGGTCTTGTCGCCCGAACGCGGGATAGCCGGCTGCCATATGCTGCCACGTCATTTTGGTTTTGGGGCTGGCGAGTAGGAAGTTCAATGCCAGCTGCCGTTGCCTGGCACGCGTTCGGCCCTAACGCTGCCCGCGGCTTTTGACGTGCCGCAACCACGATGCATCGACGTTGAGCGACCGCCCCCTGGTTTCGTTGATTCCGACTCGGCAGTCAACGCACCGACGGTGCCATCTGTGCCCCGATTTCCTTAGGTTTGAATCCTGTCCCCTCCGGTTATTGGCGACAACTCTTCTCAGCGATCGAACAGTAGCTGTTTCCTGCGCAAGACATCTCGTAGCGACATGCTACCCGGGTCCGGCGCGTCCTCGCGTTTTGGAAACCAGGCTAGTCTTCTTGCCCACCATCCGCATGCACGACGCGGTGGAGGGAAATACCTAGTTTCTTGATTTTCGTGCGCAGGGTTGTGCGCGTGATGCCAAGGGTCTTGACGGCTTCGCCCTGATTGCCGTTGGTGGCTTTCAAAACCTGTGTGATCAATTTCTTTTCCAGCGATTCGAGCGATTCGTCGTACAGATTCTGCGTGCCGGCCTGGATGCGCTGGTCGATGAAATGTTCCCAGGCGTCGATCGGCGATGAGGCTGGTACGCCGGGTTCGGTGGCCGGCGTACCGCAGTGCACGATTTGTGGCAGTGCGTCAGGAAAGAGTACCGGACCGGAAGTGTCGAGGACCGCCTGACGAATGACGCTTTGCAGCTCGCGGACGTTGCCGGGCCATGTATAGCCGCGCAGGACGGCCATCGCTTCCGGGGCGACGCCCCGAACATCCTTGTTCAAGTCGGAATTGGCGGCGGCCAGAAAGTGATCGACCAACAGCAACAAGTCGTCTCCACGGCCGCGCAGCGGCGGCAGGCTGATCGTATAACCGTTCAAGCGGTAATAAAGATCGCCTCGAAACTCGTTCTCGGCGACCATCCGTTCCATATTGCGATTTGTGGCAGCAATCACGCGGACGTCGGTTTCAACGGTATCGTTGCCACCAACCCGCTCGAAACGCTGCTCCTGCAGAATTCGCAGCAGTTTGCTTTGCAACGGCGGCGACATGTCGCCGATCTCATCCAGGAATAGCGTACCGCCGTTGCACTGTTCGAACTTTCCCACCCGCCGCCGGTCGGCGCCGGTAAACGCGCCTTTTTCGTGGCCAAACAGTTCGCTTTCCAGCAGCGTTTCCGGGATCGCCGCACAGTTGACTGCGAGGAACGGGCCGTCTTTGCGAGCGCTGTGCTGATAGAGCGCTCGCGCAATGAGCTCTTTGCCCGTGCCGCTTTCTCCGCGGATCAGTACCGTGACGTTTTGTCCGGCGACGCGGCCAATCGCTTTGTATACCAGTTGCATGGCGGGACAGCGCCCGACCAGCACGTCGCCGACCGGCGCTTCGCGGGCCGTGGCGGGGTCGATTGCGACCGATTCGACCATCAGGCGGCGGATTTCAAACGCTCGCTGGACAATCGCTTTGACCTGTGCAAAGTCCAGCGGCTTGGACAGATAATCGAGCGCCTCCCTGCTGCATCGCCTCGATCGCCGTCGCCGCGGTGCCACCCGCGGTAATGAAAACGACCGGCAGCTTGGGATCGAGTTCGCGAATCTTGGCGTAGACGTCCAGGCCGGGCGCGTCGGGCAACATTAAATCAATAATGACCGCGTCCGGCCGCGACTCTTTTACAATCCGCACGCCGTCCTTGCCAGCGCCGGCGATCAGCAACTGGACATCGTCCTGATTTTCAAGAACGCGTCGAAATACATGCAAGACGGAACGTTCGTCGTCGATGACCAGAAGTTTAGGCACGGGTAGTGCTCAGGGTCCGGCGTTGTGGAAGCGGAAGCCCAATATAGACCCGTACATTGTCCTGGATCACGAATGGCGGTCAACGGCAGCGAAACGGTCGGAGTTAATGTGTCTTCACGTCTCACGGGAGCAGGTGCGTATAATGATGCGAGGGTTCGGATTGTGAGCATCTTCGCTTTCTGCCAGAGTTCCCGTAAACAGACCGCTTCGCAACCTGTACGGCTACCTGCCACGTTGCTGGCCGGTCACCTCGCGCTTATGCTCCAGCTGTTTCTTCATTCTTTCTCGTTCCCTCTTTCTTCTTATTTTGTCCTTGTCTGATTCTCGCGGCTTTTCTTTGTCTTTCATATTCACCTTTCGTAAGCTAGTCGTTCGACGTCTTTCTAACCTCGGCCCGCGCTCGTTACGAAGATAACGCGGACAAAAAAATCTAGAGCGGCTGCGGTAAGGGTGGGAAGGCAATCGCCTTTAGTTCGTCGGGGCTTAAGATGCTAGCCCATCGGTAGGACTCCTGATAAATACCCGGTTCGCGCTGAGGGGTTATTCAATCCTGATAATTGCGTCACCTCTTGCAAAGGCGGTGCCAGATCATGTCGGGCAGGACCGGTCGCGGGCAGGTGACATAAGTCGGCACGCGACTCCGACTTTTGATGACGTCCCTGTCACCGCACCGCAACGGGCCGGTTGATGGCGATGGTCAGAAATTACCCAGCAGTGACAAATCTTGTCATATTTTGCGGTGGGGTCCTACGAACCACCCAGCCACCGCGGCCGCTGAAACCGCCCAGCCCGCTCGCCATACGACTTTGTCCCCCATACGATCTTGACCACGGCGTGGAAACCGCTACAAGTTGACGCCAGCAAGTTCAGGGCTTTACTGACCACCACTGTTTTCCACGCTCGCAAGAAGACGCACGGCCTGAAATACAGGACAGAGGTCGCGTCACACGGAAAGGACATAGACGATGGCAACTGCTGACTCTGTTTCGCCGCGTTTGAAGAAAAACGGTTCGAACAGTGGCACACCGAGGACGATGGCAACTGCTGACTCTGTTTCGCCGCGTTTGAAGAAAAACGGCTCGAACAATGGCCCACCGAGCAGGCCTCCCCGAACGCTCGGCCCGGTACCTGACCTGGAACGGCACCTGCCACAGGAGTGGTGGCGGTCGTTGTTCAATTCGGTTTACCTGAAGACCGACGGCGATGTGGTGGAAAATGACATCAACACGCAGCGGGAAGTCGATCTGCTGGTGTCCGCCGTGGGATTGGAGCCGAACGATCGAATTCTGGACTTGTGCTGCGGCCAGGGTCGGCATTGCCTGGAGCTTGCTCGTCGCGGATTTCAGCAGGTCGTCGGCGTAGACCGCTCGCGTTACCTGGTTCGCCTGGCCCGCCGCCGCGCGAAAGATCGGGGATTGGAACATGTTTCCTTTCACGAAGGAGACGCTCGCAAGTTTCGCCTGAAGAAAACGGATTTTCACTGCGTGGCTCTGCTGGGAAATTCCTTTGGCTACTTCGATCGCGAGCAGGACGACGTCACCGTATTGCAAACCATCTCGCGGTCGCTGGTGTCCGGCGGCCTGATTGCGATGGACCTTGCAAACGGCGAGTGGATGCGCGAGCACTTCGAGCGGCGAAGTTGGGAATGGATCGACCAGCACCAGTTTGTCTGCCGCGAGCGTTCCCTGTCGGCGGATGGGCAGCGGTTGATCTCGCGCGAAGTCGTCGTTAATGACGAACGCGGGGTGATTGTCGATCAGTTTTACGCGGAGCGGCTTTATTCGAGCGAATATATCGCGGAATTGTTGGAAGCGACTGGCTTTACCGCGGTACGGTTTCATGACCCGATCGCCGCCGATTCGACGCGCGGCCAGGACCTGGGCATGATGGGGCAGCGGATGTTTCTAACGGCCGCCGCGCCGCGCAGCAGCGCGCCGCCCAAGCCCCAAAAGCATCGCCCGTTGTTTCCAGAAGTGACGGTGGTGATGGGGGACCCTCGGCTGCCCGACACCTGCAAGCGCGATGGCCAATTCAATCCGGAAGACATCGCGACGGTCGAGCGACTGCAGAAAGCGCTGGACGAATTAGAAGGTTACGGATTTCGTTTTCTCGACAACCACAGCGCCTTGATGGCCGAACTGCGTGCCGAGCCGCCGGCGTTTGTGTTGAACTTGTGCGATGAAGGGTTTGACAACGACGCCTTCAAGGAACTGCACGTGCCGGCCATGTTCGAGTTGTTGGGCATTCCCTACAGCGGTGCCGGGCCGGCGGCGTTGGGACTCTGTTACAACAAGTCGTTCGTTCGCTGTATTGCCGAATCGCTGGCCATTCCCGTGCCCCTGGAGACGTTTTTTGATCCCGATGATCAGTCCTCGACTCTGCCGTCCGTGTTCCCGGCACTGGTCAAGCCCAACTACGGCGACAGCAGCATCGGCATTACGCAAGCATCCGTCGTGCATACACCGGAAGCGTTAATGGCGCGCCTGGAAGAAATGCGGGGCGAGTTTCCGGGGAGACCGTTGTTGACTCAGGAATTTTTGACCGGCAACGAGTACAGCGTGGGGATCATCGGCAATCCGGGCATCGGCTACCAGTTCCTGCCTGCCCTGGAAGTGGACTACAGCGGGTTGGACAAGGGTCTACCGAAGATCCTGGGCTACGAATCGAAATGGTTGCCCGACTCGCCTTACTGGAGCCAGATTCAATACCACGAAGCCGACCTGGACGAGGAGACGACTCGGCGGCTGTACGATCATTCGAGCATGTTGTTCGAGCGACTGGAGTGCCGGGACTATGCCCGGTTTGACTTCCGCGCCGATGCCCAGGGCCGGATCAAGCTGCTGGAAGCCAATCCCGAACCCCGGCTGGTGCTGGGACGGCAAATTCAATTTCATGGCCGGCTACGCCGGCATGCGTTATGCCGACCTGTTGCGCGCGATCCTGGAAGCCGCGCAGTCGCGCTATGCCTCGCAGGGCAAGACACAGACGTGAAAGGTTCGAAAAAAGAAGACGTCGCTGCACCCAAAAAGCCAGGCAGCAAAAAGCCGCGACGTTTTCACTACTCGTTTCTGAAGATTCTCAGCGGCTCGGACCTGGCGTACCGACGCCTGCCGTACATGCAGGCACTCAGTGAACGTCGTGGTCCGACGGTCTGGCTGGCGGCCTGTAGTCACGGCGACGAAGTAGGCGGAATCGTCGTTGTCCAGGAGGTCTTTCGTCGGCTTCGCAAGCGTCCCTTGTTGAAAGGCGCGGTGCACGCTTTTCCGCTGATGAACCCGCTTGGTTTCGAAACGGCTTCGCGCAAGATCACGCTCAGCGAGGAAGATCTCAACCGCGCCTTTCCCGGAAATGCATCCGGGACATTGGCCGAGCGGATTGCGGACACGATCTTTCAAGCGATCATCAAGACGGCTCCGGACGCGGTGTTGGATCTGCACAACGACTGGATTCGGTCCATCCCCTACACACTGCTGGATCCCCCGGCCGACGGCGGACCGACCGACACCGACCGCCGTGCCGCATCGCTGGCCGCCGAGACCGGTTTCCTGTGCGTGACCGAACCCAACATTTTGCGCCGGACTTTGTCGCACAGTCTCGTGCGGCATGGCATTGCGGCTTTGACGATCGAGCTAGGCGAATCGTACGTCGTGAACGAAACAAATGTTGAATTGGGAGTCCAATCGATCTTTAACGTTCTCCAGACTTTGAACATGGTCAAGCGCGCCGAGCCCCCCTTTGCCTATCCGTTGCCGGACGAGATCCAGGACAAGGGGCTTACGTATTGCCAGCACCCGACCAGCTCGACCAGCGGCATCATTCGATTTCTTGTCCGACCCGGCGCCGTGGTGCGTGGCGGACAGCCCGTGGCAAAGATCGTCAACGCCTTCGGGCGGCATCTGGAGACTGTGACGGCCCAGCAGGATGCCATTGTGCTCGGTTTGTCGGACTCGTCGGTCGCCTATCCCGGCGCCCGATCATCGCCTTCGGGCAGATCTAACGCACGAGTCACGCCTCGTGCAGATGCATGACGATACAGCCCAAGGTCTTCGCCGAACTTATGGCAGACAAGGAGTTGGTAAGATACGCGATCTCGATATTGCCGGAACGGTTGTCTGGTCGCCGGTGGCCTATTCGGGTTCCTCGATAAGGCTACAGAGATAAGGCTACAGACAAATGCCCCGGATTGAGTAAAATCACATGAGAAGCCCTGACCATCGGTGCCGTCTCATGACCACGGTCGAACAAGAATACCAGCGCAAAATCGACGGGCTTTCCGGCAAAGAGCGGGTCGCTCGATCCATGGCGGTGCTGCAATGGACTCGCGAAACGCTCGCTCGTCAGATTGTCGCGGAATCCGGGACCATGCGCGATGAGCAATTGAAGTGGGAAGTCGCACGACGGCTTTACGGTTCGGACCCCGCGATTCAGGAATTGATTGAGCGAAGGTCCGCCGATGTTCCCGGTTGATGCGTTTCGCGCGACGCTGAATAACATCCGATTGCGTCGTGCGCCGATTGTGGTGCGTCAAAACTGGTTTGGATCAGCAGGGGAAGCCATAAGAATCGGCGCGATCTTCGCCAGATTGTCAGGACTGCGACGGACGCGGATCGCCTGCGGATTGAAGCTCTGGCGGATCAACTCCGGCTGCGTCCGCTGCTTGACGAGGTGCTGGGCGAGTCGGACGAAATTACGTGAACAAGCTGCCGGGACGAACCCATGCGTCACGCACCAAGCAGATCCATGACCGTGCAGCCGCTTTGCAGTTTGGCCAGACGCTCGACGACCGCAGGTCGTCAAGATAACGTGGGCGGGCGCAGGGACAATGTTTTTCTGCGAGGCCAGCCGACTATTTTTTACGCCGGTCATCGCCTCGGTGTGCGGCGTCGCGTGAGCCGAGCCAGCCTTTCCAGCGGAAAAAGAGGAGCATGCCCGCGGCTACAGCCAGCATCATGCTCAGAGCTAGCGGATAGCCGAAGAACCAGTGCAATTCCGGCATGTTGTAGGGTGACACCTCGTGGTCAAAATTCATGCCGTAAACGCCCGCAATAAAGCCTAGCGGGATAAATATCGTGGCGATAATCGTCAGGACTTTCATCACTTCGTTCATACGGTTGCTGATGGTCGACATATAAAAATCGCGCAGGTCGGAACACGTTTCCCGGTATGTCTCCAAGATGTCAATCACCTGGATTGTATGATCGTAGACGTCTCGCAAATAGACGTTCGTCGATTCGGTAATCAAATCGGTATGCCCTTCTATTAATTCATGGATCATTTCGCGATGTGGCCAGATGGCACGGCGTAGCAGACGGACACTGGCTTTTGCATCGTGAACTCGGCTCATCACGGAAGCCGACGTGCTTCCAGTGACTTCGTCGTCCAATTCGTCCAGTATCTGGCCACATTTATCGAGCACGGGAAAATAGGCATCGACCACAGCGTCTAGCAGAGCGTACGCGAGATAGTCCGCACCCGAGTTTCGTATCAGTCTGCCGGGTACTTTCAGACGATCGCGGACGATATCAAAACAGTCGCCCGGACGTTCCTGAAACGTTACGACAAAGTCATTTCCGACAAACAGGCCGAGCTGCTCTGTCTCCAGGCGCAATGTGGTCCCGTTTTCGTTGGGCTTAGTAGCGGCCGTAAGGACTGGTGGCATGCGGGCTACGACAAAGGCGTGATCGTCGTACTCTTCGGCCTTTGCGCTGATGAACGTTGACGACGTCTTCCAGTGCCAAACGATGAAGATTAAACAGGTCACCGATCTTCTGGACCACTTTCGCATCGCCAAGTCCACAGATATTGATCCAGGTTACTGCGTATTTCCCGACGAGTTCTGTAAGTCTGTCTACATCAACGTTGTCTTGATCATCAACCTGTTCCGGGCTGTAGCGAATCACGCGAATTATGGGGGGCGGCGCATCCTCATGAGCAACAATCGTTCCTGGACTCGCGCCTGGTTGTGTTCTCAATCGGACTCGCGGCAAAGCACTCTTGAACGTGGTAATAAGCTCCATCATCATCATGGTTTCTGTGTCCTTGGAGCATTGGTCTTGTTTTGTGCACGAGCATACACTCGGCGTTCTAAATCGTTGTGCAAACCATCGTCGAGTACCACTCGCAGAGGTATTTGGATCGACGGCAAATGCAAACAAACAGGCGTACAACCCAGGTTCGTTTTGGTTTTCCAAAGTTGTTATCCATCTCTGCGATTTCTGCTTCAGGTCACTGCGCTTGGCAAATGCGGAACTTCAAGCGATCTTCGAGGATGGTGTAACCGGCGGCACGACGGATTCGGTCGTCGCGTCCGTCAGCAGGCGGATTTCGAGCGGCTTGACGCTGTCCAGGTGAACATCACGCTGTGGGAACGCAATGACCAAACCTGCTTCGCAAAACAGTTGATCAATCTTGTATCGAATATCACTTTCGATGCGGAGTCTTTCCATGACCGACCGCATGCGGATCCAGAAATGAATTTCAAAGTTCAGCGAGTTGTCGCCAAAATCGGTAAACAAGAGGATGGGATCGGGTTTTGGCAGAACCATGCCATGGTCTTGAACGGCTTTCGTCAGGAGTCGTGTAACTTCGTGTGTGGGCGAGCCGTAGATGACACCCACCTTGACGACGGTGCGGATGCGATCGTCCGACAACGTCCAGTTGACCACATTGCTTTCCAGGAAAGAACTGTTCGGAACGATGATTTCATGATTCGCACCGGTTTTGATGCGAGTACTGCGCGTGCCAATCTCTTCGACGTTCCCGAACAGACTATCGATTTGAACCAGGTCCCCGACCTTGATGGGACGCTCGGCAAGTAAAATCAAACCACTAATAAAGTTGTTGATGACGTTTTGACTGCCAAAACCGACACCCAGTGCCAAGGCACCACCCAGAAGCGTGAAGGCAGTCAGGGGCACGTTTACGATCTTCAATGCAAAGACGGCAAATAGCACCAACAAGGTGTAAAAGAGCAGAGACTGGAACGCCGAAGCGGCACTGGAATGTACGCCAAGCCGAGGCAGGAATCGACGGCCGAACAGCCGGCTTATCAATCGCGAAAGCAGATATCCGACAAACAGCAGAACTACCCCCGTCACGATCTTCTTGACCGTGATCGGGCGGTCGTCGATGGAGGCGAGCTCGTAGTTCCAGGCTTGGACGATCGAATCGCTGGTATATGCCCATCGATCCTTCCACGTCGTGGCGGGCTCTGACGCGCAGCTCGGCCAACAGCTTGTCGTGAACGCGCAGGCTCGTGTCGATACTGATAATGTTTCGCTCGCGCAGACTCAACAACTGGCGCAGTGTTCGTTGCTGCGATTTTAGCCAAGGAGCCATGTTGGCGATCTGTTGCGGATCGCCTTCTAACCTGGCCTCTAGCGTGGCCTGATCTTTGCGGACATCGTCCAGGCGAATTGCCTGCAACCGCCGCTCGCGATTCAGTTGGTCAAGCTGCAGTTTTGTTTCCTCGTACCACTTCTGGCGATCTTCTTTGCTGACCTCGTCCCGCGAAATTTTGGAACGCCGATTCCAGGCTTGTCGCCGATCCTCCAGCCTGGCGAGTCGCTGTCCCAACACGGTGATGCGTTGTTGCTGGGCCAATCGGGCGACTCGGCGGGATTCGACCTCTTCGACCAGGGCGGGTGGACGATCGGCTTCAGCGTCAAGCCGTCCGCGGGATTCTAACCACTGCTTTTCCAGAAATTGTGCCGTCGTTTCCGCGACTTGCAGACTCTGTTTCAGATCCCGTTCTCGTTTTTCCAGCTCGAATAGCTGCTGCTCTAAATCCGCTTTTGTAAAGGTGCTGTCCTTGGCGAGCCAATCGCTTTTTTCGGACAGGTAGGTAAGCCGCAATTCGTAGGTTTTCTGAGCAAGTTCTTCCGTAACAAACTCGATGTCCCGCAATTTCACGAGTTCGCCAGCAAGACGGCTGTCGAGCTCGGCTTCGGCGAGTGCTGCGACGAGATGCGGCTTCGCGTTTTCATCTTTGTTGGTATCCAACGCCTCTTTTGCCTTGCGGCGCTTGCGTTCTTTTTCTTCCAGCGATGTCTTGGCGCGACTCCGTGCCTCTGTGGTTGCCTCGACGGTAGCCTGAATAGCTTCCTTTCGCGCAGCTTCGGCAAAAAGTTCGTCGCGCAACTGGTCCCTAATGAGAAACGAGTACGGTTTGGGCTCGCTGGGGCCTTTGGCACGCAACTCCTTCAGTCCCGCTTCAAGGTCGCGTTCTTGCTTTTCCGCTTCCGCTCTGCGTTCCTCGGCCGCTTGTTGTTGCGAAAGCACGACCTCCAGCTGCTTGAGGTTGCCGACCTCACGTGAGAGCTTTTCCGTCGCTTCGGCATTCTCAGGTGCGTTCTTATTTTCTTTTTGCACCTCCAGCTGCCGCTGTGCCACACGCAGTCGATCCGCGACCTCCTTACGCTGCTGCTTGACTTCTACCGCTGGTTGAGATGTTGATGGGTTCGCATCCTGGTCCGGGGCTGCACCGGACAGCGACGGGTACGGTATCTGAGCATGCAGAGGCGCAAGCAAGCCGGTGGCGAGTATTGAAACCACCAGAAAACTATGAACCGCTTTGCGTATCATAGCGCTGCCCTTTCATCCTTGATTGGGAGCGTACATGCTCGCTGGCGATTGGCACACGCCGTCGCCCGTTACCGTCCAGTTTTACCCGCTTCGGCAGGCTAGAATTCGCTGCGGCGCAATACTATGGACCTCGCCAGCTGAGAGCAACCGCGCTTTCACTGAATGCTGAAGTTATCGAGAGATAGCGTTGCTATCGATCGCGTTTTTACGAACGTGTTGCACGACGCTTCGGAGTCTTCGTTTTAGGTGTGCCTTTCATTCGGTGCGGACACAGCGGTAAAGGGTCGCCGACGTCACGATTGAGATCCGCTTGTCGATCGCGTGGCATATTGGTTTTCCGTATTGCACGAATCGTTTTCGGCCCTCCGGCCGAGTGTAAAATTCGCTGTGCATTCGGGCTCTTGGAGCAGTAGTTGTCAAACCATTGTTCCACCGGCGCAGGGCCGGCGGGGTGTCGGGGCTTGCGCGGCGGCGGTGGTGGCAGTAGTTGTCAAACCATTGTTCCACCGGCACAGGGCCGGCGGGGTGTCGGGTATTGTGTGTGGCATCGCGCGAATCCCCACCGGCCTCGTGCCGGTGGCTGGCGGTTTGACCACTAAGCACAATCCTCAAAAACAATACGATATCCCCACCGGATCCCCACCGGCCCTGTGCCGGTGGATTCTGGTTTCCGACTACTCGACCGCGTTTCGATCATATTCGCCGAAAGTCCCCACATAATAGCTGAATTGAAACACCTGCTTCATCCCACAGGCGTACGCGCAATTGTTAAGATACGCCAGCGCGACATCCTGGGGTGATTGGTCGACGAGGCAGCGCATCGTCGCATGGATGTGATCCGCCAGGAGACCGACACGCGATAGCTGATGTCGGTGCTTCACAGCAACGCGTTCAATCGTCCGGGACAATTTGCTCAGCACCTCTTCCCGGATCTCCATCCAGCGACCATCGTTCACGACCACCACGTGCAGATTGTACCAGTACTCGCCGTGCGCGCTGAACGAGGGCGTGCTCAAGTCGACGACCGGATCGCTTTTCTGAAAGTGGGCCAGCCGTTGTTGAACGCGCGGGTCGGCCATTTGGTGATGATCCAGCTGGCTCGCCACGTACTCCTCAACGGTGCTTCTTTTGGCCGCACCGACGCTTCGCACGCAGTAGTTTCGCCGGAATGCCTTGGGTAGCTGCTTGCGGATCAGGTGTTGCAGCCGGCCCTTGACGCTGCGAATCATCTCGGACGGCGACACGCGTGGCTTTGTGGTGACGAAGAACTGGCTCGCGTCGCCGGTTGTGAAGCGGTGCTTGATCACTCGCACGCCATCAGGTTCCACGACTTGCTGCAAGTCGGAAAGCCACGTACCGTCGCTGATCGGTTGCGTCCGCCAGAACAGCGTCAGTCCCCAGTTGAGCTGGTAAGCTGGCTTGGTGTTGGCGGGTGTGTACAGCGGTTCCACGATGCCTAACGCCTGCTGCTTCGTCGACCCGTGTTTAGCGCTATTACGCCAAAAGTGTCCATTTTAACGCCATAGCCCCGTGTCCCGGATCGTGCGAGGAAAGATAAGGGGAAACTCTCACGTTACCCGTTTAAAGGGCAAGGTGGTAGTGTTTCCGCGATACGCTTAGCGGCTAACCGCAACGTCATTTCGGCCAGAGTAGCGATTGTCTGTCACGCTGCCGTGCCGACCCTTCATCGCCTTTCGGGCAGATCTGATCCGTCACTCACGCACCAAGCAGATCCATGACCGTGCAGCCTCGCTGCAGTGTGGCCAGACGCTCGATTGTGCGCGGGTCGTCAAGATAGCGTGGGCGCAGAGGGGGCGGTCGCAGGACGCCGCGTAACAGCAGCTCGCGCACAATCGGGATGTGATCGGCGGCCAACTTGCCGATCAGCAGCAGTTCCAACTGGCCGCCGCGAGCGATGTAATCGAGAATCTCGACCAGGCCGCGTAAATAGACAGCGTCCTTCGTCAATCCGCCGGCGCGGTAGACGCGCAAGACAATCGTGTACGCTACGTGCGGTTCGAATTGGTGCTGGTCGACCAGGATGCGATACGTCTCGGTGAATACCGCACCCGCCGTCAGACGATCTGTCGCCACGACGCGCGCGGCAAGGGTTCGCATCCGACGGCGGCTTAGTCCGCCCACCAGGTATTCGGCAAGCACCGCCAGACCTTCCTGCAGGGCGTCATAGCCGGCCAGTCCCACTTTCAGCAACCGCAGCGGCTGACACTGGCCATTATAGTACGTTACCAGGTGCGTACCGATTTCGTGATGCAAAAGGGCCTCGACGCGGTGTTCGGCAATCGATGTCTCGCGACCCACCAGGAGATTGCCGCCGGTCGAAAGCAAGCCGCTGTACATGTCATCGCGCAAGATCGCCTGAGCGGTAAACTCCTTCATCTGTTTGCGATAAAACTGAATCTCGCGGGACGCTCGCCGTACAAAAGTCCCGGCCGAAACGGTTTCGTATGACTCATCTTCGGAATCCGCCGACGTTTTCAAAACCCTTGTCGCCAATTCCAACAGTGACGGTTCCACGCCGCCGTAGACCTGCAAGCTGCCGGGCAGGAACCGCCGCGTGCCGATATCGGCCAGCATCGTGATCTGCCGATCCAGTTCGTCCTGGGTCTGCCGGAAGAGATGCGACAAGGTCGGATCCTCGATTTGCTCGGTCCGAATTTTCCACAGTCGACGCTTCAACAGCAGCGGATCGGTTTCCAGCGGCCGGTATAGGAATCGCGGCTCTTGCGCGAAGTTGCTTTCGGAAAAATCGTGCCACGACCGTTCCGCGTTGACTGGCGTAACCTGCAGCAAGAACTTGAACTGGCTGCTGACGTCGGCCAGTTGCCGATCGACCACCCAGACTCGTTGGGACAACGATTTGCGACCCAACGTGTAATAGTGCTGAGGCCGAACGTTCGTGCGGTTCAAGGCGAAAATAAAGAACGCCTGTTTCAGTGCCCGTGTTACATCGCGGCGCATCCGGCGCAGAAGGTCGTCGTATACGTCGCCAGTCTGTGGACTGCGATAAATTGGGCGGATTTCCAGGCCCAGCACGTGGCAGTTCAGATTGTCGGCTTCGGCCACCGAAATCAGCTGCGTCATGCGCAGCGGATGATTGCGAGCATGAAGATTGATCGCCACCTGCGCGGCTTGGCGGTGCAGTTTGATTCGTTGCAGTGCGAATTCTAGTTTCGCCGCCGTTCCATTGGGCAGGTGTGGCAGCCGCGTTAGAATGCGGAAGGCGGGCCGAGGCAGCAATGGTTCGCCGGTCAATTCGTCGGTCGCCGTCGGGACGCTGGTATCATCGGACGACCAGATTTCCAGAATGAGAAACGAGTCCAAACGGGTAGCTGCAGTTTCCACGATGCGACGAACCAACCGCCGCAGGCCTTTACGCCGAGTCGCTTCGCCGGGTGCGTACAAATAGGCTGCTTCGGCTGTGACAAACTGGCCGGTGCCGTTATCCTGCCGAGTCGGATCGCGGCGATAGACACACAGAAACGGCAGCAGCCTGTCAATGTTCAACATGCCGCCGCCCGGCAGCGGCTGCCGGACCGATTTGTTCTCGGCCAGCCGGCGACAAACGTCGTCGATCAAGGCGTCGGGAATGGGATCGAATTCGGATGGGGCCACGCTTGCTATTCCTGTCCGGAAAACGGCGCATTTCAACGGAGCGATTGTGAATCACTTGCTTCGTTTCGTACAGACGAGTATACGAAGGGTTCGAGAATAGCTTGCCGACTCCCGTAGCCCCTCACCCAGCTTTGCCCTGGCAGGAAGAGAAGTGGCTGGGGAGGTTTACGTCGACCAGGTCTTCAACGGGAGTCGCTCGATGTCCTCCAAGTTCGACGTCGTTGTGATTGGAGCAGGCGCGGCTGGTCTGCTGGCCGCGGCACGGGCCGCCGAACTGGGCCGAAGTGTGCTGCTGCTGGAGAAGAACCGCAAGGCGGGTGTCAAAATCCTGATGTCGGGCGGCACCCGCTGCAACTTGACACAAGCCGTTGGCAGCCGGGGGATCATCGACGCTTTCGGCGACCAGGGCCGCTTCCTGCACTCGCCGCTGGCGGCACTTCCGCCCGACGCACTGGTGCAGCTGGTCGAAGCGGAAGGAGTCCCAACCAAGATCGAACCTACGGGAAAGATTTTTCCCGCCAGTGACAAAGCGGCGGATGTCCTTGCGGCATTCTTGAGGCGGCTCGAACGCAGTGGTGCGTCGCTTGCACTCGGCGAGCCGGTCCTCGATTTGTACAGCGCGGACGGCGGCTTTCAGCTGGATATGCCCAGCCGCACGATCACTACCGGCACCGTTGTGGTTACCACGGGCGGGCAATCGTATCCGGGATGTGGCACGACTGGTGACGGCTACGGCTGGCTGCAGAGACTGGGACACACGATCGTTCCGCCGCGACCGGCGTTGACACCTATCACGACGCACGCCGACTGGGCCAAGTCGCTGCGGGGCGTGACGCTGGAAGATGTCGTGGTGCGCGTGGTGGAAGACGGCGGTGGACAAGCGTCCCCGGGTCCCGGTGTGTCCAAACGAAGGGGTTCGCCGCGAGGGCTTCTGGCCGAGCGTCGCGGAGGACTGCTGTTCGCACATTTTGGACTGACGGGACCCGCGGTGCTCGACGTCAGCCGCTTTATCACGCTGCATCCGCGCCCGCGTTCGTTGCAGTTGGTCTGCGACTTCTTGCCGAAAACAACATCGCAGTCGCTGGCGGACGAGTTGCAGCGATTCGCCGCCGCCCAGGGCAAGAAGCAAATTGCCGTGCTGCTGGCGGACCGGTTGCCGCGAAGACTGGCCGACGCGCTGGCGCAACAGGCTGGCGTGTCCGCCGGACGCCGTGCCGCCGAGTTGTCTCGCGAGGAGCGCACGGCGCTGGTCCAGGCGGTCAAGGAAATGCGAATCCCGGTCACGGGGACGCTCGGTTTCGAGAAGGCGGAGGTCACGGTCGGGGGCGTTGCGCTGGACGAAGTCGATTCGCGCTGCATGCAGAGCAAACTGGTGCCACGCTTATTCATGGCCGGCGAGATCCTGGACCTCGATGGCCCGATCGGCGGCTACAATTTTCAAGCAGCCTTCAGCACGGGTTGGTTAGCGGGCGAAGCCGGCGCCGCAACCTGATCGAGAAACCGTTTCGGCGAGGGGCAGCAACGAAGTAACTGGAAGCGTAAGTTTTGAAATTGCGCTTTTTCCTTCCGCCCCGAAGGGGCAGCACCTATCAGCCCAGGGCAGCGCCTGGGCTGATAGGTTTAGGTCCTTTCAGGGCAAATGCGTGCGAATAGGCGCAACATCAAAAAGCGTAAGCGAGGATCGGGCCGGCAACGAGCATCTTCCTTGGTTACGATTCGGGTTACTTTGGTAAGGTCCTTCCTGCCGCTCGCCTTCGCGCACAGTCGAAGGAGACGGTTGTTGTCGAGTTATGCAGTCGCCGATCGACGTGGCGAATGCATCCTGCCGCCTACGCAAATTACGCGCACGGACCAGCAGCCTGGCGCATGGTAGCACGACGCAGCAAATCGCCGTAGGGACGCCGAGTTTCTCTTCCGCGGCCCCTGCCTTCTTGCTAAGATTTCCCGCTTCGTTTGTTTGCAGACCTTCCAGCAAGTGCGCTTATCCTGAATGGCTTCATTCTGAATGGCTACTGTCCTCCAAACGGCCCGACATGCTGTCTTCCCGGCGGCGTCAAGTAAGACAGCCGGAGGGCCATTGCGCAGCGATTTGCGGGCCAGCCTCGGTGATGGCGTTGCCTTTGGCGGGATGGTGGGGCTGGGCGAAACGTATCTGCCCGCATTCGTCCTGGCGGTCGGTCTGGGCGAGTTGACGGCGGGGCTGGTTGCCAGCGTGCCCTTAGTGGCCGGCGGGATCATGCAAATGGTCTCGCCCGCGGCTATCCGATGGCTTCGTTCACACAAACGTTGGGTGATTATTTGTGCGAGTGTTCAAGCGGCTACCTTTGTGCCGCTGGTGGCGGCCGCCTGGCAGGGAAGAATCAGCGGACTGGCCGTGATGGTTGTGGCGGCGATTTATTGGGCTGCCGGTCTGGCCACCGGGCCTGCCTGGAACACCTGGATCGGGTCGATCGTACCACCGCCCGTACGCGCGCGTTTCTTTGCCGTGCGAACCCGTGCCTCGCAGGCGGCGGTGTTCGCGGGATTCTTGTTGGGCGGACTGGCTTTGCAGTATGCGTCTACCTACGATACCCACCGCCCTGTACTCACGGCCTTTGCGACGCTGTTCGCCGTGGCCGGCCTGTGTCGACTGGTTTCCGTTTCGCTGCTGGCACGTCAGAGCGAACCGGTCCCGATTCCGGCAAACATGAGAGAGATTCCGTGGCGACGAATTCTGCATCATTTGTGGATGGGTACCGGCGGAAGATTGTTGATCTACCTGGCGGTCGTGCAGGGCGCGGTGCAAATGGCTGGTCCGTTTTTCGCACCGTTTATGTTCGAAAAACTGAAACTGTCGTATGGAGAATTCGTGGGGCTGATTTCCGTGGCATACCTGGCCAAGATCTTCGCACTGCCAATCTGGGGACGGGTGGTCCAGCAGATCGGCACGCGCAGACTTCTGTGGATTGGCGGCGTGGGGATTGTACCGATGAGTGCCGGTTGGGTGGTGTCCCAGCATATTTTATGGCTGGGCGTAGTGCAGATGGCCAGCGGCACGATTTGGGCTGCCTATGAACTCGCATTTTTCTTGCTGTTCTTTGAATCGATCGCCGAGGAAGAGCGGACCAGTGTGCTCACGCTTTACAATCTCATCAACACGATTGCGTGGGTCGTCGGGTCGCTGTTGGGCGGACTGTTCTTGGTGGTCTGCGGGTCGAGCTTCAACAGTTATTTGCTGATCTTTGGCCTTTCCTCGGTGGGCCGCGGTTTGGCACTGATTCTCCTGGCCCGTTGGACGCCGCCGGAAGTCGAAATGGGCGAGATGGGTGTTCGTATCATTGCCGTGCGACCCAATGCCTCGTCGTTCGACGCGCCGGTCCTGCCCAGTCTGCCCGACCAGATTGCCGAGTCCGCCTCGCCGTAGCCGTCGCATCTTTCTCTGGCACCCGCCGCTGATGACGGTCGACGTTTCGGCGTTATTCAGCTGCGTCGGGTCGGCGTTTTTCGGAATTTCGTCGTGGTTTGTCCTGTTTGTCCTCATCTCCTTCTTTGGACTTGAGGACCTTTTCGCGGTGCGCATTGGCCTGTTCTTCGGTCTTGAAAGACGTACCAAATTGCTTGATTTTCGGTTTGGGGGGCACCTCTGTTTCGTTTTTCTCGCCCGTTTCCTTGGCTTCCTTCTTCGCGGCACGGTATTCCTTTAGCTTGGCACGATACGCATCATCCAATTCCTTGCGCCGCGCCGCGAGTTCAGACTTTTTGTGCACGACAATCTCGCCGTCCAGTTCTACCACGACGTATCGTTCAGCGGCTGCGGTCCGGGCAGGCTTGGCGCGGTCCGCGGTTTCAGACGCGGGCGGTCGCTGACGTTGCTTCTTCGGTTTCGCGTCTTCTTTATCTGCCGCGTCGGCGGCCAAGGTAAGCAGCAGGCCAATCAATACTGTGAGCGAAAGAACGCACAGTTTAGTAGGACACAGTTTAGTACGAGACAGTTTAGTACGAGACAGTTTAGTACGACACAGTTTAGTACGACACATAGTTTTTCTCCATGCGACAGCGAGGGGGGGATAGCGGGGGCTGAGTTAACGGACTGATACATGTGGAACGACCTCTCATGCGAGAACCAAAGGCAATAGGTGCGGCGCTCGGGCTTCGAGATATCGATCCATGGCCGCACAGATCTGCGACGTGGTTTTCAAACTCATTACCTCAGCCAGGATGTCCTGGGTCTCAGGAATGGTGATGCGTCCCACCAGGTCTCGAATGGTAGGAATAGACGCCGTGCCTATGCTTAGACTGCGCAAGCCCATACCCAACAGCAAGGGAACAGCCCGCGGCGAACTGGCCATTTCGCCACATAACGTTACAGGTTTACGCACTCGGTTGCAGGTTGTCACGACGCTCGCGATGACTCGCAATACCGCCGGACAAAGCGACTGGCACAAATGACTTACCTTGGGATTGTCGCGATCGGCAGCCGTCAGATACTGGACCAGGTCATTGGAGCCGATGGACACGAAATCGACTTGATCAAGAAATGCATCCAAGGCTACCGCCGCCGCAGGGACTTCAACCATCATGCCAATTCGTACTTTGCCGCACGGACGGCGCCGCTGTTTAAGTTGCCTCCGAGCCCGCCGCACCAATTTGTGCACTTCTTCCATTTCCTCGGGCACCGTGATCATGGGAAACAACAATCGCACCTCTTTTTCCTGGTTGGCCGCCGCTGCCAGGACGGCCCGTAATTGCGTGAGGAAGAAGTCCGGATGCTCGAATGACAAGCGAATCGATCGCCATCCCATGAACGGGTTGTGTTCATGAGTCTGCGTCAGATAGGAGATTGTCTTGTCGCCACCCAGATCGAGGGTGCGGATCGTAAAAACGTCGCCAGGGCAATTGGCGATCATCTGACCGTAGTTTTCAAGCTGCTCGGCCTCGTCAGGAATGTCCGGGTGCGTGAGAAAAAAGAATTCGGTTCGATACAAACCCACGCCGGTTGCGCCGACGGCGCCCGCTTCCTTGATGTCGGCCGCGCAGCTCACGTTGGCCAGCAACTCGATTGTCTCGCCGTCGGTCGTTATCGCCGGCGCCGAGCTCTCCGCCGCCAATGTTGTTTTTAATCGTGTGAATTCTGATTGGCGCTCGCGGTAAGCCCGCAAGGTTTCCTCGCCAGGATTGATAAACAGGTGTCCGCCGCTGCCATCGACAATAACCGTATCGCTGCTATTTACATGCTGCAGGACATCGGCAACGCCCGCCGCGGCGGGCAAGCCGTAGCTACGAGCCAGGATCGCCGCATGGCTGGTGCGACTGCCGCCTTGCGTGACGATACCCACCACGTTGGCTTCGGTTAACGCGACAATATCAGACGCATACAGTTCGTAAGCCACCAGCACGATCGGTTCATCGGGTGCGGCAAAATGATGATGTTCCGTATGCATCACGTTCCGCTGCAAACGGAGCAACACGTCACGCAGGTCCGTAACTCGTTCTTTGAGGTATTCGTCGCCAACGTCTGCCAGCAGTAGCTCGTACGCCTG
This sequence comes from uncultured Planctomycetales bacterium, assembly GCA_963844115.1. Classification (GTDB taxonomy): domain Bacteria; phylum Planctomycetota; class Planctomycetia; order Pirellulales; family UBA7805; genus CS4-C045. The sequence continues at coordinate 32,732 of CAWJNN010000064.1, read as the reverse complement.
AGCCACTTCGTCGAGTGCTGCGGTTGCCGTTAACCGCTGCTGTCCGATCCGGCGTTGGATTTTTTCCAGCAGCCAAGGATCTTGCAGAATTGCCAAATGAGCGGTGAAGATCGCGGCCTCATGCTCGCCAATCTGCGTGGCAACCTTATCGCGGAGAACCTGCAATTCGGTCGCCGTCAGTTGGAGCGCCTCCTCAAAGCGGCTCAGCTCGTCCAGTACTTCGGTTTCATCGATCGGGTCGGTGACCGAGCCAACAGGGATATCGCGCAGGCAGTGGGCCCGCGCAATGGCGACGCCCGGCGAAACCGCAATGCCATCGAGGCGTGTCGTAGAGGACTTGTGAGTCAATATTTGGCCCATGAAAACCGCGGACGGCGGCGAAGGGGTCTCGTCGCATTGTTCCCCTTTTCCGCGGTGGCGTATACTGCGGTTCGGCTGATGGTGGCGGGTCACCGTCTGACTCCGCGCTCGCGGCGTCTGAGCGCAACCAATTCCCTGTCCCTAGTATCCCTGTCTTCGGTTAATTCGCTTTCCTCGGAATCCCACCGGGCTCGCTTGCGGCGTGGTTCGGGAAATGCGGGCAATTGCCCGATCGCGCCCAGGTTCATCGCGATACAGTGCAATGCCCCGTTCAGTTCGATAATTCGTGTCGCATCGACTCCCACGACTTTCCACGTGGGAAGGGCTTTCGAAAATATTTCCAACGCTCGGCGCCTTCCCCGATGGTCCAACTCCGGATAGATGGGTACCAGCACCACACCGTTGGCGTAAATCACATTGGTGTAAGTTCGCCAGATGTGGTCGTCGTGAGGCGGCATCGGAACGCGGACCACGCGTAGCGGTCCGTGGCTCGTGCTGACCTGTCCCAGACGGGCCGCATTGCGATCCAAAATGGCTGCGTTCTCTGCGTCTTGCTGGTAGGTGTACGCGCCGACCAGGACCGTGTTCGGCGACGTGAGAGTGGCAAACATGTCCACATGTCCCGTGGCTTCGCCGACCAGTGATTCGAGCATGACTACCTGTTGGAACCCATAAGTGCGCCGTAGCGTTTCAAAGAAAACGTCTTCGTCGTCGTCCGCGGCAACGTTTTCTGCTAGTATTTGATCGGTCACGATCGCAAACCCCTCGCCATTGGTCAGTAAATTTCCGCCTGCGATCGTTAATGGAACCGGGACCAGCGGCAGCTTGAACAGGTGCGCCAACTCTTCGGGTACGCGATCGTCGTTGGATCGCCCCAGGCCGTAGCCGGCGTCGAGAACGACGGGCCCGCGGTCTTTGCTGTCGACAATCATCGGCCCGTAATCCCGCGCCCACAGCGTATCATGCATGACTTCCGCAAACCGAACATGATCCGCCGCTACATGTTTTGATCGCAAAATCATATTCGCGAACTGGTATTCTTCCACATCAGAAACGAGCGCGATAATCGAAACCTTGCCGCTAGTTTGGCGTACAATCTCAACGAACAATTCCGGCATGTCCTCGATCAGTTCGTGACAACCCAACAACAACGCGTGCTGGTGTTCGAACTCGCCGCGCACCCGACCCTGAACTTGCGGAAAATCGTGCTCACGCGCCGGAACGGAAACGCGTGGTTCGACGGCTAGCCGGCGCAGGTCGTGGCCCGGTGGCAAAATTAATTGGTGGGCGTGTCCGCGGACCAGCCACGGACCATTAAGTAGCTCAGCGCCGGCGACCGGGCATGCGCAGAGGGAAACAGCCAGAAGGATGAGCAAGGCTGCCACTCGCAGCGTACGATTTCCGAGCCTTTGCATGCGTTTTCAACGATGTCACTGGCGTGGAGGAAATGAATCTACGACAATTTCGCACTTTGGGTGCCATACCGGCAGTGCGGCGACGGGAATAGTTGAAAAGCCTTTGTCTTCAGTGACTTAAGACCAAGGCACATTGGGAACTCGCACCGAACTGCGATTTTTTTTGATGCTCAATGATTAACCCGGCCGGTTAAACATCGGCCGGCAGCCTGGGATCAAGGTCAGGGAGGTGACATCTCCCTGCGCTGCCGGCCGAACCAGTAGCGTCGGCGTGCGATGATATCCGCAACCTGTGCTCAAACCATCGGTTCTAGATGGCCTCGATCTTTTTTAAGGGTGCCCACTCGCAGCAGTCGGAAGCCGACATCCGAGCGGATGAAGCCGTAGAGGCTGATTACTATCAGCGCCAGGGTGATGCTGACAAGCAGATCATTGTAGTCCTTGCCGGAGAAAACATCTGCCTCGCCGACCTCGGGGAAGACTATTGGGGCCACCGGCAAACCGTAGCGTTGTGCCAATTCGACGACCTGTACCAGGTGGATGACCGGCACGCCGTCTTCGCCTAAACGGGTCGCCACCCCGTCGACGCGACTGATATGTCGAGGGGGCCGCAAATTCAAGCCGGGATCGTACAGCTTCTTACCCAGGCTGCGGCCGATCGAAACGGTGCCACCTCCGATGTTGATATACGCTTTGATCGGCTTGCGGCCAGCGCGTCGGCGAATCAATTTAAGGCGATCCTCAATACTCTCCTCAAAGGTATTGGCCTTCAGTTCCTCAATCTGGCTCCGCTGGATACCCTCCGCGAGCAGCTGATGCCCTTCGTCGGTCATACCGAGTCCGCGATCCTCATATCCACCGATGGACGTCGCGACGGATCGCGTTTTAAAGATGCCCTCCTTGTGCAGGATACGTTCCATGTCCAGCCACAGCAGTTCCGGGACATTGGCGCCCCATTGCGATGCGGCAGCGCTACTGATAACGATCGGTTTTGCTTCCAGCGTTTCCATCGCCGCGTAGACACAAATATTGAGCGCGGGAAACGAACCGGAACAGCCGACCGCAACAAGATCACCCGTTTCTACACCGGCACGCCGAAGCATCTCGACGACGACTGCGGCGAAATTCGGGTTGACGGAGGTTTGTTTTGCAGAAAGTGCGCGAGAAATACTTGTAACGGGCGACATCGGCACGCCGATCATGCCGCTTTGAGTCGGATCGGTCGACACATCAATGGTGACGCCGGTCTCCAGCCGCGCGTAGTAGATACGCTCCATGGCCTGTGCCGCCAATTCCGAGGCAGCCATTTTTTGATCGTGGTACGGCCGGTGTTGGATGATCTTGAGGTTTTCGACCAGCGATAGACCGACCAGCGATCCAACGGCAATCAGAATGAGCGCGGTGCGAGATACCGCGCGCGGACGCCAGTAAATATTTTTCATAAGTTCAACTCAACGCCGTAAATGAGAATCAGAACCAAGCGGATAACGACGGATGCCGTGACCAGGGCGCTAAGGGTTTCGATCAGCCCCTGCCGGTCAAACCAGATGGCGATGAGTCCGGGGATGATGTAGCCAATCACCGAGGAATCAATCTGCCCGTCGGTGGTGACCCATTTTAGTGGCAGGATTTGGGCGATCGGCAGCGTATCCATCATCATGCGGACCAGATAGCCGACAAGGATCATCAAGACGGTTCTGCGTTTTCCATAAATGATGATAAACGTCGAAAATAGATGGACAACAAAGTAAGTAAAGAGGGCGGCGATCAGAGTTAGAACGATATCGACCGGGCGATTCAGAAACAGCGCGAAGTATCCCGGCACCACCATGCCACCCGCCGCGAGTCCGAACATTTCCGAAAACAACAGGCTGACGGCCAGGCCGATTCCGATGGATACTGTTAATAATTCAATCACTTTAATGACTTCAAACTGCTACGGTTGGCGAAATAACGAACGACGTCCAGGCCGATGCCACCAATATTGGCCATCCCCATGGCGAGCGACGACTTGCCGGACAATTCAACAATAATTTCAAAAATACTCTCTATGGTGCGCTCTTCCGCAAAGACCATCTTGAGCGGTGCGATGCCTGCCTTGGCAGCGGCACGAGCAAAAATATAGGTGCCTCCGCCAATGAGCACATAATGGTCCGCCGCCGGCCAGTCGGCGACGGAACGCCCCAACTGTTGAGAGCGGTCGGGCCGATCGACGCGGCAATTGAAGATCGCGATGCGTTTTTCGACATCAGGGTAGCGCTCCAGCGCCATGCGCCAGATCCTCTCGGTTGATTCCGGATCGTTGGCGGCAAATCCATTAACGAAATTGATTTCACGCCCGAAGAAGTCCATTTCGTAGGCAAACATGGCACCCGGATCCGGCGGAGTCGTCCACATGCCGGCCAGAGCGGTCGCGCGCGCGACCCCCAGGTCTTCGCAGACGCGTAAAGCCAGCGCAACATTTTCAGCATGTTCCAGATAGCGGAAGCCGGCCATGTCCAGCGGTGTAATTTTCTCGATCTCATCTTCGCCGATGGGAACCAATTCTGTCCCGCGGTCCTTGGCCGCGTGGGAAAACACTTCCAACTGTCGCTGCTCGGCTGTAAACAGCTTTCCCTTGACCGGTACCATGCCGGCCAACGCGGCAGCAACGTCAAATTCTGTCGGTCCCATTACCTCCAGGTGATCTGCACGCGCGTTTGTAATCACGGCATGGGTCGCACGGACAAGCTTTGCTTCGCTGAGCCACTGGAGATACGGTATGAGGGCCATGCATTCTAGTACCAGGGTCTCCGCCTGGAAATCCACCGCAGTATCCACAATACGCAGCTGCTCGATCACGTTAGCACGGGAGGGACGAAAGACGGGGTATTCCGATCCGTCGGGAAGAATCATCCGCGGCAGCGTTCCGGTCGTCTTGGCACAAGTTCGTATTCCACCGGCGCGAAGGCCCGCGGCGATCAGCCGCGTCACGCTGGATTTGCCGCGCGTGCCGTTGACGTGGATACGAACAGGAATTTGATCCAGCCGCCGTCGGTGCCGCATCGCTTCGATGGCCCCACCGACGACCAGCAGGGTTAATATCGTAAAAAGTACTGCTGCAGCAGTCATCGATCCATTGTTCCGTGATGCTTCTTGTTCCGTGATGCAAATCGCAAGATGAAGATTGTCCAGGGTTGTTAGGGATTATTCAAGCATCCGAACCGCAGATACTGCGATGCTAGCCTGCCGCCAGCTCCCCTCGATAAAGGCTTGCTCGCATTGACTTTAGCTGCGGCATTCGTCGGATTGGAAACAAAATTACCTCGGTGGCATGCCTGTGTTAGAATCTGCGGGGCGATGGGCGGCGGTGCAGTGCTGGACATGGCCGCGAGCATCCCTGCCGCCACAGTGAAACCCAGGTAACGTCTGGGCGATATCACGACCACTTGAAAAATGGCTCATCCGGTTACGTTGCCGATCGGCCTAAAGAAACACCAACACTCTTGCTGATTCCAATCTTATGAGCAGCAACGCAAATCGGAACGCAAATCGCAACTCAGAGGCTGCCGAGGATCTGAACTCTTTTCAGTGAGAGGATTGGGGTCAGAGCTTCATTAGCCATTAGTGAGACGTCCCAGGAGGCGTCGGCTGGTTCTTTTCAGAGAAGATTGGTCAGAGCTTCAGTGAGAGGATTGGGGTCAGAGCTTCATTAGCCATTAGTGAGACGTCCCAGGAGGCGTCGGCTGGTTCTTTTCAGAGAAGCATTGCCCGATTCAACACGCTTGACCGCCTGCCCGACGCCACCGGAACTGGCATAGCCGAAGGCCGCAGCGATATCCTTCGAGCGGTACCCAAAGTGGCGTCGAGCCAGGTAAGATGCGATGGCTCGTGAGGCGTCGTCCGAACGTCGGCCTGCCGCCCAGCATCTTGGGTCGATGGCCAACTCGTCGCATACCTTTTCTTGGATCTGTGCGAGGGTGGGCGTGGACCGCAGTCGCTCGATGTCAGGAACGCCAGAATCGGATGCTTTATCGGATAGCAGGGACTGAATACGACCGACGAAAGCCTCGCCGCCGACAATCAGCCCTTCAAATGCAGAACGAAAGGGAGAAGCCGGTTTCATCTGCACCCCGGCCTGTACGAAACGCCGATAAGCTGCGCGAGCTGACTTCAGATTCCGGCTAAACTCCCCGAGAACATTCTTATACGTCACCCAAGGAAGGGTCTTGCCGGACCAATGATAGCCAGGATAGCTGCTCCACCGATATTCTTCCGGTCGAGCCACGATAGGCACCCGCACAGGATTTAGATGAATGTACCTGCTGACTTCCAGGTAATAACCTTCCTCTTCCACCAATTGCGCCTTGTATCGTCCCTGAAACAGATGGCCTGATCTTCGATGGCGGCGATTGAAATAGCTGGTCTAGCTACCATTAAGAAACTGCATCCCTCTGGAAAGATTCGCCTCCGGAGTTTCCACGAACAAATGGTCGTGGTTTTTCATCAAAACGAAAGCATGCAGACGCCAGCCGTACGTCTCCACCGTGCGACGCAGCCAATCAAGCCGCTTTTCCCGGTCGGCGTCATCTCGCACAATCGGACGTCGCTCATTCCCCCGAGACATCACATGGTAATGCGCTCCCGGATACTCGATACGAAGAGGTCGTGCCATTTCGCCATGTTAGCAAAACCCGGACGCGGAATCAACACTAATGGTTAATGAAGCTCTGACCCCAAACCATTTTTCTTGCACTGGATACCTTCCCCTACCACGGAACAACCACGACTTGTGAGGCGCTGAGCATGGGTGTGCCTGTGGTCACGCTGTGTGGCGACCGGCATGCGGGCGCGTGGGGGCGTCGCTGTTGGGTGTCGTTGGACGTACTGAATGGGTTACGTCGTCGTGGTCGGAGTATATTGATAAGGCCTGCGAACTGGCGGCGGACGGGCACCGTCTGTCGCGAATACACGAATCGCTATCGAAGGTGTTTTTTGGTTCGGAACTCTGTCAGCCCCAGAGCTTCGTCAGGCGCCTTGAAGCAGCTTATCGAACAATGTGGCACCGGTGGTGTGAGTAAGCGGACTTGGAAGCCCATCCGACCATGGGGGAGGATGTGGGGTCAGGCCGTGAAAAGATGCCTATGGCGGTTTACACCGCCCGTGTAACCCGGCCGGCCAAAGTCGCAGAATTCCGCAGAATTCCTTGCAGCTACATATCTCATGCCATAAAATCACACAGTTACATACGCGTGTTACGCCGCCAGCCCTGACGGTGGAACGAATCTCAGCACCCATGTAATTAATAGTTACCGCCGAGGTCTCATTAATGGCTGAAGACTCCGAACAACTACAACAGAAGGTCGATGCACTGGAACGCGAAGTTGCTGCACTGAAATATGGGTCAGGCCGGTGCGGCGTGCGCAAGCGCTCCCGAAACTACGTCTGGGGCCTTCCGTTGTATGACATTGCCATTGGGCCAGACGCTGACAAGAGTGAGGTCCGTGGTCATGCTCGCGGGATCGTCGCTGTTGGGGACATCGCGACTGGTATCGTGGCAGTGGGTGGATTTGCGCGGCATTATCGCGCTCGGCGGCCTGGCCCTGGGCATTATTTCACTCGGCGGCTGCTCAATCGGGGTGCTCCTTGGTATCGGTGGCCTAGCGATCGGTGCGATTGCCCTAGGTGGCGGCGCAATCGGCGTAGTCGCTGTTGGTGGCGGTGCCTTCGGGTACTACGCATGTGGCGGCGGCGCTTTTGGAAAATACGTGATCAGCGGAATGGAAAAAGATCCAGAAGCGAGCCGCTTTTTCGGACAATGGCTTCCTGGAATCGACCAATTGGCTCCCCCACCGAGACGCTGAACGGGGCGGTAACAAGTCGCTGGACCCGAGCGGCCGATCCGGTGGGAATCCAGCGGATAGCTGATTGGCGGCCTCCCGGTCAGCTCGGACGTTACCCCGCTTGACCTTGCGCCAAGTACAGGCATCGCTTTCCAGATGAACTTCATTCGCAACTTCGGCTACCATGCGGCAGTATTGTTCAACACTATGTTCGCGATTCTGTCATCGGTCACGTTGATTGGCATTGTTTTCATCACGAGACCCCAGCAGGTGATGCACAACATTCCGCCCAGCTGGTGGCTGCCAATCATGTTGATCATGGTTCCATCGCAATTTGGGGCTCAATATTTGACTTGGAAAACCGTTTGTTGTCGCGAAATCCCGACTCCATTCGCAATCTCAAAGAATCAACCGGCTATCCCGTCTCTTTTTCGACCAGCGGTAGCCTTTGCTTGGGCGGCAAATTTCCTAATTGGACTCGTTATTGTGGTTTCGCTGTACAAACCGGCCCCCGGCCAGAATCTCGGGCTGGGGTTTGTGTTACTCCTTGCGTTTATTACATTCGCACTAACGACATTTGCAAATGTGTTTTTGATGCTACTTGCCCGGACATTAACGGCTAATGAGAAATTGATTGAACTGATATGGGACTTCAGAATCGTGATTGACGCGGCTATCGTGATTGTTGCGATCATTTACTACAAAATCGCATTTTGAGGATCCACATCCAAACCGAAATCCATATTTCGTTCGCAAACTGAGGGGTAACGACCGCATGCACTGGAGCGTGCGAACGGGCCGGTGTCAAATGGAAAGTCAACTCCGCACGCCCCGTGACGCGGAGCGTTATGGATCATGCCCATGTCGGATGGCTCAGGAAATATCAAGCTCGACGGCGACGTGATTCAATACACGTCGATCGACTACTCGGACTGGACGATCCGCGTTGATGACATTCGAATAATTGGCGAGGCCACCAATCAAAACGGACCGTTCGTCGATGACTATTTCCTGTGCTTCGCCACCGGTCCCGAAATGTGGTACGAAGCTTCCTTCTATGCCGCTGGCCGCGACGCCTTTCTTGCTGCTCTCGGCGCACGGCTTGGCATCACGTTTCGACTCACCCTTTCGTCGTCTACTGATTTCGCCAGCCGCATCCTCTGGCCGCTTGAACTTGCCGATATGCCCATGTTCCAATACGAAGACGTACCGCCGAAGACTGCGGTAGGCCGATTGCTTGGATCTATGCAAAGTACTCAGACATATTCGGATCATGTGTTGGCCGCGCTCAGGAAATGATGCGTTACAAATCGCGTGCATCCGAGTCTGACGCCGTACCACCTATGGGGTTCGATATCCTAAGCAGCCTCGGTACGGAAATTTCCGCCCACACGATCGTTGGCGGTTTTACGGCACCGGAAAGGAGGAACTGAACCATGTTCAAGTGGCGCGTGTTGCTGCTTTCAGTATTCCTCCTTTCCTCGCTGGGCTCTCCTAAGTCGTCGCTGGCAGATGGATGCTATATTCCAGCCAAAGCCGTGAAAAAGATGCCAGAGATCCCGGGCCAGCGTGCAATCATCGCGTGGAAGGATGGCACGGAAACACTGATCATCTCGTCGGCGCTTGACTCCGAGGCGCAAGAATTGGGCTGGATCATTCCCGTTCCGAATTTACCCGCTGAAATGAAGAAGGTCTCGCCGGGAGCCCTAAAAACACTCAATTTCTGTCTTCAGCCGAAGATCACGCACGACCTTTCTCAAGAAGCTCGCTCCGTAGCTTTCGTCGCGATACTCGGTGTCCTACTGGTGGGCATTTTCCAGTTTAAACGCGAATGGTTCGCGAGCTTTTCACTGCTTCTTCTAATTCTGATGTGCGGGTCGGCTTTGCTACTTCCCGCCAGCTTGGATGGCGGCGCGAGAGCGACAGCCAACGCGTCGTCGGTTCATGTGGACAAGACCGCACGAGTTGGAGCGTACGATATCGTTGTACTTCGTGTAGAGAAAGCGGAGGACCTCGACGCCTGGCTGTCGCAGCATGGTTTCGCCGCCCTGCCTCAAAACGCACTTCCCATCATCGCGGATTACGCGAAAGACAAATGGGTTTTCGTTGCGATTAAACTTACACGGGAGGAAGGAGGCAAAAGTGCCCCGCATCCGATCAAACTGGTTTTCGAATCCAAGGAAGCCGTCTACCCTCTCAAGCTGACCTCCCTGCCCGGTGGGAACACATTCTTCGAGCTTTTTGTAGTTGCTGCTAACCGTGTCTCAAGCGCACTGCTTGAGACGGAGTTCTGCGACAAGTTCGATCGATCACAAAAGGGGCGCGATGAGGAACACGTGTACGGGTTCGAACACTACTATTCGGGAGCCGACACCGGACAAGATGTCGGACATCCAGAAGCTTGCAGCCTGATGTGGCCTGGATGCATCCTGACCAAACTAACCGGGGAGATCGCCGGGAGGGAGATGACAGATGATTTGCGCTTCACGTCCCTGGAGTACGCACCATACCAACAACATTTCTTCAGTCAGGCCGGCGCCCGATTTGTCGCCGCCATGGTCTTCATCGCTCTCCTGGGACTATTCTGCTTCGTCATGATCATCGCCTTTGGAAAGCGACTGCGCGAAACGGAGGACTCTACCTCCGCAAGAGTCTCCTGCCTGCCACGGTGCTCGTTTTGCTGATATCGATAATGGTGTTCATCGGCTTGCCAAAGATTGGGGCTGACGAGACCCACGTCACTCATGGGTACGGTCGTGCGCTCGTCCGCTGGCGAACTGTACTACGTCATTGCCGAAATTCTTAAAAAAGACCGGGGGTTGCTGCATCTGAATGAAGCTCAGATCGCTCAGCACATTCTAGCTGAGCTCGCAGAGTGGAATGAACAATACCCAATTTTCGGCACCTCAAACAGAGTTTCTGGAGGCCAAATCAAGATTGAAGATACTCCGGGCAATTTCACGGTTGAGAAAAACGACGATGTGCTGACCATCCGCATCTATGATTACGTAGGCACACCCTTGATTTTGAAGTATCCGCCTGAACCATCAACTGAAGGGTAACGAGACACGCACGACGTAAACGCGCATGTCATTATGCCCGTCTCCTGTTTTGATAACGCCATACGTTTTTCAGCATGCGCCATCTCACGACCGTTTCTTGGACGCAGCCCGACCGCGAAATGTGTTGAACCTCGCGCACACAGGACAATCCGTCCCGAGTAAACGATCGCTGAAGTCGCCAACCGACCTCAGTCACATCGACCGCCGCGGTTTGGGTGCGCGGGACCGATGCAGGTGAGCGATCGGTTCGGTGGACCCTCGACTTCCGGATGTGGTGGCTCGGCTCAAGGGCAAAGGCCAAAATGATACCTGGCGCAACGGACCTTCACCCCTGATCAACCCGCAATAGATGTTGATATTCGCCACGGGATGGAGGCTGAGCCTCTATGCTCGGATTTGCGCTTTGGCGGCACCACTCCGGAGAATTTTAACCAAGACGTCGTGCAGCTTTCTAGGTCTTTTTCTTCCGGACGACCCTCCGCTTCACCTTGCCTGCACTTGCGCGAAGTCTTTGTGAGTGAAGTCTTCTTGCGTGTGGCTGTCTGCTTCTTCGTTACCTTTGCGGGCGAAGTCTTCTTGCGTGTGGCTGTCCGTTGCTTGGTTGCCTTTGCGGATGACGTCTTCTGGCGTGTGGCTGTCAGTTTTTTAATTACCTTTTTCACTGCCGCTTTGTTCGTGGCCGCTTTCTTCGATTTTGTGGTAGGTGGCGGATCGGCGGTGGCGCTCGTCGCGCCACCGAAGTCAAGATCGATGCCGAACAGATCGGACAGGTCGCTGGCGGCGAGTTGGGAGAGGATTGAAGAATAAAGGTGTCAAGTACCGTTTCTAGGGTCTAGGCAAGTTTCATCCAGATGGTTACGTTTTGGTGGATTGATTGAAACCACTTTGCGAGAATCATCATGGGCAGACCACCACGAGCCGATGAAGCAGGCGGCATTTATCACGCGCTCAATCGAGGCAACGCACGGCACGACATCTTTTTCAAGGATGCTGATTTCGAGGGTTTTGAGCGTTTGATTGCGGAAGGCTTGCAAAAGTATCTCGTGGACCTGATCGCCTATCAGTGGATGGTGAAGTAGTCACAATGCCCTCCTTGGCAGATCTGTGTTCAAGGGGTTTCAATTGGTTTTCATGGTCGGGGTGGTCAGTTCAGTGGGGGTCTTTTGTAGGCCCTGTCGATTGTGATCGACCAGTTTGCGAAGTCGGGTGAGTTCTTCTTCGTTCGCCCAAAAAGTCCAACGCGTTGATTCCTGCGTCGCATGCACCCAGCCACGACGTCGCCAGGTGTTCAATGTTTCTTTACGCAAGCCCAGTTCGTGCGCGAGTTCTCGAAGACCCCATTGGTTTGACTGATGCACGCGGACATCGACTTGCGATTCATCGCGAAACTTCTTGCATAGTGATGACACGATCGCCGGCGTGAATGCCCCACAGCTTGTCGAGTGATATCCTTCACGATTGAGTTCCTCGGAGACTTCGGTGTGGGTCTTGCCTTCGCGTTTTCGTCGCTCGATCAACTCACGAATTTCCGACGCTGACTCCAGCCACTCAAAACGTTGCACCGGTTTCAGGATTCGATGACGACTTTCAAAACCACCGGACCAACGAATCATTACGTTGACGTACTCGGTGCGACCAACCGTTTCGATCACAATGCGTTCGACCAACGCGCGGAAGATAGTTTGGCGATCCATGCCGGTTGTCGTGCCGGCGTTCCACAACGCTGGAATGTCACTCGAAAGTGATTCGATCCTGCGCCAGACGGCCGGCGACATCCTCTGTAAGTGGACCGACCATCCACAGCTGCTGTGGACGGCGATTGAAGAAACGTTCGCCACAGGGATTCAAACGGTCATCCACGTCGGCGCCGCGCCGAATCTCATTCTGGCGACGTTCCGGCGCGTTGCCGAAAACGTCGCGTCACAAACCGGCAGCCGCCTCGGCGGCGAGGCGCTGGCCAGCGTCGTCTGCCACCCATGGCTACGCTCGCTGCTGCCGCACAAATCGTCGCTGTTTTGCGCTCCGCGAGTCGAACACGTCATTCTCGAAGACTGGCTGCTGGATCAACCGCTGGCGGAATAGGATTCCAACCAGCCGACAAGCGACGTCTGCAATACTAGTTTTCACGGGATGCGATTGGCATCGCAGTTGCCTTCCAACGCGTAATCCGTCTACAATCCGTGCCTACCTCCAAGGAGAAAATAGACGCCATGAATCGCAAAGAAGCGTTCGAAAGCCTGCGGGCTGCTTTGCACAAGCGACGCGACGAACTGACCGGCGCACTCCGCGGCGATCTTTCGCTGCTCAGCGGTCACGACGAAGATGACGACGAATGGTACGACGACGGGACCACCTCAAGTCTAGTCGAGGGCGAAAGCGAGGAGCTTGAAGCGATCGATCGGGCGCTGCGGCAGATGCGAGACGGCAGTTACGGTTTGTGCGAAGCATGTGGCAAGGATATTCGACTGGAAAGGCTTAAGGCTGTACCCTACGCGGCGACCTGTGTTCGCTGCCAGCGCGAGTCGGAACACGGATCGACCGGATAAATTATCAAAGTGGAACCCTGGCTGACTGACCTGATCCTGATTCTGGGCGCCCTGGTCCTCGTGCTGTTGAACGGATTTTTCGTGGCCGCCGAGTTTGCGCTGGTCAAAGTGCGGCTCAGCCGCATCGAGCAGTTGATCGCGCGGCGAAAGCCGTTTGCCAGGACCGCCAAGTGGCTGGCCGAGCGGCTCGACGCTTCGCTGGCCGCGTGCCAGTTGGGCATCACGATGGCGTCGCTCGGCTTGGGTTGGATCGGCGAACCGGCGTTCGCGCACCTACTCCAACCGGTGCTGGCGTCGATCGGCGTGCATTCCGAGAAATTACTGCACGGCATCGCCTTCGCCATCGCGTTTACGACGATCACCGCCTTGCACCTGGTCGTCGGCGAGCAGGCGCCGAAAATCTTTGCGATTCGCCGGCCGGAGGTGATGTCCCTCTGGTGCGCTGCGCCTCTGAAGATGTTCTACATCGTGTCTTATCCATTTCTGGTAGCGCTGAATGCCTCGACAGCATTTTTACTGCGGCTGGTCGGATTAAAGGGCGCTGCCGAACACGAAGGGCCGCTGACCGAAGAGGAACTGCGACTGCTGCTCTACGAAGCCCACAAGCACGGTCACATGACGAAATCCGAGCACCACTTGCTCAACGCCGTTTTCGAATTCGACGACATCGTCTGCCGTCGCGTCATGCTGCCGCGGTCCGAAGTTATCTTTTTCGACGTCGAGCAGACGCTGCCAGAGTGTTTGGAATTGGCCCGCCGCACCAGGCACACCCGTTATCCGCTGTGCGATGGTTCGCTTGACAAAGTTCTCGGTGTCGTCCACATGAAAGACCTGGTCGGCGTCGATCCCGACGCGGTGGACTTTGACTTTCGCAGCGTGATCCGCCCGTCGCGCAAAGTGCCGGAAAGCATGCCGATCAGCCGCGTTTTGCGGCATTTTCAGGCGTCGCATCAACTGTTGGCATTTGTTGTCGACGAATACGGCACGACCATCGGCATCGTGACGCTGGAGAATGTACTGGAAAAGATCGTCGGCCCGGTCGAGGACGAATTCGACGTACCTGCGCCGAATATTGTGCCGAGCGGACCGGGACAGTACATCGTGCTCGGAAGCACGCCGGTCGAAGAGGTCGAGCAGAAACTAAATATCGAGTTTTCCGATCCGGACATGGACACCGTGGCCGGGGCGTGGATGACGCGCAGCGGCAAGCTGCCCTCGGTCGGTGACCGCGTCGGCTTTGAAGGCGGCACCGCCGAAGTACTGGAAGTTCGCGACGACCGCACCGTGCGGCTTTGCTTTACGCTGGATCAAGCTTTGCCCGGCGATGAACATGCGACCGGCACGCCTGCCGATACTGCGCCGATCGATGACGATGGCAAGGCCGAAGAAACTCCGGCATCTTGATGGGCAAGTATGCCAAGGTAGCCCCGTTGCGCAAACAAGCGGACGACCACGCAGATGGAGCAGGTAACCGAAACGCCGAATGAGCATTGCTTGGCGCGTCGTGCGGCGCCGTTGGTGACTTGTTCCTGACCCCATGGGATAACACACTTGACTGACGCATCACTGGACATTGCGAAAATTGTTGCCGGCCTGGTGGTCCTGATCAGCGGAGGTGAATGTCTCGTGCGAGGCGCCGTTCGTTTGGCCGCCGCGGCGCGCGTATCACCACTGATAATCGGACTGACGGTCGTGGCCTTCGGAACGAGTGCGCCCGAGTTGGCTGTGGCAATTCAATCTGCCGTCGCGGGAAGTTCGGATATCGCTGTAGGCAATGTCGTGGGCAGCAACATCTTTAACCTGCTGTTCATTCTCGGAATTTCCGCCCTGATCGTGCCGCTGGTGGTGTCGAGCCGACTCATTCGCTGGGACGTGCCTCTGATGGTTGTCGCATCGTTTCTGTTGCTCGTGCTTGGCTGGGACCAACGGATCGGCCGCCTCGACGGCCTGCTGCTTTTCGGCTGTCTATTGGCCTATACCTATTGGTGCATTCGCCAAAGCCGCAAGGAAAGCAGAGCGATACAGGAAGAGTTTTCTCACGAGATCCCAATAGCGCAACGCGGCATGCGCAGCACGCTGATTCAACTTGGCCTGATCGTCGTGGGACTTGTGTTGTTGGGCATCGGTTCGAACTTATTGATTTCTGGATCCGTGGCCGTGGCGAAGCGACTTGGCATGAGCGAGTTGATCATCGGACTGACGATCGTTGCCGCGGGCACGTCACTGCCGGAAGTGGTTACGTCGATTGTCGCCGCCGTGCGAGGCGAGCGAGACATTGCCGTGGGAAACCTCGTGGGCAGCAATCTCTTTAACATCCTCTGTGTGCTCGGCCTGTCGAGCCTTGTCGCGCCTGAGGGGATCGCCGTCTCGCCGACGGCGCTGCGGTTTGATATCCCGGTCATGATCGCCGTGGCCGTGGCTTGCCTGCCGATTTTTTTCACGGGCAACCGGATTGCCCGCTGGGAAGGCGGACTTTTTTTCTTCTACTACGTCGCCTACACGACCTACCTGGTACTGGACGCAACCGAAAGTACATACAGTCGCACGCTGACCGACGTAATGGTCGGCTTTGTGATTCCGCTGACCGTCGTCACACTGATGGTTGCGTGTTACCGCGGCATGAGGGGACATCATTCAGAGCTCTCGGCGGTGGCGGACAACGACGGAGCGGCCGATCGCTGAACGGATTTGCCGGATCGATTTCGGAACGCTATGCGGATACGATTTGGTGTCTCGTAAAACCTGTGCCTGCTCGTAGGCTGGCGGCAGGCTCTGTACTTTAGAGGGAGAGCGTGGCTCCCTCCCATGACTTTAGAGGGAGAGCGTGGCTCCCTCCCATGTTCCAATTGAGAGACAGAACGTAGGATTATCCAACATGGGCATGATTAAGCGACTTTTGGCCGCGAATCGTAGTGAAATTGCCATTCGTGTTTTTCGTACCACGCACGAATTGGGAATTCGTACGGTCGGGATCTATTCTCACGAGGACCGCTATGCGCTGCACCGCTTCAAGGCGGACGAAGCCTACGAGATTGGCAAACCGGGCGAGCCTCTCAAATCTTACTTGAATTTCGAACAGATCATCGCGCTGGCGTTACAGCAGCAGATTGATGCGATCCATCCGGGTTACGGATTTCTTTCGGAGAACGCGGACTTTGCACACGCCTGCGAAAAAGCCGGGATTATTTTTGTGGGCCCGCGCCCGGAGCTGCTTCAGCAACTAGGCGATAAGGTGGCTGCCAGAAAGATCGCCGAGCAGGCCGGAGTTCCCGTCCTGGCCGGCAGCTCACAGGCCATTCGAAACGTCGCCGAGGGACAGAAGGCGGCCGATGCCCTGGGCTATCCCGTGATTCTTAAAGCCGCTCATGGGGGTGGCGGACGCGGGATGCGAGTCGTGCACGCGGCCGCTGACTTCATCGAGTCGTTTGACGCGGCCCAGCGCGAATCGCAAACGGCATTTGGCAGTTCCGAAGTCTTCCTGGAAAAATTCATTCGCCGTGCGCGGCACATCGAAGTCCAATTGCTGGGCGACAAGCATGGCAACCTGGTCCATTTGTTCGAACGTGACTGCTCGTTGCAGCGACGGCACCAGAAAGTGGTCGAGATCGCACCGGCGCCTGCATTGGATCCCTCGCTGCGCGGGAAGATTTGCGAAGCGGCCTTGTCGATCGGGCGGGCAGTCCGCTACGACAACGCCGGCACAGTCGAGTTCCTGGTCGACGTGGAAGGCAACGAATTTTACTTCATCGAAGTGAATCCGCGGATTCAAGTCGAACACACCGTGACCGAAGAAGTCACCGGCATCGATCTTGTGAAGTCCCAGATTCTCATTGCGCAAGGCGCCGCGTTGGACGATCCGGAGATTGGACTGACGTCACAAACCGACGTGCGGACCAATGGATTCGCCCTGCAATGCCGCGTAACGACGGAAGATCCAGCCAACCGATTCGTGCCGGACCACGGCCGGATCTCGCATTACCGATCCGCCAGCGGCATGGGAATTCGACTCGACGCGGGCTCGGCGTTTTCGGGTGCGGTGGTGACGCCGTTTTACGATTCGCTGCTGGTTAAAGTCACCGCGTGGGGTCGTCAATTCGTCGATTGCACGCGGCGCATGGAGCGTAGTTTGCAAGAGTTCCGCGTCCGCGGCGTGAAGACGAACATTCCGTTTCTCATCAAACTGATGATGCATCCGACGTTTGTGGCCGGCGGTTTCACGACGAGTTTCATCGACGAGACACCCTCGTTATTCGAGTTTCCCGAACTCCGCGACCGCGCGACAAAGTTGCTGACTTACATCGCAGAAACTGTCGTTAACGGTAACCCGCTGGTCAAGGATCGTCCCGCGGCGACACGCCGCGCGCCTGCCCCGGTTCCTCGGTGTGAAACTGCGACTTTTACCCTCTCTGACGGCATGCGACGGCGCCTGTTGGATTTGGGACCCGAAAAGTTTGCCGCCGGTCTCCGCGAAGAGAAGCGGCTTCTGATCACCGACACAACGTTCCGCGATGCCCACCAATCGCTGTTCGCCACGCGCTTCCGTACATACGACTTGCTCAATATCGCCAGCACGTATGCCCAGTTGTGTCCCGACCTGTTTTCGCTGGAAATGTGGGGCGGAGCGACGTTTGATACGTCCCTGAGGTTTTTGAAAGAATGTCCCTGGCAGCGTCTGACCGAACTGCGCGAGCGGATTCCGAACATTCTGTTTCAAATGCTGCTGCGTTCGTCCAATGCGGTCGGATATACCAACTACCCCGACAACGTGGTGCAGGAGTTTGTCAAGGAAGCAGCCGACGCTGGAATTGACGTCTTTCGCATCTTCGACGCGTTGAACAATACGGCCGGCATGCGCGTCGCCATGGAAGCCGTGTTGAAAAGCGGCGCGATCTGCGAAGCTGCGATCTGCTACACCGGCGACATCCTCGACGCCAACCGACCAAAGTATGATTTGAAATACTATGTCGCTCTGGCCCGCGAACTGGAAAAGATGGGCGCTCACATTCTGGCGATTAAGGACATGGCCGGCCTGTGCAAGCCGCATGCGGCTGAACTCCTGGTGAAAACGCTGAAGCAGGAAATCGGCATTCCGATCCACTTCCATACGCATGACACTGCCGGTGTACAAGCCGCATCCGTCGTGAAGGCTGCCGACATGGGACTCGACATTGCCGACGCCGCAATGGCGCCGATGTCCGGCGGCACGTCCCAACCCAATCTCAATACGCTGGTCGAAGCCCTCCGTTTTACCGAACGTGACACCCACCTCGCCGCCGAGTCGCTCGATGCGATCGCCGGATACTGGCGCGCGGTTCGTGAGTTTTACGTGCCGTTCGAAAGTCCTGTATTGGCCGCCGGCGCCGATCTTTATCGTCACGAAATGCCGGGAGGTCAATACACGAACCTGTTCGAGCAGGCGCGGGCTTTGGGTCTAAGCGAGCGTTGGCCGGATATTTGCCGCGCTTACGCGGAAGTAAATCAATTGCTTGGCGACATCGTCAAAGTCACGCCCACTTCGAAAGCCGTCGGGGACATGGCATTGTTTTTGGTCACCAACGATCTGACAACTCGCGACGTGATGGCTGCCGATCGCATCCTGGCATTCCCGCAGTCCGTGATCGACTTGCTGGATGGAAGCATGGGTCAACCGATGGGTGGATTCCCGGCAGACGTCAGCAAACGAATCCTCGGCGACCACAAGCCGCAGCGCGGACGGCCGGGAGAAACCCTTCCGCCTGCCGATTTCGACCAGACATCCGCAGAACTAAAACGTGACCTGGGGCGCAAGCCGCAGCGGCGCGATGTTGTGTCGTACGTGTTGTATCCAGAAGTCTATCGCGAATTTGCCGCTCACCAACGACTTTTCGGCGACACCAGCGTTTTGCCGACGCCGGTCTTTTTCGATGGTACGAAAACGGGCGAAGAAATCGAGGTGGAGATCGAGCCGGGCAAGACTTTGATTATTAAAATGACGGCAATCAGCGAGCCACAGGACGGTCGCCGCACGGTCTTTTTCGAGCTAAATGGCCAACCACGTGACGTGACGGTCGTCGATCATTCCCTCGAACAGATTTCCGCGATTCACGAAAAAGCCGACCCAACGGACCCGAGTCAGGTCGCCGCTCACATGCCCGGGATGGTCGTTATGTTGAACGTCCGTGAGGGCGACAAGGTGGCCAAAGACCAAAAGTTGTTGATGCTGGAAGCGATGAAAATGCAAACCACCATCGTCGCCGAAAAAGACGGCCGCGTCAGCAGGGTCCTCGTTGCCCCGGGTTCGCAGGTCGAAACGGGCGATCTGTTGCTGGTGATTGAATAGGTTGCGGTAAGGAGCTAATAAACGAACTATGGATCAGCCAATCTGGCAGTTACAGGTGGGAGACGGACCGTTGGTGGCAGCGGCGGTCCACGATGGCCATGCGGTGCGTGACGAGTTAATCGACCTGCTTGCCATTGAGGAAAGCGATCGACTGCGTGAGGAGGATCCCTTTACGGGCATGTGGACATCCATCGCACCGACTCGGATTGTCGGTTTGCGGTCCCGGTTCGAAGTCGATCTGAATCGGCCGCGTGACAACGCCGTTTACCGTACTCCAGACGACGCGTGGGGACTACAAGTTTGGAAGGAACCGCTGGCGGAAGATGCTGCCGAACGGTCGCTGATCGCCTGGGATACCTTCTATTATCATGTCCACGCGCTGCTGACACGGCTGGTTGAACGCTACAATCGGGTTGTCGTCTTTGATGTTCACAGCTACAACCACCGGCGTGGCGGGCCCGAAGGGCCGGCAGCCGATGCCGACGGAAACCCCGAAGTCAATATAGGCACCGGCAGCATGGATCGCCGGCGCTGGGCGCCGGTCGTTGATCGATTTATCCGGGAACTAGGAAACTATGATTATCAGGGACGCCACCTGGACGTCCGTGAAAACGTCAAATTTTTTGGCGGACATTTTCCGACGTGGATCCATCAGGCGTTTCCCAACAACGTCTGCGCGATCGCTATTGAATTCAAGAAGGTCTTTATGGATGAATGGAGCGGACACCCAGATCAAGATCAGCTGTTCGCGATCAGTCAGGCTCTCCAAAAGGCGGCGGACGGAGTCGCGGAGGAAATAGGTGCTGTTGGCTAAGCGAAAGCAGAAACCCAAGACGATCAGCGACACGTTAATCAACATCATCTGCACCCGCCTGGCCGCCAATCAGCGCGTGCGCCGCACGTTGCCGGGCGGTGGTCGGTTGCATATCGATCGGCAGTTGCCGTTCCTTTGTGTTTATCGTGATCCTCCCGACATGGATGACTCCGGTACCCGAGATCTGGTCAAAAGCGAGGCGTCTTATCTGATAGCCCCCGGTGACCGAAACTTACGCGAGGATCTCACGCGGTTGATCGATCGGATGGTAGAAGCTCTCGGCCGCGAGTTCGGTGCTTTCCTGATCGTTGAGATCTGGTCCGCTCCGGACGGTGGCAAATCGAATGACCCACGCGCGCCGGAGGTTTCGCCACGTTTTGCGATTTGTGCGCCAAAAAGCGTTGCATTGTCGCGAACCGTGGAAGTACTCAGCAGCGGTCTCAAAAAGATCAAAGTCATGAAACAGTCGGTGGCCGTCGACATCCAGCGCGAGGCAAAAGTCGCACCGCCGGATTTGCCGCCCCTGCTCAGTCGCGAACGGGCGCGTGAATTGAATTGTTCGACCGTGGGTATTTCCGTTCCACCGGTCTATCGCGATCCCAAGACGGGGCATGACTATCCGATGTTGCTCAGAACCATGCGGCGCCGATTTGGCCTGGCACTGCGTCGCGGCATCTTCGAGTTTGTCGACGGCCAGACGACACACAGTCCGCCGCATTACCATGCGCTGGGCCGCCGCGCTGTCGTCAAGGCCGTCTGGGAAATTGACGAACAGTTGGCGGCGGTTAGTAACACGTTCGACTTTCTGCTGCAGATCACCCCCGTTAACTCCAATGCGGCATGGCGCGATTTCCAAGCGTCGAATTTCGAACGGGAACCAGACTTTCATTATCTCCCGATACCGATGGACCCGGCCGTTCTCAAGCGGCAGTTGTACAAGATTCCTATCGAACGTGTGGAAGATCCGGCGCTACATCATCTGTTTCAACAAAAACAAGAGGAACTGGACCGCAAAATCACCATGCTGCGGGATCGTAACACGCCAAGCTTCCTGCACGGAAGTTTGCAGCTGTACGGTCGAATATCGGACAACCTGATCGATTTGGCGAAGCGTATTTTGAATGAAACTTCATCACGCAGTCGTGAGGATGCGAAAGGGAAATCCGTCACTCCGGAAGAATTTGCCAAACAGGCTGAAGCCGAATTTGCCTATTATCGAAAACAGCATGACGGCTTCACCGCGAAGGTCAGCGTGAATTCAAAGGGAGCCGGCCTGATGGTATCCCGCGGGCGGCTGTTGATCAACGACAGCGCGACGCTTCCCGCATCGCGGGTAAACGCTCTCCTGCAACACGAAGTCGGCACCCACTTGCTGACGTATTTCAACGGCCGGGCTCAGCCGTTTCGGCAGTTGTACTCCGGCCTGGCCGGCTATGACGAGCTACAGGAAGGCCTTGCCGTGTTAGCGGAGTATCTGGTGGGCGGATTAAACCGGCCGCGAATTCGGCAGTTGGCGGCGCGCGTGATTGCCGCGCACATGGTAAGCGACGGTGCCACCTTCGTCGACACGTATCGCACGTTGGATCGCGAGTTCGATTTTGCTCAGCGCGCTGCCTACATGATTACCATGCGCGTCTACCGTGGGGGCGGGCTTACCAAGGACGCCGTCTATTTGCGCGGCCTGCAACGCATGTTGGAGTATCTGGCCAAGGGCGGATCGCTCGAACCACTTTTCCTCGGGAAAATGGCTGCGGAACACATTCCACTGGTCCGCGAATTGCAATTCCGCAAGGTACTCCATAAGCCGCCACTCAGGCCGCGGTACATGGATGACCCTGATGCCTTGCAGCGCCTTGAACGTTTGCGGCAAGGTGCAAGTGTTCTGGATCTCTTGAAAGAAAGCAACTCATGAAAATTGGATTTCTGGTTAACGACGTGATGACGGAGGAAGCCGGCTTCACCACAATGCGATTGGCCCACGAGGCTCACCAGCGCGGTCTCGATGCCTGGGTAATTGGAGTTGGCGATCTGGCCTATGATCCAGACGAATTGATTCGCGCTCGGGCGCGTTCTGCTCGGAAGGACAAGCGATTCAAGACTTCGGAATCTTACGTGACGGAACTGCAGGGAAAGAACGCAGTTCGCCAGCGGGTCACCGTGGATGACCTGGATGTGCTAATGCTGCGCAACGTACCGTCGGACGACGTCCTCAAACGCCCCTGGGCCACGACGGCTGCAGCCGAGTTTGGCCGCATTGCCATGCGGCATGGTGTCATCGTGGTCAACGATCCGAACGGCCTGGCCAAGGCTTCCAGCAAAATGTACTTCCAATTGTTTCCTGAAGAGGTGCGGCCCCGTACGCTGATCACACGCGACAACGACGAGATCAAGGCCTTCGCTCAGCAAGAAGGGGGCAATGTCGTTCTGAAACCCTTGCAAGGCTCCGGCGGAGCAAGCGTTTTTCTTGTTCGCCCGGACGATCTACCCAACATCAACCAGATGATTGACGCCGTCAGCCGGGATGGTTTTGTGATCGCTCAGCAATATCTGCCGGCGGCTGCGGAGGGGGACATGCGCTTGTTCGTTATGAACGGCCGGCCACTTCAAGTGAAAGGCAAGTACGCCGCGTTCCGACGAGTGCGCACCGGTGGAGACATGCGCAGCAATATCCACGCCGGCGGCAAGCTGGCCGAAGCGAAGGTGGACGACGTTGCGCTACGCATCGCAGAAATTGTCCGCCCCAAGCTGGTTCAGGATGGTATGTTCCTGGTCGGTCTGGACATCGTGGGCGACAAGCTGATGGAAATCAACGTCTTCAGTCCAGGCGGACTGGGAAGCGCTCAACGGTTTACCAAGATAAATTTCAATAGATATGTCATTCATGCGCTCGAACGAAAAGTGAATTACATGAAATATTACGGCCGCAATTTTGACAACGTGGATTTGTGTACGTTGTAGTGGCCAGAGTTCGGCGTTCAAAAGTCAAAGTTCAGAGTTCTCACGGTTCAGAGTTCAGGACACGATAATATGCGAATCGGATTCATCGTCAACGATGTCAAAACGGAAGAGGGTAAGTTTACGACCAGCCGTTTAGGGCAGGCCGCTCTGAACCGCGGACATGAGGTATGGGTTATGGGCGTGGGGGACATGGCCTATGATCCTGATGATATGATTCGCGCCCGGGCCACGTCCGTACCCAAACCGCGGTACGGGAGTTCCGAGAGTTATACGGCCGACCTGCAAGGCAAGGCGGCAGTCCGTCGTCGCATCACAGTGGACGAACTGGACGTGCTGATGCTGCGCAACGTACCTTCCGACGACTATCTCGGGCGTCCCTGGGCTTCCACCGTGGCGGCCGAGTTCGCTCGCCTGGCGATGCGCCGCGGTGTGATCGTGCTGAGCGACCCGAACGGGCTGGCCAAGGCCTCCAGCAAAATGTACTTCCAGCTTTTTCCTGAAGATGTGCGGCCTCGTACGCTGATCACACGCGATCGCGAAGAGATCAAAGCGTTTGCGCAGGAAGAAGGAACCATCGTGATCAAGCCGTTGCAGGGTTCCGGCGGCGCGAACGTCTTTTTGGTCCGCGAAACCGACATTCCCAATCTCAATCAAATGATCGACGCGGTCAGCCGCGATGGGTATGTCATCGCACAGGAATACCTTCCCGCGGCCGAGCAGGGCGATATGCGATTGTTTGTCATGAACGGACGTCCGTTGCGAATCGGCAGAAAGTATGCCGCGTTTCGTCGCGTGCGCAGTGGTGGCGACATGCGCAGCAACATCCACGCCGGCGGCACGAAAGCGGCAGCGGAGGTTGATGCCACGATCCTGCACATCGCGGAGATCGTGCGCCCCAAGCTGGTCCAGGACGGCATGTTCCTGGTCGGTCTGGACATCGTCGGCGACAAGCTGATGGAGATCAATGTCTTCAGCCCCGGCGGCCTGGGCAGCGCCCAGCAATTTGAGAAAACAAATTTTTCGGCCGCCGTCATTGAAGCCATCGAACGAAAAGTTGACTACATGCAATACTACGGACGAAATTTCGACAACGTGGATATGTGTACGCTCTAGCGTTACGAGTTCGACGTCCCGGTCGCGTCTTGATGCCTGAACACGCAACACCGAACACTCGACCCTGAAGACTGGCATGCGACTCGGCATTTTGGTCAACGTGATAAACAGCTCCGAATCGGGTCAGACGACCTACCGCATCGCTGCCGAGGCGGCGCATCGCGGCCATGAAGTTTGGATCACCACCGCCGGCAACCTGACTTGTGATATGGACGATCGCATAGTCGCCCACGCCCGCACAGTACCGCCGGGCAAATACACGTCGGCCGAGACATTTCTGGCCACCTTGAACAGTCCCAAGGCGATTAGCCAATGGATCACGATCGACGATATGGATGTCCTTCTGTTGCGCAACAATCCTTCCGCACAGCGTCCCTGGCGCAAAACGCCGGCATCCACTTTGGGCGCATCGCCATGCGGCATGGCGTGATCGTACTGTCCGATCCTGACGGCCTGACCAAGGCGGCTAACAAACTGTATCTGAATACCTACCCGCGCGAAATTCGACCCCGAACGCTGATTACGCGCAGCACGGATCGTATCGTTGCGATGCTGAAAGAAGAGAAGACGATCATACTCAAGCCGTTATTTGGCTATGGCGGCAAAGGCGTTTTTATCGTCCACCGCGATGACATCGATAACCTGAAGCAGATTATTAGCTCGATCAGTCGCGACGGCTTCATTATTGCCCAAGAATATCTCCCTGCCGCCGCCGAAGGCGATACGCGCCTCTTTCTGCTCAATGGCGAACCCCTGGTGCTTCGCGGCCAATACGCGGCCTTCCGCCGCGTCCGCACGGGCGACGACGTCCGCAGCAACATTCACGCCGGCGGCCGCATTCGTCGAGCGGGGATAAACGACACGGTGCTTCACCTTGCCGAAGTCGTGCGACCGCGCCTGGTCGAAGACGGCATGTTTCTCGTCGGCCTTGATATCGCTGGCGACAAGCTGATGGAGATCAACGTCTTCAGCCCAGGTGGTCTCGGCAGTGCGCAGAAATTCACCAAGGTCGATTTCACCGATGCCGTCGTCGATGCCGTGGAACGCAAGGTACAATACATGCAGTTTTACCGAAGACATTTCAACAACGCTGAAATGTGTACATTGTGAGTTCGCCGTGATCAGTCGGCGGGGTCCGAGGGCTGAATTTCGACCGACGTCTCTGAACACTAGCCACTCTAGACTGACCATATCCCCCCATGCTTAAGGCTCGTCAAAAACTCGGCAAGTACCAGATCGAGCGCAAGCTGGGCGAGGGTGGCTTTGCGCCTGGTCTACCAGGCCCGCGACACGATCGAAGGCGTTCGCGTCGCGCTAAAAATACCCTTTCCGCACCTGGTCACGCCGGAGACCCTGGAGGACTTCCGTCACGAAGTCCGCGTCGCCGCTCGCCTGGAACACCCTAACATCCTTCCGCTGAAAAACGCCGAATTCATTAACGGCCATTTCGTCATCACGACCGCGCTTGGCCAAAGCACACTTGACGAACGCCTGCAAAAACGAATGTCGCTCGACACCGCGCTGGGCTTCGCTGAACAGATGCTGGAGGCCGTTGCGTACGCACACGAACATCGCATCATTCATTGCGACGTCAAACCGGACAACTTTCTCGTATTCCCCGACAATCGTCTGCGTCTGACCGATTTCGGCATCGCCCGTATCGCTCACAAGACGATTGACGCCTCGGGGGCCGGTACCATGGGCTATATCGCGCCGAGCAGGCGATGGGCAAGCCGTCCTTCAGTTCCGACGTCTTCAGTCTGGGACTGATACTGTATCGCATGTTTTCGGGCCAGCTGCCCCGCTGGCCTTACGATTGGCCTCCGGTCGGTTATGACCGACTCCGCCACCGTCTGCATCCCGAGATGGTGACGGTGATTCGCAAAGCGGTCGAAGTGGACGTCCGTCGTCGCTACCGGGACGCGGGGCAGATGCTGGCCGCATTTCAACGGGCCAAGCCAAGTGCGATCAAGTACGCCTCGACGCGCAGCAGAAAACGCAAGACGAAAACCACGCGACGGGACTGGCAAGCGATTCGCCGTCAGGAATTTGTGCATCAATTTGGCAAAACTTTGGAGTCGCGATATTCCTGCGCATCCTGCGACGGTCCGGTTTCCGAACAAATGACTTCCTGCCCCTGGTGTGGAAAAGCACGAAAGAAACATGGCGACGACACCAGGTTTCCACTCCAATGCCCTCGCTGCTGCCGCGGCATGAAACTCGACTGGCGCTATTGCCCGTCGTGCTATGGTCCCGGCTTTGAACCGCAAGGCAATCGCGGATATTCCGATGTCCGTTACAGCGCCCGTTGCGAAAATGCACGCTGCAAGCGCAAACAGTTGATGCCATTTATGCGATATTGTCCCTGGTGTCGTGCGTGCGTCCGCCGCAAGTGGAAAGTCGAAGGATCGTCGGAGAATTGCACCCGCTGTGGCTGGGGCGTTCTGCGGGCATTCTGGAGCTACTGTCCGTGGTGCAACAAGAAACTCTGACCTGTCTGGACCGAAGACAGGACGAAACCTGGTGTCGTCGGTCAAGAATCTCGTCCGCGGTAATGCGGACGCTTCCCTGCGCGCGGCCATCCTGGTTGGAATCGAAAATGCCAACCGCCTGGTGCGGGATAGGGGGACTGGCGCCGCCACCACCATTCCTGTTATCGAAGTACCCCCTTGAAGGCGGGTTGAAGAACGTGTCTTCGTCGTCGCACCGGTCAACAAACCTTTCTGAAACCCAAGTCCCGGAACAAGCACCACTCCGATGATGTCAGAAACCGAATCACCACGCCCCTGG
This sequence comes from uncultured Planctomycetales bacterium, assembly GCA_963844115.1. Lineage (GTDB taxonomy): Bacteria > Planctomycetota > Planctomycetia > Pirellulales > UBA7805 > CS4-C045. Next base: position 5,533 of record CAWJNN010000064.1, on the reverse strand, counting down.
GAAAAACTCAAGGAACTGATCGACCAACGGGATGCGGAATTGGTCGAACAGTTTCTCGACGAGTTGCCGGCAGGCGAAGCGGCGCGTGCCGTCGCTCGGCTCGCCGAAGAAGACCAGACGCAGCTGCTCACCACGCTCGCCCCACACGCCGCCGCCGACCTGCTAGAGGAAATCCCCGCCGCGCAGGCCGCGGACCTGGTCGAGCATCTGCCGGCGGAAACCGCCGCCGCCATCGTGCACGAAATGCCCAGCGCCGAACGGGCCGACTTGATGGGAGACCTACGCGCAAGCGATGCGGATGCGATTCTCGCCCAATTGGAACCTGACGAGGCCCGGCAACTGCGGTCGCTGGTCGAATATGATCGCGACGTTGCCGGCGCAATCATGGTCACGGAGTTTCTGGCGTTTTCACAGACGCAAACCGTCGACGACGTCATACGTGACCTGCGCGAGAACGCCGATCGCTACGCGGATTACAACGTACAATATGTGTTCGTGACCGCGAGAAATGGGCAGCTCGTTGGCGTGCTTCGCCTCCGAGACCTGTTGCTCGCGCGCCGCAACCGGCCCATCAGTGAACTCATGCTCGGCGATCCCCTGTCGTTCACCGACCAGACGTCGCTGAACGAGCTGCGTGACTTTTTCGACTCGCACAATTTTTTCGGCGTGCCGATCACCGATCACAACCGGTGCCTGGTGGGTGTGGTCCGGCGCGCCGCTGTCGAAGAAGCACTTGGCGAACAGGCTGAAAGCGACTTCCGCCGTTCCCAAGGTATTGTCCGCGAAGAGCTGCGCAGCATGCCAACTCTGGTCCGCGCCAGACGCAGGCTCGGATGGTTGACTATCAACATCGCTCTGAATGTTGTCGCAGCAAGTGTGATTGCCTTTTATCAAGACACGCTGACGCAAGTCATCGCGCTTGCTGTTTTTCTACCGATCATCTCGGACATGAGCGGTTGTACGGGCAATCAGGCGGCGGCGGTCAGCATGCGAGAACTGACACTTGGCGTCGTAAAACCGTTCGAGCTGGGATACGTCTGGCTGAAGGAAATCTCGGTCGGCATCCTGAATGGACTCGTCCTCGGCCTGTTGATTGCGTCGGTCGCAGTTCTCTGGAAAGGCAACCCCTACCTGGGACTCGTTGTCGGAGCGGCGATGGCTGGGAATACCATGGTGGCCGTCTCGCTGGGAGGCCTGTTGCCGTTGGCGTTGAAACGCGTCGGTGTTGACCCCGCGTTGGCCTCCGGCCCGATCTTGACCACGATTACTGACATGTGCGGTTTTTTCCTGGTGCTCAGCATTGCGACGCTGTTGTTGCCACTCTTGGTTGTGTAAAACCTGCACGGATGCCACCATGCATGACGTTATGCACGCTAGTAGCGAAACAACGGTTCCTGGAACCCTTTTCTCGTTCAGCGCATCAATCGATTCTTTCGCTGAAGCATTCGCCATAATCGGCTATGGTCCGGCGGATGACGACTTACGGGAACCTGGCTATACAGCGGCGTTGGCAATGCACATACCGATGAACTAGAATAGGAAAGAAGGAGATAAAAGCCCATGACTTCCATCCAACTAGACGATGGCACTGCGAAAGCACTAACTGCGATTGCCGCAGCCCACCAAATGACGGTGGAGCAGTACTTGCGTTCGCTCGTGGACAACGACATGGCGTTGTTGAAAAACAGTTCCGCCGCGGAGTTCGACCGCGAGTTGGAACCGCTGTTGTTTGACGGTCCCTCGCTGCCCGCAGATTTTTCGAGGGCCGACATTTACGCGGACCATGACTAATGCAGTACCTGGTCGATACCGGCATTTGGCTTCGGCTCTTCGACCGCAGCGATCCCGAACACGCGACGATTCTGCAAGCAATTCGATCCCTGCGAGCCTCTGGCCATACGCTGGCAACCTGTCCACAGAACATCGCCGAGTTCTGGAATGTCTCGACCCGTCCAACGAGCGCACGGGGCGGCTACCAACAAAGCGTGGCGACAACGCAGCGGCGCGTGCAGTTTATCGAACGCACGAGTGTGATTCTGGCTGAATCTCCGGCCACGTATCAGGCGTGGCGACAATTGCTGGTGGATTACAACGTCTGCTGGTGGATTACAACGTCGAGGGCGTCGCCGTCCATGACGCCCGACTTGTCGCGATGATGCAAACGGCGGGCATCAACCACATCCTTTCGCTGAACGCACGCGACTTTGCTCGCTATCCGTTTGTTTCGGCCGTAACACCTCAAGACGTAGTTGGTGCAACGCCGCCAACGTAACGTGTCAACGGATTACGGTTTTACAGTTTCCGGCGAAACAACGGTTCCTGGAACCCTTTTCTCGTCTTCCTACCGATCACCGGGCGGCGACGATTGACTTTTCATCGCCACCACGCCCGACTTCGCCGCGCCGGTGCATCGGATTGTTCGCTGCTTGATATTGGCGATCGGGTGCCCCGACACCCTAGTGCGTTCAGCCGCATCCCGCAAATACGCGCCAAGGTCATCGCCGTAGTTGGCCATGATCTGAGCTCGAGCGGCATAAAGTTCCTGCAAGATTGGATTAGCGGTCATTTGGTGAGCCTCCTAGAAATTCAGCCGGAGTGTAAATCAACAATCCAGGCAATCCTAGTTCGTCCAACAGTCGGTACAAACGCGGCAATACAATGGCATTGGCGATGTGGCGGCAGTTCTGTGTCAAAAGGAATTGTATACCGGCGAGGGCGGCTGTAGCAACGTGCGAGGCATCAAGTTTTGCAGATTGTGGCATTAGAGCCTGAGCCAAAATCTCGTTGGCTACGGCTTCGACGTCTGGGTTCGGATCAAGAATCGGTACGTCCGCGAGCATCGCCAATCGCCTTCTGGCCGCGTCCGCGTCGCCCAATGCCGCCTCGTCTAGCACAAGTCGCGATGTGACCACATTGAACTGCGGGCGCTGTTCGGCCATCCAGCGTCGTGCTTGATCTTGGAGAACCGCAGTGACGGGATCCGGGCTTGGCCACGCGGTAGCGTGACTGACGATCGACGTTTCGATGTAAACGGTGTCCATTCCAGTATTCTAACGTCTGGCATCACCGGGTGGCGGGAGTTGACTTTGATTTCAGGAAACGCTGGCCACCGCCACTCCGGTGCATGGCATGGTTCGCCGCCGTATCACGAACCGATTTGTACCCGACGCTCAAAATCTACCGTTGTCGGTGCGCAGTACCGCTGCCTGCGAATTAACCCACGAGACTCAAGATCGCGGATTCTCTCTAGCAATGCAGCAAGTCGCTCGGCATCAGCCGCAGACCGAGATTCTTGTGCCTCGGACAACGCGTCAGTAAGTCGAGAAGTGATCTCAGAAGTATCGTCGGTGGTGGAGGAAGAATGGGAAGTCATGGCGATTGATGTAGTCCGTGATGAATTCGGAATAGGCAAGGATTTTGCCCCGAAGGTCATTATCGGCTGAATAATCTACGATTTCCAGCCGGAGGAGGTTCTGAAGCGTCTTCACGCCGATTTTCCGGCCGTGGGAGTGCCAAATCTTATTGTCGGCCAGCAACGTCGCAATTTCTTCGGCCCTTTGTTGCCTTTCTTCGAGCGTGACCGGCTGGCCACGTTTGTTTTGGTCGCTACGATGCGTGGCCCAGTCCTTGAATTTGTACTCGACGCGCCATTTCTTCAAAAGAGTAATCGTCAGGTTCTTTGCCTGCTCGTACCGACTAAGCATAGCCAAATCGAGGTTCTGCAGGATGACCAATTCGGCATCCGTAAGCGTTCCCTGGCTTGACTTCTGGATCATCTTTTCGACCTGATCCAAGTATCCTAGCGCGGGCACCCAATCCGTACCGTTGTTCACCTGCGGATCGATTGGACCAAGAGAGGATGTGTAGTCCATGTATATGGCGTCGCCGGACATCGCGAAGATGGTGCCGGCTGACATCGCTTCATCCGGAATGACGAATTTGACCTCGGCGTAATGGTAGCGAACGATCTCGACCAGTTTCTCGACCGTTTCCGCGCTCCCACCAGGCGAGTTTAGGACAATGGCTAAGCGATCACGAGCGACCTCTCCCGGTTGGGTGTTCTTCAGCTCTTCGATAAAGTCGCGGAACCGTTTCTCGATGGAAGGAAAGATCGGGCCAAAATACAACGCAACGTCCGCGTCGAGTCCCGTTTCCAAGTCGAGAATACGCGCCTTCGCAGTGTCGCGGATATGGTTGTCAAATTCTTTCATGCGATTCTATTCGGGTATCAACTGACGCGGCGAACGCCACCGTTCACCGGGCCGCGGCGAACGACGTTGATTTCAAAACCCGCGTAGTCGGCCGCTCCGGTTCACGGCATTGTGTACGCCCGTCATGGGCGTGATTGTTGTGGGGTGCAAGTCCCCTGTACGAGTTTGGGATTCTTGAGGAGGTCAACATACCAAATGATCGCTCTGATTGGCAAAGTACTAGAAGAAGGCAACTGCGGAAGGGCGACCGACCGTGGGGAGGAAGCCTGCGAGTGTGTGCGTAAGTACCGGCCTGAGTCCGCCGTCGGTCGCACTCTCTTCAAAGCTGCGAGGTTACGAACAGAAACGCCATATAAGGCCGGATCGGAAGAGGGGGCGGGCGAGGCGGTCGTCTGAGGGCCGGTCTCGCCTCGGCCGCTGCCCGTGAAGTCTCCGGCAAGCCCGTTCCGACACCGTCCGGTCGGCTCCGGTTGCGTGCTGCCCGAGATCCCGCCCGACCCTGCCAGAATTCTCTAAACCCGCGTCAACGCGAGGTTTATCGAGCCTGTTGCCGCTTGAAACCGGTTCCGCCGTCGCATACCCTACGCCCGCCTCGATGTCGCGGTCGAGAACGAGGGGTGGGGGCCGCGCCCGGACACGAGCGCTTCCTGACCGTCGTCTCGTCGATCGTCCGTGCCTTGGCCTCCGCCGCCGATTGCAGCGGCGAGCCGGTTCGCGACGCGAGCGGATCAGGCGAGATTCGGGGACACCGAACCCGTAGAGGAAAACTTGGCTGTCGAGTCCCTGGGTCGCAATCGTGATTGAAGCCGTTCGGATCCGCCGCTCCGCGCTGCGGCTCGTCCTGATCGCGTGCATGCTGGCCGCTGCCTTGCCGGCGCGGGTGTCGCCGGCGCTCGAAGTCGGTGCCATCGATTCGCGACCCGCTGCGGCGACGCGAATCGCCGTCCTCCCGTTTCGTCTGAACAGTCCGAACGCCGTCGGATTCCGCACGGGTACGCTCGATGAGCTGCTGGCGGAACGCATCGAAACGAGCGGTGAAGTCGGCGTGATCCCGAATCGCGACGTGACCGAGATGTTAGGGGGGGCGCTTGGTGAGGGTGATGGTTCCGACGCGACCCTGCGTGCCCTGGCGAGCCGTCTCGGCATCGATGCGATCGTCACCGGCAGCCTGACCGAGCTGGCGGGACGCTTCAGTCTCGACGTTCGACTCACCCCGGCCCAGCGCGGCGCGGCGAGCACGAGTCTCGTCGTGACCGCGAACAGCGACCGGGAACTCCTGGCGCGTCTCGGCGAACTGGCCGAACGCATCGTCGCAGCGATGG